>NZ_JAANMZ010000032.1 GCF_011250555.1 Bacillus sp. MM2020_4 | reverse complement strand
TTCCCTTTTTTATAAAATAAATTGAAATAGGCAATAAACAACCATTAAAAATATATAGCCATATACCTAAACCATCACTAGGAAATCTGTCTCTCCCAAATTTTGTATAAATAGGCAAAATGTAATACCAAAAGACATCATATCCTATTAACAAAATATAATATAAGCTTAAAAATAATTTAATAGCCTTTGTTTCTTCATAGATTAATTTAGGACTTGTGGTACCTTCCTTCATGTTAAAATCTCCCTTGGCCTGGTTTGCAAAAAAATATTCTGAAAAATCATAAAAGTTGTATTCTCTACTACTATATTACCATCTTTCTTGTGAAAAGTGACATAAAAAACAAAAAAACTACGAATTTCGACGCATTTCGCTATTAATCTACAAAACAAGAATTTCCTATTGTTGGAAGTCTCTAACTAATTTTTATTTAAAAAATGGATTGTTATATGTCGGAATCCAAGATTCAGTTTGTTCAAGCATGTCTGCTGGTGTAAGTAACAGATCCTCTTCCATCCATAAATTTTTTTATTGCCGTCTACAGGAGCTTCTTCTTCCTTAACCTGATATTCCAGTGGGATTATAAAAGTTGTAGTGAACTATTGACAAAACGCAAAAAGTCCTGTAATATTGGTATTTATGCTTCACATTATAGTAACTTGTAATAGATAAGATAACGCAATGTAGGAATTCTTTTCTGGCATTCTGCTTATGTTTTAAAATAAAAACTTATTCACACTGGATCGGCTTCGGAGCCGTTAGGATGTAAGAGAGGTAGGGCTTACGTCGTTTAGGTATAAAACCATCAGGTGGAAGAATAACCGCGGCAAACTTGTTTTTATGAACAATTACAATAAAGTAAATTTTTACCTTGCGATGGGATGAAGGATAGACACAACCATTCACAAGTTACGATATGGATTCTACTGAATCAAAAAGCTAAGAAGGCAGAGGGAAATCCCTCTGCCTTCGTCCAATTTATTTTTCAATAACAATCGCTTGCTTCCCCATTTGCTCCCAGGCTTTAATAAAATTCTCACGGTTTACCTTTTTGTTCTTCTCCCCATATGGATCATTTACATAAATATAGTTTTCATCGTATCCGGTAATGGCTACACTATGCTCACTAAAGGTAATATCAATTTTCCCCTGCGGTGTATCCCATGTTTGGAATACTGAAACCGGTGCAAAGCTAGTGGTTGTAATAATCCACACTGGCAGTCCTTGCCCCACTTTTTTTACTATCTCTTCAAAGGAATGATTCGTTAAATTAACAGCTTTGTCACCAACATATTTTTTTGCCAGTTTTAATACCGGTTCATTGTAAACTCCAAGTCCAGGGCCATTAGCCATATCCCCCACAAATCCGGCATGAGGATTTCCCTTTTTCCCGTTACCATATGTAAAGGGGACTGTGTTAATTTTTTGCGCCAACTCATTTTTTGTTACCGTTACCCCATGATAATTTAGAATCATCGCTAAGCTTGTTACCTCACAGCCATTGTATAGCTTTGGGGAATCCATTTGATTCAAAAGGGGTACATCCAGCACTAGTTGATCCGGAATAACTGGTTCCGGTGCATTTTCCATTTTTCTAATAGGTTCAGCTACATCCTCAATGAAACCATTACTTGCGGCTTGTAGTTTTGACACCACTTTTGTTGACTCTGATTGAAGGGTATTCTTTATTTGATTGACATCCTGCCAATTAAATTCTTCCGTTTGTATCATTTTTACACCAATCCATAGGATGACTATTAAAATAATACTAAATAACATTTTTCTCATAAATTAGCTTACCGTTCCTTGTTGAATTTTTCCAGGACAATTCGATAGATTTATATATACTATAATATAACCATAACAAATAGAACGAACACGATAAAGGAAAAAACATTTCCAAATGTATCGTACCTTTCGTTTCTTAACTTTAATTTAAAAAACCCTTCTAGCGTTATCTAGAAGGATTTTTAGTTCTTGCTTTATTTTGATTCATTTTTCGAATTACTTGATTGATAACCTCTGAAAAGACTAGTCCAAAAGCAATTGCACCGGCAATCATAAAAACTTTTGCCGCTAAACCGATGGCAGTATTATAATCATTTTCAACAAAGCTTCGCATTGCATTATAGGCTAACCCGCCTGGCACTAAAGGAATGATTCCTGAAACGCTAAAAATAATGACGGGTGTTTTATAAAACTTAGCTAATTCTTGACTAATGACCGCGATAAAGATGGTAGCTGCCAGCGTTGCTAAAATGGCATCGTCTAAATAGCCTTCAAGAAGAAAATAAACCAGCCAACCGCCCATGCCGATTAAACCACATTTCACCAATGTTTCTTTCGGGGCATTAAAAATAATTCCGAAAGCACCTGTTGCAATAAAGCTTGTTAGTAACTGGCCCAATATCGCCACCTTACATCCACCCTGCCTTTATAAAAATGATAATACGACTGCAATTCCCGTCCCAATAGCGAAGGCCGTCAAAAATGCCTCCGCACCCTTAGATAAACCTGAAACCAAATGCCCCGCCATTAAATCTCTGATCGCATTTGTCACCAAAAGTCCCGGTACAAGGGTCATAACAGAACCGATAATTATTTTATCCAACTGCTGACCGATCCCCGTCCATACAAATAAAAAGGAAACTAAGCCAATGACAAAGGATGCTAAAAATTCCGAGAAAAACTTAATCGGGACAAAGCGATGGAAATGGACAAAGCTATAAAATCCCGCTCCACCCGCAATCATTGCCGGAATAAAATCATTCCAGCCACCCTTAAACATAATCATGAAACAGCCGCTTGCTAATGAGGCAGCGGCCACTTGAATTTTTAAGGGAAAAGTAACAACTAATGAATCAATTTCCTTTAACTGTTGCCATGCCTCTTTCAGAGTAACTTCGCCACCACTTATACTCCTAGAGATACTATTTACCATAGCCACCTTTTTCAGGTCTGTGGAACGTTCTGAAATTCGAATAAGCTTGGTCCTGGTTGGCCCTGTACTTTCTGCCGAAAAGATGATCCCTGTTGGAGTGACATAGCTATGGGTATTTTCAATACCGAAGGCAGCCGCAATCCGCATCATCGTATCTTCCACACGGTATGTTTCCCCGCCGCTTTGAAGCATAATTTTACCCGCAAGTAAGCAAACCTCAATCACTTCGGATGTTGTTGTTTCAACTTGTTTTGTCATCTATTTTTCTCCACATGTTTTTACATTTGTTACTTAGTTTAAATCAAAACAAGCCCGTGAAGCAATTATTAATGTACTCACATTCAAGATGAATAAGGTACATCAACCATTTTCGGGGATTGTGTTAACTCAAAAAAACATCCGACCATAAGACCGGATGCTTGTCTTTCATGCGTTTATTTATTTTCTACGGAATGGCCGCCAAATTCATTTCTTAATGCAGCGACTACTTTTCCCGTGAAAGTATCTTCCTCAAGTGAGCGATATCTCATCATTAAGGCAAGGGCTGTTACCGGCATCGCGGTTTGCAGGTCGAGCGCTGTTTCAATTGTCCATTTCCCTTCACCGGACGAATGCATAATCCCTTTAATTGACTCGAGCTTCGGATCTTTCGAAAAGGCGTTTTCCGTCAATTCCATCAGCCAAGAGCGAATGACGGAGCCATTATTCCAGACTTTTGCCACTTTTTCATAATCATAGTCAAAGTCACTTTTCTCCAATAATTCAAATCCTTCGGCAATGGCCTGCATCATTCCGTATTCTACTCCATTATGAACCATTTTTAAAAAGTGGCCACTGCCGCTTTGGCCGGCATATAAGTAGCCATTATCGACACTAATATCGCGGAAAATTGGCTCGATATAATCGAAAACGGACTTATCTCCCCCGATCATCATACAGGCTCCTTCTCTAGCACCTGCCATTCCACCGCTAGTACCCGCGTCAAAGAAATGTATTCCCTTTTCAGAAAGCTCCTTTCCTCTCCGAATAGAGTCTTTATAATGGGAATTACCTCCATCAATGACTATATCACCCGCAACGAGCAAACCCTTAAGTTCTTCGGTTACTTGTTCTGTTATAACACCGGATGGAACCATCATCCAGATGATTTTCGGACTTGAAAGCTTTCCAACAAGTTCGGTAATCGACGCGGTACCTACAACGCCTTCCTCACAAATTTTTTTAACGGCTTCCTTATTTACATCGAATGCTAACACATGATGATCATGATCCATTAAATTAAGGGCCAAATTATAGCCCATTTTTCCTAACCCGATTAAACCAATGTTCATTTATAACACCCCTGAAAAATATTTTACTTCATTCACTTATTATAAGAAAAAATATTTCACAAATCAAATATAATTAAGAAAAAATATTTTTTTATTCTCCATTCATGCTATACTAGTAATAAGACTAAAGTGAGAGGATATCATTATGGCGCAGAACTGTTTGGGAAAAATACGATCCAATTATGCTCGGCTAAGTGAAAAGGAAAAAAAAGTTGCCGACTATATTTTGGAGAATCCTGAAAGAATGATTCACAATACTATTAATGAAGTAGCAGAGGACTTGAACGTCGCCGATGCTACCGTTTTTCGCTTTTGTAAGCGGATCGGCTTCAAGGGATATCAGGCTATGAAAATTGCGCTAGCCTCCGAGATTATGAAGCCCATTCAGCAGATCTATGAAGAAATTGGTGAAAACGATACGGAAAAAACGGTCGCTGATAAGATTTTTCAATCAAATATCCGGACATTAGAAAATACCTTACACATTCTCGATGAAGCCTCCATAAAAAATGCTGTTTCGTTGCTGATGCAAGCGAACCGGGTCGAATTTTATGGAACTGGTGGATCAAATGCTGTTGCAATAGACGCATTTCATAAGTTTGTACGGACAGGAATTAAAGCATTTGCGTTTATTGACTCCCATTTTCAACTCATGTCAGCTTCTCAGCTATGCGCCCAAGATGTAGCCGTAGTCATTTCCCATTCCGGGACAAATAAAGATACCCTAAATATAATAAAAATGGCAAAGAAAAATGGGGCAAAGACGATTGGGATTACAGGGTTTCCAAAATCGCCTATTTGCCAGTATTCGGATGTTGCACTCTTTACAAGTTCCGAAGAAACAGAATACCGTTCTGAAGCACTCTCTTCCAGGATCGCCCAGTTAAGCCTCATCGACGCATTGTATGTCAATATTATGGTGCTCAATAAAGAAAAAGCTAAACATTCACTCGAAAAAGTAAGAGAAGCTATATCAGATACGAGAATGTAGCCTATTCTGGATGGAAATAGGAAGTGCACGTTTAGGGTCCATAATTAAACCGTCTACGTTTAACACGCAGACGGTTTTTTACTTTAACTTACCCCTTCTAATTGGCGGACAGGAGCCTTCCCTGAAATATCAACCGCTGCATTAGCTTTTAAAACTCCCTCACTATTCACGTGATTAATGAAACACCGTCTTAAAGAAAAGGATTTTGCTTTATTATTGGTTGAAATTTCGTTATGATAATATTTAGCATTCCGAAATATATTTTAGAAAGGAGTGTTAAAAAGATGAATCAGCAGGAAAGCGCAAAACGAAACTTACTGATTATGTGGTTTGCAAACTTCTTTGTTGCAGGAAGTATGACGATGGTTATGCCGTTCATTTCGTTGTACATTGAATCTTTTGGAGACTTTTCGGAAAAATATGTCCAGCATTGGTCAGGATTAACGTTTGCGATTACATTTGTTTCCGCCTTTCTTTTCTCACCAATATGGGGGAGAATTGGTGACCGTTATGGGAGGAAAAGGATTCTGATCTTTTGCGGTTTAGGGATGGCGTTATCGATTTTTCTAATGGGCTATGTCCATTCTGTTTGGCAACTATTTTTACTGCGATTTTTCATGGGATTCTTTTCGGGATTTATCCCAATGTCACAAGCTTTCATTTCAACGCAAACACCGAAACAGATTGCCGGACGTGTTCTTGGTACATTGCAAACCGGCAGTATCACTGGATCGTTGTTAGGGCCGATGTTAGGCGGAATTTTGGCAGATTCCCTTGGCTACTCCACTACCTTTAAGTGGACCTCCATTTCCATATTCATCTCTGCCCTGCTCGTCATCGCCACTAAAGAATTTCTGCTTGAAGCCAAAACGGGTGCCAAAACCCATTATTCAAGCAAGGAAGTATTGAAACATATTACTCGCAATCCAGTTTTGTTAACCGTGCTGCTTATTTCAGCACTTGTGCAAATTGCCCACTTTAGTATTCAACCAATTTTGTCCTTATTTGTTAGCGATTTGCACGGACCAGTAAATGTCGCCTTTTATTCTGGAATTGCTTTTTCTGCGGCAGGTCTAGGCAACCTCATGATGTCACGGAGATGGGGGAAAATTGCTGATAAGGTCGGCTATGTAAAGATATTAGTCATTCTACTTTTCTTGGCGGGCATTTTTTATCTGCCGGGTGCTGCGGTCACAAATTTTTGGCAGCTAGTGCTCATTCGGTTTACTCTTGGTGTCACGATTGGCGGGATAATCCCCGTGCGGATTGCCTATATCCGCCAGGAAGCACCGATTGCCATGCAAGGCGAGGTGCTTGGCTACAATACGAGTCTACGATTTCTTGGGAATATTTTCGGACCCATGTTGGGGGGATTTATCTCCGGTTCGTTTGGATTTTCCGCTGTCTTTATCAGCACAAGTGCGCTTTTAATCATTAGTGGGATTATCCTTTTTGTTTCCATGCACCGGCATCCAAAGTTAATAAAGCACACAGCATAACAGCATCGGAAAGTTCCGATGCTGTTTTTTTCTTATATCAATTGTCTCTCATAAACTTTTAAATTTGCATAAACCGCTTCTAATACAGGGACAGAAATCTGTTCTTTATGGGCAATTTTTAGCAAATAGCCGTGTAAATGGTCAGCCTCTACAAAAGCTAACTTTTCCATATCCCGCTGCATCGAGGATTTCATCGGATAGGCCAAACTATCAATTTGCTTCATTTGGAGCGTTTGGATGTTTTCGGGAAACGGTGCTCCTACACGTTTCATCACAGAAATAATTTCCGCTAAAAGCTTCTCTATTACCAGATAACCACTTTCATCCTCACGAATTGGCCCAATGGGTGATCTCATTAATGTGGTAATTCCGGACATAGTAGCTATAAACAGATATTTATTCCATAGATCCTGATTAATTGCTTCGCTTAAACGATAACCTACTTTTGTTCCGCTAAATGCCTCTTCAATCTTTACGATTCGTTCTGTCCGCTCACCATTACGTTCTCCAAAGACTAAATCATGTTTAGGGCTCGTTTGGATGACCTTTCCACCCTGATCAAGAGTTGTTTCGATAAAGCAAAGACCGCCTATGACCCGCTCTTCCCCAAATTCCTCAGCCAACTTATCAAAATGCACCATCCCATTTAACAAAGGCAGGATCACCGTTTCCTTGCTCACATACTGTCGGAAACTTTCTACCGCCCCATCAAAATGATATGCTTTTGTAGAAAGAATGATCAAATCAAAAGGGGCTGCCTCATCCCCAGCTAAAATTGTTTTTGGCTTAAGTGCTATATTCCCATGGATACTTTCAATAACAAGGCCGGTATCCTCAAGCTGGTTCCTTCTTCCCTCTCTTACTAAAAAAGTTACATCAACACCCTTTTCTAGTAAACGTCCGCCAAAATAACCCCCAACTGCACCTGCTCCAACAACTAATATTCTCAATTCATTACCCCCTTTATAAATCTATTATAAAGGATAAAAATAAAAAAGCAGGAATATCCTGCCTTTTTATTTTCGAATTTGGTTTTGTCTTTTGCTAAAATCACATTCCTGGTAATAACTATTTTTCACTAAAATATTGGGACCTAGACAGGAAACCTCAGGACAATGGCAGCTTAATTCTTTTGCTATGGAAGAGGATTGCCAAATATCGTAGGCATCCAGAAGATTTGTCGTTTGGATATTGCCTAACGGTGGTGTGTCACCAAAATCGGTAACGATGATGTCACCGTTAAAAATATTTATGTTTAACCGGGATCGGCCATCAGGATCATTTCGAAGGGTGACATTCTTGCTTTCATAAAGTCTCTTTAAAAGGTCTAAATCCTCTTGTTTACTACTGCAAGCATAGAACGGCAATGTCCCAAACAGCATCCACACCTTTTTATCCCGTATATCTAGCAAGTGGTGGATTGCCCCCCTTATTTCCTCCAACGACAAGGTTTCTAGATTACTTGCGAAATCGCTAGGGTACATTGGATGAATCTCATGCCGCTGACAAAGCATTTCATCCACGATTTGCCTATGGATTTTTCCCAAATGAGGTAGAGTCCGTTTATTTAACATGGTTTCGGCAGATACCATTACACCAGCTTTAACCAGTTCGCGGCTATTTTCTATCATTCTTGTAAAATATTTTTCTCGCTGGCTGTAGTCCGGCTGACGCTCCATTCGTGCAAATCCACCCTCAACAAAATCATCGACCGTTCCCCAGTTATGAGAGATATGTAATACATCCAAGTATGGAACGATCTCCTCATACCTAGCTAAATCAAGGGTTAAATTGGAGTTTATTTGCGTCCGAACCCCACGGTCATGGGCATATTTTAAAATCGGAACGACATAATTTTTCACAGAGGATAATGATAACATTGGCTCCCCGCCTGTAATACTTAACGAACGGAGAGCAGGGATTTCTTCAAGTCTTTGAAGTAATAATTCTAATGGAAGTGCTTCTGGATCCTTTGTCTGCAGCGTATACCCTACCGCACAATGTTCACACCGCATATTACAAAGCGTTGTCGTCGTGAATTCAATGTTGGTTAGCATAGGCTTTCCATATTCCTCGATATCTAAATAGGCTTCCCACGGGTCATATTGTGGTGTAATACTTCTCATTTTCAACATTTTGAACTCCTTAAAAATCAGTCTTAACAAAACCTTTTTATTATAGCTGATTCCTGGACAAATGTGCTAATTTCAACCATTACAATAGTTAATGTTTACTAAATATCCTTTATTGCTAATAAGGAAAATCCCCCATCCATACATATCTCACCACTTTTTGTAAAAAAATAAATGGATACACGAATGCTGGTTGAAATGGTGGTTATGTCAATTGGAAATGCAGCCTTTAGGGGAAGTGGAAAAACTTGCTTTAAAAAAGATGAAAATATTTCGACAAAGTATCCTGCGTTATATCTTACGGGCAATGCTTGCCAGTATGTTTATTGGATTTGGTGTTATTGTTGCATTTAAAACAGGAAATTTCTTTTACCTTGATCACTCTCCATTCGCCTATCCGATGGACGCTTTCACCTTCGGGGCGGCGATCATTTTAATTGCTTACGGAGGCGGTGATCTTTTTACCGGAAATACGTTCTATTACACGTATGCTGCTCTTCGTAAGAAAATGACATGGACAGACGTTTGGAAGCTATGGGTGTGTAGTTACACAGGTAACATCTTAGGGGCAGCCGTATTTGCCTTTATTATTTTTACTACGGGCCTTTATACTGAAACCTCTGTCAATGGTTTCTTACTTCACGTAGTGGAAATGAAAATGCAGGTACCCACCACAGAGTTATTTTTTAGAGCCATTCTTTGTAATTGGCTTGTCTGCATGGCCTTCTTTCTTCCAATGGGTTTAAAAGGGGATGGGCCAAAAATGTTTGCAATGATGCTATTTGTATTTTGTTTCTTTATTTCCGGCTATGAGCACAGTATTGCTAATATGTGCACATTCGCAATTGCCTTAGTCCTAAACCACCCTGGAACTATTTCATGGGGCGGTGTCATCCATAATTTAGTCCCCGTTACAATTGGAAATCTAATTGGCGGCTCCGTATTTATGGCGATGATGTACTATTATGCAAATAAGCCATATTTGGACGACTTCGAAAAAGAACAGGGAAACTAGACCTATTCTTTTATCGACAAATTACCGGGGAAATATCAACAAGAAAAGAGGGATATCGACAACTATTATGAAGATTTAGAAAATATAAATTATTTGATATCCCTCAAAAAAGGCTGCCAGCAAGAGCCAATCTCCCACTGACAGCCATCATTCATTTAATGACCCATACCGTCCTGTAAGCCAGCTTCCATGAAAGAATGGTTACTGCAATAAGCACAATCAAATAGATCGGCACACCATAAGGAAAAAATGTAACCGCCAAATGGATACCTGTAAAGGCGACAATACATAGGGTTGCAAGAAATACTTTAAGTCCCCCGTTTTGCAGGGCATCCTCAAATGACTCAGAAAATGGTAATGATCCTTTTAGATAGTTTGAACAAATAACCGTGAATAATATTGCCGTTACAAGAACAACTAATAAATCATCGATTACTTTTCCCCCGAAGATAACCATAAAAATGGCGCTTAGGATTATATATACTGGCAAAAAGAGATTAACAATAAATACCTTTAGGATTGAGCTATATAATGGAGCTAAGTTCTGGATTGGTGCTATTTGGTAGATCCAGGCCCCCTTATATTTCCCTGAGTATTTCAGCATGGCAATGGCATTGGGGATCATGATGCAGCTAAAATAAATCGATAAGTACCATTTAGTGGTAACCATATGGGCATAGGAATTCATTTGGATCTCATTAAATAGAAAGACAAATGGAAAAACGAGTGATAGTCCTAATGCTGGATAAACCTTTAGGCGAAATTCCCGTTCATTTCGCATCATATGATCGGCAAATCGGAAAAAAGTTCTTTCCTCGTTATTTTGACAAATTACCCTCACGAGGCTATTTTTCCATCGACGTTCCTTCCTTTTGCTGCCACCGCTGTTAGTTGAAAGTTTTTGTAGATTTCTTTCAAATGATGGCATCATCCGGCTATAAATGATGATGGCGAAGATTGGTACAACCAACGCTACTAGCGAAAGAAACAGAAGAAAGACGTCTACATGATGCTTGAGAATTAACTCAAAGGGCGCCCCAAACCAAATCGGCGGGATGAAGAATTGCCACCAGCTTGGTGTAAAGGTAATTTTCATATCAACAATGCTAAAGGCTCTTGCCAATACTTGATATCCAACCGCTATCGAAATAGATAAGCCAATTTGCACGTAATTGATGATATCCTTCAATTTTTCACCATCAAAAAACCGCAATATGAAGTAATAAATAATCGCCGTTACCACGACAATGAATAAATTGACTAGAATCAGACCACATATTGCTAAGAACAGAAATAATATCCCGTGTCTATATGTCCCAACTGCCAATGGAATCATCGTGAGTGCTGCGGTAAGAAAGGCCAAATAGATACAAATATGAATCGTTTTTGCTACATTTAGTGTCCTTTTATCAACCGGTCTAGTCAGCAGAATCGCTTTATCTCGAACATCCAGAAGGACATTAGAGAAATCCGAAATCATCGATGTCATGACCAAGAACATGACGATGCCATAAAAAAGGCTCATTTGATAGAGGTAGTTTTCGCCAAAGATAATGATAGGAATGAGCATCAGGCTTAACAACACATACATCCATAACGATTTGATAAAACCGTTTTCTTCCGGTTTCTTCTTCTTTTTTGCCTGTTGGTTAAATATAGTCGGGGTTCTTCGACCATCCATCGTCAATTTAACCGTTAATATTTTTCGCATGACAGTGTAGTTGATACCAAAGCGTTCAAAAAGACTGCGGAATAAATCTAGGAATCGGAGCGTTCGATAGTTTTTCATCTGCTACCCCTTTTGAACAATGGATACGAATTCCTCAGCTAAAACCCTATATTCATTAAAACCGGTCAGCTGGTTAAAAATTTGCTCCAGTGTTCCTTCTTTGTTTTGCTCCTTCAGCTCATTAAAGCTTCCATCGGCAACAATTTTTCCATCATTAATAAGGATTATCCGGTTGCTAATTTTCTCAACGACATCCATGATATGGGAGGAATAGAAAATGGTTTTCCCCTGTGCTGCTAAAATGGCTAAAATCTCTTTAAACACCATGACACTATTCGCATCAAGACCGCTTAATGGCTCATCTAGAAATAGAAGATCCGGGTTATGTAATAAACTGGAGATAATCAACACCTTTTGTCGCATTCCTTTGGAGTAGGAGGCAATTCTTGAATGGTACACCTCCTCTAAGCCGAAGACCTTCATCAGCTTTTGGGCCTTTTCGTTTACCGCTTGTAAATCCATTCCGTACAATTCCCCGACAAAGGTAAGGTATTCATACGCGGTAAGATTATCATAGAGTTCGGCCATCTCCGGTACATAGCCAATTTTCCTTTTATAGTCGATATTTCCCTCTGTGACTTGCTCTCCAAAAATCTCAACCTTGCCGTAATAGTCCCCTTCAAGTCCTAGCAAAATCTTAATCGTTGTGCTTTTCCCGGCGCCATTTGGCCCGATATAACCGATAATTTGCCCGCGATAAACAGTTAAATTAATCCCTTTAAGGACATTTTTCACGCCATAGTGTTTTTCTAGATCTTTGATTGACAATACTACTTCGTTGATGATCATCACCTTCTTACCTATTGATAGTTTAATATTAACATATTTTACCTGCTGATTTTCAAAAAAATTCGGCTGGTTATGGCCAGCCGCATATATTGGTACTGTTCAATTCGTTTCTTCGCTTCGTTGGGCACAATAAATTACTTATCGTTTCCGTTCCCACTATTTTTCCGCTCTCACGGACATAATGTCATCTCTTTCTACTTAAATAATACACATACACTTTTATCATAAAATAGCTTACTTCCTCTGGAAGGAGTTCCTTTATTGGTTTTAAGCGTTCACGCCCGGCTTCGGCCACGGCTTTTTCTAAAAGGGGAATATATTCGCTAGGGACATGCTTCGAAAAGTCGACTTCCAATCCTTGCTGGGCGCATTGCAGCAAATGGCTTTCAACCGTGCTGACAGCAAGCTCGCGCTTTTCGGCCATTTCCTCTATCGTTAAATGCTTTTGATTTAACTCCAATGTCTCCAAATGAGAATCGCCCACAGCCTTTTTAGCAGCCTTTTTCGGCGCTGCTGCCGGTTCCGCTTGAATTTCGCTCTGATACTCCGGATTCACTTCTAAAAAAGTACGGATTGCTTGAATAAATTCAAGTCCGTATTTCTTTAGCTTATGCTCGCCGACCCCGCTGACCTGTAAAAATCCCTCATTTGTTTTTGGCAGCTTCGCACACATATCTTTGATCGCAGCATCAGAAAAAATGACAAATGGCGGCACTTTCTCCGTTTCAGCAATCCTTCTGCGTACATCCCTTAACTCCTCAAATAGTGGATCATTTTTTGAAACCTGTTTCACTTTCACCGCTTCTCTGCGATAAACAGGCTCATGACCCAAAAGCACATCTTTCCCCTTCGGAGCAACATAGATGGTAGGAAATTGCCCCTGTTCAATCGCAATTAGCTCCTGTGAAATTAAAAATTCAATAAAATCACTAACCTCTTTCGCCCCTTGATCCTTCATAATTCCATAGGTCGTGAGCTGGTCAAAGCCCATTTCGATGACCTTTTTATTTTTTGAACCAGTTAACACTTGGGCCGTAAGGTTTTTACCAAAGCGCTGGCCCATGCGGATCACACAAGACATCACCATTTGTGCTTCCTTCGTCACATCGATGCTTGTCCTAGAATCCAAGCAATTGCCACATCTGCCGCAAGTATCCGTTTCGGTTTCGCCAAAGTATTTTAAAATGAACTCTTGCAGGCAGTTTTCGGTATGACAATAGTCGGCCATTTGCTGCAGCTTTTCTAATTCCTGTGTAATCCTGCTGCGGTCGCTGGATTGGTCAATCAAAAAACGCTGCACCTGCACATCCTGCGGAGAATACAACATGATACATTCACTGTCTAGCCCGTCCCGACCGGCACGGCCCGCTTCCTGATAATAGCTCTCCATATTTTTCGGCATTTGATAATGAACTACATACCGGATGTTACTCTTATCAATCCCCATCCCAAAGGCTGAAGTGGCAACCATGACGGACGCTTTATCCTCTAAAAATCGTTCTTGCTCGCGCGCGCGTTCTGCATCGCCCATCCCGGCATGGTAACGGGCAACATTGATATTTTCCTTCCGAAGCTTTTCATAGAGCTGGTCGACATTTTTACGTGTTGCCGCATAAATGATACCCGCCTCTTGTTCATTCTTCTTAAGATAAGCCTTGAGAAACTTTTGCCTATCTTGCCCCTTAATAACCGAGAAAGATAGATTTTCCCGCTCAAATCCGGTGATGATCGTATTTCTTTCATCAATATTTAATAGTTGGCAAATATCTTCGCGTACTCTTGGAGTTGCTGTGGCTGTTAGTGCAAGCACATTCGGCCGTTGCGGAAGATTATTGACCATTTGCTGGATATGACGGTAGCTTGGGCGGAAATCATGACCCCACTGCGAGATACAGTGTGCTTCATCAACGGCAACTAAGGGAATCTCCATACTTCTTAAGTCTTCAACAAATTCATAGGATTCTAATCTTTCAGGTGCTATATATAAAAGCTTGTATTTCCCTTGCTTCGCCTCATTGATTCGTTTGTTTGCTTCACTATAACTTAATGAACTATTAATAAAGGTGGCTGGGATTCCAACTTGAATGAGGGCATCTACCTGATCCTTCATTAAAGAAATCAATGGGGAAATAACAATCGTGGTTCCCGGAAGAACTAGTGCAGGAATTTGATAACAGATTGATTTACCACCGCCAGTCGGCATGACACAAATGGTATTACTGCCGTCTAAAACGGAGTGGATAGCCTGCTCTTGCCCTTTCCGGAAGGAGCTATAGCCAAAATGGGATTCTAGTAAGGGGAGTGCTTTTTCAAACAAAATAGTTTCTCCTTTCATTTTCCAGAAATTCTATTTACCTAATCTTATTATACAGCTTTTCCCCTGCCGATTTTGTCTTTAATAATGTATATTTGTGGTAAACTAACAATGTTCTTCCTAAAAGTAGATGTTAAAGGCAGGGGTCTATCGTTGAACCGTTTATTTACCTTCCTAATTTGTACAGTTCTGAGCGGATGTTCCATCACGGCGAATCAACCCAGAAAAGAAGCACCGATTGATGTAAAATGGCCAATTTATAAAATTGAGAAAGGCAATAAATACATGTATCTTCTTGGCACCATCCATATCGGGAAAGAAGAAATGTATCCTTTTCCTAAGAAAATTGAACATGCACTGAAGGAGTCAAAATACCTCGTTACTGAAACAGATGCTACCGGTCTAACCGATGGTGATTATCAACAATCTGTTAATAAAGAGATGTATTTTTTAAAGGAAGATGAAAGCCTAAATGATTTTTTATCTAAGGATGCGGAGGTCATTTTAAAACAGCGGGCAGAAGAGTATAACCTTGATTTTCAAGAGCTTCAAAAATACCAATTTTGGTTTGTGATGATTTTATTTTTAAATGCAGGTGTTGAGGAGTTATCTACCGATTATGGTGTTGATCAAAAAATAACGGAATTGGCCGATATCCACTATGTACCAACTAAATACCTGGAGACGCCAAAATATCAAATTGAAGCCATGCGAAAAGTTTATACCGAAAATGAAGCTGATCAAGTAATTAAACAAATTCCTTCATTAAAAGAATCTAAAAGGCAACTATTACAATTGTATTCGAACTATATTGAAGGCAAATCAAATGATGAAATAGAGCAGACTGAAGATCATTTTGATAAAAAGCAGAATAAAATTATGGTTGAAGATCGAAATAAAATCTGGGTAGAAAAATTCGAATCGTATATTCACAGTGGAGATATTTATTTTGCGGCTGTCGGGGTCGGGCATTTAGAAGGGGAAAGTGGCATTCTAGCCACTTTTAAGAAAAATGGCTACGACGTTAAGAAAGTCATCGAATAAACTTCAAACGCTTGAGGCAAAATTGCCTCAAGCGTTTTTACTTGTGGATTTTCGAAGATATTCAGGTTTCTTCGCAAATTTAAGAAATCCAGACGATGTTAGCACGCCCGAAATAACCATAATTGTTCCAAGCATTTGAAAAATTGACACCTGCATTCCTGTCAAAATGGAGAGGATCATGGTTACTACTGGAACAAGGTTAAAGAAGATGGAGGTCCTTGTCACCCCAATAATCTCCATTGCTTTGTTCCACCAAAGATACCCTAACACGCTTGTAAAAATGGCCATAAATAAAATGGCTCCCCAGGCAGACATTGTAACGTTTGATAGCGGTGGACTTGGTGAATTGATTGCTAATAGAGCAAGGCAGACGGCACCGATCATCATTGTATAAGTGGTGGTCTCCAAAGAAGAACTGGCTTTTACATACTTTCGCCCCAGTACCCCATATAACGCCCAGCAGACATTCCCTATTAAAATCAGTACATCCCCCTTAGAAAAGGAGAGCGTACGGATAACCTCCCATGATCCATGAGTTAAAACCAATATTACTCCAAAAAGGGCAAAAATAATTCCGGCAGTTTGCCTTTTGGTTATCGGTGTTTTTAGAATAAAATAAGCCAAAACGCTTGTAACCAAAGGATTTGTAGCCATTATTAATGCCCCATTTAATGGAGAGGTATGTTTCATTCCAAAAAAGAAAAAGGCATTAAAGCCGAAAATCCCAATTAGCCCTAACAAAATGTAAATGGGACCGTTTTTCCGAATCACCGCCCATTTTACTTTCTTTTGTATCACAAGGATAGAGACCATCACAATAGCAGCAATACCAAATCGCCAGCCTGCAGCACTAGCGGCTGAAAAATAATGAACAGCGTATTTTGCAAGGTTAAATGTGGCACCAGTAACAATAGCAAAACCCAGTAACATCGCAAACACTTTACGGTTCATTTTTTCGCCCTCTATCTAACATTTCTTGATAAGTTTCCAGCTTTTCTTCCGTTAGCTGGATGACCATCTCAATTTCTTTCTTTTGCTGCTCCAAAGTGAGTAAATGCTTTTGTAAAATATTCATCCGTTTTTGTACCTTCGGAGTTCTTTCTTGCTCGGAATCCTCATCTTCCAACAAACACCCATCCAGCAAAAACTCTTGGATCTCTTCTAAGGACATTCCCGTATTTTTAAGCACCTTCATAAACTGCAGCAAGCGAATATCGCCCGCTGTATATAGCCGTTTTCCACCATATCTAATGGGTGACGACAATAAACCAATTTTTTCATAGTATCGTAAAGTATGTGCAGTAAACCCTGTTTCCTTGGCAACCTCTGAAATAGTAAACATTTAATTCCACCTCCTATTTACATGCTACAACTTAGAGTTAACTTTAAGTCAAGAAGAAAATTTGGGGATCGAAGATATGTAGTTAGTGCACCAATTGTTTCATTTATATATTCATTTGTACCGCCGGGATGGAATTTATATAATAATAACTGTCTAAGAGATATAGAATGGAGGAAAATATGAAGATTAAAGCAGTGATATTTGATTTTGATGGAACGATTATTGATACGGAAACGATTTGGTTTCACGTATTTCAGGAATTGCTGGAAGAGAAGTTCAAACTGGATTTGCCGCTTGAGGAGTTTGCAAAAAGCATCGGCACAACGGATGATGAGTTCTTTCAATACATTGAAAACCAAACTGGAATGAAAATGAATCTTAATGAAATAAATACATTAGCAAAAGAACGATTTTTAGAAAAAAAGGGTATTTTAGAGGTTCGTGAGGGTGTAAAGGAAAAATTGGATGAAGCCAAAGGGCTTGGCTATAAGATTGGACTTGCTTCTAGTTCATCTAGGGAGTGGGTAGAAGGATTCCTTAGACAATTTGAACTTTGGGAATATTTCTCCGTCATAAAGACAAGTGAGGATGTAGAAAAGGTTAAACCTGACCCAGAACTTTATCTAAAAGCTTTAGAAGAATTACAAGTTGAACCGCAAGAGGCCTTGGCGATTGAGGACTCGGTTAACGGAGCCTTAGCTGCCATTGAGGCCGGGATGACATGCATTGTTATTCCAAATCAGGTTACTGCCTTTTTAACCTTTCATGAAAAAGCCATTCGCTCTGAAACATTTGCTGACTTTAGCTTCGAGCAAATAAAATGATCATTTCACTACCGAAATGACTGCTCAAATAACTAGACTGCCTCGATTTCCACGGGCAGTCTAAACTTCCCCTATCAAATCAGGATGTTATTCAATATTTCCTCTTGATGCTCGCCTTTTTTAGGCGGTGGAGCAATCGTTCCCTGTTCAACGTCGCTGTGCATTTTAACTTGGCAATCTCCCCAAGAAGAAGCAAATACTAGCTCCTTCTCTATAAAATATGGGTGCGCGCAAAGCTCTCCCACCTCAAGCACGGGCGCCATACAGCAATCTACCTTTTGGGCAAACTCAATCCACTCATAGAAGGTTTTACTTTTAAAAAGGGCAGACACTTCCTGGAACACTGGGTTTGTCTCCACTGTGCTTGAAAAATGGGCTGCAACCCAGTCCTCACGACCATGTGCTAGGCAAAAGTTCAGCCAAAATTTGGGCTCTAGTGCTCCCAAGCTCATATACCTTCCATCCATTGTTTCATAGATGGCGTAGGAAATGGTACTTCCGCTAAGGACATTAATGCCTGTCCCCTGACCTGTTTCTTTTTCAACCATGACATGGTTACCGAGCAATGACACCAGTTGATCTGTAATTGAAATAGAATGATAGCTTCCTTTTCCAGTTAATGACCTTGAAACCAGCCCTGCCAGAATTCGCTCATTTGCCGCAAACCCGCCCAGATAATCTGCGATTGTAATCGAGGGATGAACCGGTTTCCCCGTTTTATCTTTAAGCTGTGCCAGTACTCCGCTTAATGCCATATAATTGATGTCATGGTTGCCTAGCTTACTAAGGGTTCCGTTCTGTCCATATCCGGAAATAGAACAGTAGACAATATCAGGCTTCACTTTCTTGGCAGCCTCATATCCAAGGCCCAGCTTCTCCATTACTCCAGGTCTGAAGCTTTCAATCACGACATCGGCAATGGCAATTAATTTTAAAGCTGTTTCTATGCCTTCTTTATCCTTCAAATTTAGGGTAATACTTTTTTTCTGTCGGTTGTTTGCGAGAAAAACAATCCCATTTCCCTGTTTGGAAATGCCAGTATTCCGAGCGGGGTCTCCCCCAGGTGGTTCCACCTTGATAATTTCTGCCCCTAATTCCGCTAACCGTAATGTTGCAAAAGGTCCCGGTAGATAGTTCGTAAAATCAATGACCTTTATTCCTTGTAACATATTCAGAATCCTTTCCTATGAACTCTTTGGGGTAAATAGTTCCTCCAGCTGTTTACGGAGAACAAATTTTTGGATTTTCCCGCTGGCATTCCGCGGCAATGCTTCACAGAACACATATTTCCGCGGCCGCTTATAGTTTGCAAGACTATCACTATTTTTGCAGAATTCATCTAATTCTTGCTCCGTTACAGTCGGATCTTTTTTCACAACAAATGCTGAAACCGTTTCACCCCAGCGATCATCAGGCTGGCCGACGATTGCGACATCTAATACCCCGGGATGTGCGTGCAATACATCTTCCACTTCACGTGGATAAATATTTTCCCCTCCGCTAATAATCATGTCATCAACACGGTCATTTACAAAAAGGAATCCATCTTCATCGAGATAGCCAATGTCGCCCGAATGGTACCAACCTTTATACAACGCGTTTTCCGTCGCTTCCTCGCGATTGAAATAACCGATCATCATACAAGGACCCTTCACAATGATTTCGCCGGTTTCCCCTGTCGGCATCAAATCATCGGGCTCTGATGGTCCATCTTCCCTTGTGCGGACAATCCGGATATCGTGATTAAGTGCCGCTTGACCAGCAGAACCCGCTTTCCTCAATTGATCATACGCTGATAAGAAGGTAATGGCCGGCCCCATTTCTGTCATCCCGTAGGCTTGAATTAGCGAAATTCCTAAGCTGTCATGTAGAGCGTGGACAAGAGATGGAGCCATTGGAGCGGCACCGTATAAGCCTTGCTTGAGGCTTGATAAATCATATTGACTTAAATCTTCCTGGAGGAGCATATTCCACATCGTCGGTGCGGCAAAGAACCTTGAAATTTTTTCCTTTTCAATTAAGGATAGAATTGCTTTTGGATTGAATTGGTGCAGAATAACATTTTTCGCCCCTATTTGGACCCTTGGCAGAAAGGCACAATGCAGTTCGGCGCAATGGAACATCGGAGCAGTTACGAGGCCAACATCCTCTGCCTCCACCTTTTGGGCGGCAATGCAGAGCAGGCTTTGGTCCACCATGTTGCGATGGGTGTGCATGACCCCTTTAGGTCTTCCTGTTGTCCCGCTAGTATAAATAAAGGCATAAATATCATTTTCATTAACTTCCACTTGAAGCTCTTCTGTCGATGCGGAGCTGAGTTTTTCCTGATAACTTGAGGCATACTCCGGTTTTTCCTCATCGATGAACCAAAAGGCGACCTGATCGAAGCGATTAGCAACTGCTGACACAACTGGCTCTAAGCTTTTTTCAAAAAGAACAACCTTTGGGGTTGCATCCGCTAAAATATAAGCCACTTCCTCGGGTGTGAGTCGGAAATTAATTGGATTAAAAATAGCACCGATTTTAGCACAGGCAAAAAAAGCAGTTCCTAATTCCTCGGTATTAAACATGAACGTAGAAACACGGTCGCCCTTTTTCACGCCTTCACTTACTAGAGCATGTGCAAGACGATTGGCCTGCTCGTTCCACTCCTTGTAGGTGTATCGGACATTTTTCCGAACATCATACAGAGCATCTTTATTGGGAAACCTTTTTACTGTTAATTCAAAGATTTTTCCGATTGTCGTGGTCATTTTGTACAGCCTCCATTTTTAGGTTTTGGAGGGCAATCGGGGGGAGACCGATTGCCTGCATCTTACTCGCGAATTCAATTTATTCGTGTTGATTAATCTAACCGTTCAATAATCGTCGCGTTTGCCATGCCGTGGCCTTCGCACATTGTTTGCAATCCGTAGCGGCCGCCGGTTCGCTCAAGTTCATGCATCATCGTCACCATTAACCGCGCGCCGCTGCCCCCTAATGGGTGACCAAGGGCAATTGCACCGCCATTCGGATTAAGCTTCGCCGGGTCAGCACCTGTATCCTTCAACCAGGCAAGCGGCACTGGTGCAAAGGCTTCGTTTACTTCAAATACATCAATATCGTCAATCGAAAGCCCCGATTTTTCCAAAGCCTTTTGTGTCGCAGGAATCGGTCCAGTCAGCATCAGGGTCGGGTCTGAGCCAACAACCACGCGTGTATGAACACGGAAGCGAGGTTTCAGTCCAAGTTCTACGGCCTTTTCACGGGACATAAGTAATAGGGCGGCTGCTCCATCACTAATTTGGCTGGAGTTTCCGGCATGAATGACACCATCTTCCTTGAAAGGGGGCTTCAAACCAGCCAACGTCTCAAGCGTGGATCCCTTTCTTGGGCCTGAATCATCTTTGATGACAGCTGTTGTTCCATCTGGAAGTGTTACTTCAAGCGGAAAAATCTCTCTAGTAAAATAGCCTTCCTCCTGTGCCATTAATGCTTTTTGATGACTCTCAAGCGAAAATTGATCCAGTTGTTCACGCGTAAAGCCATAGTTTTCGGCTATGCGCTCAGCTGACAAACCCTGATGGATCATTTCGTATTTTGCTTTTAATTCTGGGCTAAAGGGCTCTTCAGCACCTTTGTAGTTAGAACCCATCGGAACACGGGACATACTTTCCACACCGCCAGCAATAACCACGTCCATGTCACCAGCAAGGATTGCCTGTGCAGCAAAATGAACAGCTTGCTGACTTGAACCACATTGACGGTCAATTGTGGTACCTGGCACCTCAATGGGGAAACCGGCGATTAAAGCGGCAACTCTGGCAATATCACCCGCTTGTTCCCCTGCTTGGGTCACACAACCTAAGATGACATCATCAACGATAGCAGGATCAATACCGGCACGGTTCACCAGCTCTTTTAACGTTAATCCTGCCAAATCATCCGGACGGATATCTTTTAAAACACCATTCCTTCTTCCCACCGGGGTACGAACACCCTCAACAATCACCACTTCACGCATATTCATCTTCCTTTCTATAAAAACAGAAATTTTATGTTTCGGCTTTGAGAATTGTCCAGCTCCAAGCGCCATCGGCTAGTGTCCTTCGCACTCCGCCCTACGATAAGTCAACATCGGTTCACTATGTTCACCGTGTTTCCTTTATCTCAGTTGGAGCGCTCCAGGCCATACGCCGATAAACAGTCGCTTTTCGCTTTTCCTATAATCCCATATTTTTAGCAATAATCGTTTTCATAATTTCATTTGTACCGGCGTATACACTGGAGACTGGAATATCACGGAATCGTCTCGCAATCTCGTATTCTTCCATATATCCATAGCCGCCATGGAGCTGCATGCATTCAGCCGCAATCTTCTTTGCGATGTCAGTTAATTTCCATTTGGCCATTGACACTTTTGTCACAACATTTTTTCCTTCAATATGTTCGGCAATTAATTGATCGAGGAAGGCTCTGCTCATTTCAATGTCGGTAGCCATTTCGACAATTTTAAACTGGGTATTTTGGAACTGACCAATAGGCTTGCCAAATGCTTCACGACTTTTTACGTAGTCAAGAGTCATTTTCAACATCACTTCCGATGCCGTTTGCGCCCCAATCGCGACAAGAAGCCGTTCCTGTTGGAGTTTTTCCATTAAATAAAGGAAGCCCTTTCCTTCCTGGCCAAGTAAATTTTCCTTTGGGACCCGGCAGTCTTCAAAAATCAATTCCGCCGTATCCTGACAGTGAAGCCCCACTTTATTCAACTTTCTGCCTCTGGAGAAACCAGGAGTGCCCCTTTCAATCACTAGCAGGCTGACCCCTTTATGCTTTGGCACTGCTTGCGTGTCGGTCTTAACTGCAACCACCACAAGGTCGGATTGGATCCCGTTTGTGATGAACGTCTTTTGACCATTGACGATATAGTGATCACCCTCAAGCCGGGCAGTTGTTTTGATGTTGGCAAGGTCGGAGCCTGTTCCAGGCTCCGTCATCGCAATCGCCGTAATGATTTCGCCGGTGACACACTTTGGCAGCCAACGCTGTTTTTGTTCTTCCGTCCCATAGGCGGTAATGTAAGGAACAACGATATCATTGTGAAGCCCGATACCAATTAGTCCAGAACCTACGCGTTCAAGCTCCTCATTAATAACAACAGCAAATCCCCAATCAACCTCACTGCCACCATACTTTTCATCAATATCAGGGCATAAGAAACCTTGCTCCCCCATCTTCGTCCAAAATGACCGAGGAATCATCCGGTCTTCTTCCCATTGTTCATAAAAGGGATATGCTTCTTTTTCCAAAAACTTTCTTAACGATTGCCGAAAAATTTCATGATCTTCGTTTAAATATGGATGTTTCATATATCATTTCCCCACTTTCTATTAAAAGTGCTTACATTAAGTCCTATCATTACTCATCTGATTCATTTTTTGTCGTAATTGATATTTTAGAATTTTCCCGGAGGCATTCCGTGGCAGCTGTTCCTCAATAAAAATCCTTCTAGGAACCTTATAACCTGCTAATTTCTCACGGCAGAAGCTTCGTAATTCCTGTTCATCAATCACAGCGCCCTCCTTTGGTACAATGATCGCACAGACTGCCTCGCCCCATACCTCATCCGGTAACCCGATAATAGCCGCATCAAGGATAGCTGGATGTTCAAAAAGAACCCCCTCTACCTCAACAGAGTAAACATTTTCCCCACCCGAGATTATCATGTCTTTTTTCCGGTCAACTAACGTGATATAGCCTTCGTCGTCAATCGTTGCCAAGTCACCTGTATAAAGCCAGCCACCCTTCAACGTGCTCTTCGTTTCCTCCGGCTTTTTATAATATTCCTTCATCACCATCGGACTGCGGACAATAAATTCACCAATCACCCCAGGTAATACATCCTTACCCTCTTCATTCACAACCCGTGTTTCAGTCATGAAGATTGGTTTTCCGCCCTTGCCAAGATGTAGCTTATGTCCCTCTGGATCCAGGAGAATTCCACCTGGCCCCGCTTCGGTCAAGCCACAAAGATTATAAAATTGATCGGTTTTAAACAGCCGCATGCTTTTTTTCACAAGTTCCGGAGCCATTGGTGCAGCTCCGTACCCAACCCTCTTAATAGAAGTTAGATCGTAATCATCGGCATTCGGGACTTGAAGCAAGAAGTTATACATAGCTGGTACGGCAAATAGATGGGTAATTTTATGTTCTTGGATCGCTTGCAGTGTTTTAACCGGGTGGAAATCACGATGGATAATATGGGTCGCGCCAAGGGCAACTCCAGAAATAAGGAACAGGTTTAATTGTGCCGAGTGGAACAGTGGCGCTAAATGAAGGATGCGCTCGTGCTGGCATATCTCCATATTAATAACAACGGAAATGCCAACTTTAAAAATTTGACTATGATCAAAAAGGGCTCCCTTTGGACGTCCTGTTGTCCCCGAAGTGTACAAAATCTCGACATCATCTTTTTCAGAAACGTCAATATCGGGCTCTTCAGTACAATCCGCTAGAACTTTTTCATAGGAATCGAAACCTACTGTTTCCGGCTCACCAACTGTAATGACCATACGGACAGCAGTATCCTTTTTCGCTTCGACAATAATTTGTTCAAATTCCTTATCGCACACCACAATGGCTGCATCTGACTGGTCTAAAATGTATTGAACCTCTGTAGCAGTTAATCGGAAGTTCACTGGGACTGCCACAGCACCGATTTTAGCAGCAGCAAAAAAGGTAAAGACAAAGTGATCCGAATTCTTCATCATGATCGCAAGCTTGTCACCTTTGTTCACGCCTCGCTGCAGAAGTCCGTGAGCAAGCTTGTTTACTTCTTCATTAAACCCGCGATATGTGTAGCTTCTGCCTTCACACTCGATTGCTAGTAGCTCTGGAAACTTTCGGGCACTCTGAGATAAGAGACTTCCAATATTCATATTTAGATCCTCCCTTTTTTTAAAAAAAGATTCTCTATGAATCATGCAATTATTATGCCAATATTGCGAAAGGAGAAAACATAGCTTAACTGCAGCCGTATAGGACATTAGATGATTATTGTCTACACACTGTAGGTATTTAGGTGTCCGATTACTGGACAGGTAAACAACTATGTTGGTAGATTGTATTTCTTAATTTTTTCATATAAACCCGAACGGCTGATTCCTAGTAATCTAGCGGCTTGGACTTTATTTCCCTGTACCTGTGCAAGCGCTTTTTTGATTGCCTCGAGTTCAGCATTTTCGACCATTGATACATGAACGGCTGGTTCTCTAAGCGGAACCTGCTTAAGTAAATAATCCGGCAAATCCTCGTATCTAATTTTTCCAGTTTCGGAAAATGTCATCGCCCGTTCCATTACATTTCGTAATTCACGGATGTTTCCCGGCCATTCATAGCTCAGCAGTACTTCTCTTGCTTGCTCCTCGATCCCTGTAATACTTGTACCTAAAATTTGATTAAATTCAATCATAAACTGACCAATTAAATGGTCGACATCATATGGACGATCGCGCAGCGGCGGAATATGAAGCGATATGACGTTAAGACGATAATATAAGTCCTCCCTAAAAAGGCTTTCCTTGACCATTTCTTCTAAATGTCTGTTCGTTGCCGCAATAATTCGGACATCTACTTTTATCTTTGTTGTACCGCCAACCCGGTAGAATTCTCGTTCTTGAAGTACCCGAAGCAGCTTGGCTTGCAAGGTTAGGGACATGTCACCAATCTCATCGAGAAAAAGTGTCCCACCGTTGGCCAGATCAAATTTCCCAAGTTTACCTTTTTGTTTAGCACCGGTAAACGCCCCTTCTTCATAGCCAAAAAACTCTGATTCTAGCAAATCTTCAGGAATAGCGGCACAATTTACGACGACAAACTTCCCCGAGCTTCTCGCACTGCTGTTATGTATGGCGTGAGCAAACAGCTCTTTCCCTGTACCGCTTTCGCCGCGGATCAGCACGGTTGACCTTCCTTTCGCCGCCTTCGCTCCGCTCTTCTTCAACTTTTCCATGATTGGATCTGTGCTAAAAATATGCTCCCAGGTGTACCGGGCTGTTTCTGATTTCTGGTATTGCTGGTGGTAAAAGTTCGCTTTATTTTCTGCCTTTTGCAGCTTATTGAATAACTCGCTTACCTCATTTAATTGGCGGAAAACTACCTTTCCAATTGCCCCGATGACTTTTCCATCTCCAAGGATGGGGATGCGGTGAACGATATATTTAATCCCATTGATTTCTAAAAAGCCGCTAACCTCGGCTGTTTCTGATTCATAAACGTTTTCTAGCTTAAGTTGTGGCAATACACGGGCCGCCTGCTTGAACAGCACCTGATCTTCAGGAAGGTTAAATAATTCCAAGAGCGGTGGACTGACCATCGTGATGACTCTCTTTTCATCAGTCATGACGATTCCATCGAAGGCATGGTCAATCGCTGTTTCTAATGTCCTCTTTAATTTTTTGATCGTTTGCAGTTCTTGTGAAGTTTGCAGCAATGACATCACCATATCCGTTTTCGTCAGGATCCCAACAACACGATTCTGTTTATCGGTGACCACCCCGGTTCCAACCTTACTTTCTTTGACTATCTCTTCAATTTTGTCATACGGTGTATCAACACTTATCTTTTCAACCTGTCTCTTTATGTATTTTTTAATTGATGTGGTTAGTGGTGTTTCTTCTATTACCATTTGCTGGAGGCTGCTGCGAGTAAAAACACCAACTGGATGGCCGCTTGCATCTGTAACAGGAAGAAGGTTCCACTTCTTTTTATGCATTAAGGTAATGGCTTCTCTAAGTGTCGTTTCTTCAGTAACGATAAAATCAACTGGTGTAATAATATCCTTAAATTGGAGCATGTCTTCACTCCCTACTTTTCACATATCTCTATTGTAGCAAAAATCTAGAATCTTTTTGAATATTTTAACAATATAAAAATTAAAATGAGAAACTTTTAAACACTTTACTAATAGGTATGAAGAGAGAATTTATTGAGGGGTGATTTGATGAGCGAAAAAGGCTGTATAAAATGTGGCAGCAGTGAAACTGGTACGAAAGATGTGGCGATGACTGGAACGGGGCTTACAAAAATGTTGGATATTCAACACAACAAATTTACGGTAGTTTTTTGCAAGAAATGTGGCTATTCGGAGTTTTATAACAAGAAATCCTCAACGGCCTCGAATATCATTGATTTGTTTTTAGGAGGATGAATTTAAAAGGGACAAAGAAGGGCAATTAAACCCTTCTTTGTTTATCCAGACTAGTACTTATTTGTATTTCTATTTAGGATCTGACAGTTGTAACTCTTTCACTAGTAAACTTCGGCAGATAATCTCCATGTGCTTCAATTAAGTCATCACATAAGGAGATGATATCATCCATTGATAACTCCGCAGCCGTATGCGGGTCAAGCATGGCTGCCTGGTAAATATATTCCTTATTCAAAGTCATCGCTGCTTCTATTGTCAGCAATTGGGTATTGATATTGGTGCGGTTTAACGCAGCAAGTTGTTCAGGAAGGTCACCTACATATGTTGGTACGATTCCACTGCGATCCGCTATACAAGGCACCTCTACACACGCTTTCTCCGGAAGATTGCTAATGAGTCTGCCCGTATTTAGGACATTACCGCCAAATTTAAATGGAACATTCGTCTCGATTGCTTCAATAATACGTGAACCATATTCTCTAGAACGCATATGATCCAATGATTTATTATGAACCAGATCCTCCCTCATCGCCGTCCAATCGTTGATTTGCTTCTCACAACGGCGCGGGTATTCATCAAGCGGTATATTAAATTTATCAATGAGTTCAGGGTATCTGGATTTAATAAAATATGGATGATATTCGGCGTTATGTTCAGATGATTCCGTTATATAATAGCCGAACTTATCCATAAGCTCGAACCGGACCATATCCCCATGCTTCGTCTTTTGTTTTTCCCTTGCTCTCCTCTTAATCTCAGGATACAAATCTACTCCATCTTTACTTACCTCAAGCAGCCAGGCCATATGATTGATGCCTGCGATTTTTTCCTTCACACCTGTCGGGTCCATTCCTATTGCCTCAAATAATTCTTTAGTACAAACTTGGACACTGTGGCATAAGCCAATTGTTTTAATATTGGTATAGCGGTTCATCACACCTGTCAAAACGGCCATTGGATTTGTATAATTCATGAATAGTGCATCAGGACACACTTCTTCCATATCCTTTGCAAACTCAAGCATGACAGGGATTGTACGCAGGTTACGGAATATTCCTCCGATTCCTACCGTATCGGCAATAGTTTGTCTTAAACCATACTTTTTTGGAATTTCAAAGTCGATTACAGTACTCGGCTTATAGCCTCCCACCTGAATTGCGTTGATTACATATTTTGCACCTCTTAGCGCTTCTTTTCGTTCCAGATACGCTTTGATCTTAATGTTTTTGCCTAGGCTTTCCTTTAAATTTTTCAGCATCTGCTCAGAATCTCGTAACCTCTGTTCATCAATATCAAATAACGCAAACTCAAATCCATCTAAAGCATCAACGAACATGCAATCACCTAGTACATTTTTTGCAAAAACGGTGCTTCCTGCTCCAAGAAATGTAATTTTAGCCATAATGAATGATCCTCCAATATAAGAAATTATTTTTGAAAAAACTTATCCTTTAACCGAGCCAGAAGATAACCCTTTAACAAAGTGCTTTTGCAACAATAGGAAGAGGACAGCCATTGGTAGGACAGCCATGATAGCTGCAGCCGCAACCAGATTCATTCGGTTGGCATTTTCTCCAAAAAATCCAGCTAAAGCAACAGTGATCGTTTTGACTTCCTCTGCCTGAAGGAAGAAAATTGCAAATTGATAGTCGTTCCAAATGAAAACACAAGCAATAATCAGTATCGATGCTGTAACAGGCTTCAAAAGCGGAAATACGATCCTAAAGAAGATTCCGAGTGTACTGGCGCCGTCGATTTCTGCTGCTTCTTCCAATTCCTTTGGGATCGTGGAACGAATAAATCCCGAATACAGGAAAATCGTTAACGGCAGGAATGACGCAACATTATTAAGAATGGCAATTTCATGCGTATTCATCATCCCGATATCGACCACAAGCTTATACAATGGTACTAATGCCGTTAATGGCGGAATCACCATGACGGCAACAAATAACATGAACACAAACTTATTCAGCCTGGTTTGCCTTCTTGCAAGCGGATAGGCAGCCATTGATCCAAAGATGACTAACAGCAGGGCTGAAAAAAACGTAATAATTGTTGTATTAGTAAGCGCACTTCCCAGATTCGCCGTTTCCCAGGCCTCTGAAAAGTTTTCAAATGCCAACTTCTCTGGAAAAACCCATTTGGAGCTAAAGTCACCTCTTGCTTTAAACGCCGTAGTAATCAGGATATAGAAAGGAATTAAATGAAAGGCTGCAACCAAAAGAGCGATTGTGGATAGAACCCACTTTTTCCTGTTATTCATATAGTCCATTATGCTTCTATCTCCTTCCGTTTGAAGTACACAAGCGCGGACAGGCTTAGAATTAAAATGATTACCGCCATAAACACTCCCTGTGTCGCGGCATATCCGGCATCCTGGCGGTTAAAATACAGGTCATACATAAAGGTGGACATGGATTGTGAGGCATTTCCAGGTCCTCCGCCTGTAAGCGAAATTATCACATCGAATAACTTCAAGCCGCCGATGATATTAATAACCATGTTAATGGTGATAGACGGCATTAACATTGGGAGCGTAATCCTTTTAAATTGCTGAAAGGAAGAAGCCCCGTCAATTTGCGCTGCTTCATAGAAG
Organism: Bacillus sp. MM2020_4; assembly: GCF_011250555.1. Taxonomy (GTDB): domain Bacteria; phylum Bacillota; class Bacilli; order Bacillales; family Cytobacillaceae; genus Neobacillus. The sequence continues at coordinate 22,690 of NZ_JAANMZ010000032.1, read as the reverse complement.
TCTTTTGAAATACTTTGCAAACCTGCGAGATAAATGATCATTGCGATCCCAACAAACTGGTAGGTGTTGACGAAAACAATCAGCCAAGTATTAATTGAAGGATCTCCTAATGCATTGATTTTCGTAAGTCCCAACGAGACCAGTAGATCGTTGAGTGCTCCGCCTTGAAACGCAAAGAAGAAATAAAATATGTACCCCATGATGAGCGGACTGATAATGACAGGCAGGTAAACAACCGTCCTGGTAAAAGACTTCATTCGAATGCTTTGGTTCAACAATAGAGCATATCCGAGCCCCATTATGTTTTGGAGAACTGTACTGCCAATTCCATATAGTAGGGTGTTTTTCACAACAAGCCAGGTGTCAGGGTCTTTAAACATCCTGGTATATTGATCCAGCCCAATATAGTCATAAGTCTGAGAAAAACCATTCCAGTTTGTAAAGGAAATTTTTATGCCGTTGATAAATGGGTAAAGGATAAAAAAGCAGACAGCAGCGAGAGCTGGAAGATACATCCACCAAAGCGAGGACCCTTGCCGCTTTCTAAGCCTTTTTTCTACCTTTACGGATGGGTCGGCAATCGTTTCCTTTCTTGTTTCCACTCCGATCAAGGTCATCGCCTCCTAGTTATGGCTAATAAGTTGTAGAATAGGAGGGGATAATCACATTCCCCTCCATCCATCTCACTTCATCACTCTATGGATCACTTCTTCTGTTCTAGCAGTCTCTTATATTCTTCAGCCATTTTTTCCGAAACCTGTTCTGGTGACATCTTTCCAGAAAGCAACTCCTGCCCTGTTCCTCCCATTGGATCCCACATTCCGCTCGGTAAATAGACACGGTCAAAGTAAGGCTCTACCTTAACGTCTTTATACTTTTCGTAGTATTCAGAGTAATAGTTTTTCGATTCTGTATTCGTTAAACCTGCCGGCAATGAAGTTCCTTCCGCAATTTCCTTTACCATTTTAGGCTGAGAGATAAACTCGATAAACTTTTTCGCCTCTTTTTTCACTTTTGAATCCTTCCATACCGCTAATGTATGACGCTCGCCGCCAATCCAGCTTGGCTTATCTCCTTCGTGGATAACAGGCATCGGGACTACACCAAGCTTCACTTTCGGATTCAGTTCCTCTACGGAAGGACCGAGCAAGCCTCCACCAACGATAAAGCCAATTTTATTTTGGGCCATTAAGTCAACCATCTGATGGTTCTGGGCAGTCAAGACATCTTCATTTAGAAGTTTCTTATCATGCATTTCCTTTAGTTTTTCTGGTAGATACGTATAATTAGACCAATCAAAGGTTCCATCAAGTAGTTCCATTTGGAAATTTTTATTAGCTGTAATTAATAATGGTGTTGCAAATTGATCAAAATACTGCCCAAACGCTGATTTATCTGAGCCAGCGAACCAGAGTGGAGTCACTTCTCCTTTGCCTATCTTCTTAATAGTTTCTAATGCTGCCATGAATTCATCGAATGTCGTTGGCGGCTCAATTCCATATTCCTTTAATAGACTAGCATTATATGTGAGTCCGTCTTTTGCTTGGTTGAGAGGATAGGCGTAGACTTTGCCGGTTTCGTCTTTTAAGATTTGGTCAAGTGCTGGGTCTAGATCCTTTACCCAGTCCATATTCTTTAGATCTTCTACGTACTCCCCATATCGGTTGATGGCCCAACCATGGGTATCAAATAAGTCTGGCATATCATTGGCAGCCATTTTTACCCGTAACATTCCTTCATAGCCATCAGCTGGATAATTTTCTTTTATATCAATATCAGGATTTTCCTTCTCAAACTTTTCAACCACTTTCTGCAGTGTTACTTTATCTGCTTCATTGGTCACAGTCGAATACAAGGTTACAACCGTCTTATCATCTTTTGCTTCCTTACTGCCTGCAGCTTTATTACATCCTGTTACAATCGTTGTTAATGCAGCCGCAATGGCCACCGTTTTTAACAGTTTTTTCATCAAAACGCCCCCTCAATATATTTTCAGAATAACACTGGGTACTTTTACCCAATAAATGAGTTAGTCCTCTTGATGGTATTCGGGAGCATCTATATAATAAAAGGTAGCTCCCTGTCGATGGTGGAGTTAACTGTTTGTAGCCCTTATTGAAGTGATGGCAGTCACTTTTCAATCCTGGTACTAGCATTATTGCTGTGCCGGGAGGGCTATTACCAATGAGAAATCTATCATTCGCTTTTCCAAAAACCACCTCCTAAAAGACTACAATTCTATTTTAACTACTTTCTCCTGCAGCTTTCCCTGACCACCAATTCCGTTGATACCTTTACAGTTAATGGAATATCTCTGCCGTTAAGACGGTCTAGTAAAAGTTTTACCCCTATTCTCCCCATCTCCCTGGTATGCACTCTGATTGTCGTCAAAGGTGTACTGGTGAATTTTGCTGCTTCAATATCATCAAATCCGATGACAGCTATATCTTCGGGAACCTTAAGATTAGCTTCCTGTAAAGCCCGTAAGGCACCAATTGCCATTGGATCACTAGCAATAAAAAATGCCTCGGGAAGTTTGCCCGCACCAATCGCCTGCTTCATTAATTCATAGCCCTGGACCATCGTATACTCACCAATAAATACGACCTCAGGATCAAACAACTCTTTGTCTTTCATGAACCGCTCAAAAGTGGTGTGACGTTTATCCTCCGAATTGAATTTCTTATTTCTGATATGATCTACTTCTTTCCCCCCAATATAGCCAATTCGTTTGTAGCCGGTATCTAGTAGATATTTCAAAACCTTTTCTGTAGCTTTTTCAAAATCAATCACAACCGCGTCATATAGGTCCTCGTTTGGTGAATGATTAATATAAACAACATCCTCTACTTTACTGATAGATTTCAACGCCGTCTCTTTAATTCTCCCAACGACAATCAAGCCATCTAGCCCATCAATCATTTGATTAGCTTCTGTTTCATTTAACCGAAACGTCGCCGTATTAATTCCAAACCTTGCCAGCTCCATTTCAATGCCTTGGCGGATGGATAAAAAATATGGGTCACTAATCTCTTCATCCAGAGATTGGCATAGTACAATTCCTACACTTAATTCTTTTCCTATTGCCTGTTGCTTTTGCTTCATTCGTCGTTCAACAATCGTCTCGTATCCAAGCTCTTTCGCAACCTGGAGAATACGTTCTCTGGTTCCAGGCTGGACAGTAATCGTATCATCATTATTCAAGACCCTTGAAACAGTAGATGCAGATACTTTAGACTTGTCCGCGATATCCCTAATTGTAGCCATCTATTAACCCTCTTTATCTTTCAAATGGTAACCCCAATAAAAAATTGCCCATAATTCACTAAATTATTTACTAGATACAATAAAATAATAGCATCCATAGAAAGGGCTTTCAAGTAATATTTTATTTTTTCTGATAATTAATCACTAAACTATTCCTTGGCATAATAAACTTTTAAAATACCTCAATTGTATATATTCGTATTTTTTTATTTATTAATTTTTAGTAATATATTTACTTCTAGATATGATCCTCCGTTTGAAGGGAGAATTAGGCTTGTATCAACACCTATCCATATAAAAAGAAAAAGGGAAAGCCATCGCTCTCCCTTTTTTGACTTTTATTTTGGCTGCATGCGGATTGCACCATCGAGTCTGATGGTTTCTCCGTTCAACATCGGATTTTCAATAATACTTTGGGCGAGCTGCGCATACTCGTTTGGATAACCAAGCCTTGAAGGGAACGGCACCATTTTTCCAAGTGAATCTCTTGCTTCCTGCGGAAGGGTATCAAACATTGGTGTATGGAAAAGTCCTGGGGCGATGGTCATCACACGAATTCCATAACGAGCCAGCTCTCTTGCAATCGGCAGGGTCATTCCGACAATCCCCCCTTTGGATGCACTGTATGCAGCCTGGCCGATTTGTCCATCATAGGCTGCAACCGAAGCTGTATTGATAATAACACCTCGCTCGTTTTGATCATTTACTTCATTACCCACCATTTTCTCAGCTGCCAAACGAATCACGTTGAAGGTGCCGATTAAATTCACATTGATCACCTTTGAAAAAAGTGCTAAGTTATGTGCGCCATTGCGACCAAGTACCTTCTCAGCAATACCAATCCCAGCGCAATTCACAACCGTATTGACTCCCCCCATAAATTCAGCAGCTTTATTAACCGCTTCTTGAATATCCTCTTCCTTTGTTACATCAGCTTTTAAAAATAATGTATCCTTCCCTAATTCGTTTTGAAGCCGCATACCGTTTTCTTCTGATTGGTCAAAGATGACGGCTTTGCCCCCATTTTGGACAATAGTGCGGACTGTAGCCTCACCAAGTCCTGATGCACCACCTGTCACAACAGCAAGACATTCTTGTAATTTCATAAATTCGTCCCCCTCATATTATTTTCTAATACTAAATTGCAAGAATTATGCCAATTGATATCATAGCAATGATCTCAGATATTCTTATAGTTTCCTTTTTCCCATGTATACGGGTTGGACAGTCTTTAATAAAAATGCTCAAAAATTGGACAGTAAAAAAGGCTGACTCCCCTCAATTAAAATAAGATGCCGACCTTTTTCTTAGAAACTACTTTATCCCCTAAATCTTGGCCATTATCAATGTTAGCCTTTACCAAACTAACTAAGTCTTTTCTCTCAGGTCCTTTTGCATATTTTGTAGAATGATATTTATTGAATATTCAAAATCTAGGATATTATAATAGAATTTGTAGGAAAAATTACATAGTAGGAGGGTAATTAATTTGAAATTCAAACGACTATCTATTTTATTTGCATTTATGTTGATTATAAGTACATGCTTCTCATCATTGGCTTCTGCTGAAACTGATGTCAGGCCAAATCTAGTTTCACTGGGGGATTCGATTACATATGGATGGAACCTTGAAAAGGCAACCGATCCTACTAACGCACATCAATCCCAAAAGGCCTTTCCATATTTAATTGGGGATGGGAATTATGTTGTTGGAAAAAACATTAGCGGTGGGGGCTGGACTTCAGGACAATTGTTAACAGAAATACAAAAACCTGAAAATCTAGCAGCAATTCATCATGCTGATGTTATTACATTGGATATTGGAAGCAATGACTTCTTACAAAATAAAGACATAAAAGCTATAATTGGTAATCCTACAACGCCAATTGACCCAGTAGCTTTCAGTAAAACTATTAATGATATTTCAACTAACCTATTTTCAAACTTAGGATTAATTATCGGTACTATTAAATCACAAAATACCGATGCTCAAATCATCATTTACAATATTTACAATCCGTTTTCGAGTACCTTAGCAGCGCTTTATCCCGTTGGGGAACAATTTCTTCCTTTGGTGAACCCAGGATTCCAAGGTATAGCTGCTCAAACAAAATCGCTATATGCCGATGCCTATTCTGCTTTTAAAGGTAAACAAGCAAATTATATTTTCCCAAATGGTGACGTCCATCCCAATGAAGAAGGACAAAAGGTTTTGGCCAGCTTAGCTACCGGAGTACTCGCTGCACAAGTTCCTGGAGAAATCACTGTTGACTTAACCCCATCTACGACAGAAACTACTAAGGATCCCGTGACTATCACTGTTACCACCACTACTAAGAAAGCTCTTGCGATGCAATGGCTAGAAGGCGAAAAGACGGTTGCTGATTTTGCAGAAGTTGGGACGGGTACTACTATTATTGAAAACAAGTTCCAAGTAACAAAAAATGGAACCTACACTGTTTATGTCAGAGATAGTAAAGGTGCCAAGTCTGTTAAGACCATCAAGATTGAAAATATTAAAACAGATGATGTTGTTCCTAATCCTGGGAATACTCCAGACCCGACTCAAACGGATACGAGCAATCCAAAACCTGCGGATACCAGCAAGCCGGCACCAACAACGAATACTCCAGCACCAACAACCGTAAAAACTTCTGTTGTAACTACTGGAAACAAGCTGCCAAATACCGCATCTCCTATGTACAACTATATGATCCTAGGTCTTGGATTCCTTCTTGCTGGATTCGCAGCTACGATATTTCAGCAGGCTCGAAGAAGAAGAATGATTTAACATTATGGTCGCCTTAAGCAATAAGGTTAGGTCCCCTCAAGGAGGACTTAACCTTTTTTTCTGGAAGCTAACCATTTTTATGCCTTTCCTTAACTCCCTATTATTATTAAAATAAAGTTAACTATACGGACTGGAGGAATGATAGATTATGAAAAAGATGCTCATCACTCACAATCTTGATCAAAAGTATATCGAACAAATAGAATCAGTTATCCCCGATTGGGAACTAATTGTTAGCAAAGATAAAGAAATCTATCAAAAGCATGCCAAGGATGCTGAAATCATTGCCGGCTGGAAGAATGGCCTGGAGGAACATTGCCTCACACCTCATTCCAACCTAAAATGGCTGCAAACCTGGAGTGCCGGGGTCGATTCCTTGCCACTTGAAACCATACAATCGAAAAATATTACCTTAACAAGCGCGAATGGTGTTCACGCCTATCCCATTTCCGAAACCATTTTTGCCTTAATGCTTGGCTTAACCCGAAAAATCCATACCTACGTAAAAAACCAACAAGCGCATACGTGGCACCACGCCCATATGGGATTAGAAATGCACGAGAAAACGATTGGAATTATTGGTGTGGGGGAAATTGGAAAAGAGACAGCGAAAATAGCCAAAGCCTTTGGGATGAAGGTTCTTGGTGTCAGGCACTCCGGGAAGCAGGCTGACAATGTGGACGAAATGTATACCCCAGACCAATTAAATTTGCTGCTGCCAAAGTGTGATTATGTCGTTATAACACTGCCACATACAAAGAAAACTCATCATTTATTTGGGGCTGGGCAGTTTAAGCAAATGAAATCAAGCGCCTTTTTTATTAATATCGGCCGTGGAGAAATCGTTGTGGAAGAGGAGCTTGTCGAGGCATTACAGGGGGGAACCATTGCTGGTGCCGGTCTGGATGTATTTGAAACAGAGCCATTACATACGGATAGTCCGTTCTGGGAAATGGAAAACGTCATTATAACCCCACACACATCAGGCTCTACTGAGTTTTACACGGAGCGTGTGGTCGAAAACATCTTAATCCCTAATTTAAAGGAGTATATTTCAGGTAAAACTCCATCTATCAATCTTGTTGATATTTCAAAAGGATATTAAACGCAGAAAGCAGTGGACTTCAACATGAAATCCACTGCTTTATTTATCGCTTTTTCTTTTTGGCATTATCGACCACAAATTTACTTTTCTTAACGACTTCTACCACCACTTGCACATGAACAACTTTTTCATCCACGTTTGTAATACTGGTGACTTTTGCTTTGCGGCCTTTAATTTTTACGTCTTCTCCCTCGGTTGGAACACTGTTTAGAAACTGACTTAATAACAGATTCTTTTTTTCAAAAAAATGAACTGCATACATATTGTTCTCACCTATTTCAAATGGAATGTGTGCATCCTTCCATATAAAATATAGGAGTTTTGATAAATTTAGACCATGATCCTGTTAATTGATATCGACTTTTTCTACATTCCTAATGGAGAGGTAGGCAATAAGACAGCCAATTAGAGCTAAGGCTATTGGGATCGCAATAAAGGCAAAGAGATTGACGCCGTCCGCTGAAGACGATGTTAGCGACACCATAATGATGGCGGTGACGATGGTGGTAGGAACAGATTTTTTTCTCATTCCAAAATAAAGCGGGATTAATGCCATACCGGCCGACGCAATGGCTTCAAGAATCATTTGAATCAAGCCATTTTTTAAGACCTCGGCGGTCAATTCCTTCGGCACAAAATGTAAATAGGAATCGACTAAATAAAATAAACTGCCAATAATTAAATTGGATAACACAATCGTAAAAAAGGTAAAGCAAGCAACAATCACTAACTTGGCAATCATGATTTTTTTTCGACTAATGGGATACATAAACATGAGCGTAATCGAATTGCTCTTATACTCATCAATGATGATTCTAGAAATAAGCACCGCAGCAAAGATGATAAATGTGGGCCGGATAATACTGTTAAACGCGGCAAAAGCCATTTCATAGCTGCCAAAAGCCAGCGTCCCTTCACTTTTTTCCATAAAATAGATCAAGCAGAGTAACCCCATGATAACTAAATTTGCAATACCAACTGCTTTTAGATAGGAATATAGTTTAAACTTCTTTATTTCAAGACTGATTAATTTACGCACTGATCCCGCCCCCATTGATTAAAGTTAGGAAATAATCCTCAAGTGAATGATTCTTTTTATTAATTTCCTCGATCATAACGCCGTTTAAAATTAATGCTTTCGATATTTCTGATTGTGAAGCTCCCTTATCGTAGATTCTAAAACGCGATTCGCCGACCACTTTAAAGTTTGTCAGGTGTAGAATTCCGTCAAGGACATAAAACGCTTTTTTCACATCGTTAACCACGAGTTCAATATATTCGGTATTTTGTTCGTGGATTTCGTTTATCGAAACTTCTTTAATTAATTGGCCGTCACTGATCACGCCAATGGTATCGGCAATTTGCTCCATTTCACCAAGGATATGTGACGAGATTAGCATCGTAATCCCATATTCACGGCAGAGCATATGGAATAAATCACGCAGTTCTTTAATCCCCACCGGATCGAGACCATTAATGGGTTCATCTAGGATTAATAGCTCCGGCTTAGTAATAATGGCGCGTGCAATTCCGAGCCGCTGTTTCATTCCAAGTGAGAAATCTTTCACTGATTTATTTTCAATATCCTTTAATTTAACTAAATCAAGGGCCGTATCAATCGCCTTTTTGTCGTAATACCCCATATATTCGCAGTGTAGCTCGAGATTTTCGCGGGCCGTTAACCGATCATAGAAAACAGGATATTCGATAATGCTGCCCATTCGCTTTAACACTTCATAAGAGGTGTTGGTTAGCTTTTCACCAAAGATTTCAATTTCACCGCTCGTTGGCTTTACTAGATTTGTCAGCATCTTCATGATCGTTGTTTTCCCCGCTCCGTTCGGACCAAGAAACCCGTATATTTCGCCTTTTTTCACCCTCATATTGACATTTGAAACCACTTCCTTGCCCTTATAGGCTTTGGTCAGTTGGTTTGTTTTAATCATGTAGCTCATATAGTTCAGCTCCCCTTCGTCTTATCTAATTCCTATTCTAGTCAGCAGAGTTTTCTTTTTTATTAATCAAATCTTACGAAATTCTTAAGTTGAAAAAGGGCAACTCATTATCCTGAGGCACCCTTAGCTGTTTTAATATGTAATTCGCTTTACTTGCACGGTAAAGGTTGTTTTCTCATAGGGTTTGCTGTTTAGAAAAATGTGGCCATCCATCTTTTCCACGAGGCGTTTAGTTATGGTAAGGCCAAGGCCGCTTCCCTGATAAGATTTATTTCGCGAATCCTCTAGTGTGTACATTCTTTCAAATACTAAATCCTTGTGGAGCTCACTAATTCCTTTTCCTTTGTCCCAGATGTCAATGAACACATACTGTTGATCACTTCTGAGTGTCAGACCTAAGACTTTCCCTTCTCCACCATATTGAATGGCATTGGAGAGCAAATTGTTCAAAACTCGGTCAAGTGCTTCTCCATTTCCAAGTGCATATTGAATTGTTTCTGGCAGTTCAATCACGACGTCAAAGCCTTTTGCGGATAAAACCTCATAAAACTGTAAAATATTTTTCTGGCAAACTTCGTTCATGTTCACCCTTGTAAGTGGTAAATCTTTATCTCCGGATTCAAGCTTTGCTAAATCAAAGAACTTCTTAATTAGGTCTAAAACTTCAACGGTTTTGACGTTGACCTTTTGCAAAAGTTCCTTGGTTTCTTCGTTTGTTCTGTTGGGATTATTCAACATAATCTCGATATATCCGAGCACAACAGTCAATGGTGTTTTTAAATCATGGGAAATGTTAGAGAGCATTTTCCGCATCGATGCCTCCATTTTATTGTAGCTGGCCATCATTTTTTGATTATGTTCTAGGAGACGGTTGATTTCGATTAATATCTGCTTTAATTCCTCATCCCCCGTATGCACCAACAGCTTTTCATCCGTTTGATTATCGATTATCTGCTTTAGTTTTTTGTGTATGTACGTGAAATTTCCCTTTTCATTTTTTCTCACTTTATATTGATAGAAATTAAGGGCTGCCAATCCTGTTATGACCATGAGGAAAAAAATAACCATCGTTTAAAACTCCCCAAGCTTATAGCCGATACCCCATAATGTTTTAATGTACTTTGGTTTGGATGGGTCATCTTCGATCTTTTCCCGTAATCTTCTCATATGTACGTTTATCACATTTTCATCACCATAATACTCATCTTCCCATACCAAACTATAAATTTGTGCCTTGGTGTAGACCCTGCTCGGATGTGAGATAAATAGTTTTAAGATATGAAACTCTTTTGCCGTTAGCTTGATGTCACTTCCATTTTTAAGTAAGGAGAAATTATCAAGATCAAGTGTCAATTCACCCACTGTCAGCACATTTACTTCCTGCTTTTGTTCTGTTCGTGAATAGTGGGTCGCCCTTCTGATGGCCGCCTTCACTCTAGCCGTTAGCTCGATCATCGAAAATGGCTTGGCAATATAATCATCCGCACCAAAGCCGAGACCCAACGCTTTATCTAAGTCCCCATCCTTTGCTGACATTATCAGAACTGGTATCATGCTTTTCCCTCGGATGATTTTTAAAAATTCCATTCCATCCAGCTTCGGCAGCATTAAATCAAGGAGAATCAAATCAAATGTGTCGTTTGCAAAAACCTCTAGCGCCTCTTCCCCATCAAACGCAGGCACGACCTCGAATCCCTCTCTGGTAAATTGACCTCTAACCATCTCACTGATGGCCGCATCGTCTTCTACTAATAATATTCTGTGTTTCATTATATCCTCCACTTCTTTCATTCCAATATGGTTAATTTCCATATTCTCACTGAAAAATCCTCTTTTCTTGCTAGGTTCTAAAGCAAGAAAAAAGGATTACCAAGAAACTACTGAGTTAAAACAGCTAATCCCAGCCAACCGACTAATAAAAAATTGGGGATAATCACCAAAGTGGCCAACCAAATCACTTTCTTTGTTATGAATTTTGCCGCACCCAGATAAAGGAGTGGAAAAATCAGCCCCCATATGTGGAAACGTGGTGTGGCCGCCAGATATAACAACATAGGTAATATTAGGAATGAAGATAGAACAAGGAGTTTGGGATTCCTAATATTTATGGCAATAATGGAGAGGATTAGTGAGGCAATCGTACACGGCCAAAATAATAACTGCATAAGGCACCTCCAGAATGATTACGGACATATTTTTTTAAAAGACCAACCAATTTTATTCCTTATATATTCGGTGATCCATAGAAAATAACCTGCCATTTATTTTATTCAAAAAAAGGGCAACCCTCATATTCAAGAGTTGCACCAGTTTTCTTTTCTGATTTAACTTCAATCCTTTTGGCTTAATCCACTAACCGAACTTTCTCAAAGTGCTCCACTGTTGGAAATGGATCATAGAAATGATGTAATAGTTTCTTCCATTCTTGATACTCACTAGATTGCCTGAATCCAATCGTATGGTCTTCTAGGGTTTCCCACTTTACCAGCAGCAAGTATTTCCCGTTAACTTCCATACAACGCTGTAATTCGTGGGAAACGTACCCCTTCATCGAAGAGATAATTGCCGATGCCTGTCGGAACGCCTCCTCAAATTCAACTTCCATCCCGTGTTTAACCTGAAGTATTGCCGCTTCCACTATCATGGTATCCCCCCCAAATCTAAATAATCACACCAAATACAAAAACACCAATCATTATTAACTGAATGATCGCTTTGGCGAAGGTGCCGCTAAAAAAGGCGATTAAAGTAGCAAACGCCACTTTAATCGAATCTTGGAATGTTTTCTTTTGCAACATTTCCGCTAGTAGGACTAAAGCAAATGGTACAACAATCACGCCAAAAGGTGGTATCACAAAGCTGCCAACAATTAATCCAATTGTTGCAGCCCTCGTCCCCCACTTAGATCCTCCAGCTTTATCGACAAAGTGAAGATTTGCTAAATAATCTGCTAAAAATAAGAGAATAGTCAATAACCCTAACATAGTCCATGTAATCCAGGAAAGCTCATGTGAATTTACCCCAAAGTGATATAACACCACACCAACCCAAATCAACAACACTGAGGGGATAATCGGATAAATCAACCCGACAAAACTAAAGATAAAACACGCAATAATAATAACCCAAAATAGGATGTCCAGGATATTAATCACCTCATAGTTCATTATAGCGTCCATACCAACATTATCAACTTCATAACAATCGGGTTGTGGTAGTGATTGTTACATGTTTTGTGCAATTGTGGCTTAAAAGGTGTATTTGGAGGTCACCATGAATTTTGTGCCAAGAGATGAAGGAAAAGCGGTCCTATTTGGAAGGACGTTTCCAGTTTTTGTAGAATTGTTTCTCTAATTTGTAGAATAAGTTTCATTTTTGTAGAAAAATCTTTTCAATTGTAGGATTCCTCATAAATTTTGTAGAATTCCTTCCAATTAAGCACATTTTTACACACTTTCCTCGAACTTCGGAAATCATTGAATGCAAAAGGATAGTTTCCTAAGAAGTACCCAATGCATTGCTAAGCCATACACCAGTATATGTATAATCCTGGCAATAATCATAAATAATAAACACGGAAATCATATCAAGTAGAAAGGGCTGTATTATCATCAGAAAGTTAGCATTTGTGTTCTTACTTATTTCATTGCTTCCACTCACTGGATTTCATAGGGCGAATCAGTTGGTTATTACCCATATTGATACTACCATCATTAAAGCGGAGAGAATTCTACGTTACGATATTAAAATCAAAAATACAGGTAACACTCCATTTAAAAGTGAATTTGATTACCCCGGCCAACATAACTATGGAATTGAAGTGGTAGTACGACCGAACAAAGAGTTAGCATCAAAAATGGAGTTAGTTGAAGGGAGCGAGTTTATTAAGATGATTCCGTGGGGTTCTGGGAGTACCGGACTCATCGACTCCGGGCATGAGGGCACATTCCACGTTGAATATAAAATTAAAAAAGGTGCTCACTTAAAAGAGATGAAAGAATTGGCTTTTGATTCGACTTTGATTATTTTAGATGGTGTGAATGTCGTTAAAGAATTTCCATTAGACAAAGTAGACATGGATTAAGGGGAGGACTGAAAAAGAGCCAACTGGCTCTTTTCATGTCAATCCTTTACTAATCCACCTCTTAATTGGTTCACTCCAAATTCTAAATATCCCTTTAAGCAGGTTAACATAAAAACCCAGCCTTCTTTATTATCAATCAATTGCAGGATTAGCTCATCCTCATTTTCATTAAATCCTTCTTCGGTAATTTCAATTATGGTTGCCGAGTGATCAAGTTCTTTCATCGCTATTGTCACAATATGCCCTTCGCCATTTGCTCCCCAGCGGAAAACAACCTTTTTATTTTCTTCGATTTCAATTATATTTATACTTACTTGAGCCTGGTATTCCTCATATTTCAACGTAATCGTCTTGCCCTTTTCCCATCTTTCCGAACTGGACGAGAACCAAAAGTTCCCGATTTTTGCTGGATCAACAAAAGCTTCAAATACATCCTTCGCTGGTTTATTTATTTTCATTTTTGTAAGGTTGTTCATTCACGTACTTCCTTTCATTCACTTTGAAAAATTTAACAGCCAGCCAATACCAAACTGGTCAACTAGATTTGCGTGCATAGCTCCCCAAAATGTTTCTTGCAATGGGAAAGTAACTTTTCCAGATTGGCTAAGCAAATCATATACTCTTCTAATTTCTTCATCACTTTCACATTCCAGGCTGATTCGCACGTTATCTCCGACATGGGTATTGCCGAAGGTATCTGAAAAGTGAATGATACTGTTACCAAGATGAAGTTCAGCATGCAAACACTTACCGTCATCGCTTTTTTGAATATTCGTCATTTCCCCGCCAAATAGATTTTGGTAAAATTCCATAACTTTCTCGCAATTATCTACAAATATGTATGGACTAGCGCTTTTCATCCTTATTCCTCCAATTTTCAAATATACTTCCCACAATTCTACCATAGAAAGTTTTGGAAAAAAACTCTTTGTGGATTCCCCTTTATCACCTAAATGAAGGACAATTCTAAGGAGGAATTAACGGGTTTTGTCCTTCATAAGGACGATGATGGACTTTTCAGGGGGAATTCCATCAAGATTAGTCCTTCATCAAGCAATGAAGGACTTTCCGGTTCTACTGCATATATTTAAGCCGTTAGCTGTTTGAGAAACAGTAATTTTAGTTGTTTTCTTGCTCGATAGATTCTCGTTTTCACCGTGCTTGGCTTGATATCGAGGACGCTGGCAATTTCATACTCCTTTAAACCATGCAAAAGCTTAAGATTAAGCACCGCTTGGTATTCGGTGGTGAGCGTTGCAATAGCGGCATTCACTTGCTCCTGAAAACTCGCTAGTTCCACTTCCTCCTCGACGTTTTGCATCATTTCCGTTCCCAAGCATTCAAGCATATCCTCTTCCATCAAGGTTGCATGCTTTTTCCGTTCGCTTCGGACATAATCAATCGCCGTTCTGGTAGCAATGACGGATAACCAGGCACCCATCTTCTTTTCTTCTTCGATTGTTTCAACCTTTTTCATCGCTTTAATAAACGTTTCCTGAACGACATCCTCTGCTAGATGCAAATCCCTAGTGATAGAATAGCTTATATGAAAAAGACGTTTATAGTACATTCTATATACCTCTGAAAAATCAATCTTATTCACCATTATCCCTCCTACCATCCTTTCAAAAATGTACACTCGTCCAGTGAATTTAAATAGTATCTTAATACTAATCGAAAAATCTTAACATTCATTTAAGACAATCTTAAAAATTTCTTAAGATTAGAAAAGCGGAAGCGCCTTGCTCAGGGGCGACAGGCATAAGACGAGCAGGCGAGAAGGTTGCACTTTAACCTTCTTGACTGATTGGCTTATGACCCCGAGACCCTAGGCGCAACAGCTAGACAATTCTCAAAGTCGAAACTTTTATATTCTTTAACTAAAAAAAGAAGATGCCCTTTGGACATCTTCCATGTTCAGTAGATTGTTTGCATTCCTTTTCCGGCGATTGTCATCCATTCAAACTGACGCAGTCTAACATCAAACAGTGTCAGGGGATCGCGGAACATTTCTGGGTTGGTGTTCATTTTGTTTAGCATTTCTTGGTTTGTCTGAATACCCTCGCGTGCCTCTTCGACAGAATCATTTAATACATTCAGTGGACTCCTGAAAAACAAAGTGATGTCGCGCTCCAATGATTTTTCAAACAGCTCAAACGGCTGAAAAAATTGCTTATTAACCGCAGCAATTGCTTCAGAATAATCTTCATTCTCCACAAAGGCTTTGTATTTATTAAAAAGCAGTGCCTTATTTTGCGATAGGGCGCCAAATAGTTTCCCGGCGCTTTTTAATAAAAATTGTGCTGGTGTACGGCGGAGCAGAATATTAATGCTTTCAAGCTGAAAACGGCTTGTCATTCGATCAGTATCACGCCGCCAATCGTCAAGCACCTTAAAATCACATTCAAGCTTGAGCCGCTCTTCGCCATACATATGATTAAAACCGTCACCCATCTCATTCAAAAATTCCTGACTTTGCTCAAGCTCCTCTTTGCCATGTTCAATCCATTCCTGCAGCGAACGGTAAAATTTCGGCAAAACTGTTTGTTCCAAATAGGCTTGGATTTTTCGATTCATTTCATCATTGAGTTCTAAGTGAATTTTACTGAAGTTACTATCTTCCTTAATTAATGAGGAACACTCTTGAAGCATTTTCCGAACACTATCTGATAAATCTTTTTCAATCGTTTCCTTTATAGCTCGGAACGATTTCGCGATTGTCTGTATTTTTTGTACTTCGGTATCCTTCAGTTGGTTTACTGCTCCATTTAACTTCATCAGCATTTCTTCGTTCCACCGAATCGACTCAACCAGCTGATTTTCTACATCAATCCGTTTTTGCAGCAGGCTCGCAATCGTAGTGCGAATAAAATACAACAGTTTTGCTAGACGCTTATCCTCAATATTTCTTGTCTTCTTAATGGAATGAATAAACGCGGTTAATTCCTGTTGCTGTCCGCCTTCGTATTGCGATGAAAAAGCAAACACCCTTGCATCAGGTAAATAGGAATGAATCGAGACCCTAGTTTCATCAAAAATGCGAAGAGCTTCACGCTCACCAACAATTGTATCCATTTTACTCAATAGAAAATGAACCGGTATATCTGGTGCTAACTCCTGGATCTGCTTAAGCGCCATCTGCTCTTTTTCCGTAAACGGTGCATTTGCATCAAGGACAAAGAGAACGGAATCAGCAACATGCAAGTTTTTCAACACTTCATAGCGATCATAATGGGGATTTCCCTTCAATCCAGGGGTATCAATGAAAGCAACCTTATTCTCCTGTAAAAAACCATTCGGCTGGTTAAATTCAATGATGGATTCCAGTGCATTCCGGCGGCGATCCATGCGTTCTTGAAAATCAGCAAATTCAGGTAAGCTAGTAACCTCTCTATCCGTGATTTCTGTGATTTCTAACGTAGGCGCATGCTTAAACATCACCATGGAAGAGGTTGGACTATCCTGCAGATCCTCTCCAAGAACGGTATTCACAAAAGTGGATTTTCCCGTACCACTTAATCCGGTAATAAAAAGATGCTGTGTGTCAAAATCGACTAATTGGCGGACAAACCACTTGATGTGATTATTCTCCCCCATATCATGCTTCTTTGCCCAACTCATGATGGAATCAAGCAATAAAAGGCACTCATTAAGTTCATCCATATCCGTTTCCGTTAAACTAATCAATTTTTCTGCTTCACTCACAATTGACATACTGATGCTCGCTGGAAATAGCTCATTCCATGAAAGCACAGCAGCCGATGCTAATACCACATTTGAATCATCCGCCAACCTAAACCAATTGGTTAATAAGTCTGGAATAAAATCCTGCAGTACTTTAATAAAGTACCTTCCTTCAATTAAACTAAAATAATGTTCCTTATGAAGCCTTGAAAGCTCCGACCAGTTTTCATTTCGGCTGAGTTCAAGATTTAATAAAAGATGGTTGATTTCACTTAACCAAGTAAAATAGGATTCTTCATTTTTGTAACTATCCCACAGTGACGAAACAAGCTCCTCAAACTTTCTTTTATCAAGAGTAAATAATAGGATTAACGCTTGGGAGAAATAGCTTGGCGCATGGTGTTTGGTTACACCCTTTTTTATATACGTGTTCAGAATTTCAAACCATTCCAATGAATCTGTCCGTTTTGCCTCAGTGACTGCCAATTCAACCGCATTTTCCCAATCCTGTCGTTCTTCAAAAAAGTTGCGGGCGATTTCGGTGACGTTCGGATAATCTGGGTTGGCTACGATAGTCTTTTTAATCGTTGAAACGGCTGCCTCTACCTTCCCGCGCTCAATATATAGAGAAAATAACTGTAAGGCCACTTCTGTCTTTAATGTTGGATCCTCGGAAGCGATCGCACAATAGATATCCTCAGCTGCAGATAACAGCCCAAGCTCATAATAAGCATCACCCGTGTTCTTCTTTGCCCACGGCTCGAGTTCATTAATAATGTTTTCCCATTTAAATATGGCGGTTTCAAAATCTTTGTGATGAAAGTAGACTTCACCCTGTGCAAAGCGAATAGTCGATAAATCAGGTAGATCCTGTTTTGCCTCCTCCTGAAACACTTCACCTAGGACGCGAATCGGATGCATATCTTCATGCTCATTTATGAACATTTTATAATACGTCTTTTGTATTAATTGCTTTTCTAACGTCATTTTCTTTCCCTCCAATTGCAACCACTCTATGTCATTCTTATGGAAAAGAGTCATAATTATTCCATATACTATTCGCCGTATGTACAGATTTTAAGTCCCAATTATATCGATTCTAACAGATGAATTTTTTAAAAAGATGTCAGATTTGTTTCAATTTGAAGACAAACAATACGAAGCAGTTGGTATGGCACCCTTTAAGGAAATTAAGCGGCCTTTCATTTACCATGCAAGCTTTCTTTTTTCCCTTTCAGAAAAGTATAATAAAATCATACCACTTAAGGAGATAAATGACGTTGGAAAAGGAACAAGCTATTTATTTAGCAAATCAGATTAATGACTCAAAGCCTGCCTCTTATGAGATTAGGAAGCTAGAAACAATTGGTGGCACCCTTCCGAAGTTTCATCAATGGACGAACGGCAAGCAAACGTTAGCCGCATATGAAGTCTCACGGCCGGAAAATGATACGGGCTACTACTTCTTATTTATTGATTGGCATCGGAACGATAATTATTACTTGGTTATCTATGCACATGATCGGTCGACAACCTGCGCGGAAATCCGGCAAATTAAAGACCTTGACGATGGGCCACATCTTGTTTGGTCATATAAACCGTTTAAACGTGACGGAAAAAATGATCACCGAAAGGCCTATTTTAAGCAAATGTTCGGCTCTACTATGGTTCACATCAAATTGCCACCCTCACCAAATGAAGTGGAGGTATTTTTCACGGAACTGTTTAAACTTTGTCAAAACCGGGTTAGAGCGGACAAAATAGTAGAGGTATTTGATTTTGAAGATTGATCTTCTGGGATGGGAAAGATGACATTTACACATGTCGTCTTTTTTATTTTTTAAAATGGGGAGGACACGTAACATTATTTTCGCCCAAGCATATTTTTAGTAAAAAAGGCTTCTTAAGGAGACAATGATTCGTTATGCGTTCCTATACAATCCAACCTGGCGATAATCTGTGGTCAATTGCCCAGCAGATGCAATCGTCCGTTGAAGCTATTGTTGCTGCAAATCCGGGCGTCACCCCTTATAACTTATTCGTTGGCCAAGGAATTTCCATCCCCACCTACGCCTATCGTCATATGCCTATTAATCAAGCACCCGCTTCCCAAAGTACTAAATGCGGGACTGGCTGCGTCAGTAAAGAAGAGATGGAGTTAAGAATCTTTATGAGGGTCTTATGGGAAGAGCATGTTGCCTGGACTCGAATGGCCATCATCAGCCTTAACTTTAAGCTTCCGGATATTGATTTTGTCATTAAACGGCTCTTGCGAAATGCCACCGATATGGGCAATGCCTTTAAAACCTATTATGGAGAACACGTTGGTGTCGAATTTGCCTCCTTGATTAAGGATCATCTTGTGATTGCCGCTGAGCTCGTCAAAGCAGCAGTCGCGGGAGACAATAATACGGCAGCAGATGCGGAAAAACGTTGGTTCCAGAATGCCGCAGACATCGCCGTCTTCATGAACCGAATTAATCCACTGAACTGGCCGCGAGATGCCGTCAATGAAATGATGAACCACCATTTGCAGCTGACAAAGCTTGAGGCCATTTGTATGATTATTAAAAACTTTGAGGCCGATGTCGCCGTGTACGATCAGATTGAAAAACAAGCACGAGGAATGGCGGACACCTTTTCAGACGGAATCACCAAGCAATTCCCAAATCAATTTTAAAAAGCGGATAGGATCCTATCTGTTTTTTTGTTTATTCATCGACCATTTTCCAGTACGTTCTTATGCCATTACTCCTTATGATTGCGTTTTTCGGAACCTGAATGAATACCAAAAAAAAGCCAAGAATATCAACGGATGCACCGAGTGCATTAAACAAAATAAAAACGAGGATATTTCCTGTTATGAGTCCGAAGATAGCTAGAATAAGAGGGAACAAAATAGACAGAAACAAAAAAGGCGCCACAGATATAAACAAGAACCTTGCTTTTGTTATTATTTGTTCTGTATGCACAAACGCTCCAAAACAGGTTAGCCCAATAATAGTATCCTTGGATTTCAAAAAGTTGGGAATAAAGATTAAATGGAAAAGTTCATGAATGATGACCATTAACAAAATCGCCAAAACCACACCTAAATCAATCGTAAGTATGATTGAATTTCCCTTAATAAATGAAAAACGCTGCATTGAAAAGGAGGAATAGCAATAGATGATTCCGATTGAGAGCAGGGCATTAATCACCATAAAGGGCACAGAGAGTAACGCAGCGTTCGTCAGGCTCTTCGGCTCTTTTAGCGGCTTCCAGCCTTCTTTCATTAATACAGAATGTGATTGTTCATTGAACTTCGGTATTTTCGTACTAAATTTAATAAAATTACCTCCTTGAATAGAAGTGGTAAGTCCTTCCATTTATCATAACAAAAACAGGGAGCTGCTGTCAGCCCCCTGTATAGTTCTTATAACACCTTACTCAAAAACGCCCTCGTTCTATCTTCTTTCGGATTGTCAAACAACTCACTTGGGACGTTTTCTTCGACAATTAAACCGCCATCCATAAAAATAACCCGGTCACCTACTTCTTTGGCGAAGCCCATTTCGTGCGTCACAACAACCATTGTCATTCCCTCTTTAGCAAGCTGTTTCATGACTTCCAAAACCTCGCCGACCATTTCTGGGTCAAGGGCAGAGGTTGGCTCGTCAAACAGCATGATTTTAGGTTCCATCGCTAAGGCTCTCGCAATCGCTACCCGCTGCTTTTGGCCGCCGGATAAGGAATCAGGATAGGCCTCCGCCTTGTCCGCCAATCCTACCTTCTTCAAAAGCTCCAACCCTTTTGCCCGCGCCTCATCACCTGGAATATTCCTTACCTTCATGGGTGCCAGCATAATATTCTCGATAACCTTTTTATGTGGAAATAAATTGAACTGTTGGAACACCATCCCTACTTCAGTCCGAATTTTATTGATATCGGTTTGTTTATCTGTTAGGTCAATTCCTTCAATTAGGACATGACCGCCGGTAATAGTTTCTAGCATATTGATGCAGCGAAGAAACGTTGATTTTCCCGAGCCGGAGGGGCCAATCACGACAACGACCTCTTGCGGCTTAACGGTTACATTGATATCTTTAAGAACCTCATTCAATCCAAACGACTTCTTTAAATTTTTTACCTCAATCATTCTGTTTCCATCCTCCTTTCAAGTCGGTTAAGCAGGAAGTTTAAGGAAAGCGTTAATACGAGATAAATAACTGCTGCTGTTAAATACGGTTCCCACGGGCGCATATATTGCCCCTGCATTGCACGGCCCCAGTACATTAGCTCCGGCGCAGCAATGAGGGCTGCAAGTGATGAATCCTTAATTAAGACAATAAATTCATTGCCCAGCGGTGGAATCATTCGTTTAAACGCTTGCGGTAAAATAACATTCTTCATTGCTTGTACATGTGTCATCCCAAGCGAACGCGCCGCCTCCATCTGCCCTTTATCAATCGATTGAATTCCGGCACGGAATATTTCCGCCACATACGCTGCTGAGTTTAAAGATAGAGCTAAAATGGCGGCAACAATGGCATTGGTTGTCCCCAAAAACGCCGGAACAACGGCAAAATGAATTAATAAGATTTGCACCATTAACGGTGTGCCCCGAAAGACGTTAATATACCAATGAAAGGGCATAGCCCACAGCTTTTTTCGCATCATTTTTCCTAAACCAATAAATAAACCAAGTACTGAACCAATGATAATACTTGCGACCGAAAGCCCAATGGTTATCAGTGTCCCCTTTAGAAAAAAAGGGGCGTATTCCGCAATAAGATCCCACCTAAAATCCATTATCGATCCCCCTGACTATGTATGTAGGTATTGTGCTATGTAGTAATCTTTTCATTTAATCAAAAATTGCGTAACTGCCTATTGATTAGAAGTTACGCAATTTTAATTCTCTATTGCTGATCTTTTAAAATTTGTACATCCGGCTCGACATCAAACCATTTTTTATAAAGTTTAGCATAAGTACCATTATCAATGACCTTTTTAACGGCCTTGTCTAAATCTCCTTTAAGCTTGCTTCCCTTTGGCAGCAATAAACCATAGAATTCCTTGTCAAATGCAGTATCATCTTCAATGAATTCGAAATTATCTTTCGGGTTATTCTTTACATATGTTTCAACAACAGTATTGTCGGCAACAACTGCATCAACACCGCCATTTTTCAACTCTAAGATTGCTAGATTGTTATTTTCAAACTTTTTAAGTTTATCGTTGTTTTTACCATACAGATTTTCAACAATGGTTTGGGCTGTGGTTCCATTTTGTACAGCAATCTTTTTGCCTTCTAAATCTTTTGCACTTTTAACAGTACTGCCTTTTGGGACGAGAATTTCATTTTTAGATAAGAAGTATGGGACTGTGAAATCATAGGATTCCTGACGCTCAGGTGTGATCGTAATCGCTGATACAGCTACATCGGCTGTCTTTCCTTCGATTTCAACAAAGATTGGATCCCAGCCAACATGCTCTACCTTCACGCCATAACCTGCTTCCTTAATGACGGCTTTAACGAAATCAACATCAAACCCGACAACCTCCCCTTTATCTTGGTACTCAAATGGGGCATAAGCGGCATCTGTTACAACTCTTAACGTCTTCTTTTCCTCTCCGCTTGATTTACTAGTTCCACAGGCTGATAGAAGTAAGAGAAACGCCACCATTAATACTGTTGATACAAACTTAAATTTTTTCATTATAGACCTCCTATTACTTTTTTATAAAAGTTATTTATTAAAAAATTGATAATATTTTGAATATAGATAATTATAACCTCTTTTGTTTTGTTATTCAATCAA
>NZ_JAANMZ010000031.1 GCF_011250555.1 Bacillus sp. MM2020_4 | reverse complement strand
TCATGAGAGGAAATGGATTATCCGGTATTAGCACCGGTTTCCCGGTGTTATCCCAGTCTTACAGGCAGGTTGCCCACGTGTTACTCACCCGTCCGCCGCTAACCAATGGGAGCAAGCTCCCAAAGATTCGCTCGACTTGCATGTATTAGGCACGCCGCCAGCGTTCGTCCTGAGCCAGGATCAAACTCTCCAAGAAAGTTGATTAGCTCATTTGTTACGTTGGCTTAGTTTCATATATATTGAAACTAAAAAATATTGTTTGTTGACGTTTTTGTTTGTTTAGTTTTCAAAGAACAATTCGTTACTTCGTTTAGAAGCAACTTTATTACTATATCATTTCGTTAATTTCTTGTCAACAACTTTTTGAAATGTTTTTAACATCTTCATGTTGTTAACTCGTCAGTAACGACTGCTTTAATATAATAACACCATGAATACAGAACGTCAACCATAATAATAAACTTTTCATTTTTTTTGAGGAATAAAAAAAGCCGACCTCAGTGGCCGGCTTTTCTTATTTTGAAATTTTAACAATACCTTCTTGCTTTAGATCAACTAGACCCTGCTTTTCAATGACCACCTTTTCACCTTCTGCTAAGTTCGTGAACACAATGGGTGAAATTGTAGAGGTTGCATTTGCTTTTATATAATCCAGATTCACTTTTAATAATGGTTGTCCTTTTACAATGCAGTCATTTTCGGAAACTAACGGTTCAAATCCTTGCCCTTTTAGATTAACGGTATCAATCCCAACATGGATTAATATTTCACGACCACTATCTGAAAGGATACCAATCGCATGTTTCGTAGGGAAAAGGTTGACGATTTTTCCATCTACAGGTGAAACCACCATTCCCTCTGCCGGTATAATGGCAAAACCATCTCCCATCAACTTTCCTGCAAACACTTGATCCGGTACTTCTGTAATAGGCTTGATTTCTCCTTTAAGAGGTGCAACAAAATTTTCGTCACCGTTGCGTTCGGACCGAAGCGCTTCAGATGGAATCTCCCCTAAGTGTTGTCCCAGACCTTTTTCCAGGGCGTTACCAGGTGTTGTGCGTTGACGTTTTCCTACTATTATATCTTCTATTTGACCTTTGATGGTTTCCGAACGTGGTCCTAAGATTGCTTGAATATTGTTTCCTACTTCAAGCACACCTGCAGCCCCTAATTTTTTCAATTGACCCTTGTCTACAATCTTACTATCATATACAGAAACACGGAGACGAGTAATACACGCATCAAGATGGGCAATATTTTGTTGTCCGCCCATTGCTTCAAGAATTTGATAGGGAAGGTCACCTTTTTGTCCTTTCGGAACCTCCGTCGCTGATACACTTTCATCATCTTCTCTACCTGGTGTTTTTACGTTAAACTTGGTAATAATAAAGCGGAATACAAAGTAATAAACAACCGCAAAAACAATACCTAATAGTACAGCAATCCACCAACGCTCTTTTCCTGGAAGGATACCAAATAGGAAAAAGTCAATGGCACCACCGGAGAATGTGTAACCCAAATGAACCTTAAACATTGCCATCACTATAAACGCTAACCCATCGAGGACTGCGTGGATAAAGAATAACAATGGCGATACAAACAAAAATGAAAATTCCAGTGGTTCCGTAATACCTGTTAGGAACGATGTTAATGCAGCAGAACCCAATAATCCCGCCACCATCTTTTTCTTTTCAGGTTTCGCTGTATGATACATGGCCAGCGCTGCAGCTGGCAAACCAAACATCATAACAGGAAATTCACCTTGCATAAAGTAACCAGCCGTAAGTTTTACATTATCTTTTAATTGCGCAAAGAAAATCGTCATGTCACCATGAACAATATTGCCTCCAGCTGTTTTATAGGAACCGAACTCATACCAGAATGGGGCATACCAAATATGATGCAATCCAAATGGAATAAGTAATCTCTTAATAAATCCAAAAGCAAATACAGCTAGGTATGTTCCGCTTCCAAGCATCCAGTTTGAAGCAGCATTCATCCCGTGCTGAATTGGCGGCCATATAAGCAAGAGCAATAGACCAGTAATTAACGAGAACACAGCTGTTACAATCGGTACAAACCGTTTGCCAGCAAAAAATCCAAGGAACGAAGGCATTTCAATATTGTAGTATCGATTGTAGGCAAAAGCCGCAAGTAATCCGACAATAATCCCTCCAAATACTCCTGTTTGCAGGGTTGGAATACCTAGTACATTTGCATAAGATGGATCTGTTCCTACCATTTCCGCCGTAACACCAGCCCACGTGCACATAACCTGGTTTAACACTAAATAACCGACAATAGCCGCTAGGGCAGCAGCACCGTCTCCCGCTAAACCCAAAGCAACACCCGCTGCAAAGATTAGCGCTAAGTTGCCAAAAATGATGGAGCCTGCGTCCTCCATTACACTGGCAACCAATTGAATCCAATGTGCATCAAGAAACGGCAAATAATTAAGCGTTGTCGGCTGTTGAAATGCATTGCCGATACCAAGCAATAGACCAGCTGCCGGCAATAGGGCAACCGGAAGCATAAGCGCCTTCCCGACTTTTTGTAAGACGCCAAAGGCGTTTTTAAACATATCCATACTACCTCCCTACTAAATTCCCAAACCTCATAAGGCATTAACTTTTTGGTAAAAAAAACAATAAAAAAGGCAAGAGTAAAAGTTTGACTGAATGAAGGTATAGGCATAGATTCCCCCTAACACTTCATTTCAATTAATACTTTTCACCCATGCCTGATCGTATCAGTAACACGTAAAAAATAATAGCTATTTATATTTATTTTGAAGTCTTTGTAAATGCATCGTTAAATAAACGGCTTCTGCATCAAAAACACTCAATTTTAAGGTTTGCTGCATCACTTTAATGAGCTTCCACGCAAGATTATAGCACACAGGGTATTCCTCTTTAAATAGAGAAGCAATTTTTTTTGGTTCTTCTACTCTCTCACCCTTCATTACACGGTTAATAGCAAAGTGAAGATGGCGAACTAGCCTCATATAATCGATGCTTTCTTTATCAATTTCGAATTTAAACTGATCCTCTACCATTTCTACCAGCTTGCTGACAAGCTGCGAATGTTGATTCACAACTGATAGATTTTTATTTGTAATTGCACTATGGACGTGAAGAGCAATAAATCCAATTTCGCCAACAGGCAGGCTTATTCCCGTCTTCGCTTTAATGTCCTCAACCACTTCTGCCGCGACTTCATACTCATGGCGGTAAAGCGCCTTCGTCTCAACAAGGAATGGGTTTCGCATTTCCATACCTTGTGAAGCTCTTGTCAAGGCAAACATTAAATGATCCGTTAATGCCACATGAATATGTTCATTTAAAACAGAATGTGTTCGTTGCTTAATTAAGTCAATCGAGGAAATAATGACCTCTAAATAATCGTTATCAATAAAGGGCAGCAGCTTGATGTAGTTTTCTTGTACTTTTTCACTTTTTAAGACAAACAGCTTTTCAACCGCATCCGTATCAATATAGTCGCCTTGTTTTCGATTAAACCCAATGCCTTTCCCTATTAAAACAACTTCTTCATAGGAAGGGTGTTTAGCGATTAATACATTGTTATTTAATACTTTTTCTATAAGTAAGTTTGCCAAACCCTAACCTCCTATTCCTCTCCTAATAACAAACATGTAATTTCATGTTATAAGAGGCGCTAAAAGAAGTCAACGACAAAGATCGACAACTTTACGAAAACTGGCTGGCAAATCATTCAAACTTCATCCCTCTTAACCCAATTAAAAAGAACAATGCACTAAATCCAAGCAGTGCTGCTGTATCCTTTATGATCGTTCCGGCATGCAGGCTACCGCTGATAATTTCTTTAAAACCTGCCATTGCCCATGTTTGTGGTACACCCAAGGCAATTTTCTGCATGAAATCTGGTACTACATCAATGGGCCAATAGACACCGCCAAGCATACAAGTGCTCACGATTAAAACAGCACTCACCGCGGAGGCCTGTTGTTTTGTTTTGACCAGCCCCGCCATCATCAGACCAAAGCCGACTATACACAGAATGACAAGAGATGCATATGGAACCATATAAAATAAATTTCCCCATGTTGTATCAAACATCAGGTTCATTGTCACCATCAGTACCGCTAACTGTATCCACCCCATGAAAAAGTAAGCTAAAAGGTAACCAAGGATGATTTGCACTTTGCTGGCAGGAGAAACAATCAGTCTCCCCCAAGTACCACCCGTTCTTTCATCAAGTATGGTCGAAGCTGCTCCTGATAGACCAAACATCATAAACATGATGGAAAACCCTACAAACATAAGGTTGATATCAACATTGGTTTTCGCATCTTTTTGGATGATCTGCTTTTCGACCTGCACACCTTTATTGTTCGCGACTGCAGCAAGAACCTTTGGAAAGGCATCCTTCTCCAAATTCGAAGTAGTCTGATAAGATCTTACGACAAGCCCTGCCGTTCCCTCCAAATGGGATGATAATGCAAGATAATTCTCCGTCTTTCGCTGAACAATAATATCAAATAACGGTTTCTTTTCTATTATTCTTTGCTCGACATCCGTTGAAATTACCACTGCAGCAATGGCGTCTTGAGCGGATACATTCTTTTTAGCCTGTTGTTTCGTTGTTTTTTTCCATTCATAATGATGATCCGCTTTTAAAAGGGTCAAAATCTTTTGGCTGACTTCAGCATTACCTGCTACCACATTCACCACCGGTTTATTCTGTCCCGAATTGATGGTCATACCGCCAAAGATCCAACTAAATAATGCCGGCATGACGAACATAAGCACCAAAACTCCAGGTGATTTAAAAAACTCCTTCAGATGAAGCATTAAAATCGTCCAGATTTTACGCATATTTACCTCTCCTTTCAAATGAAAGGCGAATTAAGCCAATCGTAAAAAAGAGTAAGCCTAAGCCAATGGATCCGCCGATTGCAGGGAGAATCTTAGTCAATGTTGCGCCGGACATCAAATCTAAATAGGTTTGCAAGGCAAGCCCGTTCGGTAAAAACTTGGTAACGAATACAACCCAATCCGGAAATACGTAGAGTGGAACCATACTCCCACCTAACGCAGCCATAATTTGCGTTCCAAACATTCCGGCAACATTAAATGACTTTTCCGTTTTTATAAAAGAGCCCGCTAACACACCGAGTCCGCTGGCATTGATAACAAAAGCCAACGTCATACTAGCAATGCCTGAAATCGAAGGTCCCCAATCAACCCCAAAAATGATTCGTGTTCCGGCAATGATGATAAATGCTTGGGTTAAGCAAATAATAATTAATCCGAGTAATTTCCCAAGAAGATAATTTGGATAGGTTAGATTTGTTAGCAGTAATCGTTGATACACATCTTGCTCTTTCTCGAGGATCATGGTGGAAACACCTTGAACCACTGTCATTAACAAAAACATCACGCCCATGGCGGCAGCATAATATTGAAACGAACTTACCGGCTTTGTTTTCGCATCAACAGTCGTTTCTGTTACCAATGGTTTCTTTCCGTACCCATCCTGAACCAATGCGCTTTGCCCCCCTGCCTGAACAGGCTGGGCCATTTGCGCCGCTGTTGCCTCAATTGGAATCGTGCGAGAAAACTGCTCAATCACAGTTTGAACGATGGTTGGATTAATAACGGTGTCAGGCACCGCTAATAATTTTACTTTTGTGCCCTTGCCGGTCATTAGCGAAGCTGTGAAGTCTTTTTCGATGATGATGCCGACGGTTAGGTTGTGGTTTTGTAGCTTTTTTACCATTTCATTTTCTTGATAGTATTTCACTCGAATTTGTTTGGATAAGTTTTTCGTAAGGACTTCGTCGGTGAGGGCTTTACTTAATTGTCCTTGGTCCAAATTCACAACCCCAAGGGTAAACTTTTTAATCGTAAACGCTTCATCTTCCTTCATCATACTGCCGAATGCGGAACCTAAAATGGCAATTAACAATAGCGGCATCAAAATGAGGGTTAAAAAGGCCTTTTTATCCCGCGCGACAAGCAGCAAGTCCTTCCTTGCCAGCCACCAAAACTTCATGATTCCCGCCTCCTAATCCCTTAAGTTTCTACCAGTTAAATGTAAAAACACACTCTCGAGGTTCGGTTCGACGATATCCACAGACGTAATCTTTACGCCGGTTTTTGTCACTGACTGGATGAAATCAGTCAAAATCAACTGCGGTTCCTTATGAAAGACCTTTATTTGTTGATCCTGAATTTGAATATCATTTTCTGGAAAAAGGTTTGTTAAAGACTGAGCAAGTCCAGCCATCTTAGATTCATCCTTATTGATGGTTAAGATCACCTTCGATTGGTCACCGATCGTTTCCCTTAATTCACTTAATGTACCAGAAGCAATTAATTGACCATGGTCAACAATCCCAATCCTTTCACATAGATACTCCACTTCCTCCATGTAGTGACTCGTATAAATAATCGTCATCCCTTCATTGTTTAAATGCCTAACCGTTTCTAAAATATGATTTCTCGACTGCGGATCAATGCCAACTGTCGGTTCATCCATGATTAACAACTCTGGTTTATGTAAAATGGCAGCCCCGATATTAACACGCCGCTTCATCCCGCCGGAAAAGGTCTCCACCTTGTCCTTCGCCCGCTCGGTTAAACCGATAATCTCTAGCACTTGGTCTACACTTTTCTCCAGTTCAATACCGGATAAATCATACATTCTTCCCCAAAACTTTAAATTTTCCCTTGCTGACATCGATTGATAGAGAGCGATCTCCTGCGGGACAACGCCAATCCATTTTTGTGCTTGCTTCGGGTTCTTGACGACGTCAATGCCTTTCATCCGAATTTCACCTGAAGTGGGCGGAAACAAGCCAGTAACCATATGAATTGAAGTTGATTTCCCCGCTCCATTTGGCCCAAGCAGCCCATAAGACTCCCCTTTTTCTACCTCGAACGAAACACCCTTCACGGCCTCAAAATCCCCAAAGCTTTTTCGTAAATCCTGAACGGTTAGCATGTTCATAAGCAACCACTCCTTTTTCAACATCTTCTTACACTACACATCATACAGAAGAGAGATGGCGAATTTTGTAAATTCGTGTCTCTCGGAAAAATAAAAATAGGAACTGCGACCCATTCGCAGTTCCCTTTTTACACACTATTTCAAGAAGATAAAATATAGGACAAAAATCACAAAGAATAAATACATGATAGGGTGGATTTCCTTGCTTTTCCCTTTCACTAACATTGTAATTGGGTAGAAGATAAAACCCATGGCAATCCCAGTCGCAATACTATACGTAAGCGGCATTGCCACCATGGTTAAGAATGCTGGAACAGCAATCTCAAACCGTTTCCAGTCAATTTTCCCCAAAGAAGAAACCATCAAGACCCCGACAATGACCAATGCTGGTGTTGTTACAGGTGAGGTAATAACTGATAATAACGGAAAGAAGAAGATCGATAAGATAAATAATGCACCAGTTACTAATGAAGCAAATCCCGTTCTTGCACCGGCTGCAACCCCCGCGGTTGACTCCACATAAGATGTAGTAGTCGATGTTCCGAGTACAGCCCCAACGCTAGTAGCGATGGAATCGGAAATGAGCGCCCTTCCTGCATTAGGAAGCTTATTATCTTTCATTAAGCCCGCTTGGCTGGCAACCGCAACAAGCGTCCCGGCATTATCAAAGAAATCAACAAACAAAAACGTTAAAACAATTCCAAGCATTGTGGTTGTATAAAAAGAACTATCACCAAATGAAGAAAAGGCAGCCCCAAAGGTTGGTGCTAAACTAGGAACATCCCCGACCACTTGATGCGGCATTTTTATTTCGCCAAAAATCACTCCGACAATCGCTGTCAAAATCATCCCATAAAATACGGCACCTTTAATGCCGCGTGTCATCATAATAACTGTTACGACTAACCCGAAAATAGCGAGTAGCGGACCGCCTGCCGTTAAGTCACCTAAACCGACAAGGGTAGCATCATTATTAACAATGATTCCAGCACTTTGTAAACCTACAAAAGTAATGAATAAGCCAATCCCGGCTCCAACAGCATGCTTTAGATCAATCGGAATGGCATTAATAATTTTTTCACGAAGTCCTGTTAACGTAAGCAAGAAGAAAAACACACCTGAAATCAATACAGCACCTAGTGCATGTTGCCACGGAATTCCACTGCCTAACACAACTGTAAAAGCAAAAAAGGCGTTTAATCCCATCCCCGGTGCTAATGCCAGAGGATATTTTCCCAGCAGTCCCATGATAATCGAGCCGATGGCAGATGCTAAAGCTGTGGCAACGAATACAGCACCATGATCCATTCGTAAAGCATCCGGAAAATCCTTTATTGCCGCCAGCGATAAGGTTAGCGGGTTAACCACTAGAATATATGCCATCGCTAAGAAAGTAGTAAACCCACCAATCAATTCTCTACGATAATTTGTCCCATGTTTCTCAAACTCAAAATATTTCTGCATTCTTCTTCCCCCTATAAATCTTTTCTTTAGTATGCAAAAAAGACGCTCACGATATTTCTACCGGAGCGTCTGACTTTGGGCATGTGCAATAAATAGAGGGAAAAATGCCTCTTTATTCAAAACACTGCCTCGTAGTCAAGCTATTTACGGTAGCTCGGTAGAAACTTTTGGGCCATATCCCCAACATTATACGATGCAAATATATAAGTTCTTTAATACGTTTTTTATTTTAACAGAGCAATTAGAACTTGTAAACAAAAAATACGAACAATGTTATTGGAAAAATTAACATTGTTCGTATTTTAGGGTTGTCATTCTAGTTAATTCCTTCTATAAACTTCGTGAATCATCCAGCTCAGCCATACGCCGCTGGCCAGGGCTTCCGCTTTTGTTATTCCCACTCAATCGTAGCAGGTGGCTTTGAAGTAATGTCATACACCACTCGATTGACATGTGCTACTTCGTTTACAATCCGTGTCGAGATAAGTTCAAGTACATCCCACGGAATCCGTGCCCAATCGGAGGTCATACCATCGATGGAAGTAACCGCACGAATACCAATGGTGTAATCATACGTTCTGGCATCGCCCATAACGCCGACACTACGAATGTCCGGAAGCACGGTGAAATATTGCCAAATTTCACGGTCAAGCCCGGCCTTTTTAATTTCCTCGCGAAGGATCCAATCCGAATCGCGGACGATTTCAAGTTTTTCATCAGAAATCGCTCCAAGTACACGAATCCCTAGACCAGGACCCGGAAATGGCTGTCTCCAGACGATATCATCCGGAATACCAAGCTCCGTTCCAAGTGCACGAACCTCATCCTTAAACAAGGTGCTCAATGGTTCAATTAATGTAAACTGCATATCTTCCGGCAGACCGCCGACATTGTGATGCGATTTAATCGTTTGTGCTGTTGCTGTACCGCTTTCGATAATATCTGTGTAAAGTGTTCCCTGGGCCAAAAACTCGATCCCTTCAAGCTTTGTAGCTTCATCATCGAATACATAAATAAATTCATTACCGATGATTTTCCGCTTTTTCTCTGGATCGGATACACCCTCAAGCTTGGATAAGAACCGATCTTTCGCATCCACTTTGATCACGTTCATATGGAAACCTTCAGAGAAAGTTTTCATGACGCTGTCCGCTTCATTTTTTCGAAGCAGGCCGTGGTCAACAAAAATACAAGTTAACTGATCGCCAATTGCTTTATGGATGAGAACTGCTACAACAGAGGAGTCAACTCCGCCGCTTAATGCACAAAGAACTTTTTTGTCACCAACAGTCTCGCGAATCTTCGCCATTTCCATTTCAATGAAATTCTCCATTGACCAATTGCCGCTAGCACCGCAGACAGTAAAGACGAAATTCTTGAGCAGTTCATTGCCATAAACGGAATGGCGCACTTCTGGATGAAATTGAACAGCGTAAAGCTTGCGTTCCGCATCGCTCATAGATGAAATCGGACAGGACGGGCTTGTACCATCAACGGAAAACCCTTCAGGTGGCTCGACAACCAAGTCACCATGACTCATCCATACTGTCTGTTCCGCAGGCAGCCCTTTGAAAAGGGCTGAGTCCTTCTCAACTGATATCATCGCTTTGCCATATTCACGGTGCTGCGCTTTTTCAACCTTTCCATTGAAATGCACGGTCATCAGTTGCATTCCGTAGCAAATCCCAAGAATCGGCAGGCCCATGTCAAAAATGGCTTCATCACAGCGGAAGGAATTTTCATCATACACGCTGTTAGGGCCGCCAGAAAAAATAATGCCCTTTGGATTCATTTTGCGAATTTCTTCTGCCGTAATCGTATGCGGATGAAGTTCACTATACACACCGAATTCACGAATCCGTCGTGTAATCAACTGATTATATTGACTTCCAAAATCTAAAACAACAATCATATCTTGCTTTTCCGTCAAAGCTGCCACCCCAATTTTTTAAAGTTATTACCTAGCTTTTACAAAAATGAACATAAAAAAACTAGAATTCTCCCCTCCAACAAAATATCAGGAAGGCAGAATTCTAGTTATCTCGCAAAATCACCGACAGAAAAACTCTGCCTTCATAGTCAGGCCATTACATTGGTGACCCGGTAGAGACTCTCGAACCTTATTTTCGAGGATATATGAAGGAAACGTACTATTTAGAAAAGCATAAAGCGCCCGTGGCGCTTTAAACTAAACGTTGAATTGTTCATATTGTATCAATAGGTTGTTTTTTCGGTCAAGTGATTGTCTTTTTAATTAAATTTTCCCACAATTTTCGTGATCCTTTCCATGTGCCCTTTGGAAGATTCTGCTGATACATATATTGCTCATAAAGGGCTGTGAGCCGGGACATCTCCCGCGTTGAAAAGAACGTATCGATATACCGGGCATAGTTCCTGAGTGTTTGGTTTTCCTTTCGCTTTATTCCATAGCGGTCAAGCTGATTTAGTAAAACCAAATACGCTGCACCCATACTTTCGTCTTTTTTCTTGAATTTGTAGAGCAGGACTATCCCATATGGAATCCACTTGCCGCGGATGCGATATAGAATTGCCGCCATCACAGTGAGAAAAACAAAAATAAGGGTGACACTTTTCCAATTTTTCTTCATGAGTGATGTTGCTTTCAACCAGATACTTTCCAAATCAAAAGACTTATCTGCCTTTTTTACATTCTCCGATTCATCTCGTTCTTCCTTCTGAGGCTTTTTCACCATCGGCGGTGTCGTCTGCTGGTTCGTGGTTGAAGGACCATCTGTTGCATCATAATTGATGATTAGCCCATTGGAAAAACCTTTTGTTGGTTCAAATGGAACCCAGCCTTGATTTGGGAAAAAAACCTCCACCCATGAATGGGCATTATTGTTGGTCACTTCGTAATACTGTTTTGTCGAGTCATCAGCGCTATACTCTAAAAAATCTCCGCCCGTGTACCCTTTTACCCAGCGAGTGGGGATTCCAAGTGTCCTTAGCATAACCGCCATCGAGGTGGAAAAGTTATCACAATACCCCCGCTTGGTCTCGAACAAAAATTGATCCACATAATCATCATTCGTGCCAGGCACCGCAACATTTTTTTGGTCATAGGTGAATCCCGCATTGCTAAAATAGCTTTCAACCGCTTTCGCCTTGTCAAACCAGTTCAATTTTCCTGCAGTAATTTCTACTGCTAAATCTTTAATTCTTGGCGGTAATCCTTCGGGCAAAAGCGTATACCTCTGATAAAAAGTGTTTGATGGATCCATGCTCGTTGTTTGTTTTAAATCATTTGCCTTATATTTCGGTATCTTAAAGTCCACAGAAAATCCCTGGGGCACGACAGTCTCGTGATTTTTATTGTAAAAGCCAATCCTCTCATTGAACGTATCAATGACAAATGGAGTCCTGTTAGAGTCAGAAGGCTCTATCGATAAGATTTTCTGTATGCCCGCAGGGTACATGATGAAGTGGTAGCGATACTTTTGATTAATCGAAACAAGCGCGGTTTCTTTTATGGTTTCCACTGTATCAGGAATAGAATAAACAGGCACCAGATCCTCCTGCCCAAAGAAGTTAGAGGTTGAACCAGACGCATTCCAGCCCTTTCCCGTATACGCATCCTTTGTTTCCATTTTCCAATAGTTTTTTCCATCCGCCTCATACTTAAAAACCGGATTGCCATCGGCAATAAACGGGCCACCCAGTGCGCCATCATTCGTCCCGTAGCCGATTCGCTGCGGACCGACACCATTGCCCTCCTGCTCAACTTTAGGGTTATTGGCGGAAAAATAAGGAACTGGATCCGGCCATATCGGTGCAGCTTTCGGTGCTGTCATTCCCACTACCACACTAACGGCAATCATCACCATAAGCGGCGCCACCCATTTTCGAATAAACTGGGGTTCAACAGTTACCTTTTCCTTTTGGATAAACCGGTAAAAGGTCAACATCCCCATCACTGCAAATCCCGCTACTACTGTTCGAACAATTGCCGCTTTTGCATTATAGGGCGTAAACGTGTCCAATACAGTGATATAAACTAAAGTCATAAAAAGGAAGAGAAAAATCCGCTGGCGATTTAAGAGCCAATAATCGATTAGGTACACCATTAACCATAACAGGATAAAAAGCAACAGCGTCCGAAATTCATCGGATAAGTCGTTCCACTGTCTGCCCGATAATAACCCCAAGTTGTTTGCCATATCTGCGATAAACGATTTCAACCAACTCAAATGAAAGAAACTTTCAACAAAATAGAAATGATGAATGGAAAATAAAATAAATAAAAGCTTGATCAGTGCCTGCCAAATTTTTTTTAGGCCAAAAAAAGATAATGCAAAAGCAATCAGCAGGAAGAAGATAAACGTCTCCATATTATCCGTTTTTGTTAATTGTTCAACCGGCCTCAGCCATTCCCACATAAGGAAAAAGCTAAGGGTGTATAACAGAAACGAGGGAAAATTCCTTTTCATGATCGAAACACCTCCGAGAAGGCTGTCTGATATTCACCCTCATGAACCATGACAACGCGCACCCCACGTGCATTTGCGATTGAAATCAGGGAACGTTCATTTTCTGATGGCGATTCCTTATGACCTTTTAGGAGAAAAAGGGTAATGCCCCCTTTTCTTTTTCCAAGAAAGCTTGCTTTTTCAATTAACGGCTTCGTTACTTGCGCAGTTACGAGCATAAATGAGACTGTCTGCAGCATGAATTGCCCCTCTGCCTCTAATACCTTTTCAAAGGGTCGCAGGCTTTTTGCTTCGATTTTGGCAAGATGGTAAAAAAGCTGCCTTAATTGCTGTTCTCCGCCACGAATAGGAAAGGAGGTACGTTCATTACTAATGGTTAACAGTCCTGTTTGCGCTCCCTTTTTCAGGATGGCTCTTACTAGCGATGCAGTAAAGGAAACGACCGGTTCAAAACGTTTATCCGGTACACAGTCCATGACAACCAATACATCATGGGATTGCCGCTGTTCAAATTCCTTCGTCATAATTTCATTCCGTTTCGCAGACGCTTTCCAGTTTATCCAGGAAAAACGATCCCCCGGCTGATAATCCCTGACGCCAATTACCATGGTGGTATCGCGCTGCACACGTTCCCTTGAAGCGGTTAGCCCATGATCAAATTGATTTTCAAACGGCCGGTATAAAAGCTCCGAATAAGCGGGATAGACAATCACTTTCCCGGAAGTCTCAACGCACTTCTCCTTTTCAAATAATCCAAGCGGATCACCCGTTTTTAAAGTAAAGGAGGTAAAAAGGTGTTCTCCGCGCGGCAGCTCATCAATGATATATTCATAGGAAAATTCCTTTTTCAGGCCAGGAAGGATAAGGGCCTTTACTTTCTTTTGCTGAGGGGCATATCTCAACACATCAGCCAATTGATCTTCGATGAGCAAATAAAATAATGGAAATCCCTTAGAGCGCTTTATGGTTACAGTCACCTTCAACGCTTCACCGGCATTGTAATCTGATTTCGGCAATTCCCTTGTGACTTCAAGCTCATTTAAGGAATAGAAGGATAGGGCCACACAATAAATGGCAAACGGCAAAAAGCTATAAAATAAAAACCAGCTGACAAATCCCCCTTGGAACATAGCATACGAGAAGGTTAGGAGAATTAAAAAGAGTAATAGGATAAACCTCCATGCCTTTTTGAATGGAATCCATCGTTTTTTCATTTTATTTCACGAACCTTCTGACGGGTACGGGAACCCTGGCGATGACTCGGTTAACCACATCTTCCGCAGAAATCCCTTCGAATTTTGCCTCTGATTTTAAGATAATCCGATGGGACAAGACAAACGGGGCCAAATATTGAATATCATCCGGCAGAATGTATTCACGACCATACATATAAGCATAGGCCTGAGCTGCTTTCATCAGGGCGATGGAACCCCTTGGGCTTGCACCCAAATAGACACTTCCATGTCCTCTTGTGCGATTTACGATATCAACAATATAGCGCTTAATCGTATCATCAACGAACACTTCTTTAATATTCTTCTGCAGGGTGAGCAGCCCTCCAAGATCGATAACAGGGTACAAATCCTCAATTGGCGGAACTTTCTGGGCTCGATTCAGCACTTCCATTTCTTCTTGTAAATCTGGATAACCCATCTTCATTTTTAATAAAAAGCGGTCAAGCTGGGCCTCCGGAAGCGGATAGGTCCCCTCGTATTCAATCGGGTTTTGTGTCGCCATTACGAAAAACGGCTTATTCAATTGATGTGTCACTCCGTCGATGGTAACACTGGCCTCTTCCATCCCCTCCAGAAGCGCCGATTGCGTTTTCGGCGATGTTCGGTTAATTTCATCAGCGAGGATGATATTCCCCATCAGCGGGCCCGGGCGAAATTGAAATTCCATCTCTTTCGGATTATATATGGAAACACCGGTAACATCGGAAGGTAACAGGTCTGGGGTGAATTGAATTCTTCGAAAGTTGGCATTAACTGATTTTGCAAGGGCGCGAACCATCATCGTCTTCCCGACACCAGGTACGTCTTCTAGTAGCACGTGACCTCCCGCTAGCAGGGCAACAAGACTTAGCTCGGCAACGTTTCTTTTTCCTATCATAACCTTTTCAATATTGGCAATTATTTTTTCTATCGTGGGATTCATTTGTTCATATGACAAGGGGCTTCCTCCTCAAGCTGTTCTATACCTTTTTATGGCATGCTATCTACTAATTCTACTTTTTTTTGGAAAAGTCCTGTTAAAAAGGCACACAATATTCAAATTCAGTGGAATTTACATCTTTGAACGGGAATTAATAGGTATGCTCGTGTAGGATGCAGGCTTCTATTGGACGTTTTTTATTGGGATTCGGGATATTTTGTCCAATAGAGCTCTTCTATAGGACTTTTCCATCGGGATTCGGGATGTTTTGTCCAATAGAGCTCTTCTATAGGACTTTTCCATCGGGATTCGGGATGTTTTGTCCAATAGAGCTCTTCTATAGGACTTTTCCATCGGGATTCGGGATATACCCTCTTCAATGGTAAGGCCCGGAATAAAAGAAACTCACCAAATCTAGTTGGCGAGTTTCCCTATTGTTGTTTTATTATAATCCAATACGTCTTGAAAGTGGGTTAATAGGTTAGTCCATGACCAAGTTTATAGATATTGCCATCACAATCTTTATAGGCATATGCGAGTCCTTCAGGCATATACTTGTCCTTGTCGTAACCCGGTACGTCATTTCTTGATACACAATCGCCCTTTTCATCCACTGCAATAACCGCATCACTTGCAGGCAATGTCAACGGTAAGACACCTACCGGGCGGAAGTTGCCCGCCATCACTTCAAACTGCGCCTTATAGTATGTGTCGTATCCAGCGATTAAAACATCGGCCAATGGTTCAACATTTCCAAGGATCCATGGCAGGATGACATTCACACTTATCATCACTTTTCCTCCACGAACATGGATACTGTCGGCAACCTCTTTAAGATGATCCATACCGGTCAAGGTCGTTTCTTGATACCGAGAACCATCCAAAGCAGCCACTGTTTTATTCTCGCATATTTCAAGTTCTAGAAGGCCTGGTGTCGCATTGAAATAAGCACCGGATTTGGGACTTAAAAACAAAATAGCTGTGTCGGCTTCTTCATAATTATCGGTCAAGGTAAATTGGCCAAATTCCTGGCATTCCTTCCTAGCCTTTTCCGTGTAGGAAGCTGCTCTTTCCGGTTCCTTGTGGAAAACCTCCACATAAACCTTCTTAAGCTTTTCGGCTGTTAAAGGTAATGTTTGCTTACTATTTTTAAGCACTGTGACCGACTTTTTGTGGGCTTCATAAGCAGCTTCCCAGTTTGTTGGATTACTTACCACTGAAAGAGCATTTTCTGTTGAAACATAGGTACGATCATCAAATAATCCTAAGGCAAACATTTCTGTAAGAAGGCGTACATTTGCTTCATTTATACGCTTTTCACTAATCCAGCCATTTTCAACGGCTTTTTTCAGGTTTTCAATATCATTTGTATCAGAAACAAGATCTGTCCCCGCATTGACCGCCTTTGCAAAGCGTTCAGCCTCGCTCAACGTTTCAACGCCCCAGCTCATTTTACTTGTGACACCGCTGTCGCTATTTATATAACCCTTAAACCCTAGTTTTTCTCTAAGGATATGCTGTAAAAAGTAATGATTAAAGGTAAAGCCCACCTCTTCGAATGGTATATCTTCTCCTTCGAATTCTTGAACCGTGCTTTTTTTACTACTAGGGATTGAATAATAAGGCATAAAGGATGAAGATCCATGTTCCACCGCAGCTTGAAATGGCGGTAAATGATACTTCTCTAAGCTGCCCGGTGTTGGGTATAGATTCCACTTACCCTCTTCATAATGTGGGTCAAAGCCATTTTCCCTTGCACCACCGCCGGGGAAATGCTTCGTTGTCATCGCAATACTATTTTTACCTAGATTCGCACCTTGAAATCCATCAATGAGGCGGCCGATCACATCCGAAATAAATTCCGGGTCTTCACCAAACGTTCCGTAAATCCGCTGCCACCTGGGATCTGTGACGGTATCAGCCATATACATATAACCCTTTCTGATTCCAACAGCATCCCACTCTGCACGCGCTATCTCAGCAAATCGGCTAATAAGTGAGGCATCCCCGCCATTTTTGATATCTCCTCTAGCTGCTGCAGCAAGCCCTAATGTTCCTGGCCAAGTAGAAAAAATACCGGCTGCATCATTCATACCAAAGATGAATTCTGTATTTTCATTTCTTGAATTGGATGCGATTAGACAAGGAATACCAAGACGTGTGCCTTCACATATTTCATTCATCGTGTTAACCCACTCTGCCATTTCAGCTGGGCTCCAGTTGTCTCGTAGAATGTAGTGACGTAAATTCATACGTTCGATGGTATGTGTTGTGCCATATACTTTTGCCAACGCGAAAATAGTTTCGCCCTTTTCAACAACCGCTTCATCTATCACACCACCATGGCTTGTCTTGCTCTTATCTTTTTGGGAAAGCCCCATTCCACGGGAATTAATCAGCATCATGCCAACTTTTTCTTCGATATTCATCAATGAGACAAGATTCTCTGCACGTTCCGCTGGGCTCAAACGCCAGTCCTTATAAGGTTCTAATTTCCCACTATTATTCAAATCTTTAAATTTCAATCCATCCACTTCAATGATGTTTTTAACTCTTACTTCTAACTTCGGTTGTTTATGGTTAGATTCCACTTGAATGCCTCCCCAAACTTGGTCACCCTCATTATGTCCTTACGATTCAGCTTCTAATTACATTTTGCACTTAATACGTTAGTGTTATAATAACAGCAAAATATTAAAAATAAATGACGATTATTGCGAAGAACATTGTAAATGTTGCTATATGAGAGGATGGCATCGAGTGAAACAATCTGATCTTATTCCGGTAATAAATAAAGGTTTTGAAATTCATTATTTTAATAAAAAAAATCAACCCGAGAAATACAACGGATCTGCTGAGAGATTTTCCCTTATCGAGTCCTTATTCCAGTTGCACAGGCACGATGTTTTGGAGCTTCTTGTATTTTTAGAGGGGGAGTGTGAATTCTTTTGCGAGGGAAAAACCTATTCCTTAAAAAGAGGGGATATTGTTGTGACCCCCCCATATGCTGTTCATAAGGCGAATGTTAAGAATTTCGATACCTATGAACGTTTCATTATTAGTGTTAGTGAGCATTTAATGGCAGACTTTCTATCTAGTTCATCTTCTATGAGGGAACATATTACGTACCAAAAGGCACAGGGTTCTCACGTGTTACATCTGCATTCAAAAAATTTTCAAGAGATCATTTCTTTACTTCAAGAAATAACGAATAGAAAAGAAAGTGGCGAAGATCACTTTTCCTTTACCTACCATTTCCTATTATTTCAAGCACTTCAAGTCATCTTCGATCCTGCCAGTAGTATGCCTATCCTAGGTGATCCGGATGAACAAGACCAAAGATTCTTATCGATACTAGAATACATAGAATCCCATTTGACATCGACAGATTTAAGTCTGGAAACAATCTCTCACTATTTTCATTTAAATAAATACTATTTTTCTCATTACTTTAAAAAAAATATGAACTTGCCTTTTTACCGTTATGTATCATTAAAGCGACTATCTTTCGCGGTAACGATGATTAAACAAAATCAGATTTCCATAGAGGAAATCGCGTTGAAATGCGGTTTTCCTGATTATTCGAGTTTTTATAGACTTTTCAAAAAGGAATACCATCTTTCTCCTAAAAAACTCCAGAAGGAATATAAAAATTTATAGTAAGCTTATTAAATAAAAACAGCGGCAATCACAAGAATTGTCGCTGTTTGTTATTAGAGTGTCCCCGATTCCAATCGGAAACCTTCCACGACTACATCTTCATCGACCTCCAACAATAGACACCGTTTTCCTTCATATGTAATGTATTTTACATATTTCAAGTCTTTCGGATTGATGGATACATCGGCTACCTTCGTATTAATCTTGATGGTTTTAGGAACTAAACTGCTTGCTTTGAATTCATGTTTTTCGTCTTCCACAACCTTCTTGAAGGCATGTTCTACTTTGGCCGTTTCTACATTTTCAACCCCGCTTACCGTTAAGATCCGTTCGATATCCCGGGTATCCAATGTTGGGATTTCACTTTCTTCATTTTCTTGACTCTCCAGAACCAACTTATCAATTTCCTCATAGACATTCGAAATGACTTGGGAATCGACCTCGTCTCCAATCACTTCTTTTAAGATAAAATCAAAACAGTCCTTATCTTCTTGTGCCGTAATGATTTCTTCACAATTAAGAACTACTTCAATAAATCCAAAGTCCGGTTGATTAGCTTTCCCTGCACAATAGAGAATATGGTTCACATCTGCAGCATTGTCATTAAACACTGGAAAAAGAAAGCCGGACAACGGAGAGTCTAAATTAATAATCGGATCAAAAAAGTTATGCGATTTGAATTCCTTCTCAATATAATCAAACGTCAGGGCCTTTTTCGGCTGATCAATTTTATTTAGACTGCAAAGGATAAATCCATTGGAATAGACCTCGTCATCCCCGCCTTCTTCAGATTCCCCATTCCGTTTCCGTGTCTGCTTTCGATATTCTCCCCGGATAAACGTCACTACTGTATCAAATTCATAAACGGTATGGGCAAACATTTTCGTGACGATTTCCAGCATATATTCCTTCCAATCGTCCGATGTATCTGCCTGCAGCCCTTCATAGAGGAACATTTGGCTGCTGTCTTCCACATTACGGATAAATTTCAGCTCAAACAGTTTGGCATCAAGATGCCCCGTCAAAACCTTTTTAAAGTTTGCTAAAAACAATTCTTGAGCTTCTTGCTCTAACATTTCAAACGGCTGACTGATATGGTGATAAATTTCTCCTGATTCCTTCTGAACATACACATTGAAGATTTCTCGGATGTTCATCAGATGATTATCTAATTTAAATTGCTTGCGGATATTCGCAATGTCTTTTTTATTCACAGAACTCAACTCCCATTCCCCATTATACTAAAGGAGGATAGAATTACTCCATCGATTTACAACTACCTAATTGTTTACAAGAATTTCATATATTATCCATGCGCAAAGGAAGAATGAGCCAAAAGGGCGGCACCCTGCTTTAAGAGTGGCTTCAAAATGCAGGAATCCAGTTTCGCAAGAATGAAAAAAAGGGCTTCCCCAAAGTTTGCTCAACTTATGAGAAGCCTCTTTTACTATAACTCCATGCTAACAAAATGTTCTTCTTACCTAAAATCCGTTGCAGCAGTGGTTTACTTTAAGTTTTTAACTCCAGTTTCTAATATTTCCATTTGCAGCAGTGTCTGTTCGTCTGTAATGGTTTTATCTTTCCCATTGATGATGGCTTCATATAAATCATCGTACACTCTTCCATAATCACCATTTACGGATTTCACTGTTTCCTCATGAATTGTACCTTCTTCATCAATATAGGTCAGTACACCATAATGTTTGATTGTATCGATACCAAAATCTTTGTTATCAGGCATGTAAAATAACTTTAAATGTTCTTCCTGACGATCTTTCGTTTCTTTTACAAAGGATCCCTTTTTGCCATGAACGATGAAGCTAGGTCTTTCCTTGAGTCTAAAATAGCTTGATTTTACAGAAATCTTTAACTCGCCATAATAAAGATCTAAATCAAAGTAATCATTCATTCTTCCTTGTCCTAATAATTGCCTTACATCATAATGTAATGAATCTGGCTTGCCAAAATAGCTGATAACCTGATCCAGTGTATGACAGCCATGCCCATATAAAAATGACTCGGCGGGATTAAAGGAATGTGCAGATTCAGGTACTTCGGGACGATAATAGTCATAATGCATTTCCACTTCGAGCAAGTCCCCTAATTTCCCTTCTTCAATGACCTTTTGAACGGTCAAAAAGTCACTGTCAAAACGTCTGTTTTGATACGTCTGTACAATTAATCCTTTCTCTTTTGCGAGTGCGAATATCTCTTTTGCCTGCTCTGAGGTTTCCATAAAAGGCTTTTCAACCAGACAGTGTTTATTATTGTTTACTACTAATTTCGCGTATTCAAGATGACTATCCGTTCTTGTGCAGACCACAATGAGTTGAATGTCCTTATCATTTACTAGTTCTTCTAAATCAGAAGTATAATTTACTCCTGAAATCCGATCCCAACTTTCACGCTTAGGATTTCTTTGATAAATTGTTTTTACCTTTATATTCTCTCTTTGCAGGACGAACGGCAGATGATACCTGTTTGTGCTTTTCCCGTTTCCAATATAACCAATCGTAAGCATAGCGGCCCCCTTAAACATAATTGTTTTTAATATAAAGAGCACCACCTTAAACATACTAGGTGATGCTCCTCTATTTTATTTATTACATTAAGTGGATTAAGTGGAAGACGATACCAACCACGAACAATCCAAGAATCATAAGGATTGGAGAAACCTTTTTCTTAAGCAGCCACATGCAAAGGAATGTGATTAAGAGTCCAGCAAAACCAGGAATTAAGCTGTCCAAGTTGCCTTGTAATGTAGTTACTTTAACAGGTTCTAATGAAAGACCAGCAGCTTGTTGTTCTAATGCAGCTTTAATCCCTTTTGCTCCTGCAGGTAAGTTGTTCCAGTCAATATACGCACCTTTGGAGAGTTTAACTTCGGATACAACAGGTGCAAATCTGACAGATACCCACCGGTTAACTAATGAACCAAGGATGAACATACCTAGGATGGATGCACCTTTTGTAATATCTTGAAGTAATCCGCCAGATAAGTCGTCCGAAATTTTAGAACCAGCTTTGTAACCAAATTCTTGCGTATACCACGTGAATCCCATACGAATAAGATTCCATAAAACGAAGAAAATAATCGGCCCAAGGATGTTACCGGTCAAAGCTAGAGAAGCGCCTAACGCACCAAGGATCGGTCTAACCGTGAACCAGAAAACTGGATCCCCGATACCCGCTAAAGGCCCCATCATACCGACTTTAACACCTTGAATGGCTGTGTCATCAACTGGCGCACCATTTGCACGTTCTTCTTCAAGTGCTAA
This sequence comes from Bacillus sp. MM2020_4, assembly GCF_011250555.1. Taxonomy (GTDB): domain Bacteria; phylum Bacillota; class Bacilli; order Bacillales; family Cytobacillaceae; genus Neobacillus. The sequence continues at coordinate 31,730 of NZ_JAANMZ010000031.1, read as the reverse complement.
CGTTACACCAATAATAGGTGAAGCTACATATGGGTGCGTATTAAAGAATTCTAAATGACGTTTTAGTGCTGCAGCACGATCTTCTTTTGATTTATATAATTTTTTGATTGCGGGAATCATCGTGTATGCCCAACCACCGTTTTGCATACGTTCATAGTTCCAAGAACCTTGAAGGAAAGTGGAACGCCACCAAACAGAAATACGATCTTTTTTTGATAATCTTAATTCATTTGCCATTTTTATCCGCCCTCCTTCTTAGTAACTGTCAATAATATCGCCTAGTGGATCACCAGTGTTTCCGTTTCCGCCATTACCTGAACCGCCTTGTTTAGAAAGCGCTAAGTAGATAAGTGCGAGTGCCACACCGATTGCCCCAAGACCGATAAGTGTAATTTGTGAAATACATGCTAATACAAAACCAATGACGAAGAATGGCCATACTTCTTTTGTAGCCATCATGTTAATAACCATTGCATAACCAACAGCTACGACCATTCCCCCACCAATTGCTAAACCGTCTGTCAACCAAGTTGGCATAGCTGTGAGTAAGTCTCTAACCGGACCTGCACCAACAGCTACGATTAATGCAGCTGGAATGGCAATACGTAACCCTTGCATGCAGATGGCAGCGACTTGCCAAAATTCAACTTTTCTGAAGTTTCCTTCTTGAGCGGCAGCATCCATAAAGTGGACGACTGCTGTTGCTAGTGTACGAACGATAATGGTTAATAAAAGGCCAGCAACTGCAAGCGGAACAGCAATCGCAATGGCAGAAGCCACACCAGCTTTACCTTGTCCACCTAAAACTAAAATAATAGCAGATGCAACTGATGCTAACGCAGCATCCGGTGCTACGGCAGCTCCGATGTTTGCCCAACCTAAAGCGATCAGTTGAAGAGTACCACCTAAGATAAGACATGGTACTAAGTTTCCTGTAACTAAGCCAATTAACGTACACGCTACAAGCGGTTGGTGGAATTGGAATTCATCCAAAATCCCTTCCATACCAGCTAAGAATGCTACGATAAAGACTAATATTATTTGAATCACATTCAAATCCATGTTATTAATCCTCCGTTTTCTCTGGATTTATTTTAGTTTCTTTAACTCTTCTTGAGCCTTCTTGATAATTTCGTCCATGTTGCCTTTTGAATCGTTCGGCACTTTACGTACATCGAAGTTCAAACCAGCAGCTTTTAACTTATTGAAAGTATTAATATCATCTTGGTTAAAGGCCAATACCTTATTTGGTTGAACTTTACCAATTGAGTGTGCCATAGATCCAACGTTAATTGTTTTCAATGGAACGCCACCTTCAACCGCTCTAAGCGCATCCTGCGGGTTTTCGAAAAGAAGTAACGCGCGCTGGCCGCCGAAGTGTTGATCATCTTTTGCAAGTTCGATCATTTTTTTGACAGGAACAACGTGTGCCTTTACACCTGGAGGTGCAGCCTGTTGGATCAATTTCTTACGAAGATCATCCTTAGCTACTGCATCAGATACCACGATGATGCGTGTAGGCTGTGTCGTTTTTGTCCACGCAGTCGCTACTTGTCCGTGAAGAAGTCGTGAGTCAATACGAGCTAACACGTATTCAAATTTACCAGGAGCGCCTGCATTCGATGGTTTAGCAGCAGCTGGTGCAGAGACTTGCGCCGGTTCTAATTCTTCAGGTTTTACTTTAACCCCTTCTCTTGCTGTGCCCAAAATATGCGCGGCAATTTCATGCGCAGTATTCATGGAGAAGCGTGATGCAAAAGCTTCAATCAACATTGGTAAGTTCATACCAGCAACGATTGCCCATTTATCTTCGTGTCCTTCAATCAAGCTATTGGCTTGGTTGAAAGGAGTTCCACCCCAAAGATCTACTAAGAATAATACTTCGTCTTGGTTGTCGAAAGAGGCGATTGCATCTTTTATTTTTGCTTTTACATCATCAGGTCCTTCACTCGGCATCAATGTAACTGCTTTTACATTTTCTTGTTTTCCAAAGATCATCTCTCCGGATTGCAAGATACCAGTAGCAAATTCACCGTGACTAGCAATGATAATTCCTACCATCTTTTTACCTCCTATTATTAGTATTTTTCAGCTCATCTAAGCGATTACAGTTTCAACATAAACATAAAAAAGGCATGAGCAAAAAGTCGATTAGATGAAGATATAGGTATAGAGTACCCCTTATTCTTCAAATCAATCAATACTTTTCACTCATGCCTGATCGAATCAGTAACACGTTAAAAAATAATGGCTATATAAATTTGTTTTTGCAAACGCTGTAATTAGTGTGATCAAAAAACAGCTTCTGCATCACTTTAATGAGCTTTCTTAGGTATTATAGCATACCGATATTCCTCTTTCAAGTGGGTAAAATGTATTATTTATTTGTACCCGTTTATCCGTTAGCAATTTGAAGTTTTACAAACAAAAAGACAAGTTTCTATCTGCCTTGACTGGAACTATTACTTTTTAGATTTACTCTTCAAACTGCGTTTAATAACATCAAAGAAACTTAATGATTGGACCATATGGCTCGGATCAACGTATTGGCGAATGACGCGCAAAACCTTTTTCGGGTCTTTTGAAGAAAATGTATACGTCCCATTCCGCTTCGTTTTGATCGCATAACGCGGGATCCATTTTCCTTTGAGCATGACTGAAGCGATCACGTGATCTACTTCTTCCCAAGGAATTTGGATAAACTTACGAGCGTCACGACTATTGAAGAATTCAAATCCCTTGTCTCCAATCATAATTTTACCATACTCCGCAATTCCCATATGTGAAGTTGCATCCATAACTAAATCGACTTTTGTACTGATTGATTGGACCATAATCGTTACTCCATTTCATTCTTATAATAAATCATTATTATACTCTTTTTATCACTTTAAGCAATGAATAACCTGGGACAAATTCGAGCAGTATCTTCAAATAATCATGACCGAAAAAATATCGGACACCATCACAAAGAATAGAACTGAGAAGATGAGTACCTATTATAGGTTTTGGCAATCTTAGTATCTATTTTATCTAAAAACTAAGATCTTCTCCGTTAGTTGCAATCACTTTCTTGTACCAATCAAATGATTTTTTCTTTGTTCTCTTTAATGTTCCATTTCCTTCGTCGTCCATATCTACATAAATAAAACCATAGCGTTTTTTCATCTCGCCCGTTCCTGCTGAAACTAAATCAATGCAGCCCCATGGTGTATAGCCCATTAAGTCAACACCATCTAAAGTAACGGCTTTTTTCATTTCTGCAATATGATCTCGGAAGTATTGGATCCGATAATCATCTTCCACATATCCATTTTCATCCCGTTTATCAATGGTCCCCATTCCGTTTTCAACAATAAAGAGAGGCTTTTGATAGCGGTCATAAAGTTCAGACAAAGTGTATCTCAGCCCAATTGGATCAATCGCCCAACCCCACTCTGTTTTTTCTACGAAAGGATTTACATCCCCCATTTGTCCGCCGGTATCCGTATTTTGAACAATTTCAGTATGGTACACACTGCTACGGTAATAACTAAAAGATAAAAAGTCGGATGGGTGCGCCTTGATGATTTCATCATCCCCAGGTTCTTTATTTATCGTTACCCCCATCTCTTCAAAGAAGCGATCAGCGTAGGATGGGTAATATCCCCTCATCATGACATCAGAATAAATCAATGCTCCTCTTCGATAATCTAAAGCACCAAATATATTTTCAGGCTTGCAATCTTTCGGATAAATACAGCTTAATGCAACCATACAGCCAATCTTTGCATCTGGAATGATGTCGTGACATAGTTTATTGGCTAGGGCACTCGCAACAAACATATGATGCTTTGCTTGATAACGTACCTGCGCGGTAGCCTCCCTGGTTCCCATAAAGGCATAACCATTTAATACATTAATTTCGTTAATGGTGATCCAATACTTCACTAAATTTTTATATCTTGTAAAGACTTCATGGCACATTCTTAAAAAGCAATCGATCGTCTCGCGGCCGCCCCAACCATTAAACTGTTCAGCCAAATAAGCAGGAGTTTCAAAATGATATAGAGTGACTAATGGTTCGATGTTATACTTTTTACACTCTTTAAAAACATCTTCGTAAAATTTTAACCCTTCCTCATTGGGTTGTTCTCCTTCAATTCCACCATTAGGGAAAATACGGGACCAACTAAGAGATAGCCTGAAACTCTTAAAGCCCATTTCTCCAAAAAGAGCAATATCTTCTTTGTAATGGTGGTAAAAATCAACCGCTTTATGGCTTGGATAATAAACATTTTCATCAATATAGCCCGATGCACCTTCGGGTATCGTATCAATTTCGGGGTCTCCGGTCGGTCGTCGATTTACCATTGTTTTTGTGCCATCTTTTAACTGGATCGTAATTTTTCTTGGCCTGTCTGCAGAACCATTTGTTATGAAGTCGCTTGTTGCAAGCCCTCTGCTGCCTTGATTGTATCCACCTTCATATTGGTTTGCAGCTGTAGCTCCACCCCATAAAAAATTTTCCGGGAATGTTTTTTTCATTAAAGTTCATTTCCTTTCTTTTAGAAAGACTATGGCGTCAAAAGCAAATTACGCCCCTTACTATCATTGAAAGAGTTAGTATGCCAAATTGAATAAAAAAAGCCCAAAGTATGTTGGGCCATTAAAATTCCGTATGTTTTAAGCCTTTTTGATAAGTTTATGCAAATCGATAATTTCACTGGCTAAATCTTTAAGAGTCAGCGATGTCATTAAATGGTCTTGTGCATGAATCATAATAAGAGGCAGATTGAATTCTGTTCCGCCTGCTTCCTTTTGGATTAAGTCAGTTTGAACATGATGTGCTTCATTAAAGGCAGAATCTGCTTCGGCTAATTTGGCATCTGCTTCATCAAAATTACCACCCTTAGCAGCATACATTGCTTCCATTGCAAAGCTTTTTGCATTTCCTGCATGAAGGATTAATTGAAATGCATGGTTGTAAAGTTCTTCTTTATTCATGGTTAACAACGGCCTTTCATGTGATTTACTAGGAAAGGGGCCGTCCCCTCTCCTGCCAATTATGTGTCAATATTTAAAGTAACAGGTTAGGCACTAGTCAAACTAATGCCCAGCACTTTCTTACGCGATTTCTGTTTTACCTGCGTTCATCGCATCTTCTTCTCTCTTCTTCGCTTTATCATAAATTTTGAAGAATGGAAGATAAATGACGAACGAAATGGCAATGTTAACCAAATTCATAACAGCACCCGAAATATGTCCACCAGATGCAAGATAGCCTGAGATAATTGGCGGCATTGTCCAAGGTACTGCTACACCAGAAGGTTTTGCAACCAATCCCATATCCATTCCAAGGAATGTTACAATAACGGTAACAATTGAAGTAAGGACGAATGGAATGATCATGATTGGGTTTAACACAATGGGCATACCAAAGATTAATGGCTCGTTAATGTTAAAAATACTTGGAGCAAACGCCAAACGTCCAAGACTTTTCATTTGTTGAGATTTAGCAAACAATATCATTGATAGAACCAAACCAAATGTTACACCCGTTCCGCCAATATGGACGAAGTTATCCCAGAATTGTTGGGTAACGATGTGTGGAAGAGGTTGTCCAGCTTGATAAGCTGTCATATTATCCCCCATCGCACCAAACCAAATTGGTTCCATGACACTTTTAACAATGTTCGTACCATGTAATCCAGTAGCCCATAATATCGTTACGAATAATTCAGCTACAATGGATCCACCTAAAGTAAGACCTACCATTTTTAGCGGATCACCTAAAAGGGTTGTAACTAAGCCGTTGATACTTTCATAAGGAGTCAATTCAACAAGTAAACGGATGACCCAAACCACGACAAGAACAAAGAATCCTGGAATTAAAGCGGCGAATGATTTACCAACACTAGGCGGTACACCCGCCGGCATTTTAATAACAATATCTTTTTTAACCACCCAACGATAAATTTCTGTTGAAATGATGGCAAAAAGTAAGGCAACAAACAAACCTTTACTGCTTAAGAAAGCTTTTGAAATCGCACCAGTTACCAAAACGCCATCCGCTCCAGCAGGAGTGAATAGGAAACTAAATGGTGTTGTCAATAGGAACGCCGCAACGGAAATAGCACCGGCACTCATCGCGTCAAGCTTATAGCCTTCTGCTAATCGGTAAGCAACCGCGAATGCGGCAATAATTGACATGATATTGAACGTTGCATCTACTGGATAACTTAATTTAGCAGCCCATGTTGGACCGAAAATAGAAGTCATCCAATCAGCGTAACCCGGGATTGGCAAATTGGCTAGTATCAGGAAGAACGAACCAATGACAATGAAGGGCATCGTCGCAATGAGACCATCACGGAGAGCCAATAAGTGTCTTTGCGCACCAATTTTTCCTGCAACAGGCATGACTTTCTCTTCTAGAAAGCTGTTGAATTTACTCATTCTCTTTTTCTCCCTTTATTATTTATTATTTGTTATTTACTAGATTTATAGCTGTTTTTAGAACTTCTGGACCATTACACGTACCATAGTGGATTGGATTGATTGCATCCACTGGAATACCCTTTTCTTCCCCTAGCTTTTTCATATTTGAAAGCAGGTATCTAACTTGAGGTCCTAAAAGTAGGACATCCGCATTGTCAATATGTTGATTGACTGAATTAGCTGCAACTGCCCAAATTTTCCCTTCTACGCCTTGTTCTTGGGCTGCCTTTTCCATCTTGGTTACCAACAAGCTTGTACTCATCCCTGCTGCACAACATAATAAAATATTCATCGATTTATTCCTCCTATTATCTGTAAATGTTATTTATTAAAAACAATTAGCCAATGAATCTAAGCTGTTTTAAGAGTACTTTCATCACTTTCTGTTTATAGTTTATGGTGAAAACGGTTTATTTTACAGAAAGGATTTTTCCGTTACGTAACGGAAATATAGTGAATACATGAAGTTTTAGGTAGGTCCATTACATATCCCCCGATAATATGCCCATAACGAAAAAGGGTATCCCTTTTTGAATACCCTCGTACAGTTAAGATTCATTTAATATCTTTATAATTTCTTCCGCTGATTCACTCTTAAGAATTCTTTGGACCGTTGTACTGTTTTCAACTAGCGCAATGAGCCTTTTATACATCCTTTCCAGGTCATCCTCAGGTACCTTTCTAATGTTTAACAAGCAGATAAATTGAACCCTATGTTTATCGGCCCATTCGATTGGCTTCTTTAATGTGCACACCGTCCAAAATGTTTCCTCTGTTTCTGGTGTAAGTGGATGCGGGATGGCCACAAGATTCCCAAAGCTGGTTGGAGCGACCGCCTCTCTTTCCAACACAGAATTTACATACTCTTTGGAGACAAGTTTTTGTGTGAATAATTCTTCACACAAAAAACGGATAACGCCTTCTTTATCCTCAAATTCTTTATGAATAAATACTCTGGATTCATCTAAATAACTCTGTTCCTCACACACGATGGCAGACGACAATCCCTTACGGATATTTGCAATATCTCCTTCTCCTAAAAAGGTATTGACCACTTGTACTGGAACACCTATTTCTTCTTTTATTGGAATCGTACTAATAATAAAATCAATTGCGGAAAGATCGTATTCTTTTAATTGATAATAATTGGTTGTAGCCACAATATCGATTTCATCTTTAAATACATTTTGTAAACGATAAAACAAAAGTTTGGCGCTCCCAACACCAGAAGCACACACGATAATCACTCGTTTTACCTTTTTCTGCCTTGTCTTCATTCTTTCTAATGCCACCCCGATATGTAAGGCAATATAAGCAATTTCGTGTTCTCCTACCTCTACCTCCAAATATTCGTCGATGCATCTACTCGCGATAGCAGCCCCCTCAAAAGCGCTTGGATATTTCCGCTTAATTTCGTCTAATAATGGATTCCGAATATTCATGTTATAGCGCAACCGGTTCATTGCTGGCCGAATGTGCAACGCCAGCGCTTGAATGAATTCCGAGTCTTCGTGAAAATCCCAATTTAATTCGGTTTTCAATCTTTCAAGCATACAATGAATGATGGTGTCTACCTCGTCAAATTTACTAAATTCTTGCAAGGTATTCTTATGAATTAATTTTGTCCCCAACAAATGAACAATAATATAATCAATCTCAGATTTTGGGAACTTCAAACTGGTGAACTCCTCTACTTCTTTGACAATTTCATTCGCCACTATTTTCTCAAAGGGGTATTTTTCGGCTAAATCGTTTTCAAGGATTTCAATGACAAATCCTTCTTCAATTCTCTTGCATCCGATTGTGATATGGGTTGCTAAATTTTCAAGAGCAATGTCAGATATCTCAATTTTGTATTCATTCACTTTTTTTATGATCGTTTCCTTTATCTTTTCAAACTGGTTTTGATCCAAGAGATGAAAAGAATGGCTATCAATGTTTAAGTGACTATTTCTTCTTAAAATATAATTTGAAAAACATAGCCGTTTCATATATTCATCGCCTTCGACCTGCGTGCCATGATGCGGTCTGGAGACTAACTTCAAATGATAACTCTCTAATATTTCTCGGACGAGTTTTAAGTCATTTTGAAGTTTTGGCTTGGAAATAAATAGCTCTTCCTCTAAACTTTCTAATTTTATAGGTTCTCTTTCTAATAAAAATCTTTTTAACATATACAAAACCCGATTTGACTGTTCAGAAAAATCAGATTGGACTTCTTCTATCGTATCATTCGTATTAGGGCTAAATTCCTTTTCAAACACGTTATAATCCTTTATTTCTAATAGATACCCTTTTCCTCTAACCGATTCAATCCTGCTTCCTAACGAAGACGATTGGGATTGAAGGTCTTTAATCTCGGTGCGAATGGTTCTGTCACTCACACCAAGTTCTTTTGCTATCCATTCGGCTGTAACAGGTTCTTTCTCCTTCATTAAAGACAACACGATGTCTCTTTGTCGTTTCGACACCATTTATTTATCTACTACCTTTCTTCATAAGTTGATCGAATCTATTATTTATAGTTGCCCCCTTCTGCAACTAACGTTTAAATGACTAAATTAATTGTACACCTCTAACAGCAGTTGTAAAAGAAAGCACTGTACAGGCTACTTACATATTAACAAAGAAATGCAAAAAAGCGCTTCCCAAAAGCTAAGAAATAGTAATCATTTGCAACCCTATACGCTATGTATATTTTATGGCCCCTATCCAAAAAATGAGTAAGGAATGTAAATTGGAGGAGTTGATCCTATATGCCACAATGGCACCCGCACCACACACAAATGATGTTGCCCCACGAATTATCTGTAAATCCTCTGTTTGCTCGTGAAGGAGAACAGGCAGTTCCCCGCTTTCAGATGCGTGATCAAGGCATGTTACCCGAAACAGCGTATCAAATAATTCATGATGAAATCATTCTAGATGGAAATGCCACTCTGAATCTCGCGACATTCGTTAGCACATGGATGGAGCCTGCTGCAGACCGCTTATATACTGAAACATTCGACAAAAACATGATTGACAAGGATGAGTATCCGCAAACAGCGGCGATAGAGGAACGGTGTGTCCGCATTTTAGCCGATCTTTGGCATTCGCCCCAGCCGCAAACCACGATGGGCGTTTCAACGACGGGATCATCGGAAGCTTGTATGCTCGGGGGGCTTGCGTTAAAGCGTCGCTGGCAGCAAGCACGCAAACGGCAAGAGAAGCCGATTGACCAGCCAAATATTGTGTTTAGTTCCGCTGTTCAAGTCGTTTGGGAAAAATTTGCAAAACTATTGGGATGTGGAACCTCGGTATGTAAATATTAGCCCTGATCGACCTTACTTGGATCCTGAAGGGGTTCTCGCTGTCGTGGACGAAAATACAATTGGTGTGGTCCCGATTCTCGGTTTGACCTATACCGGTAGTTACGAACCGGTCGCCGCCATCGCCAAAGCATTGGACGATTTACAGGAGAGGACAGGTCTCGATATTCCGATGCATGTGGATGCTGCTTCGGGAGGCTTTATAGCACCTTTCCTTCAATCAGACTTGGTCTGGGATTTTCAATTACCTAGGGTAAAGTCTATCAATGTATCCGGGCATAAATATGGATTAGTCTACCCTGGTCTGGGATGGGTAATATGGCGGGAAGCGGAAGATCTCCCTGAGGATCTCATCTTCCGTGTTTCCTATTTAGGAGGAAATATGCCAACCTTTGCCCTGAATTTCTCTCGGCCCGGTGCACAAGTCCTCTTGCAATATTATAATTTTCTTCGTTTAGGTAAGGACGGGTACTATCAGGTGCAAAAGGCTTCTCAGGCAGTAGCGCAGTTTCTTAGCAGGGAGATTAAGGGAATGGAGCCATTTGAACTCATAACCGATGGTTCGGATATTCCGGTGTTCGCTTGGCGATTGAAGGACGGGTACACATCAAAATGGAATCTTTATGATTTATCTCGGCAATTGCGTACGTTCGGCTGGCAAGTTCCTGCTTATCCTTTGCCCCCAGATATGGAAGATGTAACGATTATGCGGATTGTGGTTCGCAACGGGTTCTCCATGGATCTTGGTCATTTGTTCTTGATGAATCTCAAACAGACCGTTGCCTTTCTGGATGCCTTGGACGGGGCCATACCACATGATACGAAACACGACAATGGCTTTCACCACTAAATTCAGAAGGTGCATAAGGTGGTGAGCGTCATCTCGGGATCGTCGGAAGCTTGTATGCTCGGGGTTTGCGTTAAAGCGGCGCTGGTTGCCTTCATGTAACGAAAGACATGAAAAAGAGGCTCTCCACAAGTTATTGCAACGGATGAGAAGCCTCTTTCCCTTCTTATATGGTGTCATTCTCCTCACCGATATGATCAGCTTTTAAACGACTTTGACTAAGAGCAAACAGTTCGCCAATAAATGCTTCTATTTCAGAAGGTGAGTTTGGAATGAATATTTGACGAATGGCAGAACCAAAATGCTTTTTAAAATAATCTTTTCTCTCTTGGTTCTTCCCATCACGCTTTGCTGGACTATACTTCCAAACAATATATGAGTTTCCATCAATCACCTCTACATTTTTCAATTCCACTACAGCCTTTTTACTTTTTGTATAGATGACTAGATAATAATTCTCCCCTGAATGAATAAAGGTAAAAATATAGCTTATAGTATTATCCCGTTTTGTTACTTCAAAACCTGATATGGCCTCTTTTCCCTTTTGAAAGCCTGGAAGGAAATTTTTAATCGTTACATCTAATTTCTTTATGTCAAACAAAGTAAAATTGGTTTGTTCCATCCCATTTGATAGGAAGACAACTTGCTCCTTTTCCACCATGCATTACCCCCATTCGTCGATACGCCGATTATATCATTAAATTTTTATTTTGTTGAATTGCATCTTCTAGTGAAAGCCAAATGGCGTCTTGTAAACCCGTTATCAAACGAACTTTGGGTTATTTTCATATGAATTATTTGCCGTATGAAAGTTTGAGCTCTACGATTTTCTTTCAAAACTGACAATGGAAACTAACAAAGTACTTATTCCTACAAATATCAACACATGGTAATACTAATGAATCGTTTGATTAAAAGGGCAGTAAACTCTTTTATAAAGTACCCATCATCTGGAAAAAAAGGGGTCAGACCACCGCTTTAAAGCAACGGGGGACTGACTACAAAATTTGGAATATTAAGGGTACAGCCATGTGCCTTTTCTGATATTACTATCTGGTAAAGCATTGATTTTGGTCAAGGTTTTTAGTGATTTATTATGATAGTATTCAATTCAGGATGATAATCAATTTCAATAAAGGGAGTCTTTAGATGGTACTTTCATCACATGAACTTAAATATTGGAAAAGAGAATTTCCATTATTAAAGAAAATAACAAAACTCCAACCTGTTTTATGGTTAAATACTAATTTAAAGCCCATGAAAGATTTGCCGGAATTTCCTGTAACGATTGATGATATGATAGAGGCTGAACAGTTATGGGAGCGCTTTATTCCATTTTTTATAAAGGAATTCCCTGAGACGAAAGAATTGAATGGAATTATTGAATCACCATTGAAAAAAATAAACAGAATGAAAACTGCATTACCCGGAACTTTTAATGGTGATCTTTATCTAAAATGTGATAATGAATTACCGATTGCTGGTTCTATTAAATCAAGAGGTGGAGTTTACGAGGTTCTTCATCATGCCGAACAATTAGCAATAAAGTGTGGACTTGTAAGTAAAAACGATAATTATGAAGTTTTTTCTGAAAAAAAAGTAAAGAATTTCTTCAGCCAATATAAAATTGGGGTAGGTTCCACTGGAAATCTCGGTTTAAGCATCGGGATTATAAGCGCAAAACTTGGCTTCAATGTATCCGTTTACATGTCGGCCGATGCTAAGCAATGGAAAAAGGATTTGCTTCGTGAAAAAGGGGCAACTGTGTACGAGTTTTCTGGAGATTTCGGGGAAGCAATACGTGCTGGAAGACAAGAGACATTGACAGATCCTCAAGCCTATTTTGTCGACGATGAAAAATCAAAGCATTTATTCTTAGGGTACAGTGTTGCAGCCTTCCGTTTACAAAAGCAACTGAAGGAAAAGAATATTAAAGTCGACAAGGATCACCCGCTTCTTGTTTATCTTCCGTGCGGAGTGGGCGGTTCTCCAGGAGGAATCACTTTTGGGTTAAAGCAAATTTTTGGTGATCATGTCCATTGTTTCTTTGTAGAACCAACTCATTCCCCCTCTGTATTAATTGGTCTGTTAACTGGGGAAAAAGAAAAGGTTTGTGTGCAGGACTTTGGTATCGATAATCGAACGGAAGCTGACGGCTTGGCAGTAGGCCGCCCCTCTAGTTTTGCAACTTCTATTAGTGAGCATCTCATCAGCGGTATTTATACTGTAGAAGATGATGAATTATACAGATTACTAGCTTTATTGGCAGACAATGAAGGAATTTTCATTGAGCCATCTTCAACATCCGGCCTTATGGGGCCAGAACTAGTGGCAAATTCGGGATATTTAACAAATGAGGAAAAAGGAACACATATTGTTTGGGCAACCGGTGGATCACTCGTCCCACAGGCGGACATGGAGCACTTTTACCAAAAAGGGAAAGAACTAATTCACCAGGTTTGTCTTGTTCATTAGAAGATGAAAAATGGGATTCAGCCACTTCTTAAGTTACCTTGTAATTCACAAACTTACCTAATAGCATTTCATAATTTTTTATGTTTGTCCTAGTCGTGTTCTTGAAACGTCTGTCATCCAAAAAGTCTTGATAAGCAAATTTTATAAATGGGATTCAGCCGTTTTGATAGGGAGTTATTTTAGAAAGACCACCCAGTCATCATTTTGACAAGTGTGGTCTTTTGCGTTCAAATTATATCATGCCGCCCGTAGGTTGTTAATGTTTCCATTTGAACTATTTGCCTTTTCATACCGGTAAACACCGTTTTTAGATTAATAATATCAGTATATCTAAATCTGTTTGTTTTTTTGCATCAGAACCATATTTTTTACTAAATAATATTCAAAAAGAGAAGTACCAATTTTTAGGTACTTCTCTTCACTTTTACAGTTCCTTTAATCTACAGAGAGATCGAAATCTTTTCTCTGCTAAAGATCAAATATCAAGATTATTTTCTGAATACTATTTTTCATTAGTATCTTCCTTTTTACTAATTGTATTTAATACAATACAAGCTATAGAAGAAATACCCAGCGGGAGAAAAGCCATATAAACCTCTGACAAAGCATCTTTAATAGCGTAAAGAACTAAGACAAAACTGGAAACAATGATATATGTTATTACTATAATGATATTCATTACAAATCTAATTTTATTTTTCATAGAGTTCTTTACAACTACACCAAAAATTTTACAACTGCTAGTGTTGCTGTATACGAAACTCCTAAAGACCCGGCTACAACTGTTGCAACTCTCGCAGCACCAAGTTTTCTTACAAATTGCTTCATGGTGTACCCCATAATCCTAGCACTGGGAGCAAACTGACCATAAGCAATTGCAATTGTTAAAGCTACTCCTCCAGCAATAGCTATTGCAATAATTGCAGCCTTATCCTTTGTTGACATTCCACCATCCAAATACATCATTTCTTCTCGAATTTCTACATAAAGACCTGGCATTACTAGTTCCATGTTATACATCTCCTTTGATATTTTAATTGCAGCTAAAAAATATGTATTACAATTGGTCAGGGTGGAAAGCCTTACACTGATTTATCAAGAAAACACGAGAGTGTAAACTGACAATTGATTTCATGTTTGCCTTTTCTTTAGCATGTTGAGTAGCGATAACAATTTCATTTGGCCATCTGTCGTTATCGGTAGTAAATTAAAAAAATTAGCCACGCACATTAGTTTAATCAAAACGAGCGTCCCACTATCACCTTCAATCAAAAGACCTACAGTGAAAAGAATTACGGGAGCTGAAGCTGAAATAATCAAGTTTTGTATATCCGATTGATTATTATTGTAGGTGATGACTGGTGTAATCAAACGTTAAAATTTGAGAGTGGGGTCTCTACGGAACAATAGGGCGGAAGCCCAATGAATTGCTTCATGAATAACAACAATGCTGATAATGATTAGGGCGTAATTAAAAAGAATGACAACTGTTTCAATTGTCATTAGCTTTTTTATCGCCTTTTTGAGTTAATGAGTACTCGATTGGAACGAAACCAATCAAGAAAACGGGATACATAACTAAAGCCTGCCATGTAAGTGAAAAGTTGGTGTTCAACTCCTCCTTAGTCATGACAGTTGAGTAGCGAAGTGCAAACAAATTCTGTACAAACTTTTCCTTTTTTCAACACAATTGTAATTTAGATACTATAGGAAGTAAATATCTTTTTTTACAATATTAGTTAAATCATTTTATTATTAAGAATTAAAAGTTTAATAGGAAAAATTCAGTAAGTGGTTTTCCATGTAATGAATTGTATTAGGAGAATAATCATTTCGAAATGCGCTGGAAATTGAGATGACTGAAAAAAGATCTATTCTGCTCCGCAGCTGCAATGTAATAAGAAGGAGACAATTTCACAAGTATAAGCTTCTTTAGCAATTTTCCTACTAAGCCAGTCACTAAAGAAGGAAGCAAGCACTTCGTATGTAATAACAAATATAAAGTTCTCCTGCGATCTTTTTGGCAAGAATTTAGCGATTGGTTCCTCCCCATTATCCCTTTTGGGCTAATGCAAAAAGAGTCTTAGACACATTTGAAGAAAATACTCCTCAAATATATAAAGAAAGAGGCCTCCTATAAGTTCGGCAACTTAATAAAAGACCTCTCAGAAAATCATATTAATTAATACGGGATGAGGTTAGGTTGTGTTAGCAAAATGGCAGCATCCCATTCGTAAGTATGCTTTTATTCCATTTTTCCAACAACCTTTACTCTTAATCTTGTTGCATTTTCTGGATGATAAGCTAGTGGAGTTTCTTCCACTTCAACTAATTCAATCGTACTAGAAACGGCTCCAGCTAGAACCGCTTGGCGCACTGCCTTTTCTTGGGCATCTTTCATTGATTCCTCACGTGGTTCTTTAGAATAGATATAGATCTGTTCATACTGCCCACTTATTTGAGCAATCGATGCACCAATCGCATTTGCTACACCCCCGTGCTCAGCCTTAAGAATATGGGATACCCCGCGAATCGTATCTGGAACAATAATACTGCCTCCACCAACGATAACGAGTTGAACATCTTCTGAAGAAGTTTTCATTTTATCAATTGCTTGTTCAAGTAGAATGGAAACTTGCAATTGTACTTCCTTAGCAAACTCTTCATCAATATGTGCTACTAATCTCTTATCACCAACATCAGCTAACCCAAGACGAACAGCGATGTCTGTTGCAGTAAGTGTATTCCCGCCAAAGACAAGTGCTTCTTGAACAATCTTGTATCCTACACTATCAGGCCCCACCGTAATCTTACCGTTATCCACTCGAACAATACTTCCCCCACCCAGTCCAACAGAAATAATATCTGGCATTCTAAAATTTGTCCGGATATCCCCTACTTCGACAGCTACAGAAGACTCTCTTGGAAATCCGTCTTGTAAGACCCCAATATCAGAAGTCGTGCCTCCTACATCAAGAACCATCGTGTCTTTGATCTCTGCTAAATAAGAAGCACCTCGTATACTATTCGTTGGTCCGCATGCTATCGTGAGTATAGGGAAATGTTTAGCATATTCGATCGACATCAACGTTCCGTCATTCTGACATAAATATACTTCCACACCCGAAATGCCTTCCTCTTCCAAAGCATGAACAAACCCTTCTGTGGTCGTTTCAATTACTTTACATAATGCCGCATTTAAAATCGTCGCATTTTCGCGTTCGATTAAACCGATAGAACCAATCAATGAAGAGCATGAAACAGGAAATTCTGCACCATATACTTTTTGGATAAGATCTCGAACCCTGAGTTCTTGATCATTTTTGATAGAGGAAAAAACGCCAACAACAGCAATTGACTCTACTTTATCTTGCCATTCTTCTAAAAGTGTTTTAATTTCATCTTCATCAAGTTCTCCCAATACTTGACCATCATATTCATAACCGCCGTGAACAAGCGCATAGTTCCCTGATAGTTTTTCAACTATATCTTCCGGCCAGGCAGTGTAAGGGAGGACAGAGGCAGTAGCAGGGTATCCTAAGCGAATAACACCAACGCGGGCTAATTTTTTCCGTTCGACAATCGCATTTGTACATTGGGTTGTCCCTAACATCGCATGCGTGATTTTCGTCCGATCAATCCCACTTTCATCTATTAATTCCCGTAGCGCCCTTTCAATCCCAGTTTTAATATCTAAACTTGTTGGAGATTTCACACTATGAATGAGGTTACGATTTTCATCTAAAATAATTGCATCTGTATTTGTTCCACCAACATCAATTCCAATTCTATACATGTTCAACAACCGCCTTTTTAACCAATTCCTCAATTGGAACATAATCGTAATCATATCCAAAATATTTAGGACCTGCTATTTCGATTCCTTTTGCAGTCCTCCATTTAGGATGTGCCGGCAATCCAATCACGCGTACACGTTTTCCATATTTTAAACTTTCAGTTGTAACGGGTAATAATGTTTCATAATCCACTAGACAAAGTAAATCCGGGGTCATCGCGACGACCTGATCATTCTTTTCAGCAAGTAGATTTTCATTTTGAAAATGGACCTTCATCTTTTCGTCTTTATTCACATTGATTCCTTCAAGAATCATTTTCCCAAGGTTAAATCCACCCTTCGTTTCGCGAATAACATCGACAATTTTACCTTCAAATAATTCATAACCAGATACTAGTTCTAACAATTCTTGAAGTTTTTCTTTCACTTCCTTGCCTTTTGAAGAAATAATTTCGCCAATCTTTTCAGAAAGGGTAATGATATGATGGACCCCGCTCTTCTTGAGTTGAGCTCCAGTCGTTGGATACAAACTAACTAAGGAACTTGCCCCCATCTCCACAGTCGCTGTCCGAGCTAAGCGCTCTGTCCATTTATTATCAATCGTTTCAAAGATCCCGATATTGCCTTTTTCATCCGTTATAGCCATCGGTGTCGCCGAAATGCCATCCAGGTTAAATGTCACCATTTGCAATTCTGGGAAGGCACGTCCCATACCATCACAGTCAATCAACGGTAAATTCAGTTGTGCCGCCACCACAATGGGGATCATTGAATTCACCCCGCCTGCCTCCATTGGATAGGTTCCTGCGATTTTTTCTTTCCCTAAATACCGTGCTAATTTTTGGAAAACCTTAACAAACTCATCACCTTTTGGGAATTTCTCGACTAAAACAGAGGGCGCCCCCATCATAGCAGCCGGAATGAAGAAGTCCTCATCTTCCATTTCATCTACGGAATATAATCTGACCGGTCCATTTTTTTCAATGGCGGAAAGAGCCATCAATTTCCCAATATAAGGATCTCCCCCACCGCCTGTTCCTAAAAAGGCAGCTCCAATCGCAATATTTTCAATGGATTCTTTATCTAAATATCTCATCTATTTTCCTCCAATATGACAGTCTTTTGGGCGGCAATTCGGTGCCCGGCAAAATATATAACAAATGAAATGATAATTCCGATCAAGGGCTGATTAGAGACATGGGGTAAGCTTGGGAAAAAGGATAACACAACAGGAATACTTGCAATGACAGCCCCTACCAGCCATGAAAAAACACCTAACCAATTGACGCCTTCCATTTCCCTCCAGCTATATTTATCGCCTTTATTCATCACCCAATAAGATGCGATCATTACACCCGCTACTGGCGGAATCATGGCTGATAAAATAGACATAATCGGTGTAAAGTAATTTAATATCCCAACCACTGCCAACAATGTCCCAATTGTTCCAGCAATACCGACGGCCAATTTTTCCTTTTCCTTAGAAACTTTAAAAACATTAATCAACGCAATTCCACCAGAAATGGCATTCACTAGATTTGTTTTCCACGTTGCTAAAATCAAAGCAACACCACCAATAAAGGGAGTGGCAATTTTTAGAAAGATGCCCGTGATATCACTTGTTTGATAAGCAATCGTTAAAACTGCCCCTACACCAATCATTAGCACTCCAGTGGGGATGATTCCAAAGGTTGCAGCTTTCAAAACATCTGAACGCTTTTTAGAAAATTGAGAATAATCACCAGCTATTACGGCACCCAATGCAAACGAACCAATCGTAACCGCAAGTCCGTCCATAAAACTCATATTGCCTTTAGGTTCGTAGTTCTGAATAGCCTGTAAATTCCCTCCAGTCAACGTTTGAATTAAACCATATACACAAATGACAACCAATAAAGGAACGGCAATATAACTTAAGACGCGCAACACTTTGATTCCGTAAATGGCGGAAACCACCATTACCAAACCACAAATGAATGAAGCAAATGGGACAGGAACACTAATCTCATACGCAGCTAACAAACTAGCTAACGCGGCTCCGCAAACATTGGCTTGGATACCAAACCAACCTAAGCAAGCAATGGCTAAAATAATCGATAATATCGTTCGAGATCCCTTTTTTCCAAACACATGTCCAGCGACTTGAACAGTCGGTTTTCCTAAATCACTGCTTTGAATCCCCTGCAAAATCATAAGGATTACTACAATGGAATATCCAACAAAAGTAACGAGCAATGCTTTCGGTAAGCTCATACCTGAAATAAGTGCATTCCCTACTAACAAACTTGGTATACAAATCATTGCACCTGCCCAGATAATTCCCAAACTATACCACGACTGATATTCTCCATCACTTCTCATATTGCTTCCTCCCTTGTTCCTGATTAATTTTTTTAATTATAAAAGAAAGAATAGTGGTAAGTCTTTTTCAAAAGGAAAAAAAAAAATCTGAATTTTTGTCTATTTTGACAAGGATTCAGATTTTTCTAGTTATTAACCAATCGGTAAATCATACAGGCTATATAGACATCATAAAATTCGGAATAGGCCGTTACATCGCATCCAATCAATTCGCTGATTTTTCTAATTCGATACTTCACAGTATTTTTGTGGATAAAAAGAAGTTTTCCACACTCATCAAAATTTCCCTTTGCATCTAACAGAAAGGTCATTAATGTCCTCAAAGATTCTTCATCATTTAAAATGGGAGAAATGATTGACAACCATTCCTCTATTTTTTCCTCCCCTTGTTTACTGAAATCGATGGCTCTATCCATGGATCTGACTTCCGCTGTTGTATACAATTTACGCATCGGGTAAATGGTATGAACTTTCTTCCCTACTTTGTTTACCAACTGATACATTCGACGTACATCTTGCGTATTTCTCATTTTCGGTGCATACACCATTTCTGATATTTGAGCGTAATAATTCGTTGTTTCGATAAACTCAGCCGCAATCTCAAGCTCCGGATCTTTATATAAGTAATTCCCTAGAAGGACGATAATACAATGATCAATCGTTTGAATAACTGCCGTTTTATAATACTTTGAAAGCTCCTCCTCCAGCTCATCTCTAATACTCTTTTCATCGGACAAATCGTTAATATACACTAACCACATCATTTGAATAGCAGATACATCAATAGTGAGGAGATTCGCCAGCCTTCGCATTTTATCACTTTCATCATTAATAATCGCTTTTACCAATGCATATTCACTAACCTCATCATGCTTGTCTCCCCATAGATTAATGGCTACTTGTACCACTTCACTAATTTTATCAATCACCTTAGCTGGTAATTTAGTATTTTCTTTAATAACAAATAGATTAAGAAGCTCTCCATTTTTTTGCTGAATACTTTTGTATTCCACAAAGCATGATAAGGTATTACTATCTACCTCTTGTTTTACCGGCCTTCCATTCACCATATCTTGTGAACACTCCCTGATCACTTTCAATACATCTAAAGATGAATTACGAGGCCACATGATTTGATTCACAATGTCAAAATGTACATTAGTCAGCAGGATATTCGCTTTTAGGCGATCCGATAACAATTTAAGGGTAATTTCCACGCTCCGCATATGTTCTGGCAACAAGGATACCTTTTCCAAAGCTTCCTTCACAAAATGATCATTAACTGTCTGATTGCTTACAATCGTTTCCATCACTTCATAGA
Organism: Bacillus sp. MM2020_4; assembly: GCF_011250555.1. GTDB lineage: Bacteria > Bacillota > Bacilli > Bacillales > Cytobacillaceae > Neobacillus. The sequence goes on along the minus strand of NZ_JAANMZ010000031.1, from coordinate 11,139 downwards.
TTACCTCATTATAGCGAAGAGAATAATCATGTTTGGGCATACAAATGATGATAAAATCTTGAGAGTCTGCTAATTGCAGAACCTCTTCTGGTATTTCCGGCATGATAATTCCCACATAATATAAAATTAAGCCTAATTCCCCCAGATCATGTAAGTGCTGAATGGTTTCACATTGTTTTTCCACACTATCTTTAATGGAATAAAAAGAGCTGATAACAAGCTCTTCAGCATACCACTCTTCCTGGACAGCTTGATTGGCCTTAGAGAAAAAATCAAAATTAGAAACCTCTAATACAGATAAAGATGAGACAGTTCGATTTAAATTATTCTTGCCCGTTAATACCTCTGCTCCCCTTAAGGATGGCAATTGTAAGATATCTTTTACCGTTACCCCCATTTGACTCACCCCTTCTTCCTATTCTCCCTTTTTAGCTAAGCAACTCTATTTCTCTATTATAACGCAGGAAATGAAAAAAGAAGCGTTCCGGAAGTTCACTCAAATCTTCCACTTCAAGTTCAACTAGGTAATAGAATCACGATAATCTTCTATTGTATACGCTTTATCAAATGCTTCAAAAATAACTGAAATCTTCTAAAAAAGCTTTCCAACATTTTTGCCAGATCCTCTTCTCGACAATATTTTTGATACTTTGGTGGATGAAATATAGGTTTGACAGCTTTTATAGCCTTTCTAATCAATTGTTTGATTAAAACTAATTTAACTAATTAAACGTTTGATTAAAAGTGCTGTAAACCCTTTATAAAGCGCCTTTACCTGTTTTGCAGGAAAATTTATTGTCGAAATACAAATCTTCCATTTCTATACAGGTGGTACGATTGTGAAACAAAATCTATGATACAAAAATATTATGATTCTCATGTACTTGATCGTATGAATTTTTTTGCAGAACCCTATGCCAAGCATCCAGCTTATGTTGATCGAATTGAAACTTATCATAATAGACTTGGATCAGAACCATCAACTTATTACTTATCGGTCGCTTTACCTGTATTACTTTATTACTCTTATCTGAACTCTTTTTTCCTTTGTATAGGAACTTTCCTCAATACTATTAAATTCTACGACTTTTATTTTAAATTAGATTTATACAGAATTAATCATTCTTTACCAAAATTAATAAAATTAGGTAATTACCTAATTACAAACTATGTGTACAGCTGTTTTTATGATTTATTCTTTTGTAATAATCATTTGTAACACTTGTCCCTTTCGATTGAAGCAGGTGTAGGAGAGATACAGGAGAGTTTAGGACATACAGCATGAATATAACTATGATGTTTATGCTCATACACCATCACCAAAGAAGAAAAGGCCCCCACCAGTTCATAAACCAATGAAAGACCTTCTCTATTAAATTTGTTTTTAGTAATAAAATGCTCAATTATTTCACATTTTAATGTTAGTCATAGGCAATTCCACAGGAACAACGATTTTTCCCAAATAACAAATGATAAGATGCGGGGAATTCCTGATTGACACGTTGAACTTCACGTGCAAATTCCTCGCTATCTTCTGGGACTGGTGAAAGTGAGTCCGCCTTCCCTTGTGAATCAATATTAGCTCCAGGTGGCACAAATCTATTGGGTGGAATTCGAACACCATTTGTTACTACTGCATTATAAGAAATAAATGAGCCTTTCCCGACAATTGCATTATAAACAATGGCATTAAAACCAACAAATACTTTGTCTCCGATATAACAAGGGCCATGGACAAGGGCACCATGAGCGATGGTCACCTTATTTCCAATGAATATAGAATACCTTTTTCCTCCAACTGAAATTCTTTTATTTAATAAACCATGTAAAATTACTCCGTCTTGGATATTTGTATTAGAGCCTATATAAAAAGGGGTTCCTTCATCTGCACGTATACTTACATTAGGAGCTACATAAACATTGTTTCTAATGGTAACATCACCTATGACACTAGAAAACTGACTTACAAATGCCGATTTATCAATTTTAGGAAAACGTTGAACAGAATTAAATGAAGTTATAGGGTTGGGACTAATGAATGGTTCAAAACAGTGGGAATGGTTATAAGAAGATGAGTTTGATCCTTTTTTTTCTACCAAGTAATCACCACCTTCACACAATCTATTGGCATATAATTATATTATGGAAGAAAATTGCGTGAGGATTGGATATTCATAAAAAAATAATAATATTAGGTAGCGATCCCTATACATAACAGCAGAAATCAAATGGGTTCATTTTCGCTCGGGAAGAAGGGCATCGCAATTTAGAAAGGTTTTTGAAACCAGGCTTCACCGTCTGCTAAAAAGCAGGGATTACAAAAAATATTACGCCTTATTCTTTCCGGCATACCCCTGCATCATTAATGTTTGAAGCAGGAGCCAAACCAAAAGTAGGATGGAACAGCTAGGCCACACTGTCCAAAAGCAACAACAGTAACCTATACTCACGTTACCCAAAGCATGAAAAAAAAGACCTCCCATAAGTTCAGTGAACTAATCAAAGGCCTTCTCTAATCTTCGTCAAGGTTTGCAGTATTTTGAAGGATGCACACAAACCTGCACACAAAAATATATCAAACCATCCTAAAAAGTTGATATAATAAGGTTTTTACCCCCTAATTACATCAATTACCATAAGTAAATGAGGTTTTTTAAGCCTTCTATATCCAAGCCGACAAAACTCTTATTACCTTAGTGAAAAAAGCCGCTCTCCGATATGGAAAACGGCTTTTGCTAGCTATAAATATTGATAAGAGACCCTCGGGGCGGAAATCACAATGATATTTCCATCCTTCTCTTCTACACCAATTCGAAAAGTATTCGGATTACCTGAAATCAAAATGTCAGCATATGAATCTGAGTTTTGTTTATTAATCTTATAATGAATATAGGTATGTTTACCAAGGTTAAATCGAACTAGAATTTTCTTATGTTTATCTTCACAAAAAATCACTTCGTGAAGAGTAACATTTGTCAGTTCCCTCCCAACCAGTGAACCCAATCTCTCTATAACATCTGCGTTATTAATCATGCCAAAATTCCCTCTCCAACCTAATACGAAAATTATAAATAAATATACACCTATTTTAAATAGAACACAAAAAAAGGCAAAGAAACAAGTGAATATGACTCCTAACAACATGCTAACATTTTGCTAACGAAGTCCAATAATTAGGGTTAAATATATTACACTTGATGCCAGCAGAATGCTGATTCGATGGGTCTTTCTTCTCGGATTCTCTTATCTTCAAATGCCTGACTCCCACTGTATTAAAGCATTACCGTGCCGGGTGTCAGGCACCGAATCTGAAATGGAATTCTACTAAAGATATTTTGTCGGACACTTACTCAGAATTTGTAGATATTTCCCGGGAATTTTGTTGAAATTTGAAAAATGGTGAATCTTATTTCCTTGGGTTTAGATAACTATTAACACTTAATGGAAAGTCACCACTTTGAACATCGTAAAGAGGGCAATTGAGAAATTAATATGTCAGATGTCGGATTGAACAATGATACGCCAATCCCCCATCTTTAAAAGCTCATATCATTCCCTCCAATTAAATGGGGTCTTGGAGTAAATTTTCATCCGTATCAGGTAACGGTATCGGTTTTATGTACAAGTTATATCGCCCAGCGATACGAAAGACAAAATAGTGCCAATCAACTTAAACAGGCACCTTATTTTCGGAATAGGGAGAAAAGTCCACCCCATTTTTCTTTAGGTCTTTGTATCGCATCCTCTAAACGTTTATTAAAATCATTTTGTGAACCCCATTCCTTTTTTTGCTCGTCCCGCAAATTTTGTATTTCTCTTTGTAAGAGTTCACTTTTTTGTTTTTCTTGTTGCAACAATGTTTCGTAATGGGTATTTTGTTGTTCAGTTAATTTTTCAATTTTAGTATTAGTTTTTTGGGCTGAATTTGCAATACTAGAACTTATAACATGGTGATCTTGCTGAAGTCGGGATACCGATGTTTTAAGCTGCGACATATCGTCTGTCAGTTGGACATTCATTTCACGTGTCGCTGCGAGTTCATTGACTAAAAACTTTAACACTTCTTTTAATTGATTGGGGTCTTGAGGTAAGTTTTCATATATATCGGGTACCGCTACGCCTGTTTCATTTGATTCTTCTATTCTCTCTTTCTGTTGAAGCACAAGGTCTTTAGCTGTATCGTCTAGTGGCTTGTCCGTATCGCGTAGCGCTATAAGCGCTACGATGTCAGATTGAACAAAGATACGTCGATCGCCATCTTTTAAAAACTCATATCCATTCCGCTCTAAGATTTGGCCATACTTTCGAACAGTGGGAGTTGCAATCCCAACTTCTTCTGCCGCTTCCTTGGAAGAGAAAGCTCGTTCATTCGGTTGTATATCACGTCGCATATCGTACCTCCTTTTCTATTAAATATGAAGGCTTTTAGATTTATTTGCAAGTTATATCGCCAAGCGATACGAAGTAACTAAAGAGCCAACCAGCCCTTTCTTAGGGGATTCTTTATATAACCTATAGCAATATCGATAGTTATGAGCAGCGTATCGCCACCTGATACATCTGATACATCTGATAAATCATCGATATCGCTAACCTATACGCATGCTTAAGTTCACGGCCTAACTCCTTGTCACGTAAAATCTTAGCTAACTCAAAGCTACTCTAAAACTGCTACCAATGACATTTACAATTACTGTTTATACTATTATTACAAAAGAGAAAAACTAACTTGGAAATAAAAGAGGACACCTATGACGGTAAAAACTGTTTATCGTTTGGGGCGAGAAGACCCCTTCCTCAAGGAGTGTGAAGGGCGAAGCCCAATGAGTAGGGAGGGGATGAATCGCCTCTCCGAAGGAGAGGTTTTGCTGGTAATCGAACATACATTCTGATATAATAGAATATATAAATGATTTTCAAAGGAGCATGACAAATGAGCACAAAAGCATACTTTACAAATCGTGTATATAAAAACACATTGGATAAAATGTTTGTTAACGCTACCAATCATGCCCTTTTTTTGTTCAATAAAGCTAAACATTTTTCATTAAACACTTTAGTAAAAGAGAAGAGGTCAGGAAAAAGCAAACGTACTAAATCCCTTCACCTCACAATAAGGGAAAAATTTCAACTTGATGATTATTTTGCAAATAGCGCCCTTCAAGAAGCAAATGCAAAACAAAAGTCTTTGACAGAGTTAAACATGCTCTACATTTCAAATAAAGAAGAACAGATTAAGTCCGTTAAAAAAAAGCTAAAAAGTGAAAAAACAAAACTTAGTAAGTTGAAAAAAATGAAATCAAGTTTTGTTAACGGAAAACCATCCTTCCCTCAAAAATCTAGAGAACAAAAATTAGGGAATTATTTTGTGGTGCAATTTAAAAAGAAAACAGATATCTATTATCATGCTTATCAATTTGAGCATGCTTATTTGGATATTCAGGTTAATCGGACAAAAACTAAAATCGGTTTTTTGACTTTCAAGTTACATAAGTTTGAGGAACAATTAAAACGTTTGAAATCAGTAATTTCAAGCGTTGTTTTTGGTACCAAGAATTTATTTAAATCACAATACACCATGGATATCTATAAGAGTAATCACGAAAAATGGACAAAAAAATGGAACGATTCTCGATACAAGACAATGGTTATATCCGGACGGAAGGATGCTGCTTCTGGAAACTTTGTTTTTAACTACGATTTTGAAAACCACTCCTTAATCTATAAAACTCCTTCAGGTGTTTTAGTTGAAGTCAAAGAAATTTCTTTCCCCTATGGACAAGAAAAAGTGGAAGCAGCAATTTCTATACAAAAGAATTGCAAAAATAAAAAGCAATGCGGAAAACCAATCGCTTGGTCGATCGAAGATCAAGGCGAATATTACATATTTAAATGCATTATTAATGAAGAAAAAAATGAATTTATAAATTATTCTAAAGCGGACGGAATTATTGGTATAGATTGTAACGTTGACCATTTTGCCATTTCCAATGTGAACAATAAGGGTCAACTTCTTTCTTCATGGTCGCTAAAATTTGAGATTCTAGGAAAATCATCCAATCAAATTACGAAAGTTATTGAAGCTGAAGCGATAGAAGTGGTAAACGCCGCTTGTCGCGTAAACAAACCGATTGCACTTGAAAAATTAGATACGACTAAATCAAAAGTTTCAAGTGCTTATGGCAATAAGAAGGGAAACATGATGATGTCTATGTTTGCCTATAACAAAATGATTTCTGCCATTGAATCAAGAGCTGAAAAAATGGGGGTGGAAGTTTTTGAAGTAAACCCTGCATACACAAGTCAAATCGGAAAAATGAAATTCATGAAGCGCTGTGGAATATCCATTCATGAAGCCGCTAGTTTTGTTATAGCCCGGAGGGCATTAGGTTTTAAAGAGATACTCCCACCAGTGTTGCATGCACTTTTACCGGAGAAGATAATTGGTATGCATCATTGGGCGCAGTGGGCGTATATTTCTAAAATCCTGAAAGATGTTCGTGTTTGCGCGTTCTATCAATCAGATCTTTTTGATCTAGACAAGTTTCGTTCTACGAACGAATTCTTTGCTCAAGGTACTTTAACAAACTTGGAGCAAAAAGGTTTGTCGAAGTTGAAAAGTGGAAAAACCGCCTCCTAGTTGAACGGGAGATGGTCATATATCTTAAGGTCCTATGATATATGTCTTGTTATTTAAAGAATCCCCCACTTCAAAAAACCCTTAAGGGATGTTAAGTGGCGGGTAGTTCAATATCATAACGTACTAAGACGTAGTTCATAAAAATACTGCACAATTGGATGCTTTAACTTCATCTTCTCGGTCATGTTTAAAATTCGTTTTTTTCCTACCCGTCGGTCCACCAAAGCTAGAATATTCAATAGGATATCATTGCTCTCAAGGCTTTCCTCTATAGAAGTGGATAAAAACTTATTAGCTACATCAATAAAATTTGATTTACTTAATGATGACTGTGCTGCAAAAAACTCTTTTGCAACTTTGGATAATTTTCTACCCCTAGCCATTACTTGTAGACGATCCTCAGGAACGATCCCCTTGGTTTCCTTTCTTACGGCTTCAATTTCCTCATTGTTGATAGGAATTTGGATATCAGAATCATTCTTAATTTCCAGCTCCGTCTGGTACCATCTGATAAAGGTAGTTCTGTCACTCATATTGAGTACATTCTTTTTATCTACTAAAATATAACAATTTCCTGCTTTATCAGGTAAATAACGGTAGCTTGTTGCACGGTATTCAACCCTTCCATATAATGCAGGACAGAGAAAACTCTCCAGATTTTGCTTCAATTTGTTCCAGGTCATGTAGTCCTCCTTAACTTTTATGTTATATATATTTATTGAGGCTGTCGTTCTATTATCTATAATACAATAACCAACACATCGAACATTAACATCAAAGCCTCAAATACTTCTGTATAAACTTCCCTTTTAACTTTGCCAATATGTTCGATTTGGTGAGAGTCATATTTTCTAGATCAGTAGGAAATGTTGTAAGCATTTCATAGCCATCCTTGGTTACGCGAATGGTATCGGAGTGTCGATATCCCCTTTCCCCTTCAATATAAATGGCTGATGTAAGTTCAAGAGAAACCCATCTGATTTTGTGGAGAGTTGGGACATTTTTTTCCGAAATTCTTTATTGCACTCGACAATTTTCCTTTTACCTTGGCAGGGGAGAGTCTTATAGATCAACACATGCAGCTGTTTCAATCAAACGTTTAATTAGTATAGCCTATACTGAATTTAGTCGAATGGCTGTCGTTTAGTGGCAAGATTGGTTCAGATGCTATTTATATCCTATTTTCATTTCATTTTTCAACAATTAATTTATGTATCTGGTGGGCCTGGCGCTTATTTATCAAGGGTTGTAGCCATTTTAATTAAACGTTTGATTAAAAGGGAAACTTGTGGAAAATGGGCGAGGTTTGTTAGTTCATTGAATGGATTTGAACGATGCTTACAAAAAATCATTGATAGATTAGGTCATGTTGACAACAAAACAACTAAAAATGTTAATCAGTTTGTATCAGAGACAATGAAAAAGAAGCTTTTCAAAAGTTCGGTGAACTAATGAAAAGCTTCCGTAATTTGATCAAATGTCGTCAGTTGGTCGTCAAACGTAATTCACTTACCTCTAAACCCTTTTATCAAGGGGTTTAAAGAAATGTCTTACATCATGCCGCCCCTAAGGTGGGAGTGTGTAATATCTTACATTCTGAGTGCGAAAAGTGCAGTAAATTAATGTTTTGTTAATTTATGTCTGTAACATCTTTAATGGGACTTTATCGGTGTTCACTGGATTGCGTTAGCAAAATGTTAGCATGTTTTAGTTTCTTATAAATCAATTTTTGATATCACTAGTTCGGCAACATCGTCTAGAGCTAAACTATATTTCTTCGACCTACCCCCTCATATATCAAGGGATTGAGCTGTCATTACATCATGCCGCCCCAAAATAATGCTAGACTGTAGTATCTTTCATTTTGTGTTCCAAAAGTGCGGTAAAGAAAGGTGTTGGGATTTTCTATTTGTAACATCTTTAACGAGATGTTACAGGTTATACTTGATTGCGCTAGACAAATGTTAGAAATATTACTACTATGGAGAACTTCGAGTCAAGGAATAATTAAAGTATAAAATAATAACCTAGACTTTATAATATGTAACTTAAATAAGTTCTCAATCCAGTTTTCTATCTCTGTTTCCTCTTCTGTAAAATAATTCATTTCTACATTTCTAAATTGTCACCAAAAATATTGCACTGTATCATTTAACCAGTTTATTCTAAAGAAGTTAGGGTTTTTCCTCTTACTTTGATCTTCATCGGTTCTATAGATTCGAGACGAACCTAAATCATTAATCACCTTTGTATTGATAATCCCCGGATATGCACCATCTCGTCCTAATATAATTAATATCTTCGCTTTTAAATTACATAAATTCACATCATTTATTAAATTAGATGCAGGGCATATAGTTCGAATGTGCCCATTCATACTTCCATGATGCGAGATACAGGAATATGTAGTATTAGATAAGTAAGGTAAACAATCATTTAATTGATTCCATCCATTTTTTTCAATATCCCCTGGGAAGACAATAGACTTTTCACCAAAACTAAATTTATACACTATCGAAGAGTCATTAACTTTTCCTTGTATTGTATAAGTACCACTTGCTAAAGAAGTTGTTTTAGTTCTAACAATATAATGATTATTGTTTAGAATACCTATGTTTGAAGTCATGTTTGAAGGATGTGATATTACAACCTTTAGAGTATTATTTTTAACTCCATCATTAATAGTATTTAATAGTTTATTATATCTAGTGGAACTGAAGGAATAATAAGGATTGAACCAAACTTCAGCATTTATTGTTGCATATAACTTTATCAATCTTTCAAGTCCACTGAAATGGTCGAAATGAGAATGGGTTAAGAAAAATTTATTGATTTTAATCTCGTTTATTTCAAAATCAATCTTAATCTGCTCCAAGCATGACTCAATATTATCGAAATAAGATATCTTATTTCGATAATCCCAATCCGAGCAATCAATACACCAGATATTAACATCTTGATTACGTTTGAAAACTATAAAGCTACAGTTACCATGCCCCACATTAACATGATAAGAATATAGTTTCGAAAACTCTTGCGACGTGTAATTAAATTGTTCACTGTCAGTTTCACCATTATATAGACTTGCCCTTAACCTATTATTTATAAGTGTATGTTGGCGTGCCCTATAGTCATTTCCTGCAGAAGTGAGTCTAATATCTCCATTTGCTTTTTGAATAACATAAACAAATTGACCCTCATAATTGCCAGTTATTTGAGTATAATCAAGAGTAAAATCTACAATCTCTGGCGTACTATCTTCAACTGAACTATTTTCTTTTTTCTCAAATATTCTAAACAGAACTACTACAACTTTTTGAAGTTGCCTTCCTTCCTCATCGTATATTTGAGTAATATCATGAATAAAATATAATAGCTTTTTCTTAATTTTTTTCCTTAATCTACTTTTATTATGAGGTTTAATTTTGACTAATTTCATTTTACCCTTACACCCTAGTTATTTACTTTTTCTTTTAATTACCATTAACAAAACTGAAGCAGCCACTCCTGCTCCCCCTTTTATCCCATTAATAATTTTTTGATTTCTTTTTAAACGGCAATTCCCACAAAGTTTCTTCTCATGTTCTACCAAGGGTTTCTTACATTTTTTACATTGATTCCCCCTCATGCACTATACCTCCTCTAAAAACATGATATCTTCTTTTGTGAATTCAATTTTTATTGGTTCGTATTTATTAGAATTTATTAAAGCATTTGTACTCTTCAGTTTGTTCAGCATCTCATTGGGATGTTCGATCCAGATAGTTGAATGGTGCTCAATATTATTATAGCTGTGAATTTTTTGTAAAAGTCCTTTTTCTTTTATAATATTTGTTAGTAAAGTTTCATATGGGGAAAGACTTACTGGGATATTTTGTTTTTGCTCTAATTCATAATATGCATACATTAGGACACCTGAAGTAAAGTTAATTGATTCGTAACACCTATATAACTCAAAAATTCTCTGTTCAACTTCACTTTTAAACTTTTTATTTCGTATCTGTTCTAAAATTATCTTAAAATCTTCATTGGAATCAGGTAACTGTTTTAGGAAATCAATATCATCTTTAAAATGCTGTATTAACTGCTCCCTTGCATCATTGGCAGTTTTAATTACATTTACTAATAGCATTCGCTTTAATGTTTTATCTTCTATATTAATCGCTTCAATTAATTGTTGGTTAGCACTATTAGCAAGGGCTATTCTATCATTCTGTTGACCCTTTAAAACCCTAGTAATCTTTTCGTTGATCAAGTCCAATTGAACCATAATTTCTGTAAGCATTTGTTGTACTGCCATTTTATCAAGTGAACTTATTAAATTTTTACCAACCTTTTGTATCTCTACGTGTTTTTCATATTTATTCGTGATGGCATTGACTATAGTAGGATAATAATTCCCATTTTCAGTCTCCTGTAAGAAACTTGATCCTTCTTTCAATTTTTCAATATATTCACCAGGAATCACCAACCTATATTGATCTTCATTATTTAATTCT
>NZ_JAANMZ010000030.1 GCF_011250555.1 Bacillus sp. MM2020_4 | reverse complement strand
TTTGTTGCTAATTTGTGAAAAGTATCACAAACATCTTTCTTACCTTTGGAAAGGTGATAATATATAAGTGTAGTCAGAAACAAACAAGATCTTGTAAAAACTTATATTAATCCTAAGGGAGATGGAGTACCATGTTAAATCTTTTAAGAAAAAATACTATTGTCGCCGGGATTTTAGCTATCATTCGTGTTTATATAGGCTATGAATTTTTACATGCAGGTTATGGAAAAATAACAAGTGGCGGATTTGATGCAAGTGGATTTTTAAAAGGAGCGATTGCTTCTAGCACGGGTGAACACCCAGCAGTTCAAGGCTGGTGGGCAAAATTCTTAGAACAGGTTGCCTTGCCAAACGCGGATCTATTTTCTTTCTTAGTGCAATGGGGCGAAGTATTAGTCGGAATAGCCTTAATCCTAGGTCTTCTTACGAACTTTGCGACCCTAATGGGTATGGTCATGAATTTCTCTTTCTTGTTCAGTGGTACCGTGAGCACAAACGGACAAATGATTCTTTTAGCCTTCTTCGTCTTAGTTGCTGGAGCAAATGCCGGTAAATTCGGTGTAGATCGATATGTAATGCCCTATGTACGTAGGAACTTTGCAGCTAAAGGACATCATAAACAAGGCACAAATGCTGCGTAATGACAAAAAATGAGCGGAACTTTTTGTTCCCGCTCATTTTTTTGTGCCGTTACCCGAAGTGAAGTGGAAGAACCGTCCCCTGCTTCAGGCACCAGATTTCCTTCCAAGATATGCTTCCACAATTTTTGGGTCTTCTAATAAATTCTGTGCCGGGCCATGGATAATGACTTTTCCGGTCTCTAGTACGTAGCCATAATCAGCGGTCTTCAACGCCTGCTTCGCATTTTGTTCAACGACAAGCACCGTGGTTCCAGCATCCCTAATTTCTTTAATAATCTTAAAGATATCCGCGACAATCAAAGGAGCGAGTCCCATCGAAGGCTCGTCAAGCAGCAGCAGTTTAGGCTTTGACAGCAATGCCCGAGCAATCGCAAGCATTTGCTGCTGTCCTCCTGAAAGCGTGCCGCCAAGCTGAGCTTTCCTTTCCCGCAAGATCGGAAACCTCTCCATCACCGCTTCGATATCCTTTCCAATTTCCTTATCGTTACGCTGGTAAGCACCCATTTCCAGGTTCTCCAACACCGTCATGCCTGATAAAATCGCCCGGCCTTCCGGAACTAAAGAGACTCCTCTTTGCACAAGCTGGTCCGGCCTAAGCCCAGTTATATTTTCCCCTAAAAATTCGACGGAACCGTTTTTAGGCTTCAGCAACCCAGCGATCGTTTTCATGGTAGTCGTTTTACCGGCCCCGTTTGCACCGAGAATGGCCACAATTTTCCCTTGTTCCACTTCAAGGCTGACCCCTTTTAGCGCCTGGATTTTTCCGTAAAAGGTCTCGATTCCAGAAACTTTAAGCAATCTCCTCATCCCCCTCTGAACCGAGGTAGGCTTCAATAACCATCTGGTTGTTTTGAATTTCTTCAGGCGTGCCCTCAGCCAATTTTCTACCAAAGTTTAAAACGGTCATTTTATCACACAGCTTCATGACAAGTGGCATGTCATGTTCAATTAATAGGGTGGTAATGCCTCGTTCTTGAACCTTCTTAATTAAAAAAAACAATTCATCGGTTTCGGATTCATTCATCCCGGCGGCGGGTTCATCTAATAATAATAGTTTAGGGTCACTGGCTAAAGCTCGTGCAATTTCCAGCCTTCTTTGCTGCCCGTAAGCTAAGTTTTCAGAAATTGTCTCTTCGTATTCAGATAAGCCCACTAATTCTAGAAGTTCCATTGCCTTTACACGTAATCTTTCTTCTTCTGTACGCTGTGATTTTGTCCCAAAGACCCCGCTAAAAACGCCAGATTTGCTACGGGAATGCCCGCCGACCAATACATTTTCCATAGCTGTCATTTGTGAGAAAAGGCGAATGTTTTGAAAGGTTCGGCAGATGCCCTTATTGGTAATCTTATACGGTTTAAGACCGGTAATTTGTTCATCCAAAAAGGTAATTTCACCCGATGTCGGTGGGAACATATTGGTAATCATATTAAACATGGTCGTTTTTCCCGCTCCGTTTGGGCCGATCAGCCCATAGATTTCTCCTTCCTTGATGGAAAAAGAAACATCGGTTAAAGCAGAGATGCCGCCGAAATTCTTAGAGATGTTTTGAATGTTTAGAACCATGGTTACTCCTCCTTTTTCGCAGCTGCAACTTCTGTAGAAGGGGAACATCAATAATTCCCTGCGGGCGGAAGGCCATCATTAATACTAAAACAACCCCGTAAATCATATAACGATATTCGCTGATAAATCGTAGGACCTCTGGCATCAAAGTCATAAAGGTTGCTCCGAAAATAGAGCCCCAGATGACATCACTTCCACCGAATACCGCAAAAATAAGAATATCAACTGCGCGATGATAAGAGAAATCAGCCGGACTGATATATCCCATGATATGGGCAAATAATGCCCCTGCAAAGCCTGCGAAAACGGCACCTTGCGCAAAAGATAAAACTTTGTAATACGTGATATTAATTCCCATTGCCTCGGCTGCTTTTTCATCCATTTTGATAGCTGCAAAAGCCCGGCCGACACGAGATTTGTTTAGTCTAATCAAGAACCAGATGAGAAAAATAGTAATAAGTATCAATAGAATCAGGACCATTAAATAAACAAATTGATTGTTTCTTAGACCGATTGAAAGGGGACTGAATCCAGCATCCCTAGAAAACTTAAGCAATTCTCTACCAATTTGGGGGATACCTGAAAGACCGACTGCCCCTTTGGTAACCGACTCCCAATTGATGAGGAATACCCTTATGACTTCCCCGAATCCAAGTGTTGCAATGGCTAGATAAACCCCCGTTAGCCTAAGGGAGGGAATACCGATGAGAATACCGATCAGCCCGGCAACTACTGCCCCTGCAATGATGCCAGCGGCAATCGGCAAATCATAGTTAATGGTGAGTATCGCTGATGTGTAGGCGCCAATTCCCATAAACCCGGCAGACCCTAGCGAAAGCTGTCCGGAAGATAGGGTAATATAAATACTTAAGCCTAGAATAATGTTAATCATGATAAAAGATCCAACTTGAAGGTAGTATGGATTTATAAAATCTCCAAGCATATCATCACGGCCTTCCCTCTGATGTCTTTTGGCCAAATAATCCCTGCGGCCGTACTAAAAGGATCACGATGATTGCGAGGAAGGCAATAGCATCTCGATAACCCGAATCTCCATAGGCAACCATGAGTGTTTCCGCTAAACCAAGAATTAATCCTCCCGCCATTGCGCCTTTCACACTGCCCATTCCGCCCAAGATGATAATGGCAAGCCCCTTTAGCCCGATGGATAAGCCCATCTGCGGATTCACCGAGTTAAATGCCATTCCAACCAGGATGCCAGCAATTCCCCCCATAGCGGAGGCCATCACAACGGTTAAGGTAATGATCTGTTTTGTATTGACACCAAGGATACTGGCAGTGTCTAAGTTCTCCGCAGTCGCACGGAGCGCTTTCCCCGCTCTTGTTTTGGAAAGCCAATAGGAAAGGGCCATCATTAACATCACTGAAATCACAAAAATCACGATTTGCACTACGTATATGGTGATGGAACCGATTGTAAAATGAACTTCGGCAAAGGCATTTTTAAAAGGATGGTTTCCGGCACCGAATAAATGGTGTGATAGATTTTCTAGAAAAATCGATACCCCAATGGTGCTGATTAATGGGGCAAGATGGGAGACACCCTTTTTGCCGCGCAGCGGTCTTAATGCAAATTGCTCAAGCAAATACCCTAAAACAGCAGTGACAATGATGGCGGCAAGAAATGCCATCCAAATGGGTAAGCCCAATGTACCCGTTACCACGACGCCGATAAAAGCGCCAATCATAAAGATTTCGCCATGTGCCATATTAATGATGCCCAGAACTCCAAAAACAAGTGTAAATCCAAGGGCAACGATGGCATAAATGCTTCCAAGTGTTATTCCGTTTATTAATTGCTCCAACAGCAATTCATCTCACCCTTTAACTAAAAAATTTTCCCGTCATGATTTGCATAGGGACGGTTCTTCGATTTCCTGCTACATCAAGAACAGGTTATAGTAATGTAAGGAGGGCACTATTAAAGTGCCCTTCCATGTTCAGCCTATTTTTTATTCAAACAATTGGAATTTCCCATCTTTGATCATCAGAACGGTTGGTTCCATGACAACATCACCGTCTTTATCAAACGAGAAGTTACCAAGAATGCCAGGGAAGTCTTTGATTTCGGCAAGCGCATCGCGAAGTGCATCGCGGTCAGCTTCGCCGGCATTTTTTAATGCTTCCGCATAAATATATAGTGCATCGTAAGCTTGTGCAGCAAATTGGTCTGGCTTTTTCCCATATTCAGCATCAAATTTCTTTACAAAATCTTGTACCTTTTGATCTGGTTTGTCGGCAAACCAAGGTGTCGCAACAATTAATCCATCGGCAGCTTGTCCGGCAATATCAATTACCTGCGGCGAGTTAAATCCATTTCCGCCTACGAACGGTACATCAAGTCCAGCTTTTCTTGCTTGATCCATGATAACCGCGCCTTCATTGTATAATGCGGAACAAAGAATCAGATCCGGCTTAAGCCCTTTGATTTTGGTTAATTGGGCGTTGTAGTCTGACTGACCTTTTTGGAACGTTTCAATCGTTAAGATGTCAAGCCCCAAGTCTTCTGCTGCTTTTTTCATCGTATCAAATCCGGATTTTGTAAACACATCATCGTTCCCATAAAGGATGGCAACTTTCTTTGCACTGTTTTTATCAACCGCCTTTTTGAGTGCTGCCGGAATAGCCAGTGCTTCTGGTAAAGAGTTTCTGAAAACATAATCGCCAATCTGTGGAATTCCTTCAGCTGTTGTGGACGTACCCATAATCGGAATACCATTCATATCTGCTTCAGGACCTACAACGTTCATTTCAGTACTTAAAGTTGGCCCGATTAAGCCAACAATGTCATCGTCACTCATGACCTTTTGAGCGGCAGATAAGGCTTGCTCTTGTTTACCAGCTGAGTCTTCAATCACAAGGTCAATTTTGACATCGCCTTTTGCATTAATTTCCTTCTGAGCCAGTTTCAAACCATTGGTAATCGCTTCACCATAAGCAGCACCAGGGCCGGTAATATAGGAGATTACGCCAAGTTTCGCACTGACCGTATCTCCTTTAGCCGAATTGATCTTACTTGTTTTCTCAGAACTATTGCCGCTGCATGCTGTTAAAGCCAAAAGCAATAGAACAGCCATTAGTAGAAATCCTTTATTAAGATACCTTTTCATTTCTATCTCCCCCTTTTTAGAAAATTCTATATTATCTATTAAATAATAATATTCAAATAATGTAAACACCTTTCAACAGCAACTATATATTTGTTGTTAATTATCGGAATTTTCTTTATACTATCAAGATATACGTTATCATTTCGAGAATAGTTTAGGACAAGTGTTCTAGTGGCACCCGCGTTTTTTCTTAGTAAATGTAAATGGAGTTGAATGAATATGAAAGTAGCCCTTTTTGCCACCTGTTTAGTGGATATGTTCCGTACAGATGTTGGGAAGTCTACGGTTGAATTATTGGAATATCTCGGCTGTGAGGTGGAATTTCCGAAGGGACAAATTTGCTGCGGACAACCAGCCTATAATTCTGGCTATGTGAAAGACTCAAAAGAGGCAATGAAGCATATGATAGAAGTCTTTGAGAATGCTGAATATATTGTCAGTCCTTCGGGTTCTTGTGCCTATATGTTTAAAAAATACCCGGATGTATTTCAGGGAGATCCAATCTGGGAACCCCGAGCCAAAAAGGTCGCTGATAAGACCTATGAACTCACGCAATTTATCGTTGATGTCCTTCAAGTAGAGGATGTCGGTGCTGTTTTTGAAGGGGATGTAACCTATCATATGTCATGCCATATGACGCGTTTGTTTGGCGTGAAAAGCGCTCCACTGACCCTTTTATCGAATGTGCGCGGCTTAAAATACACACAACTGCCAAATAAGGACACTTGCTGCGGCTTTGGTGGAACCTTTTCTGTAAAAATGGAACAGATTTCTGAACAAATGGTGGATGAAAAGGTTCAGCATATTATTGAAACAGGCGCAGAATATTTAATTGGAGCGGATGAAGGTTGCCTTATGAATATTCGCGGACGGGCAGAACGCGTAGGGGCAAAAGTGGAAGTTCTGCATATTGCTGAAATCTTAAATAAACGTAAGATAGAGGTGAATTAATATGCCAATGAAAGTAGGTAGTGAGCCATTTAAGAGCCGTGTTGACGAAGGCATACAAAATACTTTCATGCGCGGAGCTGTATCAGGTGCACAGGATCGTTTAGAGGTTAATAGATTGAAAGCTGTAGATGAATTGGGCGACTGGGAAACATGGCGCTTACTAGGAGAGCAGATTCGCCGGCATGTTCTTGAGAATCTTGATTACTATCTGACACAGCTGAGCGACAATGTTGCCAAGCTTGGGGGATATGTGTACTTTGCTTCAACTGCTGAGGAAGCGCGTGACTATATTCTTAGTGTAGCTAAGCAAAAAGGTGCTAAAAAGATAGTCAAGTCAAAGTCGATGGTAACAGAAGAGATTGATCTCAACCATCATTTATTGGCAAACGGCATCGACGTGGTGGAAACCGATTTAGGAGAATATATTTTACAGCTTGATAACGATCTTCCCTCACATATTGTCGCACCTGCATTGCATCGCAATAAAGAACAAGTGCAGGAAAGCTTTCACCATCATCATGGCTATGAAGGTACATCGCGGCCTGAGGATTTGACAAAGCATGCGCGTAAAATGCTGCGGAATGATTATTTAACAGCTGATATCGGCATTACAGGGTGCAATTTTGCCGTTGCTGAAACAGGATCCGTGTGTATCGTAACAAATGAAGGGAATGCGGATCTTTCAACCTCTCTTCCACCAACACAAATTACCGTGATGGGGATGGAGCGTCTCGTACCGACCTTTGAGGAGCTAGAAGTGCTTGTTAACATGCTGACTAGAAGTGCCGTCGGACAAAAATTGCCTAGCTACGTTACCGTGCTAAGCGGTCCTCGTCATGAGGATGAAATCGATGGCCCTGAGGAATTTCATTTAGTTATTGTTGATAATGGACGTTCTGAAATAGTAGGGACCGAGTTTCAATCGATTTTACAATGTATCCGCTGTGGTGCTTGTGCTAATGTTTGTCCTGTATACCGCCATGTGGGCGGCCACTCCTACGGTTCGATTTATTCTGGCCCGGTGGGAGCGGTGCTTTCTCCGCTGCTTGGAGGGTATGATGACTATAAAGAATTGCCTTTCGCATCAACACTTTGCGGAGCATGTACCGACGTCTGTCCGGTGAAAATTCCGCTGCATGAATTGCTTCATCAACATCGTCAAGTCATTGTTGAAAAAGAAGGCCGCACTCCATTATCCGAACGCTTCCTCATGTCCATTTTTGGAATGGGTTCGTCTTCATCCGGCCTGTATAACATGGGTTCAAAAATAGCTTCAAAAGCATTAAGGCCCATTATTAAAGACAGCCACATTTCCAAAGGAGTAGGCCCGCTGAAAAATTGGATGGAAGCACGCGAGTTCCCTGCACCAAATAAAGAGCGTTTCCGCGACTGGTTTGAAAACAGATCGAAGGGAGGAAACGGATCATGACAGGCCAAATTCAAAATCGTCAAGCATTTATCGGAAAAATTTCACAGAAGCTGAAGCGCAGTGCAGTGCCGTCAGCTATCGAACGGCCACAGTGGGCATACACGCCGCAGTATAACGTATTGAGGGATAAAACACAGGACGAACTTCTGGAAGTTCTGCAGAAACAATGTAAATTGATCAATACAACCTGTAAGGTCACCCCGCTCGCTGATTTGCAAGAAGCTGTCTATGAGACGATTCAATCATATGGCGGCGGTCCGATCATCGCCTGGCAGGATGAGCGCGTTCAACAGTACGGATTATCCGACCTTTTCACTGAACGTCTGCCAAAAGAGCAGGTAGCTGTCCACATCTGGGATCCGGCAATCGGCCGTGAAAACATCTCGCTTGCTGAAACGGCTACTATCGGAATCACCATTGCAGAGCAGACACTTGCTGAATCGGGCACGGCTGTCCTTTTAAGCCATAAAAATCATGGCCGCACCGTAAGCTTTTTGCCGGAAAAATCAATTATTTTAATACCAAAGAGCACCATTGTACCAAGGATGACACAGGTGGCTGTTGATCTTCGCAAACGCATTTTGCAAGGTGAAAAGGTACCATCATGCATAAACTTTATATCTGGGCCAAGCAACTCAGCTGATATTGAAATGATCCTGGTCGTTGGTGTACACGGTCCAATGCGCATGACCTATATTGTTATTGATGATTTGTGAGAGGACAGCTCTAGAAGGAAAATGGGGGTCAGTCCTTCGGCAGGCACGTAAAAGCTTTAGTATACGAGGGACTAACCCCATTAACTCGTCGCTTTTGGCCATGTGTGACATAGTCGCCAAAGTTTCCAGCTTCATGAGGGACAAATCTAGTGGATTGTAAAAGGGATTAGTCCTTCATCGCCTTGATGAAGGCCAAATCTAGTGGACTGCAAAAGAGATTAGTCCTTCATCGGCTACATGAAGGCCAAATCTAGTGGACTGCAAAAGAGATTAGTCCTTCATCGGCTACATGAAGGCCAAATCTAGTGGACTGCAAAAGAGATTAGTCCTTCATCGGCTACATGAAGGCCAAATCTAGTGGATTGCAAAAGGGATTAGTCCATCATCGCCTTGATGAAGGCCAAATCTAGTGGATTGCAAAAGAGATTAGTCCATCATCGGCTACATGAAGGCCAAATCTAGTGGATTGTAACAAAGATTAGTCCTTCATAGTCTTTGATAAAAGATGTTACTTTACACTTTTCTCCGATGACGACATTCTTATTTTTCGGATTCAAAAAAACACGCTGATCTTATTCAGCGTGTTTCTTCCATTCTAGAAGCTTGAAACCTTTTCAAGGTCATCGGGATTTTTATGAACGGTAAGTCTTTCAAGCAGTTTCATGCTTTCCCGATTGACCCCTATAAGATTCACCTTTACTTCATTTTGCTGGTATTTCATGACTACTTTATCGATCGCACCGATGGCAGAGTCGTCCCAAAGGTGGGCGTGGGTTAAATCAATTTCAATTTCGGTTACGTCTTCTTTAAAATTAAAGTGATGGACAAAGTCTGTGACTGAAGCAAAGAAAAGCTGCCCTGATACTTGATAAATTTTTCTATGTGACCCTTTTGGGGATAACGTTTTAATCGTGACTTTTGAAATCTTTGAGGCAAAGAAAATAGCACTCAGGATAACTCCGCAAACCACTCCAATCGAGAGATTATCTGTTGCCACGACCGTAATGACGGTAACGATCATCACCACCGTATCCGATTTCGGCATAACGGTCACTTTTTTCAATGATGACCAATCAAACGTTCCAATGCAAACCATAAACATGACCGCTACTAATGCAGCCATCGGTATTCGAACAAGAACATTATTTAAAGAAACAATCAGGATCATTAAAAATACCGCAGCCCAAAAGGTCGAAAGTCTTCCACGGCCACCTGATTTCACATTGATCCCAGATTGCCCAATCATGGCACAACCGGCCATTCCGCCAAATAATCCCGATACCATGTTGGCGATCCCCTGGCCCCGTGCTTCTTTGTTTTTATCACTCGTGGTATCTGTCAGATCATCGACAATTTGCGCGGTTAACAGCGACTCGATTAATCCAACCACAGCGATGCCAAGTGAATAAGGAAAGACGATACGCAGTGTTTCGAGTGTAAATGGCACGTGAGGGAGCCAAAACGTAGGCAATGCTTGTTTCAATTGCCCTAAATCGCCGACCGTATTGACGTGCGCACCCGTTACTACCGCAATGATGGTAATGACAATAATTGCGACCAGTGGCGAAGGAACAGCTTTTGTGATTCGTGGAAACAGATAAATAATCGCTAATCCTCCTGCGACCATGGCGTACATGACCCAGGTTTGACCTTTAAAATGGGTTAATTGTGCCATAAAAATTAAAATAGCTAATGAATTGACAAAGCCAACCATGACCGAACGAGGAATGAATTTCATCAAACGAGCTACCTTCAGTGATCCGAAGATCATTTGAATCAACCCTGTTAGGATGGTAGCCGCTAATAAATATTCTAGTCCGTGGCCCTTCACTAAACCGCCCATTAATAGGGCGGTTGCTCCGGTAGCGGCAGAAATCATCGCAGGTCTGCCGCCCACAAAGGCAATTACAAGGGCAATGCAAAACGACGCATATAAGCCGACCATCGGATTTACACCCGCAATGATGGAAAAAGCAATCGCTTCTGGAATCAGGGCAAGGGCTACAACTGTACCTGAAAGAATGTCACCCTTTATATTCCCAAACCATTCATATTTAATTGTCTCTACATTCAACAATAAAACACCTCTTCTATTATTATTTTTGACTTTCAACTCTCATGAAAGCCGGGCCGTTGATAACATATGAAAGTATATATGAATGTGACGATTTTGTGAAGAGGAGAATTTTTCCGGAGGGTTCTAGATTTCAACTAGTAAATGGTTGGTTTAAGAGGAAAGCGGAATAGCAAAATGCAAGAAACCAGTTGGTTTGATTCCAGCTGGTTTCTTGCACTTTATATTCTCTCCCTCATCCGCTCGGGAAGAGTCTGAATCGACTGGACCACTAAATCAAGCTTTGCTTCAATTCGGTAAAGCAGATAGAGGGTCACCACAATCGGGAATCCCACCTGGCTAATGATTGGAATGAGCTGTTCCACTTTTCCCACCTCCTTCCCTGACTCTTAAAAAGAGGCCGGCTTCATTGGAATCCGACCTCTCCGTTATTAAGCAAGCTCGTAATCTGTTACATTGCGTTCGATCACTCGTGCTCCTTTTGCAGCAACAAATCTGCCGCTAGCGGTTGTGAACACATCAGATGTAATGATTTGAGCCATCGATAATTTTACAACTTCCTCATCAATGGGCTCTTTTGGACTATCGACCGAAATACGTGCCGTCTTCCCAAACTCCGTGCCAAATTCCAACTCCAACGTCTTTGCCATTTCTATTCACCTCCTCTCGGTTAAGTTTCCACTACTGTACTAGTAGCAATGGTGACAGGCACCATTCCCACTACGTCACTAGTAGAATTGGTGTCAGGCACCACTAGCCAATAATCTCGGAGCTGTCGTTGCGCTCGATTTTGTTTAGCTGGTCGTTGCATAGTCCTGCGATTGCTTGTGCTGCCTGCGATAGTTGATCTGCGGTTGCTGCTTTTGTGACGTTGCTAAACGTCTTTGCTTTGAGGATCGGCTTACCTTCGTCATCGATGCCGGCCTCAAACACTAAGCGAAGCTTCGTGCCTTCTAATAATGCTTGTGCCATTGTCTCTCACCACCTTTCACCTTTTATATAGATAGAAGTCGGCAGAAAGGTCGGGATGGAGAAAAATAATATAAATAGATTCGTAGGAATGCTGCTTTGAATAGTGCATTTAACATATTTGGTAAAAGAACTCTTATCGTAAGCCCATAAAAGTGTTAAAATATTTGGTATATATTATCGAATTCTGCCAAAAGAAGGTAACGCTATATGTCGAATAGACTCATTACAAATGAATCGTCTGCAGATTTTGTGCGGAGAAATGCAGGAGTTGGCCTTTAGATATGAATCTATCCCTTACTAATTTTCATAACCGTCGATTTGAATGGGTTTTTCAAGCGAAGACGGAATTTATTCAGCGCTTTGCAGGTAAAGCAGAGTCCTCCACCATAATAAAGGAAGTTTTGCAAACAGAGCTGGAAAGTCCTGAAGTGAATGAGTTGTCTGTCAATCGTCTAACGATAGTGTATAAAGAGGCAGACGAGGCAAGGAAGCTAGAGCTTGAGCAGTATAAAGAAAGAATGAAACAGCAGGATGAATTAATCACAAATCAACAGCTTTTACTAGATCGTAAAGTGGAAGAGGCTGAAGCGCAGTACAACCAAATTAGCAAGAATATCGAGGTCTATGAGGCTTTTTTGAAAAAGGTTGAATTAAAAAATATGGACCCTGACTATATCGGTGATTTGGTCAATGACATCATCGAATATACACCCCATCATAGAAAAGCGAGTGTCATAAATGATGATGTGTTACGATTGCAGGAAATGGTGGCAAGTGAGCTGGAGAATAAGTTTAGAAGAATCAAGCAGGAAGCGGGTATGTTAAAAATGGGGATCAGTCATCTATTAGAAATTCCCTATTTACCTCCGATTCCAAGGGTTGAGCAGAAAATTGACGCCTTTTGGCTAAAAAGCACCTATGAAAAAACAATATTGGAGATACGCGCTATTGCCTATGAATGGGTGACGGAAATGTATCATAACTATAATCTTCTCCTTACCCCTATTTTTAAGGCAGCCTTTGAGCAAAAGGACCATTTTTTCCAAGAGGCGGAGGCATTGAAGCTTGTTACTACCGAAAAAACAAGACGACTGGAAAGAGATTTAGCAAACTACCAAAAAGTAAAAGCCGAGCTTGATGCCCGCTATCAGAATGTTCATCAATTATGGAATCAGGACCGTGAGCATGCATTACAGCTGCAAGGCTGTTTAATCAAGTATTGGCTTGAGTATAAGGAAGAGTTACAGCGTCACTTCCACTATGGGAATGCTGAAGAACGATGGCTTGCGGCAAAATACTTGCAGCTACTAAGGCAAGACGGTGAGAAACTTATCAAATCGTTACATGAATGAGGAGGGCGGCAAAAGATGGGTACCACACAATCACCAACAAAAACGGAATACGATAAAGCAATGGATGAATTAAAGAAGTTAAACGATGATCTTTTTTACGATGACTTTAAGGAGAAAATCAAACTGTTAGAGGATCATCTCCTACAGCTAACCATGAATAGTACTTCTGATTTTAAAAAGGAAGCAGAATCCGTCGTTGAACAGGCTAATATGGTGGTCCGGCAAATGGAAACGCAAAAACAAGAAATCCGCGAGCTAATGGAAGCGGTTGAGAGCAGTAACAAGGAATTATTGGATCATGCTGTTGCCTCCATTGAATCTGTTTCTACGCATGTAACAGAATTTACTCAGAAGATATCGGATTCAGACGAAAGAAATAGACAATTTTTAGAGCAAAACGAAGCCTTTGTTACCCTTGCAAGAGGACAGATTGCACAAACCGAGGAAAAATTGGCTGCCCATATGGTGGCCTTTCAGCAAACCGAACGTCACTTGGAACAGCTGAGAACCTCGTATGAAGGCATGTTCCAAAAACATTCCGAGTCGATCAAAAGTATTATGGTGGTACGGGAAGAAGCGTTTATCGATAAAGTCGAGCGTCAGTTTGAAGAGTGGTCTGCAAAACAATCGGAGCAGGGCGAGGATCTGCAAAGACAAGTAGATGCTTTGATCAAGGCACAAAGCAAACAAAGCGTTGAAATGCTGGAAGCTATCTCGAATAAGATGGCTAGCAGGGAAGACGTAGCTGGTAGTGAAAAAAGAAATGCCCTTAAAATGAATGTTCTTCTGTCGGTTGTTGTGATTGAAGCTATTTTAATAGGGATTGGATTTTTTATGTAGAGTAGCGTCCATATCATTTTCCAAGGTGCGAGTCCTGCTGTTCTTAAGCAGTGGGACTCGCACCTTTTGTTTATAAGAGGGAACGGTCCTCATTCTGCCTGCCCACACGCCCATATGACCAGTAGAATACCTTGTTAAAAAGATTGTCATATGGAGGGAATAGATGATATGAAAAAACGCAAATGGTTTTGGAATGTTGTTTTAGGTACCATCATTTTGGTTCTCCCATTGCTTCTTGTTTTCTTCAACCATCAGACACCCCAGAATATTGTTCATTCGCCGCAATCAACACAAGAGAATTCAACCACTCATTGGGAACAGAGCCAAGAAACCTCAGCTAACGGGGAGAATCCACCCCCAGCTGATACAAGTACACAAGAGGAGCCGCCGCAAACAGACTCGGGGGATCAAGGAGAGCAGCCTCAAGAAAAACCAGCTCCCGAAGAAAAGCCAACTATTGTTTGGGGGATAGACACTGCTTCGAAAATAGACCAAGCCTTTCTACAGTGTGTAAAGGATAATTATGGAGAACCAGCTGTGATCGGGAGGTATTTGGAAACCAAAGAAGGCATATCAATGGGTTTAACTAAAGAGGAAGCCACTTTACTTCATGAGCAAGGGGCCAAGATCTTACCGATTTTCAACCATTTCACAGACGCAACCGGTTATGAAAATGGGGCTGCGGAGGCCAAGGAAGCCGTTTCCTATGCTCAAAAAATAGGAATTCCTGAAGGAGTTGCACTCTTTGCAGATATCGAACCAAAATATCCGGTCGATGAGGCCTTTATTCGCGGATGGGTGGAACCTCTAATGGAATCGCCTTATAAGCCGGGTATTTATGGGGTTCTCACACCTGAAAGTAAGTTGTCCGCTGCCTATCAATCGGCAGTTTCAAAAAATAAGCAGGTTCAAGATCAAACCATTCTTTGGAGCAGTAATCCAGACCCTGGTGTCACACCAAAGGATCAGGCACCAGCTTACGCGCCAGGCGCACCTGAAAATGTGAATATTTCCATCTGGCAATATGGAATTGATGGGAAGACGTGTAATATTGACACCAACCTTATCCAGTCTTCAGTTTTGGAATCGTTGTGGTAAGGGCCCAGTCCCGCTGCATAGTCAGTGGGACTGGAATCGTTCATTAGGATAATCTGCGATCCTGCGACCTGTGCTAACAATATAAAGTAGGGAATATGAGGCAGGTTTCAACTCTTTTATAGGCTCTTAATGAGACGAATCCTGAAATGCAGCAGGAGAACTGCTTCTGTGCTTTCCAAGTGTTTTCATCAATTGGAGATGCTGTATTCCGAAATAATTGTGCATTTTTTCATAGTAGGTAAAGATAGTTTGATAAAGTGAAGCGCCTTCCTTAGTTGGATAATATGTTTTTTCGATTGGCTGAGCCATATATTGGATTGCGTGTTGTATGTTGTTATAGCCACCATTTTCAGTGCCTGCTGCAACAGCTCCTAAAATTGCGGCACCAATAGCCGGGGCATGATCTGATTGGGAAACCTTAATCGGTTTATTTAGAATGTCCGCATAAATCTGCATTAATAGAGCATTCCGATTAGGTAATCCCCCGGAGGCTACGACTTCATTAATCTCCATACCCCATTTTTGATAGGTGTTCATAATGATTTTCGCACCAAATGCTGTACTTTCTAGATAGGCACGATAGATCTCTTCGGGCTTTGAATGAATGGTTAATCCAATCAAAACACCTGATAAATTAGAATCAGATAATATGGAGCGATTGCCGTTATGCCAATCAAGTGCAAGCATCCCATTCTCTCCAGGTGATAGGGCGCTTGCCTTTTCCTCTAATAGATCAAATACAGAGATACCTAACTTTTCTGCCTCAAGATTATAGGTTTGGGGAATGTGCCCGTTGACATATGAACCGAATAAATCACCGACAGCAGATTGCCCAGCTTCATATGCATACAATCCGGGGATAATGGCATCTTTGACGACACCAGAAATTCCGGGTATTTCCTTGAGTTCTGGATGAAGCATAAGGTGGCAAGTAGAAGTTCCCATAACCATTAGCATGGTATTTGGTTGAGATACTCCCGTTCCCAAAAGGGCCGAATGGGCATCAATAATACCAGTTGCAATTGGCAATCCGATGGGAAGTGACAGCTTATCGGCCCAAGGCTTTGTCAGGGAGCCGGCACATGTTCCGATATTTTTAACCTGCCCCTGTAATTTTTCAAGGAGAGTTGAACCGAATTTGCTATCAAGTTCGTGAAAAAACTCTTCAGGAAATCCCTCTGATTCATTCCAAAATGCTTTGAAACCTAAGGAACAATTATTTCTAGTGATGGTTGAAGTAAGGATGGAGACAATCCAATCCGATGCTTCCATAAAGTATGCGGTATTGGTAAATACGTCAGGGGCATTTTCGAAAACCTCTAAAATTTTCGGGATGGCCCATTCTTCGGAAACGTTATATCCTAATCTTCTTAACCATTTCTCTTTTCGCTGTGTTGCCAGGTGGACGATTTTCTCTGTTTGAGGCTTCGTGTGATGATGTTTCCAAAGTTTTACCCAGGCATGATGGGAATGCTGAAACGCTGGATCAAAGCATAACGGTGTTAATTCATAATCTACAGGTACTAGTGTAGATGAAGTAAAATCAACACCTAGACCGATGATTTGCTTTGGATTGATTTGAGCTTTTGTAATAGCGGAAGGAACTCCTTCTTCTAACACATCAAGATAGTCTTGTGGGTGCTGAAGTGCACTTCCTTTTGGAATCTGATTTGAATAAAAGGGTAAGGTTTCGGTTATAACATTATGACGATAGGGAACAATCTGTGTTGCCTTTATTTCTCCTGTATTGACATCTACGATAACAACTCTTCCTGATTCAGTGCCGTAATCAATACCGATTGAATAGTGTGAATCTCCCACTTACAAATGCACCTCCTTAAGTAAAGGTATTTTCAATGTTCTTTTTTTTTAGTTTAACAAGAGTGAGCAATAATGAGCAATATATTTTTAGAAAATTTTCCGTTTTTGCTCTATTTCACTTGACAATCCAATTTTTAAGCATATATTATTTATTTACAAGTGGAAATGAATAAAAATTTTATGTATATAAACATAAATGAACATTTCAATTGTTTTTTTATGGCATTGTATAAAATGGAGGAGGAGAAATATGCAGCAAAAGGCAGCAACAACCGTTATGTCGCGAACTTTTAGACTTGTTAAACCTGGGGAAGTAGAAGAAATGGCAATTGAGCGAACGATTCGGGATGGTGAAGTAGTCATTGAACCGTCAATTGCCAGTATATGCCACGCAGATTTACGTTATTACTTGGGGCAAAGAAGGGCTGAAGCCTTAGAGAAAAAGCTGCCTATGGCACTTCTTCATGAGGGAATCGGCAAAGTTATCGTTAGCAAAGCAAACGATTTGAAGGTAGGCCAGCGAGTGGTGATTGTTCCTAATATTCCGGGCAGCTTAATTGAAAAAGGTGTGTCAGAGGATTGTAGTTTTATCCGTGGGAATGATTTTAGAGAAAACTACAGCGAAAAGAATGAATTTCTGGGAAGCGGTTACGATGGGATCGCACAAAATTGCTTAGTCTTACCTGCTCAATGTGCCATCCCTATCCCTGATTCTATTCCAGATGAAATTGCGGTTCTTTGTGAACTGTGTACAGTATCTTACCGTGCGATTAGCCGGGTAAAAGAGCAGCTTATGGCATCAAACACGAAAGTGGCTGTATTTGGTGATGGGCCTGTTGGGTATTTGACGGCAGCTCTAATCAACCGAATTTACGGACTTGATTCTACTAGATTAAAAGTGTTTGGAGCCATCCCGGATAAGCTTGCCCATTTTCACTTTGCCGATTGTTCCATGGTGCAGGATTTTGACTTTTGTTCAGCAGAGAAAGTGGATATAGTGGTGGAATGTACAGGCGGGAAATTTAGTGAAAGTGCAGTAAATCAAGGAATTGATCTCCTCAAACGCGGCGGTTCCTTAATTCTTATGGGTGTAACCGAGGATAGGGTTCCGATTAATACCCGGGATGTTTTGGAAAAGGGATTGTCATTGTATGGGAGCAGCAGAAGTTCGATTCCGGACTTTCAGGCAGTGGTTTCCGCCATGCAGGATAGGGAGTACCAAAAATTACTACGTGCCATTCTTCCGACAGAATTTACACCTATTCGAACGGTGAATGACTTTAAAGAAGCGATGGATTCTGCAGGACAGCATAGGGGATGGAAGAAGGTAATTTTAGAGTTTAATTGGGCACAATAATCGTTATCATGAATGGATAGTCTATCGAACCGGATATTCTGGAAGATAGACTATTTTTTATGGGATGATTTGCAGGAAAAATGAAGGTTTAATTATGAATTATTCTTTAATAGTGTATTCAAACTGTTGACAATTAGAGCTTAATAAACATAATCTTAATATATCCTTAACAGAGATAAACAAAATTAAAAATATTTTTATATGGGAGTGATAATATTGCTAGCTGCCGAGAGAAAACTGAAAATCATTGAATATGTTAAGAAGAATAATGTTGCATCGGTATCTCAATTGTCAGAAGAATTCAATGTGCATGAAGCAACTATACGACGGGATCTGTCAGAAATAGAAAGGGAAGGTCGTTTAAGAAGAACCCATGGCGGCGTCGTGCTAGCTGATGGAATCAGTTCAGAACCGTCATTTACCGTCCGTGCCACTGAAAGGGTTGAAGAGAAAGAACGGATTGGTCAAAAGGCAGCGGAGCTGATTAATGAAGGTGAGTATATCATTCTGGACTCTGGAACGACCACACTGCAAATTGCAAAGAATTTAGTAAACAAAACGAATATAACAGTTGTTACAAATGATATAAATATTGCTGCAGAACTAAAGGATTCTAAAGGGATAAAAGTAATCGTAACGGGCGGGATTCTTTACCCTGAAAGTTTTATGTTAAATGGAATGGTTACCAATGATGTCTTAAAAACGATTCATGTCCATAAAGCGTTTGTTGGCACGCCGGCTATTCACCCCAAAGTTGGACTTACTCATTTTGAGGAACAGCTTGTTCCTGCCAAGATTGGGATGATTGAAGTAGCTGACGAAGTGATTGTCGTAACAGACCACACAAAAATAGGTGGGATTTCTCTCCATAAGGTAGCCTCCGTGGAGAAAATTCACAAGTTAGTAACGGGAATCGAAGTCTCAGAGCTACAAATCCAACTTTTTAAAGAGGCGGGGGTAAGTGTTTTAACTGCTTA
The DNA here is from genome assembly GCF_011250555.1 of Bacillus sp. MM2020_4. Lineage (GTDB taxonomy): Bacteria > Bacillota > Bacilli > Bacillales > Cytobacillaceae > Neobacillus. The sequence goes on along the minus strand of NZ_JAANMZ010000030.1, from coordinate 37,197 downwards.
AAGAGTCTATAGAGCATCTCTTCTATTTGTTAGTGATCTTCTTGATCGGTTCACTAACCAAAGAACGAGGTGTTTTTATTTTTAAAATAGTAGTTCAATACGTCGCGGAATTTACAAATTTTGTGAGTAGAAATAAACATTAATGAACATAATAGTTGTTTGTTTTGGTCTTTCCATTTAAAAATTCAGAAAAATTCAGAAAAAACATTGACAACTAATCGAATTTAGGATATTTTTTATTTAAACAAATTTTAAATACTAATGAACATTATTTTTTACAAAATAAACATTTATGAGTGAAAGGGCGCATAAAGTGCAATATAACTATCAATAAAGCAAATTTAGTTAAAGTTTATACTAGATTTCTAGATTGATCACAGATTCGCTTTCGTGATTCTTTATTTGGAAGGGCTTACAGTTATTCCTAAAGATATATTGGACATATGGTAACTATAATAGAATCAACATAAGATAAGGGGGAATTGTTCTTGGCATCCATCGAGTTTGTAAATGTAACAAAAGAATTTGATAAAAAGGCCATTATTAATAACTTGAATTTAACAATAGAAGATGGTAAATTCACCGTTTTAGTAGGTCCATCTGGGTGTGGGAAAACCACCCTTTTACGAATGATTGCAGGGATTGGCCCACAGACGTCTGGTTCTGTTCTCATTGACGGGAAGGACATTACGGATATTGCCCCCGGGAAAAGGGGAGTAGCAATGGTTTTTCAAAACTATGCCATTTACCCGACCATGTCCGTGCGAGAAAATATTGAATTTGGCTTAAAAAATAATAAGGTTAAAAAAGCGGAAAGAACTCAATTAGTAGAAAGCATTAGTGCTTCGGTTGGCCTATCAGAGTATCTGGATCGTAAGCCGTCTACTTTATCCGGCGGTCAGCGCCAGCGTATTGCGCTGGCTCGTGCGATGGTAAAAAACCCATCCGTATTTTTAATGGATGAGCCGCTTTCAAACCTTGATGCAAAACTTAGAGCGCAAATGCGAATTGATTTGATTGAATTACATAAAAAATTAGGAACGACTTTTGTTTATGTAACCCACGATCAAGTAGAGGCAATGTCGATGGCTGATACCATTGTTCTCATGAATCAGGGTCTTATACAACAAGAGGCGCCGCCAGAAACCATTTATCATGAGCCTGCTAATTTGTTTGTCGCACAGTTTATTGGTGTCCCACCGATGAACATTGGTGATTTAGGAGTAGATGGAGTGAAGTTTGGTTTTCGTCCAGAGAGTGCTGTAGGATCGCTTGAGAGAGTAGAAGCGCCATTTTCCATCCAAGGAGAGGTAGTAACAAGAGAAATGCTAGGTTCAGAGACTTTATATAAGATCAAATGCAAGGATGCTTCATTTATGATTAAGAGTCTAGAAGACCGGTTCGCTGTGAATCAAACAGTATATATTGGTGTTCCTGTAGAGAAAATGTACTTCTTTGGAGAGAACGGGGACCGAATTCAAAAGCATCATGAGAAGTATTCTGACTATATTAAGGCGCTAAGGGGTTTGTAGGATGAATAAAAGGAGAGTATGGGAAGCGATCCGGCCGTATGTAATGATTGGTCCCGCCATGATTGGTATTGGTCTTTTTGTTATATACCCACTTATCTATTTAATTTATTTAAGTTTCTATAAGTACAACTTGCTTAATAAATCGATGAGTAAATTCATTGGGCTTGATAATTACGTGCAAATTTTCAGCAGGGGCGATTTCTATAAATCACTATCCAATACAGTGATTTACACGGGTGGTGTCGTAATCTTAACGATGGCATTATCTTTACTCATTGCCATCTGGCTTAGTAAGAGGACACGCATTAATGCAATCGTACAAGCTGGTATTTTTACCCCGCACATCATTTCGATTGTATCCGTTTCCCTTATCTGGCTATGGATTATGGAACCAAATTTAGGGTTTCTCAACTATATTTTAAAAACGCTGCATTTGCCGACATCCCAATGGCTGCAAAGCTCAAAAACGGCGCTACTTTCGATTATTATCGTTTCTGTCTGGCAGGGAATCGGCTACTATTCACTCATTTTAGTTGCAGCCCTTCAAGGGGTATCGCCAACCATTTATGAAGCTGCGGCACTTGATAATGCCAGCAAATTTAAGGTGTTTCGCAAGATTACGTTACCGCTTATCTCTCCACAAATGTTTTTTATCCTTGTCATAATGACGATTGGATCGTTTAAGGTTTTTGATACGGTAAGAATTATGACGGGAGGCGGACCGAATAATGCAACCAACACCCTTGTTTACTATATTTATACGTTTAGAACCACCAATATTGGTTTTGCTGCAGCAACAGGGGTAGTATTAATGTTCATTATCGGAATATTAACAATCATCTATTTCCGCTTGATGGCAAAGAAGGTTCATTACCAATAGACGGTCACGACTTGGGGGTGCTGTTAGATGAAGAAATTGAAAGCCAAAAATATGTGGCTGACACTAGATACGATCTTAAAAATTGCGATATTACTTGCTTTTATCTTCCCGTTTTTATGGATGATTTCCACATCGCTGCAGACGTTGAAGGAAACGATGAATTTTCCGCCGACAATCATTCCGGAGATTCCGCAGTGGATTAACTTTGTTGATGCAATGACATCAGGGCCGTTTTTAACGTATGCGAAGAACTCCTTCATCATTACTTTTTCGATCATTATCATTCAGTTGCTCGTGATGATCCCGGCAGCCTATGCCTTTGCAAAATATGAATTTGCCGGTAAAAATATCTTATTTGGCTTAGTATTAATCGCTTTTATGATTCCGGGACAAATCACCTTTATTCCTATCTATTTAATGATGGCGGATTGGGGTATGATTCAAACGCTTTTACCGCAGATCTTGCCATTCATGGCGAATGCTTTTGGTATCTTCCTCTTGCGGCAGTATTTTATGCAAATTCCGGAAGAAATTATTGAGGCGGCCAGACTCGATAATGCCAATGAGTTTAAAATTATGTGGAAAATCATGGTGCCAATGTCAAAACCGGCATTAGCGACGATCGGGCTCTTCAGTTTTGTTAGCCATTGGAATGACTATTTCTGGCCGCTTGTGATGACAGACTCAAATGAAGTAAGACCCTTGACGCTTGGAATTTCCATGCTTAGGGAGACAGAGGGAATCAGTAATTGGCATATTATCATGGCGGGCAATGTGGTATTAGTGGTCCCGATTCTCATCGTCTACCTTTTCTGCTCAAAGCAAATTGTCAAAGCCTTTGTTTATTCAGGGATTAAATAAATCTTTAATCTCCTTAAAATAAAAAAATATATTAAAAAAACGGAGGGTGAGTTATGAAACGACTATTTTCACTTTGTGTTGCTGTACTGATGATCTTTTCTTTACTGGCAGCATGTAGCAGTAAGGAGGAAAAGACGGCTAGCACACCGAAAGATCAGGACAAACAGGAAGGTAAGACGACGATTCAGTTTTGGCACTCCCTTGGTGGGGTAAATGGGGAGTATATGGATGCCTTAATCAAACGGTTTAATGATAGTCAAGACAAAGTGGAAGTGGTGGGAACGTTCCAAGGTACATATGACGAGACTTCCACCAAGCTCCAACAAGCACTATCTGCGAACACTGCCCCAGATGTAGCTATGATTGAACGTGCCTATGTTCAAATGTTTGCAGAATCAGATGTGTTAGAGGATCTGAAGCCTTACTTTAAGAAAAGTGGTTTAAGTGAAGATGATTTTGCGAAAGGCTTGATGGGCCATTCAACTTTTAATAAAAAGTTGGTATCACTGCCTTTAAACAGATCAACGCCGATCCTCCATGTGAATAAAACGATGTTAGATGAAGCTGGACTTAAAGTTCCAACAACCTGGGATGAGTTGAAGGAAGTCTCCAATGCCTTGGTGCAAAAGGAAGGAAATGAAATTAAGCGTTATGGTTTGACCATGCCGTATGATACGTGGTATCCAATTGCGATGATTTCTCAATCAGGAGGAAAATTCTTTAATAAGGATAATACCTCTGATGGATTTAATAAAAACGGTATTGGTAAAGAAGTCTTTGGATATCTGAAAGATTTGCAAAAATCAGGTGCCCTTTACTATCCACCGGCACAGGATTCCGGAAATATCGTCAATCAAATGTTTTCGAGCGGTAAAGTGGCGATGATGTTCCAATCAACAGGAACCATTGGCGGTATCGCTCAAAATTCCGATTTTGAGTATGTTACGGCATTTTTACCGAAAAATGACGAGTATGCAACACCAACTGGCGGCGGCAACGTGTCCATGATAGCAAACAGTAAAAATAAAGAGGCAGCGTGGGAATTTATTCACTTTATGATGGATGATCCGCAGGGATTGCAACAATTTATCCTAGAATCCGGCTATCTTCCTTTTACAAAGAAAATGGCAGAATCAAAAGAGATTCAAGAACTATGGGCGAAAGAACCGAATCGTAAGACGGCATATGAACAATTAAAATATGCGACTGATACAAATAAAAATACGGCATGGCCAGAAATTATGCATGAATTCTTCTCCGCAATTGAAGCGATTATGTATGATGATGCCGATATTCAAAAATCGCTCGATACCTTTACGAAGGAAACGGAAAGAATCTTAGCCCAGTAATCTATTAACAAAGTAGAGCCTATCAGAAATACAGACACGATCATCATCCATTCTGTTTTTTGTAGATAGGCTCTTTCCTATTATTTTTGAAAAAGAAAGGGATGCAAAAAGTATGATAGAACGACTGAAAGAGGGCTCTTCCATTATTGTTGCTGGACATCGGGGATATAAATCTGCCTTTCCGGAAAATACCTTGCTTGGATTCCAACAGGCAATAGACTTGGGGGTAGAGATGCTTGAGTTCGATCTAAGGCTCTCAAAGGATAAAGTGCTAATGGTTATTCATGATGATTCGCTTGATCGAACCACAAATGGATCGGGGAAGGTCAGTGATTATTCTAAGAAGGAATTGAAGGAATTTGATGCCTGTAATGGGTTCAGTGATTTTGGGAAGCAGGAAATACCAACCTTTACTGAACTTTGTGAGCTGCTAAAGCCCTGCCAAGACATTTTATTAAATGTGGAAATTAAACCAAGTGTCGATGCAAAGGAAGTGGCGGATCAGGCGATTGCCATGCTAAAGGAGTATGGCTATCTCTCACGGTGCGTTTTCACGAGCTTCGATGCGGATATTGTTGCGTATATTCATGATGTATATGGTCTTAAAACGCAAGGATTTCCAGGAGAGATTATGTTTCATTTTGCACCGGGTGATAACGGCACTTACTCAAAAATGTGGGCGGTGGGTGTCAGTATGAAATTGTTAACGCCAGAAAGGGTTCAATTTTTTAAAGAGCAAGGAATTTTAGTTTGGTGTTACTGTCCTGATGATGAACAACAGGTACTGTATGCGCTGGAATGCGGGGCTACTTTATTGACCTGTAACAATCCTGTGCCAGCACTGTCCATTCGTGAAAAGGTAGGAAAATAACGGCGATAGGAAGATAGAGTATGTTAAGGGAGGAGGTGGACGCATGGATGCTATCTTCTCCATTGCAAGAGATTATGAGATGTATATTCGTGTAGTTGTTAGTACCATTCTCGGTTTTCTGATTGGATGGGACCGGGAGGCAAAGAATAAACCAGCAGGACTAAAAACCTATATGTATGTTTGTGTTGCAAGTACATTAATTACCTTGCTTTCTATTTACAGTGTGGATAAGTACGGTGATATGAATAGCTTGACACGAATGGATCCGATGCGATTGACTGCGCAAATTGTGTCTGGTTTGGGGTTTCTTGGTGCAGGTGTCATTCTAAAAGATGGAACGAGGGTAAAGGGACTGACTTCGGCTGCTATGATTCTCTTTGCAGGTGGAGTTGGGATAGGAATAGGTGCAGGGTTTTATGGGATTGTGATATTTTCGGTGTTCGTCTCACTCCTGCTGGCTAGGGTTGCCAGCTTTGTTGAGAAAAAAAAGACGGTCCGTCTAAATAAGCAACTTAAAGACAAGGGAGTAGGGGCGTAAAAAAATTGAACGTTCATTTATTATGCGGAGGTGCGAAGTGAAATTTGTACATGATTCTAGCAGGAAATTGAATGGTAATCGGTTGGGTAAAGGGTTGGTAGCGAAGGTGGTTGTAGGGGCACTGGCGCTTAGTCTATTTTCAATGGCACCATTGGATAGTAATGCAAAGCAGCCTATTCCTAATTCGAAGGTATTTGACCTAGCGGCTCCCGGAAAAGAATTGATTCGTGACAAGAGATTGTACAATGGCACAGTACAACAATCATTTGCCTTTGATAATGTCAATCAGCATATTTATATTGTTCAACTAATGGCCGGTGGACAGCAGCTGCCTGGGGAAGATTCACCTGTAAGCGGAACAAATCGTGGAAAGCAAGGGGATTTAACCTTAACCAAGCTTGATCTTGACGGTAACATATTAGGTCATATGTTTCTTAAAGGATTTGGCCATGGTGTCCAAATGGGGGTAGAAGTTGACGGGGATACGCCATATTTATGGACCGAAACGGATTCTGTTGCAGAAGGTAATGATGGTTGGGGAACCCAGCTTGCTAGATTTACATTTGAAGATGGAGCAATATTGACCCCGGATTCCCCGCAGCTCGAAAAACATCGCTTAATTGATGGGGCCGACCGTACAACGGTTAGTATCGATCCTGCTAATGAATTATTAACAATGCGTTATCGTAAAGAAGGAGTCTTCCATTTCGCTTTATTTGACTTAGAACAGGTGAAGCAGAACAACTATGTCCCTCTTGCTGATGTGCTCCAACCACCGATGGGGACCTTTCAAGGATTTACTTCTTATGGTGGGTACTTGTATACGTTAGAGGGTAATGCCTATGGCAGTAGTGGTTCAGTCGAGCCGTACGGTAATACGTATATCACTTCTGTAGATTGGAACACGGGAAAAGTAGTGGATCGAGCGTTATTCACTGGAGGAGATTCCCTTACCTTTAGAGAGCCAGAGGGCCTGGCCATCCGTATACCAAATATAAAGCACCCGCAAAAAGCCCAGCTTGGTGTAGGATTTGCCTCCAACTTCACTCCTGATAGATGGGGGAATGTTTATTACCTTGATCAACCTGTTCCGGAGGAAAGCCTAAAACGCTAATGTTGCATGAGAGCGGTTCAATACCGTAAACATACCAGCCAATTAGCTGCTTAATATAAAACTCTAACTTTCGGGGGTCACATCAATTTTATGCTAGTAGTGCCTTGCCCTTTTCAACGCTAAAATAAAAATGTGCAAAATTTTTGATTGCTCAAATTTAAAAAAATGTCAGAGCCTTCAATGGGCTCTGACATATGATTGGATAATGTTTATTAATAAATAATAACAGGTTCATTTTTGCTAAGATTGTCATAAACGGTTTTCATGATACTTGGCTGTGTGTTGACGCAGCCGCCTGATCCTGCGTTGAGGTAGGCATCGCTTTTCCAGTTTGTCCGCCAGCTTGCATCGTGAAACCCGCATCCACTGAGGGTGAATGGTGCCCAATATTGGACTTTAACGGAATAACTCCCACCATGACCTGCACTTGTTCCTTCGAGTATGGAGGGTGTTTCTTTGTACATGATATACCATACCCCAGGTGGTGTATCTTCTTTGGTGTCATGTCTGCCGGTCACCACATTGGTGGTGAGGGCTAATTTTCCATTTTTATAAATCCAAATGCGTTGTTCAGCAATGGACACTTCAGCGTAGGTGTCACCGATGCCGTCGTTGGCGGTGGTTTTAAAGCCTGTGCCGTAAGTGCTCCAGCCAACTCCGTAAACATGACTCGCTTCGAGTGACTTTTCCCCTTTTTCAAAAGCTGCCTTTACTTGCTCTGTTTCCTTATCAACTTTCAGTGCCCAGCCATAGGATTCCCCTTTTACGGATATGACCGAACCGGAATGGGTTTTAAAGGAAAAATTCTTTTTTAAGGTGGATTGGGCATTGTTAATTTCCGTTACCTTGTTTTTAATATCCGCTGGGTCAATCCTTACTTGCATATCCTTTGTCACGGTGGCGTTCTTTATTAAATCGCTGCCATTTAAGGTATACACAGTGTCCTGCACTTTATAATCAACGGTCCGTTGCACAAGTTCCTGCAACGTTTTCTTTTCCCTTTTTATAATCGGGTTGTCCGCTTTAATCGGTTGTATGTAGGCGGTCTTCAGATGGATTTCACTTGTATAATCATGGTTTTGGTAAGCCTTCATTAACTGAGCGACATCATGCTGCTTCCCATCCACGCTTTCAGAAACGATAATTTTCCCTTGTTCCAAGCGTGCCTCTGCATCTTTGGGAACTAGTAAGCTAGTATTCATGGAAATTAGCTTATCCTTTACAAGCTTTTTCAGTGTTTGGGTTCGGTACTGGTCGGTTTTGCTTGGCTGCAGCCTATAATTTTTTTCCTTTGAGGAAGGCCAAAACGTCTGCTGCCTTTTTAATAGTTTCTTCACACTAGGTAAATCCTTCGCCGTAAAGCCCATTTTCGTGTCTCTTCCATCGAAAATTTGCTCTTTTCCTACATAGACTTTATTTTTTAAAACAGATGACGCTAATTTTTTTAATGCCTGGTCAGCAGTTAGTCCGCCGACTTTTGTGTTGTTGATTGTGACATACTTATTGAACTGGGTGGATTGATGATAGTAGATACCTGCAAACACAATCGCTAAGATACCTATAACACTACTTACCATGATTATTTGAATTTTACGCAAGACCTTCACCTCGTTGGCGGAATAGAGCTTTATTATACCAAAAAAAGGAGAAATAAGGTGTGGTTCTTTGCTTTATTTTCTGCAGGCAATTACGGTGCCAAGTACCAGACAGTAGGTCAGTAGTTCACAATAACTTCAAGACTTTGTTGCTAATTTGTGAAAAGTATCACAAACACCTTTCTAACCTTTGGAAAGGTGATAATATATAAGTGTAGTCAGAAACAAACAAGATCTTGTAAAAACCTATTTTAATCCTAAGGGAGATGGAGTACCATGTTAAATCTTTTAAGAAAAAATACTATTGTCGCCGGGATTTTAGCTATCATTCGTGTTTATATAGGCTATGAATTTTTACATGCGGGTTATGGAAAAATAACAAGTGGCGGATTTGATGCAAGTGGATTTTTAAAAGGAGCGATTGCTTCTAGCACGGGTGAACACCCAGCAGTTCAAGGCTGGTGGGCAAAATTCTTAGAACAGGTTGCCTTGCCAAACGCGGATCTATTTTCTTTCTTAGTGCAATGGGGCGAAGTATTAGTCGGAATTGCCTTAATCCTAGGTCTTCTTACGAACTTTGCGACCCTGATGGGTATGGTCATGAATTTCTCTTTCTTGTTCAGTGGTACCGTGAGCACAAACGGACAAATGATTCTTTTAGCCTTCTTCGTCTTAGTTGCCGGAGCAAATGCTGGTAAATTCGGTGTAGATCGATATGTAATGCCCTATGTACGCAGAAACTTTGCAGCTAAAGGTTATCATAAACAAGACACAACACGTGTTTAAAACTGATTGAGTAGGGTGGAGACGTTAGTCTCCGCCCTACTTTTCTGGATGAACTTGTCATTTTTTTGCAAATACGTGTCGATATATTTTTTTAACAAGAATTTAGGGCTTTTTTCAAGTTAATAATTAAAATGGGCCGGTTTCCTCAAAGGAAACCGGCCTAACTTCTATATTAAACTAGCTCGTAATCTGTTACATTGCGCTCAACCACTCTAGCCCCCTTTGCAGCCACGAATCTTCCACTAGTAGTTGTGAAAATATCAGATGCCACAATCTGTGCCATTGATAGCTTTACCACCTCTTCATCAATCGGTTCCTTTGGATTATCAACCGTAATACGCGCAGTCTTCCCAAACTCAGTTCCAAATTGCAACTCTAAAGTCTTCGCCATTTTGCTCACCTCCCATCCCTTCTTTGATATAAACTAAGTGCCAATGTTGATATTGGTGACAGGCACCACTTATGGACACTTTCCGTGCGGGGTGGACATCCCGCGCCATTTCCTAGTCTACTAGCCTAGGATTTCCGAACTGTCGTTGCGTTCGACTTTGTTTAGTTTGTCGTTGCATAATACGGCGATTGCTTGTGCTGCCTGCGATAATTGATCTGCGGTAGCTGCTTTTGTGATGTTGTTAAATGATTTTGCTTTTAGGATCGGCTTGCCTTTATCATCGATGCCTGCTTCAAACAATAGACGAAGCTTTGTTCCTTCTAATAATGCTTGTGCCATTGTCACTCACCTCCTTTCACCTTATATATAGATAAAAGTGGGTAAAAGGGACATGGTGGATTGGAATTCGTTTGGATACGGATTTTTGTGCGATGAGCGACGAAAAAAACTTTTTACTAGTCATTTTTAGTAGAATTGCTTTTCATTTGCTTGATGAAGGACAAATCGCAGTGATTTTTTTAAGGATTAGTCCTTCATAGCCTGGATGAAGGACAAATCTCGGTGAGTTTTATAGGATTAGTCTTTCATAGCCTTGATGAAAGACAAATCCCAGTGATTTTTAAAAGATTAGTCCTTTCTCCATTTCCTCTGCCTTTAATGACGTTGAACAATGCAATCCCTCTTTGAGGGGAGATACAGGGATGTAGTGGATGCGAAAAAAACCTAGTAAGCTTTATCAATGTATAGAAACCGGTTTCCTACCTGTAGGTAATTATTTGAAATAATAGTTGATTATTTAGAAAAATAGATATATAATTTCTAAAGAAAGCGGTTTCCGCCACTAATATATAAACTTACTAAACTAATTATAGAAACCGGTTTCCAAAGTATAAGCCATTATCTTGTTTTTTGAAGAAGAGCTATTCGAAGGAGGTGGGGGGTACATAGTAAGCATTTCCAATTTATTTTTGTAGTAGCATTCCATAGTTGAAAGCCTAACAAAACAATAATAGGGGGAATCTCAATTGAAAAGCTTGAAAAAACTGGCTGCGATCGGATTATCAACGGCTCTGGCCTTGTCGCTAGCAGCATGTAATGGAAATGAAAAGGCCTCATCTGATAAGGGTGAAAGTGGAGATAAAAAGATCACCTTAAACTTCTGGGCATTTGGTGCTACAGGATATGAAGATTTAGCGAAAGCCTATGAGGCAGAAAACCCTGGTGTCAAAATAAAAGTGAGATCGGCTGAAACGGCTGAACATCATGATGCCTTATTTACCGCCCTATCCGCTGGAAGCGGGGCACCGGATATCACGATGTTGGAAATAGACCAACTAGATCGCTTTAAAGCGGCACAAGACCGCTTCGAAAACTTATATGATCTAGGTGCGAAGGATATTAAGGATCAGTACCTTGATTGGAAATGGAAAACAGGCGAGAACGACAAAGGTGATTTCTTAATTGGCTTGCCGACAGATATCGGCCCGAAAGCCTTATATTACCGGACAGATGTATTTGAGGCTGCAGGTCTGCCGACAAATCCAGAAGAAGTAACGGCATTGATCAGTTCACCAGCTGCATTTGAAGAAGCAGGGCTCAAAGTGAAAGAAAAAACAGGAAAGCCATTTGTAGATAGTATTGAAATGGCATTCAGAGCCTACTTAGACGGTGCGAAAGAAACATTCCTTAATCCTAAAGGGGAATTATTGCTAGAGAAGGATGGAAACTCTGTTAAAAAGGCCTATGATTATGCCGTGAAATTAAACAAATTAGGCGTTGTTGGTAAATTTGAAATGTGGTCACCAGAGTGGGCAAATGCCGTGAATAAAGGGGAATTTGCTGCTGAATTAGGAGCTGGCTGGTTAAAAGGCTGGATGGAAGGCAACGCGACAGAAGCTGTTGGTAAATGGAAAGTGGCAACACTGCCAACTGAATTTGCAGCAAACTGGGGCGGATCTTTCATCGCCATTCCAAGCGAAACCAAGCATGCGAAAGAAGCTTATAAATTTGCAGCATGGTTAATTTCTCCTGACAATCAATTGAAATCTTTCCAAGCCAAGGGACTTTTCCCTTCTGCACAGTCTGTATATGAAATGGATGCCTTTAAAAATAACCAAGATGCATTCTTTGGCGGCCAAGCAACTGCACCAGTATTTGCAAAAGCGGCACAAGATATTAATGGAGCAGTTTATAAAGGAGAAAAATACTTCCCGATCTATTCAGAAGTGTTGAACGCCTTGAAAAATGTTCAAAATAAGGGGACGGATCCTGAGAAAGAATGGAAAGATGCTGTTAAGCGCGCCGAAGGTTTGTTAAGCCGCTAATCTGATAGTTTACTAGAAATAAGGAAGGTGGATCTGGCGGATCCTGAAAGGTATGCGCCACTTCCACCTTTGATCTGAAACGAGGTGTGAAAATGGATCCAGTGAAGGCGAATCCCGTCAGTAATCATGTGAAAATAAAAAAGAAGCGATACAGGTCTGAAGCGAAAAAAGACATGATTTCAGGCTATTTATACATTGCGCCTTTCTTTATTATTTTTGCGATTATTGGCTTGTATCCGGTATTATTTAGTATTTATTTAGGATTTCAAAAATGGAACGGGCTAAGCCCTATGACATTTGTGGGATTGGATAATTTTAAACTTGTCTTAACAGACCCCCTTTTTTGGAAATCGGTTTATAATACGATTATCATGGGAATCATGGGCACGGCTCCGCAATTAGTGTTTGGAATCATTTTTGCCTATTTATTGAATCTGGCCTTTCTAAAATTTAAAAACTTCTTCAGAGTTACCATTTTTATGCCCTATATTACCTCAATGGTGGCAGTAGCCCTGATTTTCAGTGTGCTGTTTAGTGACCATGAATCCTCTTTGGCCAATTATGTTTTGAGTCTCGCTGGACTTGATCCGGTGAATTGGGGCAGTTCTGAATGGGGAACGAAAATTGCGATATCCATTATGGTCTTTTGGCGATGGGTCGGCTATAACACCATTATTTACCTCGCCGGAATTCAAAGTATCCCAAATGATTTGTATGAAGCCGCCACGATAGATGGGGCAAATAAATTCCAGCAGCTCCTCTATATTACGATGCCGATGTTGAAGCCGTTTATTGTTCTCACTGTCTTTACCTCAACGGTTGGGGCACTGCAGTTATTTTCTGAGCCGACCGTCTTTTTAGGAACGAGTGCCTTTACGAGGGATGAGGCGATGACGATTGTGATGTATTTGTATCGTGATGCTTTTAAATTACAATCCTTTGGTACGGCTTCCGCTACCGCGATCATTTTATTAGTGTTAATTTCAGCGTTTGCGGCCATCAATGTATTCTTAACGTCCGGTATTGGCCGAAAAAGGAGGAAAGGACAATGACAAATAGGGAAAAAACAAGAAAGTTGTCCGTTGGCAAACTCCTGGTTTATGTATTTTTATCCCTTGCTGCGTTATTATCGTTGTTTCCGTTTTATTGGATGTTTGTGATGGCCACGAGTCCAAGCTCAGCCTATAACTCGATACCGCCCACGATTACGCCAGGAAGCTTGCTGGTTGAAAACTTTAAAAAGGTTTTAAATCAAATTGACTTCTTCCAATCGATGTGGAATTCCTTTGTGATTTGTGCCGTTGTGACGCTGGTTGTCTTGTTCATTAGTTCATTAGCAGGTTTTGCCTTTGCGAAGTTTCGATTCCGAGGGAAAAATATCTTCTTTGTTGCGATTCTGTTAACGATGATTATTCCGCCGCAATTAGGGTTAATTCCGCAATATTTCCTCATATCGAAGGCGGGATTACTTGATACCTTACCAGGTGTGATGATTTTGTTCTTTTTAAATCCGCTGGGCATCTTTCTTATGAGACAATATATTAGTGAATCGGTCCCAGATGAGTTAATCGAAGCGGCCAAATTGGATGGCTGTTCAAACTTCAGAATTTATCGCAGTATTGTCCTGCCGATTATTCTGCCGGCCTTTGCCACCTTAGGCATTATTGTCTTTACGGCTGCATGGGGTGAGTTCCTATGGCAGTTTACTGTTTTGCGCGATCCGGAAAACTATACGATTCAGGTGGCATTAGCCCAATTAAGCAATACTCGAAATGTCGACTTTGGGATGATTATGTCAGGTGTATTCTGGGCAACAGTGCCGCTGTTGTTGGTGTTCTTATTCTTTAACCGATTATTTATTTCGAGTATTACCGATGGTTCTGTAAAATAACAAAATCATTGTTATCTAGTGAAACTCCTAGTAATCTAACACTGAGGTTAGCTTATTATTGGTAAATAGAAGGGATTATAATGAATTTAACCATTAAGGATATTGCGCAATTGGCAGGTGTTTCTCAAGGCACCGTTTCAAAGGTTATTAACAACTATGAGGGAATCAGTGAGAGTACAAAGAAAAAGGTTATGGATATTATTAACCAAAAAGGTTACGAGCCTAACTTTTCTGCCAGGTCGCTGGCAACGAAAAAGTCGAACTTAATCGGGTTAATTTATGCCGGAAAGATTAATGTCGACATGACTCACCCTTATTTCAATGAGGTTATTTCCTCTTTTAAAAAAAATATCGGTTTACTCGGTTACGATATTTTAATGTTTTCGAATGAACGCTTTCATTCAGATAATGGCAGTTATTTAGCAAGATGCCGGCATTTCCATGTGGACGGCTGCTTGATCATTGCCGGGGAGGAAGTGGAGGAATCTACCTTCGATTTGGCTTCGGAAGGCCTTCCTTGTATTGGGATCGATATTGAGTTGAAAGGGCCGAAATCAAGTTACATCATGACTGATAACGTGGATTTATCCAGAAAAGTGGTCGAGTATTTTTACCTTCATACGATAAAAAGAATCGGTTATATCGGTGGTAAGTTCGACTCCGCCATTTCTACTTTTCGAAAACAAGGCTTCTTAGAGGCGATGAATCAATTTGGTCTTGAAATCCGCGATGACTGGATTCAATATGGTGATTTTCATGAGGAAAGCGGGTATTTGGCAATGAAGAAAATACTCCAATCTAAGGAGCTGCCTGAAGCCGTTTTTGCAACCTCGGATTTGATGGCACTTGGGGCATTGCAAGCGATTAAGGAAGCTGGCCTACAGTGTCCACAGGACATTCGGATTGTTGGTTGTGATGATATTGCCGCCTGCCGCTACAGTGAACCGAAGCTGACGACGGTGAAACAGGATAAAGAGAAGTTTGGGAAATTATCAGCCTATATGCTCGATGATTTAATTAATGGCAGGTCACAATTAAAGCCGGTCTTTATTGATTCTGAATTAATCATTCGGGAATCATGCGGTACAAATTCCGCGATTCGGTGACGGTCCGGCAGTTATTTTTTTAAAAAGAAAGAAGTTGGGTGAAAGAGGAGGTCATATGGTGAATTACTACGCGGTGCTTGATGTTGGAGGTTCCTCTATTAAATATGCCCTTATGGATGAAGCGGGTGCGTTTATTGAAAAATCCTCCGTGCCCACGCCCAAAACGAGTCTCACCTTGTTTATGGATACGGTCGATTCCATCGTTAAAGGTTTGGGGAAGAATCAACCGTTACAAGGCCTGGCCGTTAGTATGCCTGGTGCGGTAAAGGTTGAAACCGGAATGATTGAGGGGGTCTCAGCACTTCCTTATATTCATGGGCCCAATATGAAGGACCTGCTTCAGGAGCGAACACAATTACCGGTTGAACTTGAAAATGATGCGAATTGTGCCGGCCTGGCGGAAGGCTGGATTGGGGCAGCGAGAGATGTGAACGATTACCTTTGTATTGTGATTGGCACCGGTATTGGTGGTGCGGTAGTTCTTGATAAAAAGATCCGCCATGGAAAAAATGGCTTTGCTGGCGAATTTGGCTATATGTTGATGGAGGATTACCTGGGTCGGCAGGAAGTTGCGGAAACATGGAGTTCGATAGCGGCGGTTGGCGGCTTGGTTAACCAGGTGGCCAAACGAAAAAAAATGGCCCCCGATGATCTTACGGGTAAAGAGATATTTGCTCTGGCGGAAAAGGGGGACACGGACGTACAGGATGAGATTGAAAAGTTTTATAAGCGGCTCGCTGTCGGCATTTATAATTTGCAATTTATTATTGACCCGGAGAAGATTTTGATTGGCGGGGCCATCAGTCATCGGGAGGGCTTTGTTAAACAACTTAACGAAACATTACAGCAAATGAAATATGATCAAGAGGGTTTAACGGTCCAAGTGGAAAAATGTCAGTTTGGCAATGATGCTAATTTAATCGGTGCCTTGTACCACTTTTTGCAACGGCAGAAGGAAGGGAGATTGAAACTATGATACATAAAACACTTAAACCGTTTCCGCATGACTTTTTATGGGGGGCTGCCTCTGCTGCTTACCAGGTCGAAGGGGCGTGGGATGTAGACGGGAAAGGGGTAACCAACTGGGATCAATTTGTCCGGATTCCCGGTAAGACCTTTAAGGGTACGACGGGGGATGTGGCCGTTGACCACTATCATCGTTTTAAGGAAGATGTCCGTTTGATGGCGGAAATGGGTTTGAAGGCCTATCGGTTTTCCGTATCCTGGGCGCGTATTTTTCCGAATGGAAGGGGCGAAGTCAACGAGAAGGGCGTTGCCTTTTATGACGAGTTAATTGATGAACTGCGCAGCCATCAGATTGAGCCGATTTTGACTTTGTATCATTGGGATTTGCCACAGGTGCTTCAGGATGAATATGGCGGTTGGGAGTCGCGCAGGATCATTGAGGATTTTACGAATTATAGTGTGGAATGCTTTAAGCGCTTTGGTGACCGTGTGAAATATTGGGTCAGCTTGAATGAGCAAAATATTTTTACGAGCCATGGGTATGTCCATGCCACGCATCCACCGGGTGTGAAAGATAGGAAACTATTTTATCAAGTTAATCATCATGCAAATCTAGCCAATGCAAGTGTGATCAAGGCATTCCGCCACTATGTTCCGAATGGGAAAATTGGCCCGAGCTTTGCCTACTCCCCTGCCTATCCGGCATCGTCTAAGCCGGAGGATATCTTGGCTGCCGAAAATGCAGAGGAATTGAACAACCACTGGTGGATGGACATTTATACTTGGGGGAAATACCCGAAAGCAGCGTGGAACTACCTAGTAGAACAAGGCCTTGCGCCGGCGGTGGAAGAGGGAGACTATACCTTATTACAAGAAGGCAAGCCTGACTTTATGGGTTTAAACTATTATCAAACCACGACATTTGAAGCGAATCCATTAGAAGGCGGTGTCGGTGCCGGGGAGATGAATACGACCGGTGTTAAAGGGACGTCAAAGGATACGGGCATTCCCGGGTTGTTTAAAACCACGGCGAATTCAAATCTGGAACGGACGAACTGGGATTGGAATATTGATCCACAAGGCTTACGGATTGCGCTTCGCCGGATCACAAACCGGTATGATTTGCCGATTTTGATTAGTGAAAATGGACTGGGGGAATACGATCAGCTGGAGGGTCAGGATTTCATCCATGATGATTACCGGATTGCCTATCTCCGTGCCCATGTTGCGGCCATCCAAGAAGCGATTTCCGATGGTGTCGAAATGCTGGGCTACTGTGTCTGGTCATTTACGGATTTATTGAGCTGGCTAAACGGCTTTCAAAAACGCTATGGATTCGTCTATGTCAATCAACATGAAGAGGGAACGCACGATTTGCGTCGGATCCAAAAGGATAGCTACTACTGGTATAAACAAGTGATTGAAAATAATGGACTTTAGGAGGCAGGGGTGATGACCCTGCTTCTTTCTTTTTGAGTGTAGCCGTTCGGGGGGATGGATCTACTTTATGTGCGGAATGCGACAGTTGTTTGATGAAGAACATTTCTCATGGGGTTTTAGGATATGTCCTTCATTGGCATGATGAAGGACATACCCGAGTTCCTAGCGAGTGGTATGAAAAGTGGCATTGACGTATTGTGAATTTTTACTGTCTCCGCCGATCGTAATGAGAGAGTGGGTCATAATGGCCGTGTTCTCTTTTCTCTTTACGCCATCAAGCAGCAAGCCATCGGTGATTCCGGTTGCGACAAAGAAACAATCCTCGGTCTTGACAATCTCATCTAATGTTAACGGTTTTTCAGGATGTGGAATGCCCATCTGGATACACCGGTTATATTCAGCTTCATCTTGTGGAATTAGTATTGCTTGGAAATCTCCTCCTAAGCATTTTAAGGCGGTGGCTGCAATAACACCTTCTGGGGCACCGCCTGTTCCAACCAATAAATCAACGTCCATCCCATCAATAGCGGTCCCAATTGCACCGGTGATATCGACATCTGAGAATAACTTTATGCTGGCACCGGCAGCAATCACCACATTCATGAACTCGTTATGTCGCGGCCGATCCTGCATCATAACGGTTAAATCCTTCATGTCCTTTCCAAGTGCCTTTGCTACAGCCCTCATGTTATCGATTAATGGTAATTCAATATCGATACAGCCCTTCGCTTTTGGTCCAACCGCAATCTTTTTCATGTACATATCGGGGGCATGTAGTAAACTTCCGCGCTCAGCAACGGCAATAACAGTAAGTGAATTTCCTTGCCCGTTTGCCATTAAGGTTGTTCCTTCGACAGGGTCAACAGCGATATCTACCATGGGGCCGATTCCAGTTCCGAGTTCCTCATTAATGTATAGCATGGGGGCTTCATCCATTTCACCTTCACCAATGACAATTTTGCCCCGCATATCAATCGCGTTCATGAGGGTGCGCATCGCTGCAGTACCCGCACCATCCGCTTCCAGTTTGTTTCCTTTACCAATCCAAGGAAAGGATGCAATCGCCGCCTGTTGTGTGACAGCGAGAAAATCCATCACCAAGCCCTGTGTGCAGACTTTACTTTTCGTTTGCATAGTATAATCCCCCTGTATTTATCATTTACCTATATTGACCGAAAATAAAGTGAGATTAGCAGCATGACCCGTTAAGTAGATATTCCTTTTCTTTATCCATGATTTGATTGATTTTTCTTGAAGAATTACCACCTTGAAAGGAAACGCTTAAGTAGGCTTCAGTCACTTTTTTTGCTAGCTCTATACCAATCACTTTTGCTCCGATGGTCATGATTTGGGCGTCGTTACTAAGTTGGGCGCGTTCTGCGGAAAATACATCATGGCATTGGGCCGAACGGATCCCTGGAACCTTATTGGCTGCAATCGACATGCCGATCCCCGTTCCGCAAAAAAGAATGCCGCGTTCTAGTTTGTTCGTTGTCACGTCAGTTGCTACATGAAATGCCACCCCAGGGTAATCCACTGCGTCTTCTGAATAACAGCCATAATCGATCACTTCATGCCCTAAACTAGTAATATATACTTTTACTTCCTCCTTCATTTGAAAGGCGTTGTGATCTGAACCAATTCCAATTTTCACAATTATCACTCCAATTTGTTTGATTATCCATATTTTTTCATTTATTTTCGTTTATGTCAATGATTTTCTTTGCAAACGAAAGATAATGAAAGTAAATGATTGAATTAATCCTTTATTAATTCTCTGTTTAAATGAAGTATTATATGAAAGAAACGTGAAAAGTAGTTAAACAGTTGAATTATTCCTACATTTCGAGACTTTTACTTTCATTTACTTTCACATAAAATTAAATTTTCAAAAAACAATTGACAAAACAAAAACAAATGATAATATTCTAAATAGAGGAACAACTTGTTTGCTCATTATCATTTGCAAACGTTTGATATGGATTGAAAGATTTCTTAATTGAAAGTAGTTGATTATCGAAAAAGGGGGAAATGGCAAATGACGATTAAATTTGGTTGTCACGGATCGACATGGGTACTTGATTATGATGAAAAAGTCGATTGCTTAGATCATATGCTTGATACGATTAAGGAAGCTGGATTCAAGGGGATTGATGTTCAGTATGCCTTATTGGGGAAATATAATGCAGCACCTCAAAAACTAAAAGAGAAGCTTGCTCGCATGGATCTTGAGCTAGCGGCAATCACTTTACCATTCAGTTGGGAAAGTGATAAAGAATCGGAAGAAGAAAAGCAACGTGCCGATTATTATATTAGCTATTTAAAGCACTTCCCGAATGCAAAGTTAAATTTACCAGCACGAGTAGGACCTAATCGTGACAATCTCGTAAAAAGACAACGAGAGATTATTAGCTGCGTGAATGCTGTTAGTAAACGTGCTGTCGAAAATGGCGTTGTTGCTGTATTCCACCCACATTCTCCAGCAACCTCCTATTTTAGAACAGAAAGTGATTATACCCTTCTTTTTGAAGAATTAGATACACGGTATGTAGCTTACACACCTGATGTCGGTCATATTGCAGCCGGTGGGATGGATCCTGTTGAAGTGGTTAAAAAGTACCTACCAATTATCAAACATGTTCATTTTAAGGATTGCTCGGTAGACTTCGAGTGGAAGAAGATGGGAACTGGAGATATTGATTTTCCTGCGATTGTTCAGTCGTTAGTTGAGTATGGTTATGATGGCTGGATTATGGTCGAAGAAGAAACAGAAGAAACCAAAACAAATGCTGATCAATGTATCTATGATATTAGTAAATATGTAGATGAGAAATTGAAGCCGATTGTTAACGGAGTGAAAATATAATGGGGAACCGAATCATTCCATCCTTGCTCGTTACAGAAGTGTTTTTTCCGGTGAAGGATGAAAAGGGGTTCGCCGCTGGTGTAGTAGAAAATTTGGGGTCTCAAGGATTTTACCGTTCGTTTGAAATCGGTGATGGGTATGATCAAGAGGATCGGAAAAGAATTTTACGTGCGAAGGAACAAAATAACTTATCGATCTTGCAGTGGTTAACCTTTTTAACGTATAAGACGGATCTAAATGTTTCGGCGATAGATGCTAGTTTAAGAGGAAAGACCGTCAAGCAGATTAAAGAAAGCTTATATTTGGCAGCGGAGTGCGGCGTTTCAACTGTTGCATTTGTTCCGGGTCCTGACCCAGGCGTCCATTTACGCAAACAGGGACTCGAAGCATTTTATGAAAGTCTTTGTGAAATTTGTGAGGAAGCAGCTACGTTTCATATGCATGTATCGATTGAAGCGATGGACCGCGAAGTACACAAAAAACGAGTACTAGGTCCCACAAGTGAAGCGGTTCCGATCATTTCTAAGGTGAAGGAAAAGTTTTCAAATGTTGGTCTCGTATTTGATACAGCCCATGTAGCACTTAATCGCGAGGATATTTTTACCTCATTAGATTTAGCGAAAGCAACAATGGATCGCCTTCATTTTGCGAATGTCGTCTTAGATCCTGAAAGCCCCTTATATGGGGATAACCACATGCCAATAGGGGAGCCAGGCTTTTTAACAGTCGAAAAGATGTCGCGTATATTGCGAAAGGCAGATGAACTTGGCATTCAGGCTGAAAAAGGCTTACCTGTTGCAGTGGAAGTGCAAGGGAGAGACAGGATTGATTATTTTGCAAATGAGCGAACCATTAGAGCCGCATTAGAACGTGCGATGAATCTTGTCGGAAGTATCTGAGCTTATGTCTTCCAAGGTAAGCAGTATGACTATCCTTTTCTTTCTACGTAAGATGGGATAGATTTTTTTACCATCCGTGAAAGCGCTATCTTAGATATTTAAGGTAGAAAAAAATGAGTATATGAGGAGGAAAAACATGAAAACAGAACAGGCGCTTCAGACGGATTTTCCGGCCAAGTCAGCAAAAACGAATAAGAAATTTCGTTGGACGGTGGTTATTTGGCTATTAATCGGTGGGATCATTAACTACCTAGACCGAACGAATCTATCGATTGCGGCTCCAGCTATGATTAAAGAATTAGATTTAAATATGACGCATATCGGCCTTTTAGGAACGATCTTTTCTTGGACCTATGCGTGCATGCAGCTTCCTTCGGGCTGGCTCATTGATAAATTTGGAGCGAAGCGGGTTTATTCGATTGCGGTTCTTTGGTGGAGTGTTGCAACCGCCTTAACTGGCGCATGTAACAAGCTACTTACCTTAGTTGGAGCGAGGTTCTTGCTAGGAGTCGGGGAAGCGCCATGTATGCCTTCTAATGCTAAAATTACTGCACAGTGGTTTCCTAAGAGTGAACGTGGATTAGCAACAGGGTTCTGGGATGCGTCCTCAAAAGTGGGTCCTGCCATTGCACCACCTATTCTAGTTGCGATTCAAGTAGCGTTTGGCTGGCGTGCTCTATTCTTCATTACCGGTGGTATTGGTATTATCTTTATCCTTTTATTTATGAAATTCTACAAATCACCTGATCAAAGTAAGCTCCTTTCCAAAGAGGAATATGATTATATCAAAGCCCAAGGCGGCGCAAGCAACGATACCGTTGAATCGACCAATATTAAATGGAAAGAACTATTTAAGTATAGAAGTGTTTGGGGAATGATTCTTGGCTTCTTCTGTACCATTTGGATCTGGAATATTTTCCTTACCTTCTTACCATTATATCTATTAAACACACAAGATATTTCTTTTAAAGAACTTGGTTTTTATGCAGCTGTTCCCTATATTGGTGGGATTGCCGGCAATTTAGGCGGAGGATACATCACAAAGGTGCTAGCGGATAAAGGGATTTGTTCCCCGATTAACGCGAAACGCGGTCTGATTGCCATCAGTGCGATTCTTGCTGCTGCATTTGTCATTATGCTTCCATTTGTCCATGGATTAGCGATCACGATTACCTTGATGACGTTAGCACTTGCTGTCGTTTCTGCCATTACGGGCAGTGCGTGGGCATTGGCTGGTGATGTAGCACCCCCTGCTATGGTTGGATCTGTTGGTGCGATCCAAAACTTCGGTGGTTACTTTGGCGGCGCATTTGCCCCATTGGTAACGGGTATCATTTTAGATACAACAGGTTCTTATTCAATCGCCTTTATTTCTGGTGGGATTATCGCTGGTTTTGCAGCCTTCTTCTATTGGTTTATTGTGAAAGAACCAATTAAACCAGCGAAAGCATAGTCTTTAGAATGGACAAGAGGGCTGCTAGTATGTAGCCTTCTTGTTTTGTTTACCCCTTTTTTTAAAAATGATGATGATGAATTTTGTCGAAATAACGCAGAAAATTTGACCTAATAACAATAATATGAAAATTGACACAATTAAAATAGAAGTTTATGATAGTAAATAACAACAAACACAAGCAAATGAAAATACAAGTTTTTCCTTTTATGGAAAGGGGAGTTTACTTTGAAGAAAATTATCAACCAACCTGAATGCGTAGTTGAAGAAACCATTGAAGGTTTCTTGGCAGCATATAAACGTACATATCAAAAAGTTGAAAATGTAAACGGACTCATTCGTCGAAATCGTAAAGATAAAGTAGCGATCGTTACAGGAGGCGGCAGTGGCCATGAACCATTGTTTTTGGGGTTAATCGGTGAAGGACTCGCTGATGGCGTCACATTGGGGAATGTTTTTGCGGCTCCGCCACCAACAAATGTGTTTGAAGTGGCGAAAGCTGTTGACTCTGGTAAAGGTGTTCTCTTTATCTACGGAAATTATTCCGGTGATATATTAAACTTCGGCATGGCAGAAGAACTACTAGAAATGGAAGATATTCAGACTAGTACAGTCCTCGTTACGGATGATGTAGCATCAGCCCCTGTTGAACGAAAAGGAGATCGCAGAGGGATTGCCGGAGACATTTTTGTCGTCAAGATTGCGGGTGCCGCGGCAGAAAGAGGGCTGTCTTTAGAAGAAGTTACCCAGGTGACCCAGAAAGCGAATGATCATACTTTCTCGATTGGTGTTGCCTTAGCTCCTGGGTCCATCCCTGGTGCAACAGAGCTGCCGTACACACTTGGTGATGATGAAATTGAGATTGGCATGGGCATCCATGGAGAACCAGGAATGGAACGCACAAAAATGATGTCTGCCGATGTGTTGACAGATAAGTTGATGGAAACATTGCTTGCTGAAAGCCATATTGAGTCCGGCGATGAAGTGGCTGTATTAGTCAATGGCCTTGGCTCAACGA
Source organism: Bacillus sp. MM2020_4 (assembly GCF_011250555.1). Classification (GTDB taxonomy): domain Bacteria; phylum Bacillota; class Bacilli; order Bacillales; family Cytobacillaceae; genus Neobacillus. Next base: position 13,317 of record NZ_JAANMZ010000030.1, on the reverse strand, counting down.
CTTTAATGGAGCTATTAATTGTAAACCGCAGAGTGGCGCAAATGTTAGAGGAAAAAGGGATTAAAGCATATGACATGGATGTTAATAGCTATTGTACGACACAGGAAATGGCTGGATTCTCTATCACGTTCCTAAAGTTAGATGATGAATTAAAGGATTTATATAATGCACCAGCTGATTCACCGTATTACAAAAAGGGATTGTCATCAACTAGTATCGGAGGCAGCATTTATGTCAAATAGTACCTATGAAGTCAAGCTAAATGCCGAACAGGTGAAAGAAATGTTCCTGTATGTGGGAGAGCAAGTTATCGAGAACAAGCCGTTTTTAACCAAAATTGATAGCGCTATCGGCGATGGAGACCATGGAATCGGCATGTCTGTTGGGTTTAAAAAGGCAGAAGAAAACTTAAACAAAAAAGAATTTACCACCATCAATGACGTTTTTAAAACCATTGGGATGTCGATGATTGCGAACATGGGCGGAGCATCCGGTGTTATTTTCGGTACATTGTTTACTGGTGGCGTGAAAGGTCTCAACCCACAGGAGGATTTGACCCTGCCATTATTAGGACAAATTCTTGAAGGGGCAGTGAAGTCGATTAAGGAACGTGGGAAGGCTGAATTAGGCGATAAAACGATGATCGATGCACTTGAACCTGCAGCCGCGGGGATCAAACAAAGTATCGAAGCCAATCATAGTTTACTAGAAGGACTTGTTGTGGCTGAGAAATGTGCAGCAGACGGTGTAGAAAAATCAAAGGAATATGTTGCCAAGTTTGGCAGGGCGAAGTCGCTTGGCGAACGAGCGATCGGTCATCAAGATGCCGGGGCAACGACGGTCTGGATTATGTTTAAATCAATGAGAGAATGGGTCGAGAAAGCCGCTGCTCAACACTAAAGCTGGAGTATCATTGATCAATCGAAACCCATGCCCATCACCGAATGAAGCAAATGGAGTAAAACTTAGCGAGGAACAGGAGGAAATAGGATGACAACCAAAAAACTTCAAGGGGTTATCCCCCCGGTATCGATCATTTTTGACGAACAAGGTGGCCTTGATAAAAAAGGAATGGCAACTGTTATTGATTTTTTAATTGATTCGGGTGTGGATGGATTGTTCTTTCTGGGAACAGGTGGCGAGTTCTCGCAAATGTCTGTGGAAGAACGAAAGGAAGTAGCTTTGTTTACGACGGAATATGTGGGCGGCAGGGTGCCAGTCCTGATTGGGACGGGAAGCACGAGTACGCGTGAAGTTGTTCTTCTTAGTCAACATGCGGAATCGGTAGGTGCCGATGCGGTTGTCATCATCAATCCATACTATTGGTCGTTGACAGAGGAAAATTTATTTGCTCATTACAGTGAGATTGCCAACTCCGTTCACGTACCGATTTTACTTTACAATTTCCCTACCATGTCAGGACAGGATTTGAGTCCGGAATTCGTTCTTAAATTGGTTGATGCACATGAAAATATCGTCGGAATTAAGGAAACGGTTGAAAGTGTGGCACATATTCGCGATATGATTTTAACCGTTAAAGGAAAGCATCCAGATTTTGCTGTGTTCTCTGGTTTTGATGATCATTTCTTCCAAACCTTGACACTTGGCGGGGATGGCGCGATTAGTGCTTCCATTAATTTTGCCCCACAACTAGCGCTTGGTGTTTACAAAGCATACAGAGAGAACCGTATCGATGAGGCTGTGGCTTTTCATCAACGCATGGCGATCTTGCCAACCATGTACAAACTCGATTCACCGTTTGTTAGTGTGGTAAAAGAGGCGATGAAATTAACAGGATTGGATATTTCGACACATGTTCTTGCACCGGCTCGTTCGTTATGTACTGAAAAAATCGAGGAGCTTAAAAAGATTCTCGTTCAGGCGGACTTGTTAGAAAGTGAACCAGTTCAATAATGTTTAAAAAAAAGATCTCCACCGTGGGATCTTTTTTACAAGATTTTGCTAATTTAACAGGAAAGAGGGGGCTGTTATGTCCAAAGCACGAAGACTGTCACACCTTTTTTCAAATGATGGAAAATCGATTATACTGGCGCTGGATGGATACTATTTTTCTAGCAAAACAGCGGGTATTGATCGAACCATGGCTAGTATGCCACAGCTGATTGAAAACGGACTTGATGCTGTGATTGTTACCTATGGGATGGCGAAACTGTATGCAGAGGCATTTGCCGGCGTGGGTTTAGTGGTGCGTGCTGACATATCTACCAGTGTATACGATGCAAGGATTCCTCAAACAACAGAGCTTCTCTCGGTTGAAGATGCGTTAAAGCTTGGGGCGGATAGTGTGATTTCGATGACTTTCCCTGGAGCAGCTGATGAAGCAGCCTCACACAAAATAGCTTGGAATCTTGCCAAGGCAGCAGATCACTGGAATGTTCCGTATATGTGTGAAACCCTGCCGTATAGCTACCATGTGACAAGTCCGGAATCGAATCAAATCGAAACGATTGCTATGGCTGCAAGGATTGGGACAGAGCTAGGCGCAGATATTATTAAAACAAGATTAACCGGAGAACCAGAAGATCGAAGAATCATTGAAGCGGCCAAACGTCCTGTCCTCGTGTTAGGAGGGCCAAAAACGGATACCATTCTGGACTACTTTACATATGTGAAGCATTGCATGGATGTGGGGGCCAAGGGTGTGGCTGTTGGTCGGAATATTACACTTGACGAAAATCCCATTGGTGTCGTTGCTGGGTTAAATACCATCATCCACCGCAACGGGACAGCGGAAGAGGCCTATCAATGCTATCAAAATAGCCTTGCACTACTCGAAGCTTAAGGTTCAGGCCGCATGGTTGGTGGTAGCTGATTAAGACCTGCCCAGGAAGAAGTAATTGAATCAATCAGTAAAGGAGAAATGTAGAATGAGTACACAGTTTATTCCTTCCCTACTTGTACCTGAAATCTATTTTCCTGTTCATCATGAACAAGGTTTTACGGTCAAATTACTTGAAAAAATGGCAGCTGACGGATTCTATCGTTCGTTTGAAATTGCCGATGGGCAAGATCAACAGGAGCGCAAACGCATCTTGGCTTTAAAGGAACAATACCATTTTCACCTAACACAATGGTTAACCTTTTTAATAGATAAAAACAAACTTGATGTTTCGTCAGTTGATTCGCAACTTCGCTCAGAATCCGTTCGCCAGATCAAGGAAAACATCTATTTAGCTGCAGAATGTGGGGCGAGCAATATAGCCTTTGTCCCTGGACCAGACCCTGGCCCGGAACGGCGACTAGAGGCAATGGAAGGTTTTTACCATGCCTTGTGTGATATTTGTGAAGAAGCCGCTAAATATCAGATGAATGTTTTAGTCGAACATCTTGATCGCTTTGCCCATAAAAAACGTCTGATTGGGCCAATGAAAGATACGGTCGAATTACTTTCACGGGTGGCTGAAAAACACGATAACATCGGTTTAGCCTTTGATACTGCGCATGCTGCATTAAATAAGGAAGGCATTGCCGAGGCGTTAGAGCTAGCTAAAGCCGAGATTCACCAGATTCATTTTTCCAATGCAGTGGTTGATCCAAATAGTAATTTATATGGGGATTTCCATATGCCAATTGGAGAGCCTGGTTTCTTAACGATTGAGAAGATAAGCGATATATTACGAAAGGCTGATGAACTCAGTCTTAGGTCTGAGCATGGTTTACGGGTGGCTGTAGAAGTGCGAGGAACGGATAAAGACAATTACCAAGCGAATGAAAAAACGGTACGGTCGATTTTAGAAAAAGCATTGGGTTTAGTAGCTAGTAGATAATGTGAGGTTACTAGGAGAACGGATGAAAGAGGATGCTGATATGAACAAGATTTGGATCGGGACCAATTGGAAGATGACAAAGACAATCGCAGAAGGAGTCGCGTTCACAAAAGAGCTGCGGTCCATTTCAGAAGCGATTCCCTCTTCTATTCAATTATTTATCATTCCTTCCCACACCGCCCTTGTTCCGATTAAGGAGCTAACGAAGGAAACCGACATGTATTTAGGGGCACAAAACATGCACTGGGAAGATAGCGGCGCTTATACGGGTGAGATTTCCCCACGGATGTTAGCTGAAATTGGCATTGATTTGATTGAGTTGGGTCATTCGGAACGCAGGCAATATTTTAATGAAACGGACGTGGCCATTAATAAAAAAGTCCATGCTGCCTTAAAATATTCTATTAAACCACTGATTTGTATTGGTGAAAACTTGGATCAAAAGGAGCAGCTGATTTCGAAGGAAACATTGGCGGCACAGCTTAAAGTTTGCTTACAGGGCCTATCAAAGGAAATGGCGAAGGAGATTCTAATTGCTTATGAACCTGTCTGGGCAATAGGAGATCAGGGGGTTCCGGCTGAGGCTGCTTACGTTGCAGGCATCCATCATTTTCTTCGGAGTACCTTGGTAAAGCTGTTTGAGGAAGTTGGCTTGACTATTCCACTCTTGTATGGCGGTAGTGTTAATCAAGAAAATTTCCTTGAATATATAAAACTTGAAAATGTTAATGGCTTATTTATTGGGAGGGCAGCTTGGGATATAGAGAGTTTTCAAAAAATCCTTTCCACGCTTGAGGCGAAATTAGGTGTGTAGAATGTATATATGAGTTCCTTTATAGAATATCCCCTCCATTGTAGATAGACTAGGAAGATTCTACTCTATCTATAATGGAGGGGATTTTTTTAGCCGCTTGTTATGTTTCTCACTGTTTGGTTTAGTATTTATTCATTCACTGCGTTGAAGTAACGAAAAACAATACAAAGTGAAAATATCTTTAACGAAAAGGAAAAGGAAATTTTATCATTTCTGAACCTTTTACAGGACTTTTTATCTAGAAACTTATATAATAGGAGTACTAATATTATTTCGGGAGAATGTTTGAGGAATGAACGAAAGGAAATGAAAGGGTGATAGGATGTTCGCCGATCAACGGAGAAAACTAATAATTGAAATGCTGACAGAAAAAGGGACGGTCAATGTAAATGATTTGACTGATTTGCTTAAGATTTCTGCAGCTACGATCAGGTCTGATTTAAATCAAATGGAGAAACAAGGCCTCCTTATCCGCACACATGGCGGGGCGATGCTTAAAGGAGATGAACCGGATCCAATCGATAAAACGTATGAGAATCGGGGAAAGAAATTCCACGCGGAAAAACAACGTATCGGCTATAGCGCACTAAAGTATATTCAACAAGGCCAGTGTATCCTTTTAGACGCAAGTACGACATGTTTTGAGCTTGCCAAATATTTAAGTGAAACGAAAATGAGACTTACGGTCGTTACCAGTGGTATAGCTACAGCAGCATTGTTAAAGGAAAATCCAAATTTAACCGTCATTATTATTGGTGGTATTGTCCGCCATTCTTCTAATTCAGTGGAAGGACTGCTTGGGGAAGAGCTTTTAAGAAAAATTAATATTGATCTGCTTTTCACGTCAGCATATGCATTTAATACACGGGATGGATTATCCGATTTTAGTTTTTATGAAGTGGAATTAAAAAGGACTATGGTATCTGTAGCTAATAAAGTCATTGTTTTACTAGATCATAGTAAAATAGATAAAAGCTCAAGTGCAACATTCGCCCGCCCGAATGATATTGATACATTTATTACAGATCAACATGTTACAGAAGAAATAAGAAATTACTTTGCTGATAACCAGATCAATTTAGAAATTGCCGAATAGGAGTCAGTGCCAAATGGAGGAATAAATCGCACACCATTGCGAGTATTCCTAGTAGCGGGTGTTACAGGACAAGTGCCAGAACATGTAGTTCCAGAATTACAGAGTCTTGTAAAATGATAAACAAGAAAGGAGAGGCTTAGAGGCTTCTCCTTATTTGTGTTTTTTAGGAAACTATACTTCGCCCACAATAATCAATTTCCAGTGGTAACGTGACGCAAAGGGTGAAGTTAAATATCTAAATATTAAAATAAATTGTTGCAAGAAAAGTAGGTGTATTGTATGATTTAGTTAAAGAATCACATATATGATTTTACATCACATATGTGATTTGGGGAGGTAGTAAGATGTCGGTGAAATCAGCAGAGCGGGTATTGATGGTATTTGATTTACTTGCCCAGCATCCAGTTGGATTAACGATAAAGGAAATTAGCGAAATCCTTTCCTTTCCTCAAAGCAGTACTTCAGGCTTGGTTGAAACGCTATATAAAAACAGCTACCTGACCGTAGATCATTTTCGGAAATATAAGCTAGGGCCCAAGTTAATCCAGCTTGGCGGTGCAGCAAAGGATGCATTTGACCTTTCTGCGCAAGGGTACCCTTTTCTGGAAAGATTAATGGAAACGGTTCAGGAAACGGTATTTATGGCCACTCTTGAACAATCTGAATTGGTGTATGTAGCAAAAATAAATAGTAATCGCTCCATACGAACCACGGCAGAGCCTGGAAAAAGTAAACCGCTGTACTGTACGGGTTTAGGCAAAGCATTCTTAACGTTTCTTCCTGAAAATAAGAAAAGTGAAATTTTAGGGCAATTACGACTTGAACCGATCACGCAAAAGACCATTACGAAAAAGGAGGACCTTCTGCAGCAATTAGACATGTTTGCGAAACAGGGTTACTCGATTGACGATGAAGAGAATGAAGAAGGCCTCTATTGTCTTGCGGCTCCTGTTTATGGAGTAGACCAGACCATTCAGGCAGCCATTAGCGTAGCGGGGCCGAAAGAACGAATGCTTAAACAGAAGGAAATGGTTATCGATAAACTGCTCGCTGCCGCGATGAACATATCATGCAGCATTGGATACAGATAAATAAAATCGTCTTTATCAAATTTGGTTAAATGAATGGGTCATTATATGGTTTTGTAAACCATTTAAAATAAGTATGATAGCGCAGAATTCCATATTTTAAGAGATTTATGAAACCAAATTTTTTTTGCCATATAATGAAAACGCTATCACTTTTTGTAATTATTTTTATTTTTAGAAAGAGAGGGAAGAAAATGAGAAATAGTTTCGTAGGGTTTAAAAAGGCAGCTGGTTATCTTGCATTAGCTGTAGGGATTAGTTCCGCGCTTGCAGGCTGTAGTGGCGGGTCTGATACCTCAACAGGATCTAAATCATCAGATAAAACGGAGAAAAAGGTACAAGAGATTCGCGTGGTGGCCGCTAACCATCCATGGACAGAATCGATTAAAAAGGAATTACCTGCATTCGAGAAAGAGACAGGAATTAAGGTTAAGATTGATAGCTACTTTGAGGATCAACTGACACAAAAAACATCCGTCGAGTTTGCTTCTAATTCAAAGGGTATCGATGTTGTTATGTTCCGTCCGCTACAAGACGGGAAAATGTACCAACAGAGTGGATACTTCGCAGATATGACCGACTATGTCACAAAAGATAAAGACTATACAGCAGACTTTATTCCTTCTTCCCTTGGAAGTGTCAAAGAGGGAGATAAGTTTTATGGACTGCCTCTTGTAACTGAAACACAGGTTTTATACTATCGTAAGGACCTGTTAGAGAAGGCTGGAATCGAAGTTCCGAAAACACTTGAGGAACTCGAGAAAGCAGCAAAGAAATTAAATGATCCTGATAATGGGGTATCTGGTTTTGTTTCCCGTGGTAAGCGGGCTGCAGCTGTTACTCAGTTCTCTAGCTACTTGTATGCTTTTGGCGGTGACTTCATGAAGGATGGCAAGTCCACCATTACTTCCCCAGAAGCGCTTGAAGCGTTTAATTACTACGGCAACATGCTAAATAAATATGGCCCTAAAGGGACGTTAAACATGAGCTGGCCTGAAGCGATGGCTGTGTTTACCCAAGGAAAAGCAGCATTCTATACAGATGCTTCATCCCTATTTACTAACGCGACGGATGCGTCTAAATCACAGGTAGCCGATAAAGTTGGTTTTGCCCCATTCCCAGCGGGTCCAAACGGAGCGAAGCCTTATAATGTTACTTCTTGGGCGCTTGGAGTCGGAGCTAACTCTGAAAAGAAAGATGCAGCATGGGAATTCATTAAGTGGGCAGAAAGTAAAGAAATGGTTCTAAAGCTGCAAGCGGATGGAAATCCTGGTGCACGTATTTCTGTCTGGAACTCTCCAGAAGGAACAGCGAAATACCCGAAAGATTTAGCAGAAGCGATTGCAGCGAATGGCGGCGATAAGGGTGTCCCTTACGATCGACCAGTTATTGTGAATGTAGGAGCTGCACGTGACGTGATTGGTGATGTTATCCTTGCCGGAATTGAAGGAAAAGATGTGAAAGCAGCTGCAGAAAAAGCAGATGGAGAATTCCAAAAGATTCTTGACAGCGAGAAAAAATAAAACCGATAACACCTAATTCGAAACGGCTTTCGGTTAGCAATCTGGGGTGGAATTTCTGGATGCTCGCTTGGAGGCCGTTTTTTTAAAAAGGCGAGTATCATTGAGTAAGGAGGAGCAGAAGAATGTCAAATTGGATTGATCGCAACATCAAGTGGGTTTTTACCATGCCTGCTGTAATCTTTGTAGGACTCATGATGGTTATGCCTGTTGGATACACCTTTTGGCTCAGTTTTCATGACTGGAATATGTCGAATATTACCCCGCCGTTATGGGTAGCTTTGCAAAATTACCTCGATTTATTTCATGATGAGCTTTTTATCAAATCATTGAAGCTAATGTTTTATTTTACCATTGTAGCGGTAGCAGTTGAAACGGTGTTAGGTGTGGGACTAGCCGTCTTAATGAACCAAAATATTGTTGGCAAAGGGCTCGTCAAAACATTGTTCCTATTGCCAATGGTAGCGACACCGGTTGCAGTAGGTTTAATCTGGGTGCTAATCTACGAACCTAATATCGGGATTGCCAATGTGTTCTTGGAAAAATTAGGACTCCCAGGTCAGGAATGGTTAACGTCACAGAATCTTGTTATGCCTTCGTTAATTTTTATTGACGTATGGGAATGGACGCCAATGATTGCGTTAATCGTGCTGGCGGGTCTCGTATCACTGCCAAAGGATCCATATGAGGCAGCGATGATTGATGGCGCCAATACATGGCAATCTTTTTCAAAGATTACCCTGCCTTTATTGAAGCCGACGCTTTATTCGGCTGTCCTGCTAAGAATGATTGATGCCTTGAAAACGTTCGATATTATTTATGCGACCACACAAGGCGGACCAGGTACATCTTCACAGACGATTAATATTTACGGGTATGTTTTGGGCTTTCAATATTTTAAAATTGGTCAGGCATCTGCCTTACTGATGATATTTTTCATTATTGTCCTATCCATTAGTATATTTACGATTCTTTTACGGAACAGAGCGGGGGTAAACCTATGAGTGGAAAAAAACCAAAACCAGTTAAAGTCATCTTGACTCATGTTGGTGTCTACTTATCTCTGTTTTTGTTTTTGCTCCCTTTCCTCTGGATGCTCCTTGCGTCATTTAAAACGCAAGTACAAATACTGGATACATCAAAGCTATTTGAAATTACGGCAAGTTTTAAAAACTATGTAAGTGTTTTTAATGAATATTCTTTTCTTACCTTTATTTGGAACAGCTTTATCGTTGGGGTTGGAGCGACGATCTTTGGGCTCATCCTGGGATTACCCGCCGCCTATGCCATTGCGAAATACAAGCAGCAGGGGCTTGGGCTGTTAATCCTAGTTGCCAGGATTGTCCCGGGTATTTCCTTCCTTATTCCCTGGTTTATCATTTTCTCAAAATTGAACTTAATCGATACGTATACATCCCTTATTCTTAGTCATATGCTTGTCACCATGCCGTTTATTATCTGGGTCATGATCCCGTTTTTTGAAGGTCTGCCACATGAGCTGGAAGAATCCGCTCGAGTGGATGGCTGTTCCATCCCGTCTGCCTTTGTAAGAGTTATGCTTCCCATATCAGGGCCGGGAATTGTGACCTCATCGATCTTAGCGTTTATTTTCTCCTGGAATAACTTCATGTTTTCCTTGATTCTTGCCGGTGATAAAACAAAGACATTGCCGATTGCCGTCTTTAATTTTATTTCCTACTCAGATATAAACTGGGGAGGACTGATGGCTGCTTCCGTGATCATCACCGCACCGGTTCTTATTTTGGCACTCTTTGCCCAAAAGTATATTATTGCGGGATTAACGGGAGGCAGTGTAAAAGGTTAAATCACTACCACAATGGGAGATGAAGTGAAATGTGCACCGCGGCATTAGAGGAAATAAAGAGGGCAAAGCTCGTGGCCATTATTCGTAGCCAATCTTCTGAGGGGCTAGAAAATACGGTTAGAAGTCTTTATCAAGGAGGGATCCGGGCGGTAGAAATCACGTTGAATACCCCCGGAGCTTTTACCGGAATTGAACGGATGAAACAAAAGTTTCCTGAACTGCTGATTGGGGCCGGGACTGTACTAGATTCGGAGTCTGCTAGACTGGCGATTGCATCAGGTGCAAGCTTCCTGCTCACCCCGACTTTAAAAAAGGAAACGATTGAAACCGCCAGGTACTATCAGGTGCCGATTATCCCTGGGGTCATGACCCCGACAGAGGTGTTAACGGCCTATGAATATGGAGCTAAAATGGTCAAGATCTTCCCGATTCGTCCGCTTGGTCCTAAGTATTTAACGGACCTAAAGGGACCGTTGCCGTTTGTGGAAACAATGGCTGTTGGTGGTGTCTCTTTAGAGAATGCAAATGTTTTTTTAAAGGCAGGGGCGCATTGCTTAGGAATTGGCAGTTCGCTTGTGGATGACAAGCTCGTACAACATGGTGATTTTACAGAAATTGAAAGACGGGCAGCTCGTTTTGTAGAGATTGTCCATGAAGTCCAATCACCAAATTGAATCGATGAGAAAAGCGGTGGTGAATGTGAAAGTAATCCTGATTGATTCTGGAACGACTAACTCCAGACTAAGACTATATGACAAAACAACAAGTAGGGTCCTTGATACCGAAAAAATACGAGTAGGTGTAAGGGACACAGCTATTTCAGGCAGCAATCACAACCTGAAAATCGAATTAAAGCAGGGACTTGAACGACTTTTAGCTAAACATCAATTAACCCCTTCGGATATAGCGTATATTGCAGCATCAGGAATGATTACGTCCAATTTAGGCCTTTATGAAGTCCCGCATATTCCAAGTCCTGCGGGATTAGAAGAGTTTGCCAAGTGCTCAAAAGTGACCCGGCTGGAGGAATTCTTGGATATCCCTTGTGTCTTTATTCCGGGGATGAAAAATAGGATTGATCCAACGGATACGAAGGATTTGGTTGCGTGTATTAACGAATTTGATGTGATGCGCGGCGAGGAAGTTGAATCCTTTGGCTTGCTGAAACAGTTTGATGTGACGGGCAAGGGGATGATTGTTCTGCCTGGTTCACATACCAAATTTGTTGCCGTAGATGAGCGCAGGGATCTGTTATATTGTCTATCGACACTAGGAGGCGAAACACTAAGTGCCCTCCAGAAGGAAACCATTCTTTCTAATTCCTTGGGTTCAGGTCTGATTAAAAGCGTTGATCAGAGGATGCTGGAATGTGGGTTCGAGGCGGCGAAACAGCATGGCGTAACAAGAAGTTTTTATCATATTCGCTTATTGGATTTATTTACGGATTTGGATGCGAATCAGCGGGCGAATTATTATGCCGGATCGGTCATCTATAGTGATCTTCAGGCTCTTTCTCAATCGCGGGATGGAATGGATGAAATCGAATGGATGATTGTCGGGGGTTCAGATCCCTTACGAAAGGCCTTTACCCATTTGTTACGGTATATGAATAAGAACTGGGCCATTATGGAAGCGATGGATCAGCAGGTGGAGGATTCCCTTGTCTTTGGGGCAACTGAGATTTTAGCCAATTGTAAGGATTTATTTTTAAAAAATGATGTAAAAGGGAGTGCGTATGATGAAAATTCGCAGCTATGAGCTTTTCCAGGTTCCACCGCGCTGGTTATTTTTAAAAATAGAAACCGATGAAGGCATCATTGGCTGGGGCGAACCGGTCATTGAAGGAAGGGCTTCGACGGTTAAAGCTTGTGTGGAAGAATTAATGGAATATTTAATTGGTAAGGATCCCTTACGAATTGAAGATCATTGGAGCATGTTATATCGCTCCGGATTTTATCGCGGCGGCCCGATTTTGATGAGTGCGATTGCTGGAATCGACCAGGCCCTTTGGGATATTAAAGGAAAATATTTTCATGCGCCTGTCTATCAGTTGCTTGGTGGTGCCTGCCGGGATTCGATTAAAGTGTATTCTTGGATTGGCGGTGACCGGCCATCTGATGTGGGAGAAGCGGCTAAAAAAATCGTCGATGCGGGCTTCACGGCTGTCAAAATGAACGGAACGGAAGAACTGCAATATATTGATTCCTATGAAAAGATTGATCAGGTAGTAGAACGAATTGCGGCGGTTCGGGAGGCGGCTGGGCAATACGTAGGAATTGGGATTGATTTTCATGGCCGCGTCCATAAACCAATGGCTAAGATTCTTGCGAAGGAATTGGAGCAGTTCCGCCCGATGTTTATCGAAGAGCCGGTACTGGCCGAAAATAATGAAGCCTTACGAGAAATTGCGCAGCATACGTCGATTCCAATTGCTACAGGAGAGCGGATGTTTTCACGCTGGGATTTCAAATCGGTGCTGGCCAATGGCTATGTCGATATCATTCAGCCGGATGTATCCCATGCGGGCGGCATTACCGAATGCAAGAAAATCGCCACAATGGCTGAAGCCTATGATGTCGCGCTTGCACCGCATTGTCCGCTTGGTCCAATCGCACTCGCGGCCTGTTTGCAAGTAGATGCGACGGCCCATAATGCCTTTATTCAAGAGCAAAGTTTAGGGATCCATTACAATCAAGGCAGCGACCTGCTCGATTATATCGTCGATAAATCCGTATTTGACTATAAAGACGGCTATGTCAGCATCCCGCAAGGACCTGGCCTAGGCATTGAAATCAATGAAGAATATGTAAGAAAACAAGCAGAAGTCAGTCATAACTGGAAGAATCCAGTTTGGCGCCACAAGGATGGCAGCGTAGCGGAATGGTGAAGCAGGGGACGGTTCTTGCGGAATGAAATGAGTGAATTGGGATATTGCGCAAGTGCGACGTCTTCGATGAAGACCGTTTTGTGGGAATCCCTTTGGAGTTTTGGTCTTCATCGACAGGATGAAGGCCATTTTGCATGTAATCGATGAGCAATTTGGTCTTCATTAACATGATGAAGACCTTTCCGTTGTTTTCTATTTGAGATTTGGCTTTCCTTCTTACGCCTCGTTTTATGCCAGCTGTAATTTTTAGAATTGTAGAAATTAATTAGGGTGGATGATAAATAATAGACTATAATATA
>NZ_JAANMZ010000002.1 GCF_011250555.1 Bacillus sp. MM2020_4 | reverse complement strand
TACATTTCTATAATCATGATAGATATCAAAAACGACTAAACGGCCTCAGCCCTATGGAATATAGAGCTAAAGCCGTTTAAGCACCTTTTTATTATTTCCACTGTCTACTTGACAGGGGGCACTTCAATTTTAGTGGGTGTTTTTTGTTTGGTTAGAAGCCCCCAAAACAATTCTTTTCTCCCCAACCTTTTTGTTTTTTATCATAAATAAAAAACTTACTTCATAGAGTGTAAGTGACATAGTGATTTTGCGTAAAGGATACGAAAGGAGGAGTCGCTTTGTCCCAGGAGAATCAATCGTGCCTGCGATTTTCCTTGGAGGAGTCGCTGTGGTTTAGAAAAGGACAGGAAGTCGAAGAGCTTATTTCGATTTCCCTAGACCCCGACATCACCATCCAGGAAAACGATCAGTACGTAACCATACGAGGTTCGCTGGAACTCACCGGCGAATATAAAAGTTACGAAGCTAGCGATGTAAGCGAAGATGAAGGATTTACCTCACAGAAATTTGTCGAGAGGGTAGCAGAACGCGAAGAAGAGGGAAGCTGTGAATTTTCCCATCGATTCCCTGTCGATATCACGATTCCGAATAATCGGATTCAAAGCATTTATGATATCGACGTCCTTGTAGAATCATTTGATTATTCCTTACCTGAACGAAGTTGCTTGAAGTTGTCAGCTGAACTGACCATCAGTGGTCTGTACGGACAAGAACAACAACAGCAACAGGAAGAAGAACCGGAATATGAAGTGCTTCACCGCTCCAATACTGAACACGAAGAGGAAGTAGAAGTGGAACAGCCAGTTGTTCAAAGCACTTTCCAAGAAAACTTTTTATTTGAAGCGGAAGCAAGAAAACAGCAGGAAGAAGAAGAACCTGTTGAAGTGTTGCCGAAATTCCCGACTTTCAACTACCAGCCCCAGGTAGAATTTGATGAAGAAGAGGAAGAAGAAGTTTATGAGCCTGTCTGGAACCTCCAAGAAGCGAGGAGTGAGGGCAGGAAAGAACCTGAACTGGAAATAGTTGAGGAAGAAGTTGTGGTGGAAGTTGAGCCGGAGGAACATCATCATTATGGAAAAAAACATAAGGTTGAAGAAGAAAGTTCTTCCTCGTCCTCTTCGGAAGATATGATCAAAAAGGTAAAGAAAAAGCTTTCCGGTAAAAAGAAGAAGATGACACTAACAGAGTTTTTTGCAAGGAAGGACGAAAATACAGGCCAAACAAAATTAAAGGTATGTATCGTGCAAAAGGGGGACACGGTCGATACTCTGGCCGACCGCTATGATGTTACGGTTCAGAACCTCCTTCGCATCAACAATCTGGAACTGAATCAAGACGTCTACGAAGGTCAAGTATTATATATCCCCGGGGCCCTTGCGAAAAAGTAATCGAATGACGATAAGGTGAGCAGGTGATTTTGAACCTGCTCTTCTTTTAAAAGAATCCCTTTCTGCTAAGAAAAGAGTTGAAATCACATGAGTGACTCGAACCGGTTAGAATCTGTTTCACCCATATTAAAAAATTACCTTGTCGAGCCTTATTTTGTTGAGGATTACGGCATTGTCCAAAAGATTTACTCGAACAAAGGAACCTTTGCATTAAAAAAAATCTCCCCCAATACCGGGACGGATTTTATCCGTCATGTTCACCTTCTATACCAAAAGGGGTTTAACAGGATTGTCCCGATTTACCCGACGATGGATGGTAGGTATGCGGTTTTACATGAAAACAATCTTTATTATCTTATGCCGTGGATGCCGAACGATCAGAAGGAAGATCGAGAACACAAAAGCCAGCAGCTTTTTCGAGAATTAGCAAGGCTTCATACCTTGTCGGCTAAAGAAATCACGGTCGGCCAAGAAGAACGAACAGAGCATTATGAAAAAACGATTCAACAGCTAGAAAAACATCAAGAATTTCTTGACGGCTTCATGGATGAATGTGAGAAAAGAACATATATGTCACCGTTTGAATTGCTATACTGCTTATATTACAACGAAATAAGCCAGGCATTGCGTTTTTCAAAAACAAAATTTGAAGAATGGTATGAGACCACAAAAGAAAATGACAAGGCTCGGATGGTGATTACGCACGGAAAATTGTCATCGGAGCATTTTCTCTATGATGATCGGGGGTATGGCTTTTTCATTAATTTTGAAAATGCCCGGTACGGCTCACCGATTCATGATCTCCTTCCCTTTTTATCACGGGCCCTAAATACCAGTCCAAAACGGAATGATACCGCCCTTGATTGGGTATACCATTATTTTAAATACTTTCCTTATAAAGAGGATGAGAAATTATTATTTAACAGCTATTTAGCACTGCCTATTCCCATCATGCAAGTGGCTGAAAGCTATTATCGCAAACCGCGACCAAAGAATGAAATGAAATTTGTACGCCAGCTGCAGCACCGTTATTGGCATTTGAAAAATTCTGAGTATATCGTGATGAGGATGACGGAAATCGAAAACCAGCAGAAGCAGGCAAAAGAAGGAGCCCAGCCGCAGTAGTCACCTGCTTTAAGGGCTCCTTACATAATATCAAAATAGATTGAAATCGCAATAACAATAAAAAACGATAACAATAATACATCAAAGACGGTCGGTAGAAAAATCGTTCGAATGAATTGAAAAATCACAAACGGTACTATTAATTGTCCGCAGAACCTCCGAAAGGTTCTGAACCAGGGACGGTGTTTGTAGTTGTTAAAATTTCTCTTCACTGTGACCTCCCCTAAAAATATGACATTACTTAAGTATATTCAAATCACCCAGTTTGTTCCCTGTAAATATGCATATAGTATAAATTATAAAAAATTTGGCGATCATGATTGACGTGAATCCCCTTTTTTGGGTAGTATAACAATATAATTTAAAAACAAAAGCAAAGACAGGGAAGAGTACGATACCATCCTGCTTCAAGAGAGGGAAATCAGTTGCTGAGAGATTTCTTAAGAGGAAAGTCGGAATGTCGCCCATGAGCTTCTTCTGCGAACAGGCCAAAATTTGCCCCAGTAGTTGAGGACGGATGAAATCCGTTATCTGATTTAAGAGCCAATCATGTTTTTTGATTGGAAAAAAGGTGGTACCGCGAAGCAAACTCCATTCGTCCTTTTATGACGAATGGGGTTTTTATGTTTGAAGGAGGAATTTTAAATGGAAACAAAAGAATTAACCATGCCGACCAAATACGATCCGCAATCGATTGAAAAGGGTCGTTATGACTGGTGGTTACAAGGTAAGTTTTTCGAAGCAAAAGATGATGAAGGCAAAGAGCCATATACAATTGTAATCCCACCGCCAAATGTTACCGGTAAACTGCATCTTGGCCATGCATGGGATACAACACTTCAAGATATCCTAACGCGCATGAAACGGATGCAAGGCTATGATGTACTATGGCTTCCAGGAATGGATCACGCCGGAATTGCTACACAAGCAAAGGTTGAAGAAAAGCTTCGCAGCGAAGGCAAAAGTCGTTACGATTTAGGTCGTGAAAAATTCGTTGAGGAAACATGGAAGTGGAAGGAAGAATATGCATCCCACATCCGTCAGCAATGGTCAAAGCTAGGTCTCGGTCTTGATTACAGCCGCGAGCGTTTTACCCTTGACGAAGGCTTATCAGACGCTGTTAAGGAAGTATTCGTCACCCTTTATAAAAAAGGCCTTATCTACCGCGGGGAGTATATTATTAACTGGGATCCGTCGACAAAAACAGCTATATCTGATATTGAAGTCATTTACAAGGATGTTCAAGGTGCCTTTTATCACCTAAGATACCCATTGGCAGATGGCACCGGCCACATTGAAATTGCAACCACTCGTCCGGAAACAATGCTTGGTGATACGGCTGTTGCGGTACATCCGGAAGATGACCGTTACAAGCACCTCATCGGAAAAACAGTCATTCTGCCAATCGTTGGCCGCGAAATCCCAATCGTGGGCGACGATTATGTGGATATGGATTTTGGCTCAGGTGCCGTAAAAATTACGCCTGCACACGACCCGAATGACTTTGAAGTCGGTAACCGCCATAATCTTGAGCGTGTACTTGTCATGAACGAGGACGGCTCGATGAATGCTAAGGCAGGTAAATATCAAGGGCTAGACCGTTTTGCATGTCGTAAGCAAATCGTTAAAGACCTTCAAGAACTAGGTGTTCTTTTCAAAATAGAAGATCATTTGCATTCTGTTGGCCACTCTGAACGCAGTGGTGCGGTTGTTGAGCCATACCTTTCAACACAATGGTTTGTAAAAATGCAGCCACTTGCAGATGAAGCGATTGCCTTGCAAGACAAAGAAAATAAAGTAAACTTTGTTCCGGACCGTTTTGAAAAAACGTATTTACGGTGGATGGAAAATATCCGTGACTGGTGTATTTCTAGACAGCTTTGGTGGGGTCACCGGATTCCTGCTTGGTACCACAAGGAAACGGGAGAAGTTTATGTTGGCCTTGAAGCACCAGCCGATGAAGAAAATTGGAACCAGGACAATGATGTTTTAGATACATGGTTCAGCTCAGCGTTATGGCCTTTTTCAACAATGGGTTGGCCAAATCAAGAAGCGGCTGATTACAAACGTTATTTTCCTACAGACGCATTGGTAACAGGTTACGATATCATCTTTTTCTGGGTATCACGAATGATTTTCCAAAGTATTGAATTTACTGGCGACCGTCCATTCAAAGATGTTCTGATTCACGGTCTCGTTCGTGATGAACAAGGACGTAAGATGAGTAAATCACTTGGAAATGGTGTTGACCCAATGGATGTCATCGAAAAATATGGTGCCGATGCCCTAAGATACTTCCTATCAACCGGAAGCTCACCAGGCCAGGATTTACGCTTTAGTTTTGAAAAAGTAGAATCAACTTGGAACTTCGCTAATAAGATTTGGAATGCTTCCCGTTTCGCGTTAATGAATATGGATGGCATGACATATGATGAAATTGATTTTAGCGGTGAAAAGTCTGTTGCGGATAAGTGGATTTTAACTCGCTTAAACGAAACGATTGAGCACGTGACAAAACTTTCAGAGCGTTATGAATTTGGTGAAGTGGGTCGTGCCTTATATAACTTTATCTGGGATGACTTCTGTGATTGGTATATCGAAATGGCGAAGCTTCCGCTGTACGGTGAAGATGAAGCAGCGAAGAAAACAACCCGTTCTATTCTAGCCCATGTTTTAGATAACACCATGCGCTTGCTGCATCCGTTCATGCCATTCATTACCGAGGAAATTTGGCAGAATCTTCCTCACAAGGGTGAGTCGATTACAACTGCTGCATGGCCGGTAGTAAATCCAGAACTATCCAATGACCAGGCAGCCGGGGAAATGAAGCTTCTCATGGAAATGATTCGCGCTGTACGCAATATCCGTGCAGAGGTAAATACGCCAATGAGCAAGAAAATCAAAATGTTAGTTAAGGCGAAGGATGAAGCCGTTCTAAAAGCTATTGAAAACAATCGCAGCTATATTGAACGCTTCTGTAATCCGGAGGAATTGCAAATGGGTGTAGATATTGAGGCACCTGAAAAAGCAATGACCGCTGTAGTGACAGGCTTAGAAATCATCTTGCCGCTTGAAGGATTAATTAATATCGATGAAGAAATTGCCCGTCTTGAAAAAGAATATGATAAATTAAATAAAGAGGTAGACAGAGTTCAAAAGAAATTAAGCAATGAAGGCTTCATGAAAAAAGCACCTGACAGTGTGGTTGCCGAAGAACGTGCCAAAGAGCAGGATTATCTCGAAAAGAGAAGCATTGTCGAGGCTCGAATTAAAGAATTAAGAGGATAATAAGCAGTAAGAGGCGAATTCAGCAATGGATTCGTCTTACTTATATTAAAAAGGGGTGTTACAAAAATGTTTACTACATATCAAGAAGCCCTAGACTGGATCCATGCAAGGCTACGATTAGGCATTAAACCTGGTTTAAAACGAATGGAGCGGATGATGGAGCGGCTAGACAATCCTGAAAATAAAATCAAAGCGGTCCATATTGGCGGAACAAATGGCAAAGGCTCAACTGTCACCTTTTTACGGTCCATCCTCCAAGCAGGGGGATATACAGTCGGTACATTTACTTCACCATATATAGAACAGTTTAATGAGCGGATTAGTGTCAACGGGAATCCGATTAGTGATGAGGAATTATTGCAGCTAGCAAATGTCATTCGTCCGTTGGCGGATGAATTAGAGGAAACCGAATTGGGGGGCCCAACCGAGTTCGAAGTCATTACCGCCATGGCATTCTATTTTTTTGCGATGATAAAAAAGGTGGATATTGTCATTTTTGAAGTAGGTCTTGGCGGACGATTTGATTCGACAAATATTATTCAGCCACTCGTCTCTATCATTACAAATATTGGACTCGACCATACCAACATTCTAGGAAACACCTATGAGAAAATTGCCTTTGAAAAAGCTGGAATTATTAAAGAGAAAACCCCCATTTATACAGCGGTCAAACACTTGGAAGCTCTAAAGGTAATTGAGGAGCAAGCCGATAAAAAGTCAGCACCAATTACTAGATTAAATCATGAATTTACATTAAGTGGACATGAATCGCTTGCTAGAGGTGAGCAGTTCACCCTAGAAACACAGCCGCAACCCCTAAAACAACTTGAGATCAGTATGATTGGTCAGCATCAAACCGAAAATGCAGCTCTGGCCGTTTTATCTGCTCAGTATTTGAATGAGAAGGGCTATTTCGCGGTCACGGAGCAATCCATTCGAGCAGGATTAAAACAAGCCTATTGGCCTGGAAGATTTGAAGTTCTATCAGAAAATCCGCTCGTCATTATTGATGGTGCCCATAATGACGAAGGAATAACGGCATTAACCAAGGAACTATCATCACGCTACAGTGATCGGTTTATCAAAATTGTATTTGCTGCTCTAAAGGATAAAAAACTAGATGAAATGATTAGCAAGCTTGATCAAATTGCGAACCAGATTACTTTTGTCAGCTTTGAATTTTCGCGTGCGGCTAGTGCAGAGGAGTTGCTTAAGCTTAGCGGTTCCGAAAACAAACTAGCAGTGGATAACTGGCAATCCTTTCTTCTTGAAGAAATTCAGGATCTAGAAGCTTCCGATATCCTTGTCATCACAGGTTCTCTTTATTTTATTTCTGAAGCAAAACCATATTTAAGCAAATATTTGAAAAATAATGCAATTTCATTGTGACAAGCGTACTATTATTTGATAAACTTACTTTGAATTAAAAATAATGGGGAAGGAGGATTATGATGAAGGTAAACCCTACGGTGAAAAAAATTGCTTTTCTAATTTGGTTTTTAATGGTTCCAGCAGGATTGTGGTTTACCTATAAAACATACCCTCCTCATCTATCTGATAATTGGGTCGACTTGTTGGCATTTCTACTGCTCACAACTGTCGTCGCGGTTATGCCAATTGTTATCAATGATGTGTTTATATTTGTAATCCAATGGGTGGCCCTTGCAACATTTTTACGATTTGGGTTATTTGTTGAAATTCTTTATGCCCAGTTTGCAGTCATTGCCTTACTACTTAAGTTAAAGGTTCTTCAAAAAGGGCAGCTATTCCGTTTGCCGCTTAATCTGATTATGTTCTTTCTCGTTTCTTTTTTTAGCGGGTTAATCTATTATTTACTCGGCGGTCAGGTCCGCCCTAATCTATCTGGAGTTCCCCATTCACTTTGGCTTGCAGTCATATACATTGTATTATATTATTCCTTAAATCAAATCATCATATCCTTTAACCTTTATGTTATTTATAAGAGTAAAGAGCCGTATTTTGGGAAGGACTTTTTTGTCGAAACTATTACTACGTTAATTACTTTTCCAATTGGTTTTGTATTATATATTCTTTATAACCAAGTGGGATTATTGGCCATTATATTTGTCGGTGTTCCATTTGTAAGCCTGTCGATCATTTTTAACCTCTATTATTCGAGTGAAAAAATAAATGAATATTTACAAAAGGCAGCTGAAATTGGTCATCAGATGGCCGAACGTTTGCAGGTTGATGATGTCGTTAACCTCTTTATCCAAAAACTTTGTGAAATGCTCCCGGTTGATTATGCCTATATACTAGAAGTGAGTGATAATGAGCTGAAATTAATCCGTCATATAGAAGCCGGTGAGGTTAGCATAAATGAACTGCCAGCATTTAAAAAAGACGATGGCATAGTTGGTACAACCTGGTCTAAACAAAAAGCAGTATTTTATACTGCAAGAATGCAATGGCGTGGGATCCCGATGAATTACATCCCTGGCGACGTAGAAAGTATTTTATGTGTTCCAATCGTAAAAAGTAAGAACGTTATTGGGGTGCTGTTACTCGCTTCGAAACGAAAACGAGCATATGAGAAATATCAACTCATGATTGTTGATATTTTATGTTCATACTTTGCGGTGGCCATGGAAAATGCCAAGCATTATGAACGAACGAAAATGCAAAGTGAGCGCTGTGCTTTAACAAAACTTTATAACTATCGATATTTTGAAAAGGTGTTAAACGAGGAATTTGAAAGACTGACTACTTTCGAGCGGAACATGTTGTCCTTGATTATTCTTGATATTGATCACTTTAAACAAATTAATGATACGTATGGTCATCAAAGCGGAAATGAAATTCTTTGTGAACTTGCAAACAGGCTCGATAAGTTAATAGCCAATCGCGGCACAGTTGCCCGATATGGCGGTGAAGAATTCGTTGTTCTCCTGCCTGACGTAACAAAAGAGGATGCCCTCCAAATGGCTGAACTGATCAGACAGTCGATTGCCAACTGGCCATTCACCCTGCAACAATCCATGGATCAGAAACAGCAGCAGGTGAAGATAACCGTTTCTATTGGTGTTGCAACAGCACCAGAAAATGCCGAGGACGCCCTTGCCTTGATTCGACATGCCGACAGGGCCCTTTATGTCGGGGCAAAGCGAGCAGGAAGGAATCGGGTGGCGGAGTATTCATCTTGTTAACAGGGTGATGATGAAATGGATAAAGATTTTTACATTTAAATACCCTGAAATAGAAAAGAAGGCCGATTCTCACGAATTGGCCGTTTTTTTGTAATAGTAAGTTTATTTTTCGACGTATTAATAAAAATAAATCCAAATTGCTACAAAAAAAGTATTTTGTGCATTTAGGGGATTTGATATACTAATAGTAATATAATAGGCAAAAAGTATCAGTTTATATAAATATAGGAGAAAG
This sequence comes from Bacillus sp. MM2020_4, assembly GCF_011250555.1. Lineage (GTDB taxonomy): Bacteria > Bacillota > Bacilli > Bacillales > Cytobacillaceae > Neobacillus. The sequence continues at coordinate 334,815 of NZ_JAANMZ010000002.1, read as the reverse complement.
AAAGGAGGCATCATTTACCATGAGGAAAATATCAGTAATGTTCGGTATTATTATATTTTTTATTTTATTAGGAATGGGAAATTCGGTCTCAGCTGATAGTGCACCAAAGGTCGACTTCAGTGTAAGTCCATCCCAAAGTGTGATTGTAAAGCCTCAAGGAGAGAACGCTCAAGGAAGTCTCAATGTACACTTGATGCCATCGGGAGTATCAACCAGTGCTAACCGTGATCCTATTGATGTTGTTTTTATCTTTGATAAATCAGGTTCTATGAATGAGTCGGGAAAGAATCCGAAGAAATTTCAAAGTGCAAAGGATGCGATGACTGAGGCTGTTAGTTTCTTTAAGAAAAATGCAGGACCACGTGATCGTTTTTCTTTTATTTCTTTTAGTTCTGATGTAGAACAAGTAGTTAATTTTTCCCCAACAACTGTAAATGCGGGTTTAGATTTAATCAATCAAACCGTGAAGGATCTTAAAGCAGAGGGTGGGACTAATTACACCCAATCTTTTGAGAAAGCTATTAATCTATTAGATGGGTCACAAAATAATAAATATATTATTTTCATGACCGACGGAGAGCCAACATTTTCTATTTATAATGAACCAATCACGTATACTAAAAAAGTGCAGACCGGGACTAAAGAATCGTGTTTTTGGTTTATTTGCAAGGATGAACCAGTCTATGAAACCAAGCAAGTGACGGAAAATATTCCTGTCCATTATGAAATGTATGGGACCGGGTCTAATATGAGTAATAAAGTCTATTATGAGATTAATGGTACAAAGACGAGTAAAAATATAAGCAATACCCAAGCTATAAACAGTATTAAAAATCATGGAATTTCAATGGCAAACAAGCTGGCTGAGAAGAATATTAAACTGTTTTCTATTGGATTTGGAAGTGATTCTGAGGTCGATATGTCTTATTTACGTGAGCTTTCATCCAAGACAGGTGTAACAGCCCGCCAAGCAAACCAAGACAATATATCAAGTATTTTTCAGGATATTTCAAAAGACATAGCTACACCTGCAATAGATGCAGAGGTGAAAATTGATCTTAGCAAGTTTAATGGGAAGGTAAATCTGTTAGAAGGATCTGATGCCAGGTTAGAGGGGAATGTGGTAATTTTAAAAGCTAATTTTAGCTTTCCGATTGGACAATCAGTTAATCAACCAATTGATGTAAGTTTACCTTTTAGCTTCACGGATATTACCACATACACATTTGATAATATAAAATTAACATATAAAAATTTAAATGGGCAAACGATTCCGTTATCACATGAACCAGTTTCAATTGATGTTAAAGCGGATGCACCGTCCAGTTTTAAAGGTGCCATGAACTTATCAGGGGTATCCAATACGGTAGATAATTTAATTAAAGTATCAAATGTAAGTCAGACAACAAATCAATTTACTGTTTCATATTCTTTGTCGCCTTACGGACTTGTAAATAATCAAGTATCTGGTTTGTTAAGTAATTTAAAATTGATACAGCCACTGCCTGATGGCGTATCAATCTATCCTACAGCAGGGGTCAATTCGATCACCTATAATGGGAAACCTGCAGCTCAAATTGACCTAGCCCAGACGGTTAATTATAAAAGTGGGATATTTACACCTAGTCAGGTCACAACTTCATTAAAATTACAAGCTGACTGGGCATTAAGTAATACCAAGATGCCTACAGCTATTTTACAGTACAAGGATAGTCGCTTTACACAGAGTCAGGAGACAACTATCCCGGCATCTAACCAGATTATAAATATGAAGGTTAGACTGAATGAATTTCCTAGTAATGTATATGATGGAGATGCATTAGGGATCATTACGAAAATGAATGATAATACGAAGAATATCATATCGCAAACGGAGTTCCCAAATGACTATAGCCTAAAGAATAAACCAATCAAAGATATGACTTTTGTAAATGGTTCATTAAATAAAACAATAGAGGTTACTTACTACGATGGTGAAAAAGTACTTGTCTACCTTGTTCCTGATTTTGAATTGATAGGTAAGGAATCCGGTAATTCTTATAGTAGTGGTGCCGTAACAAATGAGTTTGTAGATGTAAAATTATCGAAAACGGTAGCTGGGAAAGATGTGAAATATTATTATTTCAGTAATCCACAGAATCCAACTTGGACTGAATTTAATGCAAGTGATTCTATCCCGCTAAGAACTACTGGAATGAATACAGTAAAAATAAAAGCAGTAGGTGGATTTGCCTTAGATGATCTTATTGTTGAAAAAATCATCACGATACAAAGAAAGATAACTTCCATCAAGGTTGATCCCGCATCAATTGAAGTGGAAGTAGGTAGTTCGATTCCATTCACAGTCAACCTGCTACCCATTGATGCCACGAATAAAAACCTAGAAATAACGATCATTAAACCTGATATTGCTGTATTAACAGGTGAGAATAGAGTTTTAGGTGTATCTGAAGGTGATACTGACTTATTAATAAAAACTAAAGACGGATCGGATCTAAGTGTTCGGGTGCCGGTGTATGTAACAGATCCATATATTCCATTAAAAGAAGTAAAATTTAAAAAGGCAGTATTTAAAATTCAACCTGGTGAAAAGATTGCTATTGATAATCTGCTAATTTTTAATCCAACCAATGCTACTAAAAAAACTATTAGTTCTGTTACAACTTCATTTTTGGATAAAGTGGAAGTAAAGAATGAAAATGGAAAGTGGTATATTATTGGGAAAAATATTGGGTATTCGACTGTTAAAGCAACAGCAGAAGAACAGAAGGACGGAAGTAAACCAAAGGATTCAGCGCTATTTGAAGTAACCAATGAGGATAGTGCAAATACTGATAATGGGACTACCGGAGAAGGCCGCTGGTAAAGGAAAAAACTCGTTTCCAAACGGAAACGAGTTTTTTTATTCAATAATAAGCTCATCAGAATAGATTTGCAGGTGTTCAACAATTGGAAGGGCATCAATTTTTTGCAATAAAACTTCATCATTAAAATGAACAATGAATCGAGAAAGTTTATCCTCTTGGAATAATCTTGATGGAAGGTCATTGATATTTTTTACCTCACCCCGGATGGCATTAATCTCTAACCTTTTCTTTGCAAATAACCCGCCATCGATATAGAAAAGAGAGCCGACCCCATAGAGCTCTGCATTTGCTTCCGTATAGAAAAAGGCTTTTAATGGTTTAATGGTGTTGTCTAGTTCCGGTATATATTCTTTGTTATTTTCAGCTAAAGGATCAAAATTTTGAAATTCATTTATCCTTGTTATCATCAAATCTTTATTCCCTAAGAGAATTAACTCTCTGTTTTCGGCCCCCAGAATATTTACATTTGAAATGGAAGTTGTCCCCCCGACATACACAACAGAGGAAAAGATTACCTCATCATTTTCATTTGATGCTTTAGTTTCTTGAGCTAATTCATCATTTCCTAAAATGGTAAAGGCCCCGTTAACCACAATGTTTTTGTTAACCTTAATAGTGGTATCAATGGGATATAGTGATAAATTTCCCCCGGTAATAATATCGCCATTTAGCTCGATACCATTACTTGTTTGATTTGCAGCATTGGATTCCACAGCTAGAGTGCCGCCACAAATAATCGTATCGTTGACTAGTAATTTTCCGTCAAAATTTATTAGGTGAATATCACCAGTAACAAATATATTATTCAATGATATATTTTTATAACTAACAACGTAAAGATCACCGTCGACTACCAGGTCATCACCAAAATTAATTGAATTTCCGCTGCTCATAACGACCAAATCGCCATTAATTGTAACGGAATCAGGGTAGTTGATTGGGTCAGTCCCGCTCTCAATCATATAGCTGTCGATTAGGGTATTTTCCCCTTTTTCGACAATCGATAATGGTTTATTGATGACGTCCTCCTTGTTAATTTCAGTCATCCCAGGTGTATTGGAAAACTTTTGCGCTTTAATATTATTAATAAGTTCCTCTTTAAACGTACTTCCAATCGCGGAACTAGGAGGTAAAATTCCAGTCTTTGCGCTGATTTTATTGGTTTGCTCTTTAAACGATTCGGCAAAATTGATATCAACAAATTGGCTATCATGTTTAAGGGCGGGGACATCTTTTTTATAAAAGTTATTTTCATTCTTAATTACTGGCAGTAGATTTGCCGTACTACTATAGAGATCGCCAACGATTGATGGCATGGGTGTTTCTTTTGTTTTCCAACTAGTATCTCTAAGCTGGTATTTTGCATCTTCATTAATTGTTAATTTATTGCCATAAACATTTCCATTAAGGTTTGGAGAGCCGTTTAAAAATAGCCCAGAATCCTCATCTGTTGAAGTAGAACCCACTGCGTATTTCAAAAAGCTTGGAAGTGGTGAAAGAATGATTCGTTTTCGAATCGTTCTATTTATTTTCCCTTGCTGTTGATTGGGATTTTTGGTGATAAGGACAATTTCAAATACACGGGTAAAATCTTGATCCGTTTTAATATGATAGGGTTTAAACCCAGATAAATCGTTGATACAAATGTTTGATGAAGCAACCTCTTTGACAGTATCACCGCTCTCATCAACAATGCTCAGACATTCAATCTTTTCTCTATCGTTTTCAGAAATCGTATTTAAGGAATCATGCAGCATATTCTCAAGTGCCGGCCCGAAGGAAGAATAAATGGTCAGTTCTCCCGAAGATTTATCCATAAAGCTTTTTAGATTAATAGAATCTAATGATTTAGTGATATTTGTTGTGATTTCCTCGACGACCTTGACAGAATTGTAAGATAAGTTAATATCTGTTTTTCGATTTTCTAGGCGTTTTGTTCCGCTAATGGAAGAAGAAACAATCGCCAACCCGAGAGCGGTAAATACTAACGAAATAAGCATGACAGTAATTAGCGCATTTCCTTTTTGGTTATTAATCAACGAAAGTTCACTCCCTAAAACCCGAATTGGCTTTGAAGATGAAAGGGCTTCTCTAATCGATCATGATTGAGTTGTAAATCAATATGAATCATCCCGTCTTTTCCACCCTCGCAAGATACTTGGTTATTTTGACAAGTATAAGAAATAGTTGAATGATCAAAATTTGAGGTAACATCCAACTTTTTACCATCGATTTTAATTTCCCCGTTTTCATCATTATCAGGAAATTGAATTTTAATAGAGGTTTGTTCAGTAAGAACTTGATCCTTTTTTACGGTATAAAAGTTTTTTTCCTCCCTTTTAACCGTTGTTGCCTTATTGTTTATTAATGCAATGCAATTATCGCCACACCCCGTAACTTCATCGAAGGGGTAAGAGTAAAAGGTATTCATGACCATTGTTACAGCGTAATCCGCATCGTCTCGTAGCTGACCTTCAATTTGAATTTTATTATAGAGCTTCAATCCCGAGGAAAAAACACCATATATAACAGGTAATACAACCATTAGTACCGTAAGCGTTGCTAATAGTTCAATTAAAGTTACTCCTTTTTCATCGAATATCTTCACTTTTAATAACTCCCTCAAGTTCGGTAAAATCGCTTTTTTTACGTTTAGTCCATTCTACCCTGACTGTTATGGGAAGAATATATGATTTATCTTCCTCAGTATTATCGGCATGAATGGAGACAGAGTACTCGACCCCATTGACTAGGATGGGAGTGCAAATTGGGTCAACTGTATCACCCTCCCAGAACATTTTATATTGATCCTCGCAAATAAATAGGGAGATTTCTTTGGAAGAGTTACGATCAAATTCATCTTTTATCTCAATGAAACTTTGTTTTTCCATATACATCATGGCATTGCGCGCTACATTTATGGCGTTGGTTTTATTTTGATTGGAACTTGTAAAAGAGTAAGCTTGGGAGAAAAAGTTCATAATACCTATGGAGATGATTCCTAAAATGGTAAGTGAAACTAAGACTTCAATCAACGATAGGCCATTATTACTAGAAATAATTTTTTTTAGATTCATATTATCTCCCTCCTTTCAAAATACCCATTATTATTATACAATACTTTAGAGTGTATAAATGTCGTGCTTAGTCGAAAAAACACAAAAAATAATGGAAAAAATAAATTATTGTTGTTTTATGTAATTCTTTTATACTAGTTATTATGGGGTGAATGAATGAACTCAATTATTTTTGTATGTCTATCGGTAATCGTTGTAGCACCGATATTATACTTTTTACCATTAGGCTTCACAACGAAAGGGAAAATGTTCATCCTTGGAACATCATTTGTTCTTGCCTTATTAGGTATTCTAAGCGGATCAGTCTTTGCTGTATGGCAAACAGTCCTTATTTTATTTCTCCTCATAGTACTTACTACATTGTTGGGGTATAAAAGGGTGGGGGCTATGATTTTCATGAACAACGATGAAAATTCACCGATAGAAAGCGAATGGGAGAATAGAATAGAACCACAACAGGATCAATTATCTGAAGACATTCCGATTCAAATGGAACCTTTAGAAGTGAATGAGGAGGAATTATCTTTACTGCTATCGGAATCAATCAACGATTCCCATCACCTCAAAGATGATTTAACAGAAATGGAAGAAATGATCGTACCGGAAGATGATCTTGAAGATTCATTCATTGCTGAAATAAATCCCATTAGTATAGAGAAAAGTAATGATGATAATGATTTAATTGAGCCTAAAAACGACTTACAAATACAAGAGGGACATTATCTGGCTGAATTAGAGCAGCTAATTTTGGATGATAGCATTATACTCCAAGAGGATCATCTAGATTCAATTGAGAGCCATGATGTTGAAGAGCTTGATTTACCAGTCAACTCGAAACAATATGAAGCAGATAATTTAGAATTGGACGAGGATCAACTAATTGAAGACAAGATTGGATTCGAGGAGATGCTAGAAAGTGAAGTTGTTCTAGAATTGGAAGAAAAACAGAATATTTCTGTTGTGGACTATCCTTCATCTCCTGTATATGAGGAAGTGGCTGTCTCTAGTGAAATAGATAACAACAACCAATTGACAAACAATATTGAAAATGAAGCACTTCATAAACTTTTATTTAACACGATGGTAACTCAGATTCAAATAACAAGAAAACTGATTGACTCAAAGAAATATGAGCAAATGATTAGAGAATATTTACATCCAGAATTGCCAACGAATGAATATTATACATTTGCTATTCTTTTAATCCAACATTACATTTCGGAAAAACAATATGACAAATTACTTCCTTTTTTAAATGAAATAGAGGAAAAAGTTACAACTTACCCCATGTTGTTACAAGAAATACAATTTTTTAAATCGTTTTGTGTGAAAATATAGCGAAATTTGTTATAAATTAGTGTAACTTTAATCTATAATTAAAAAATGAAAATTAAACTACTAGGTGTGGGTGAAAAAAATGAAAAATAGTTCTCAAATAACAGGGTTACCAATTATTAGTATTTCAGATGGTATACAAGTCGGAAAGGTAAAATCACTAGTGATTAACCCTGACAAAGGTTCAATCGATTTTTTAACTATAGATAACGAAGATTGGCAGGTTAGCATCAAAGCGATTCCCTTTAAGAAGGTAATTGGAATTGGTGAATATGCAGTTACTGTTGATAGTGAAAATGCCATTATCGATTTGAATGAAATTCCTATCACAAACCAGCTAGTTAATAAAAAGATTAAAATTTCTAATACGAAGGTCATGACCAGAAAAGGGGAGCTTCTTGGGGAAGTAACCGAGTTTTTTGTAGATGAAAATACTGGACATATCCTTGGTATGGAACTAAAGATTGCCGGTAATAATGTGGCCCTTCTTTCCGAATTTGTCCTAACGTATGGAAAGGATATTATTATTGTGAAGGAAGATTCAGGTAATCATTTTCTTGAAACTGCTGATGAGTTAGATCCTGAATTTAGGAAACAAACTCCTGAAATTGAAGAAAAAGAGAACCATTTCGATAATGATTTAGTAAATGAATTATTAGGGGATACTAATTCTTCCATTGAGCTAGTAGATGATAGCATGGACATGGCTGCCCTTAAAGAGAAGCAAATAGAAATTTTAAAGGGTAAGAAGCTTCTTAAAGACATTCTAGATACAAAAGGAACTATTCTTTTTACAGAAGGTACTGAACTGACTACAGAAGATATTATTAAAGCACAAGAAGAAGGTCCAAGTGTTTTGGTTGAACTATCAATGAATGTCCAAGCTTGATTGAAGGAGGAAGCTCAGCATGAGAAATCCTCAAGGCATTAAACTTTTTATGGCTCTTATTGTATGTACCGGTTTTATTTTTAGTTTTTCTCATTTTGGGGCAAATGCTTTTGAACAGGTATATTCGAATAAAAAACAGGTTGAAGAAAATAAAAAAATTAGTCCTGTTGATCAATCAGGACTAAAGGAACAACAGGAAATGAACCAAACTATTGCTGTCATATCCGAGTCGAGTATTTCCATAAATGAAAATAACCCAGAATTAACCAATTGGGTAAAACAATTTCCTTCTTTAGAAATTGGACCGCAATCATCCTTTTCATTAGTGGGACTTTTAGATGACAATAGTTTACAATCCTATTCAAATAGAACGTTAAGCAAAATTGCAACAGCTATCTATAAATCTATTATTCCCACCAATTTTTATATAACTGAGCGGCACATAAGCAGAGAATTACCTGATTATGCTGAACTTGGATTTGAAGCAAACGTTAATTCAAACAATAATATGGATTTTGTTGTTACAAATCCAAACGACCACAAGTACACGATTAACTTTAAACTGATTGATCAGTTATTGTATGTATCGATAAATGGACCAAAACTCCAGTATTCCTACAAAATTATTCAAAATGATAAGGAATCGTTTCAGCCTAAAACTATTATTCATTACGATGCAAAACTTCCTTCTAACAGTGAAAAGGTGGAAACAAAAGGAAAAGAAGGCTCTGTTATTAAAGTTTATCGTGAAAAGATTGATAAGAATGGAGTTACTTTGAGTAAAGAACTCCTTTCGGAAGACTTTTATCCTCCTATCAATCAAGTCATTCTTCATAGTTTACTAAGTAGCGGAACATCCGGCACGAGTCAAAATGAAAATAACTCTTCAGATTCAACTGTAGATAAGTCTAATTCTGAGGGGACTGTAGATGGAACAAAACAATCAGAAAATCCAGATGATACCGGCGAGAATTCCTCAACCACAAGTGATCTTTGGGGAAAACCAAACGAAGTGCCTAAATAAGCAGAAAAAGCAGGGATTGTAATGAATCTAGCGAGGAAAAGACTTGGGGATCTGCTTGTCGAAGCAGGACTACTTTCTGAAGATCAACTTAAAACTGCGCTAAAAGATAAAAATCCTAATCAAAAATTAGGAGATGCACTCCTGCAAAGGGGTTTTATTACGGAACAGCAACTTATTGAAGTTTTGGAATTTCAATTAGGGATACCACATGTAAGTTTGTATCGATATCCTTTTGACACAACCTTATTTACCATTGTTCCAAAGGATATGGCTAAAAGGAATTTGATCATCCCGTTAAAAAAAGACGGGGAACGACTTCTTATTGCGATGGCAGATCCAATGGACTTCTATACAATCGATGATCTTAGGCTATCGACGGGTTTTCACATTGAGACTGCCATTGCTACAAAGGATGATATTCTTCGCGCTATCAATAAATATTATGATATGGATGAAGGATTTGAGGAACTTTTACTTGATAGAGGTACTTCGGTAGCGGGTGAAGAGGATAAAATCATCGATCAGGATTCCCCAATTGTAAAGCTAGTAAATCAAATTCTAACAAATGCCGCTACCATGAAGGCAAGTGATGTGCATATTGATCCGCAGGAAACAAAGGTTGTGATTCGGTATCGGATTGATGGGATACTTAGAACGGAACGAGCCCTTCCAAAGCATATGCAAAGTGTGCTGACCGCTAGAATAAAGATTATGGCTAATTTAGACATAACTGAGCATCGAATACCTCAAGATGGCCGGATCAAAATGAATCTTGACTTCCATCCCATTGATTTACGTGTATCGACATTGCCAACCGTTTTCGGAGAAAAGATTGTCCTTCGACTCCTAGATTTGGGAATGGCAATAAATGATATTCATAATCTCGGATTTAATAATGTTAATTTAACTAGATTTATAAAACTAATTGAAAAACCTACAGGAATTGTTCTCATTACAGGTCCAACTGGTTCTGGTAAGTCTTCTACCCTATATGCCGCATTAAATCGTTTAAACGGTGAAGATGTAAACATTATTACGGTTGAAGATCCAGTAGAATATCAGCTTGAGGGGATTAATCAGATTCAAGTCAATCCGAATGTAGGTATGACATTTGCAGCAGGATTAAGAGCCATCTTGCGTCAAGACCCTAATGTCATTATGGTGGGGGAAATCCGTGATAAGGAAACGGCTGAAGTGGCCATTCGAGCATCGCTAACTGGGCACCTTGTCTTAAGTACTTTGCATACAAATGATTCGTTAGGCTCCATTACTCGTTTGATCGATATGGGAGTGGAACCATTCCTTGTGGCTTCTTCGATAAGTGGTATTGTAGCTCAAAGACTCGTAAGACGCGTTTGCAGGGACTGTGCAGAGAGTCAACAGCCGACAAAAAGGGAACTTGAAATATTTGCAAGAAGAGGTTTGAAAATTGAAAATGTTACCCGGGGAAGAGGATGTTCCTCGTGCAATATGACAGGATATAAAGGTCGTATTGCTATTCACGAAGTCCTAGTCATGGATGATGTAATGAAACGTGTCATCATGAATGGGGAATCATTTTCAAAACTTCGAGAAATTGCATTGAAAAATAAAACAATCTTTCTAATTGATGATGGTCTTCTTAAAGTAAAACAGGGCATAACGACAACTGAGGAAGTATTAAGAGTTGCGATCCCTGACTAGGAGTATAATCAATGAAAAATAAAATTGACCTTCTACTTAGAACCGGATTTGAAGTAAAAGCTTCTGATATCCATTTAACAGTTGGTACCCCGCCGATCATGAGAATCAATGGAGAGTTAAGGAGATATGGGAAGGAACCATTAACCCCGTTAGATACGGAAGGAATGGCCAAGGCAATCATCCCTGAAAATATGTGGGATTTGTTTAAAGAAAAAGGAGAATTGGATTTTTCTTACGGATTGCAAGGAGTCTCAAGGTTTAGGATTAACGCTTATTTTCAACGATCATGTATTGCATTAGCAATAAGGGTTGTGCCTACGAGAATACCGACACTAGATGAACTGGGACTACCTGCCATCATTAAAAAAGTGGCCGATAAACCTCATGGGTTAGTCCTTGTTACCGGTCCTACCGGGAGCGGTAAATCTACAACACTTGCTTCCATTATTCAATATATGAATCAAACACAGCGAAAACATGTGATTACGCTGGAAGACCCAATTGAATACTTGCATAAGCATGGTGGTTGTATCATTGATCAGAGAGAAATAGGATTTGATACGAATGATTTTGCAAATGGATTAAGAGCAGCATTAAGACAGGATCCTGATGTCATTTTAGTGGGAGAGATGAGGGATTTGGAAACTATCCAGACCGCTATTACTGCTGCGGAAACCGGCCATTTGGTTCTAGGGACTTTGCATACCTCGAGTGCTTCTGCAACGATTAATAGAATAGTAGATGTGTTTCCGCCTACACAGCAGTCCCAAATTAGAATTCAGTTGGCGACTGTTTTAGTCTCAATCATTTCTCAACGGTTATTTCCAACCACTGATAAAAAGGGTAGGAAAGCAGCTACGGAAATCCTTCTAAATAACTCAGCCATTGCCAATCTAATCAGAAATGAAAAGATTCATCAAATCGTAAATGTGATGCAAACCTCCCGAGCTGAGGGGATGCATACACTTGAAACAAATATGAAAGAATTAGTGGAATCAGGTGCCATTGCAAAAGAATCCACTACACCATATATACAGGAAAAGGTGCAATAAAATGGCACGTTTTAAATACAGCGGGCGTGACAAAAAGGGGAAAAAGTCCGGGATTGTTAACGCCCCCTCCAGAAGAGACGCAATCCTACAGCTAAAAGATAGGGGAATCAAAGTCATAGAAATCAGTGAGGTTGCGGAAACACTTCTAACCAAAGAGATTTCTATCGGAAGCCCAGTCAAATTACAAGACTTTGTTATTTACTTAAGACAATTTGCCACATTGATTCGAGCAGGGGTTCCTATTGTAGAGGCAACCTCCATTTTGGCCGAGCAAACGGAGAGCAAATCGCTAAAAAAAGCCTTGTTGGTGGTTGAACAAGATCTACGGGAAGGACATCCCTTATCGGCAGCAGCTGCAAAGCATAAAAAGATCTTTTCAAGTATGTTCGTCAATATGATAAAGGCCGGAGAAGCCGGAGGGAATATGGACGATACACTAGAAAAGCTTGCCGTTCACTATGAAAAGCAGCATTTCACCAAACAAAAGATTGTCTCCGCGCTTGCCTACCCTGTAACGGTAGCCTTCGTCGCGATAGGGGTTGTCATTTTCCTATTAGTGAGTGTTGTTCCTACCTTTGTTGATATGTTTAAAGACTTTGGCGGGGAGTTGCCGGCAATCACAAAGTTTGTCCTGAATGCCAGTGGCTTTATGCAAAAATTTTGGTGGCTCGTTATTTTGTTCTTCATCGCTGTCTTTGTTTCTATTGTCATGATTCGAAATAATAAGGCATCAAAATATTATATAGATTACTTTTTATTAAGGATGCCGTTGTTTGGTAAGATGCTTCAAAAAGCGGCATTGGCGAGGATGACGAGAACCTTAAGTTCTCTATTTGCCAGTTCTGTTCCGATCTTACAAGCCTTATCGATTGTTGAAAACATTGTCGAAAACGAAGTCATTGCTCGCGTGATTAGTCAATCACGAAAATCATTAGAGCAAGGCCACTCTTTAACAGACCCAATGAAAAAACATTGGGCGTTCCCGCCACTTGTTACACAAATGATTTCGATTGGAGAGCAGTCCGGGACATTGGATTTGATGCTTTCAAAGGTAGCAGATTTTTATGAGCGTGAAGTAGAAAGTGCGACGGATCGACTTAAGTCCCTAATGGAGCCGCTCATGATTGTCTTACTTGCGGGGTTAGTCGGTACGATTGTTACTTCGATTATGATTCCAATGTTCGATATTTTCCAACATGTCGGATAGACAAAATATTCCTAAAAAATACAATTTCTATTATTATTTTTATCTAGTATAATATACTTACATGACGAATGTCATAGTACAAAAAGCATATAAAAGGAGAATGATTATGTTACAAAAATTAGGACAAAGATTAAAGAATCAAAAAGGATTAACCTTAATCGAACTATTAGCGGTTATCGTTATCTTAGGGATTATTGCTGCAATTGCGATTCCTAGTGTTGGCGGAATTATTCAGAAGTCAAAAGAGGATGCAGTAAGAGCAGATGCAATTCAAATATTGAATTCTGCAAAAACTTATGTTGCGGCTAATGGGTTACCAGCAGCAGATGAAACTCTTTCATCAACTAATCTTGGTTCATATGTAGATGATTCCAAGATATCGGGCTATACAGTTGCAGTAAGTGACGAAGATGGTAAAATTGTGTACCGTATTTCAGCTACGGATGTAGAGGCTGGAAAAAAGTATATGGAATTTGATAAGGCCTCAATATCTGATATAAATAATAAAAAGTCTACAAATGTGTCAGTATCAGCAACCAAAAAAACAACTACTCAAAATAACTGATAATGTTTTTTATATTAATATTTATTTATGGAATTACTTTTGGCTCTTTCTACAACGTAGTAGGCCTGCGAGTTCCATTAAATCAATCTATTGTAAAACCGCGTTCACATTGTCCGAATTGTAATCATACCTTAACAGCTATAGATTTAATACCGGTTTTATCGTACCTATTTTTAAGGGGGAAATGTCGGCGCTGCAAGGCGCCCATTTCGCCCTTCTATCCTATTATCGAACTAATTACAGGGATTCTGTTTATGATGGCGCCAATCCTTATGGGCTGGAGCTTTGAAATCATTATTGCTTGGACTCTAGTTTCGTTAATGGTTATCATTTTTGTATCCGATATTCATTACATGATTATTCCCGATAAAGTTCTGCTTGTCTTTTCGGTCATTTTTCTTATAGAAAGATGCTTTCTACCGCTTTCCCCATGGTGGGACTCAGCTCTAGGTGCAGTAGTTGGTTTTTCCCTGCTTCTCCTTATCGCTGTTGTAAGCAAGGGTGGTATGGGGGGCGGGGATATCAAGTTGTTTGCCGTCATTGGGTTTGCACTAGGAACTAAACTTGTACTAATTTCTTTCTTTTTAGCCACTTTTTTTGGAGCATTCTTTGGTGTAATTGGAATGATGACTGGAAAGGTGAAAAAGAGGAAGCCTATACCTTTTGGCCCCTTTATTGCAATCGGGACCATCGCTGCTTATTTTTTTGGTGAAAATATTATTCAATGGTATATCCATTTCATGTAAGGAGTCTTCAACATGGCGATCAATTTTAAGTTTGGTATAAACAAAACGATAAACATATCGATAAAGGATCATGCTTTACGTTTTGTCGAATTGAAGCAGACTCACCCCCTAGTGATTCAAAGAATGGGTGAGTACTATTTGCCATCTGGATTGATCAAAGAAGGGAAAATTCTGGACGTAGAAACCTTGTCAACCATCCTTGAACAATGTGTTTCCGAATGGAAAATATCAAAAAGAATGATACGTTTTTTAGTCCCTGATCCATTTGTAGTGATTCGTAAAGTATCGATTCCAAAAGAAATCAAAGAAGACGAAATAAATGGATATTTATATATGGAGATAGGAACCAGTATTCACCTTCCATTTGAAGATCCCGTATTTGATTTTTTCCTCCAAGAAAACAATGATAAAGAAACGAATGAAATCCTATTATTTGCTGCCCCTGAAGATGTTGTAAGAGAATATATGGATTTATTTGAGGGTGCTAAATTAAAACCAATTGCGGCAGATCTATCCTCGCTCGCATTAAATAGATATTACTATCAACTAGATCCGGCTAAATCTAATGACAATCATTTGTTGGTACAAATTGATTTGCAAACGGTTAATGTATGTATTTTTGAAAATCATTTACCAGTCTTTATGAGACAATTAAATATGGATAGTAAGAGGGAAAAATGGATCCATTCCACTGGCAAGGATTCGTTCTTATCCTTTCAATACAGTGGAGATCGTCAAGATATCCTTACTTCTCTTGAAAATATATACAATGAGATTGATAAAGTCATGAATTTTTATCGTTATTCCTTGAATCAAGGAAAAAAACAGGTGCAGACAATGATCCTTGATGGCGATCATCCTTGGTTAGATGAGATTTTTGAGCAAATGGGAAATAGGTTTGATGTCCCTATGATGAAACTAAACGACATGAATACTAGTGCGGGACCAATTCCTTCTCAGTTTCATTTAAATGTTGGTTTAGGTTTAAAAGAGGTGTAGAAATGCTGGTAGATATTAACCTCCTTCCGAAAAGGGATGAAAAAAATATTGCTGTTTACGTAATTGCTGGTGGCATGGTCATTTTACTCATCATCGTTGCAGTCGTTTTTTCCATTTATTTAAATGGTAAAAAACAAGACATTAAAATGGTGGAGCAGCAAATATCGATGAATCAAGAAATCTTAGCTGAGCAGCATAAAAAGCTAGCACAATATCAATCTTCTAAATCTGTTGTTGAACTGGAAAACGCCATTAATTGGGCGAAGAATCAGCCATATAATATGGTCTATGTAATCCAGGAACTCACAAAGTCGCTTCCGCAAAGTGGGTTTATGCTAGATTTTCAACTGGATGAGGAAAATGTAATTACGGAACGCGTACAGTTTGATACAAAGAGTGATGCGGCATACTACTTAAACGCTATAGCAGCATATCCTTGGGTGGACGAAGCGGTCATCAGCGAAGCAAAAACTTCAGATATTCTTAAAAATGACAATACTCTTCAATCAGAAGGGTTAGCCAATTCTAAATTAAAGGAAGAGGATATAGTTCCCCGTTATTTTGCTGAATACGAGGTAAGGCTAGATGTTCCACAAGTACAGAATGCAAGTAACACACAGAAAAAGGCTGCTGTAGGTGGGGAAGGGGGTAATACCCCATGAACCTAGAATTGTCAAAAAAACATTCCGTTATCATTATCCTTAGCGTTTTATTAGTAATCATAGTAACAGTAGGCGCTTATTTTCTTTATATTGTTCCAGCCAATAATAGTCTGGCTCAAAAAAAATCAGCGTTAAAAATGTCGAACCAAGAGCTTTCGATTATTCAAAGTAAACTGAAACAAACAAGTAGTCAGACCATTCAAAGTTCAATGGAATTGCAAAAACAGATTCCTGTGAAACGGCTGCTTGATCAGTTGCTGCTTAACATCGAAAAAGCTGAGATCATTTCCGATACCAATATTATTGAATTAAAACTAAATGGTACTGAAAGTGAAGAAGATGTAGATTTGTCTTCAACAATTCCGAAGATTAACACTCAGTCCAGTACCAAAACGAATGAAAATTCGACTAGCAACCAAGAGCAATCACCAGCGCAAAAGGATGTTACATTACCAAATGGTATAAAAAAGACATCGATTATTTTATCTGGTGAAGCGAAAACCTATTATGAACTAGAAAAATTTCTAACTGAATTACAATCATTACAGAGAATAATAAAAATTGACCAATTTAAATTTACAGGTCGAGATGAAATATATTCGGTTCTTCAATCGATGGACCCGTTAAAATTTGAAGCTACCATTTCAGCCTATTATTTTCCGACATTGGTAGACTTACAAAAGGAAATACCACCATTGGATACCCCGGCCGTATCTAACAAGAAAAATCCGATAAGTGAGTTCTCTGATACGGAAGAAAATGGCGACAATGATGAGAATAAAAACCCGTAAACATGTGGCATCCAAATTAAAAGGTAAAAATAACTTTTTGAATGAAGATGGTCTAACCCTACTAGAATTATTAGCTGTTATTGTGATTCTGGGCATTATTTCAACAATAGCTGTTATATCCATTTCCAGGGTGATCCAAGATTCAAAAGATCGTGCATTTGTGGGCAATGCATTCGCATTAAAAGAAGCGGCAAGTTTATTTTTACGAGAAGAACTGGTCAATGAAAAAGCGCCTAGAGAGATGATTACTTATCAAGAATTGGTTGAGGCGGATTATCTTGATGAATTTAAAGATCCGGATACAGGAGAGTATTTGCAAGCATCTTCTGATTCCTTTGTATTGGTAATTGGATCTTCTATTACTGCTGTATGCTTGAATGGCCAAACTCGTAACCTATGCTCTTATTCCGGAGATGATTCGGCTATCCCTATAAAGGATTTAACCGCAACGCGTATCAAACCGAACAATTAAAAAATTTGACGAAAGTCTACGATAACAAGACGACAAAAGTCTTGTTATTTTTTTTTTCCATTATGTTAGGATGAAACCATTACTCATAGGGTGAGAGAGGAGTACGGGTTAGTGGACAAGCCTAAAGGAGGCAATACAATAAAGATTAAATTAAATGGAGAAACTCAAGAATATCATGAAGAACCGAAGAAAAAGGAGACGAAAGCCACCCTCGAGCAAACAACGAGAGTGATTAAAATAGATTCGAATAAGTTAGATTCGAATAAATTAGATTCTGAGGCTTTTTCAGAGACAGCTGCTGCCAAGGAGCCTATCGATGAGAGCTTTGACTGGATCATTCCGGAATCCTCGGAAAATGATATAGAGGAATATAAAATAACAAGCAGCAAAACGCCTAAGAAAAGCAGCCTCCCCAAAATAGCATCCTTTTCATCCAAGTCTAACAAGAATAATAAGAAGATTGGCCGGCCAATTGGATCCATTGTTATTTCAGGAATTTTCGCCATCCTAATTGGTACCACGATCGGTGTTGTGATGCTGAAGCTTGTCATTTCAGGACCAACGGATAAAAAGGTGGTAACAGATACACCAGTTGTAGAAGAAAAAGGGGAAACGGAAAATAATGCTGACACCGGAAAAACAACTTCTTCCGCCATCAGTCCTTTAACTACTACTGTCATTCAAGGTGGGGTATATACGACTAAGGATGGGGCAAAGGATGCCTTGAGCGAATTAGCAAGTAAAGGAATTCCTGGACAAATCGTTGAAATGGATGGCAAACAATTTATTTTTCTAGGAGCAACGGATTCAATTGAAACAGCCAAATCGTTAAGTGCCCAATTTAAAGAACGTGGTGTCGAGGGTGCATTTGCCAAAGTACTGTCACTTGATGAAAAAAAAGTATCGGATATTACAAATGAGGAAAAGGACTTTCTAGACGAGGTTCCACCCATTTATCAAACACTTTCTGCAGCCACTTCAGGTGCTCTCTTAACGAAGAAAATTCCAGAAGATGTTGCCAAAGACTTAGCAGGTTTTGACGGAAAATTAAAAGTAACTGGAATTAAAAATGAAAAGGTAAAAGGTATTAAGGCTGAATTATCCAGTGCTGAAGAAAAGGTTAAAGCGTTCCAAAAATCTAAAAATACAAAAAGCCTTAGCGAAGCGCAGCAGCATCTATTAAACTTTTTGTCAGCCTATTATTCATTGTAAACGACAAACCTCGATATTTTCTGGGAAATATGGCCTGTCCCAAGCGGACAGGTTATTTTATTTGAGAGAAAAGAATGGCCTTTTGCATATTCTGACAAAAATCTTCAAAATTTAATGATATAAAAATTGTTTGCTTAAGGGATTTCTGATACCATTGACATGTATCTCCCTATTTAAATGCAAAAAGGTATGGTGATTGAATGCAGAACCTCATTTTAGCCTCTTCTTCTCCACGGCGAAAGGAACTTCTAGAAAATCTCCACTTAACATTCGCGATTATCAGTAGTGAAGTTGATGAAAGCTTTGATCCGGAACTATCCCCCGAGGATGTAGTGATGGAGTTAGCCGAGCGTAAAGCACAGGCAGTTTTTAATGAAAATCAGGATGCCTATGTGATTGGTTCGGACACGATTGTCGTACTGAATAATCGAATCTTAGGAAAACCAGCTGATGAAGCAGAAGCCGTTCAAATGTTAACAAGTTTGTCAGGTACTAAGCATGTTGTGTATACGGGTGTATCCATTGTGTCTCCAACAAGTAAAGCCCGTTTTTATGAAAAAACAGAAGTTTGGTTTTGGGAGTTAACGGACGAAGAAATTAAAGCCTATGTGCAAAGTGGTGAACCGCTTGATAAAGCAGGTGCATATGGTATTCAACAGCTAGGAAGTATGCTTGTCAAAAAAATAAATGGAGACTATTTTGCGGTTGTCGGCCTGCCGGTTGCTCGGACAATCAGAGAATTGAAAAAGGCAGGCTACCAGTTGCCGTATTAAACAATTACAGGTTCATTATCTCCCTCACCATTAGGGAGGAAGAAAAGTGTCAACAAATACATTAATGATCCGTGATTTTCCGCAAGACGAACGACCAAGGGAGCGTTTTATTCAACATGGACCGCAAAGCTTATCGAATCATGAGCTGATTGCGATCCTGCTCCGTACCGGAACAAAGGAAGAATCAGTATTACAACTATCGAATCGTTTGCTTACCCATTTTGAAGGATTAAGAATGTTAAAATCAGCCAGCTTAGAAGAAATTACCGAAATTAAAGGGATTGGCGCAGCCAAGGCGATTCAAATTCTTGCTGCTGTGGAAATCGGCAGAAGAATTGCTAACCTAAACAACAGTGACCGCTATGTGATTCGATCCCCGGAAGACGGCGCCAAATATGTCATGAACGATATGCGTTTCTTGACACAGGAGCATTTTGTGTGCCTTTATTTAAACACGAAAAACCAGGTCATCCATAAACAAACCGTGTTTATCGGCAGCTTAAATGCCTCGATAGTACACCCAAGGGAGGTTTTCCGCGAAGCATTAAAGCGGTCAGCGGCATCTGTTATTGCCTTGCATAATCATCCTTCAGGCGACCCATCGCCAAGCCGTGAAGACATTGAGGTGACTAAGCGGCTCGTCGAGTGTGGGAAAATAATTGGCATCGACCTTCTTGACCATTTAATCATCGGTGAAAACAAGTTTGTGAGTTTAAAGGAAAAAGGGTATGTATGATACTAGGATATTATTTGACGTTAGGCTATAATATTGAGTATGATTTTTTAGGACTGTTTTTAAATTAGCTATATAAATAGTACGAAAATAGACATGATAATTAAGGTGATTACCTGCCTATTAGAATAGTGCATTTCGTATCAGAAAGGGAGATACAACATTATGTTTGGAATTAGACCTAGAGATCTTGGGATTGACTTGGGAACAGCAAATACCCTCGTATATGTAAAAGGAAAAGGAATTGTGTTACGGGAGCCATCAGTCGTGGCAATGCAAACTGATACAAAAGGGATTGTCGCAGTAGGGAACGATGCGAAAAATATGATTGGACGAACACCGGGGAATGTCATCGCAATGCGTCCGATGAAGGATGGGGTCATTGCTGATTTTGAAATAACGGCAGCGATGATGAAGCACCATATACGAATGGCACAGAAAAGTAATAATCTTTTTTCTGGCAAGCCCTATGTCATGGTTTGTGTTCCCTCGGGCATCACCGCCGTTGAGGAGCGTGCCGTCATTGATGCGACTAGACAAGCTGGGGCAAAGGATGCCTATACGATTGAAGAACCATTTGCGGCAGCAATTGGCGCCAACCTCCCTGTTTGGGAACCAACTGGCAGTATGGTAGTGGATATTGGCGGTGGGACGACTGAAGTTGCCATCATTTCTTTAGGGGGTATCGTGACAAGCATATCCATTCGCGTTGCCGGGGATGAAATGGATGATTCAATTATTTCTTATATTCGTAAACATTATAATTTAATGATCGGCGAGCGTACGGCGGAAACCATTAAAATGGAAATCGGTTCTGCCGGCAATCCTGAAGGCATCGATAATATGGAAATTCGCGGCCGTGACTTATTAACAGGCTTGCCAAAAACGATTGAGATTACGGCAAAAGAAATTGCCACCGCCTTAAATGATACGGTATATGCGATTGTCGAAGCCGTGAAAAACACGTTAGAAAAAACTCCGCCGGAACTTGCTGCCGATATTATGGATCGCGGTATTGTATTAACAGGTGGAGGCGCGCTTCTTCGCAATTTGGACCGGGTTATTAGTGAAGAAACAAAAATGCCTGTCTTGATTGCTGAGAACCCGCTTGATTGTGTAGCCATCGGAACTGGAAAAGCGCTAGATCATATTCATTTATTTAAGAATAAAGCGAAAGATTCACGATAATAAATGTAAATGATAAAGATTTTAGAAAAATAGAGGTGTATAATCATGCCACAGTTCTTTTTGAATAAACGACTGATTATTTTGCTTGTCAGCATTATTGTTCTCGTGGCATTGATTGGGTTTTCTTTAAGGGAGAGAAGTAAACTATCTTGGCCGGAACAATTTATCAAAGATACCACCGGCTGGGTTCAATCCCTGGTTTCGAAGCCTACCAACTATGTTGCAGGCTTTTTTGAAAATCTCCAGGACTTAACCAATACATATGAAGAGAATAAGGAATTAAAACCGCGCATTGAAAATCTTGCCAGCCTTGAGGCCCAAGTTCAAGAGTTAAAAAAGGAAAATAAAGAATTGCGTGACGTTCTCGGTGAAAAAAAGACCCTGCGAGATTTTGAACCACTTCCAGCTACTGTTATTGGTAGAAACCCTGATCGTTGGCATGAAATGATTATAATCGACAAAGGTAAATTGCAAGGTGTTAAGAAAAATATGGCGGTTGTCACTGCACGTGGTTTAGTTGGAAAAGTAAAAAATGTGACCCAATTCAGCTCAACCGTGCAGCTGTTAAGCTCAATGGATCCGAAGAATCGGATTTCCGCTATCGTCCAGGGTGAAACCGATGTCCACGGACTTGTAGAGGGCTATGATCAAGAGAAAAAGTTATTGATGGTGAAGGCTATCCCTTCCGGCGCAAAAATTGAAAAGGGCCAAACCGTGATCACCTCTGGATTAGGCGGCTTTTTTCCAAAAGGATTACCGATTGGAAAAGTGGTCGAAGTAAAACAGGATCAATATGGGTTGAATCTAACTGCCCTCGTCAAACCTGGGCCAGATTTTTATGATATTACAAATGTAATTGTCACGAAGACAAACATGATACCGGTGAATACAGCCGAAACATCTGATGGGAAGGAGGAGGAATAGTGAAAAAGTTCCTTCTTCCTCTTTTGTTTTTATTCTTATTTATTTTTGAAAGTCTTTTTATTCAATTTGTTCCGGCAGACTTGTTTGGACAAAATCACATTATCGCCCCTCACTTTCTTTTTACCGGCCTGTTATTTCTAACGATTTATGTTGGGAAAAAACAGGGGTTGATTTATGGGGCTGTTTTTGGATTATTGTTTGATGTAGTCTATATCGAAATTATTGGGATCTACCTTTTTCTATATCCATTTATATGTTATCTTGTTTCCAAAATCATGCACATCATGCAAACCAACATTGTTGTTGCCTTCCTCGTTTCCCTTTTCGGCATCACCTTATTAGAAGTAGGGGTTTACGAAATGAATCATTTAATCGGTGTGACAGACCTCGATTTTATGACCTTTATTCATTTGCGTTTTTATCCGACCATGCTCCTAAATGCTATCATTATTGTCATTTTGGGATATCCCTTTAAAAGGCTTTTTGAAAAGCATGCCGAATCACTGAGAGCCGAATGACGTTTTGGCAATCTCTAGAATTCTTTTGAAAAAAAAGGAGAACGGACGCATCATGTCGAATTATAATAAAGATGTCTATAGGTATAATTCGGAACGAGTATAAGGGCATACAAAATTTTACTTTTCGAACGGGAAAATTTGTGTGTTTAGAGACTTCTTTTTTAATTATGAGGTGAATTTTCTCCATGAAAAAACGGCAAAATGTTACAATAAAAGGAACGAAGGAAGGTCTTGTCCTTCATCTTGATGATAAATGTTCCTACGAGGAACTAAAAAAGGAACTTGAACAAAAGCTTTCGATCAATTCAAGGACACAGGAAGAACGCAACTTAATCTCTGTCAAAGTGAATGTTGGTAATCGATATTTGTCCGAAGTGCAGCGGGAAGAGCTAAAGAGCTTGATCCGTCAAAAAAAGAATTTTGTTGTCGATGAAATTGAATCAGAGGTCATCACTAAGGAAGAGGCGAAAAGCCTAAAAGCTGAAAATGAGATTATGACTGTTTCTAGTATTGTTCGTTCGGGACAGGTTCTAAAAGCTCCTGGTGATTTACTATTGATCGGTGATGTCAATCCAGGTGGAATGGTAGTTGCCGGTGGAAATATATTTATCATGGGTTCCTTAAAAGGTGTGGCACATGCTGGCTGCTTTGGCAATCTGGCGGCAGTCATTGTGGCTTCCAGTATGAAGCCAACTCAGCTGAAGATAAGTGATTCTATCAATCGGGCCCCAGACACTATTCAAAACAATGAAAAGCGGGAAATGGAATGCGCGTACATAGATGAGGATCGGCAAATTCTTGTTGATAGATTACAAGTTTTAATTCATTTACGGCCTAATTTAAACAGATTCGAAGGGGGACATTAAGGTGGGAGAAGCAATAGTAATTACATCTGGTAAGGGCGGCGTTGGGAAAACGACAACTTCTGCTAATATTGGGACGTCTCTAGCCCTTCAAGGTAAAAAAGTATGCTTAGTGGATACTGACATCGGTCTTCGAAACTTGGATGTTGTAATGGGACTTGAAAACAGAATCATTTATGATCTGGTCGATGTAGTAGAAAAAAGATGCAAAATCCATCAAGCATTGGTTAAGGACAAACGTTTTGATGGGTTGTTATATTTGCTGCCCGCAGCCCAAACGGTTGATAAATCAGCGGTCAAGCCCGAGCAGATGCGGGAATTGATTACTGAATTAAAGCAAGATTATGATTATATCATTATTGATTGTCCCGCCGGTATTGAACAAGGTTTCCAAAATGCGTTGGCCGGAGCGGATAAGGCGATAATTGTTACAACGCCGGAGGTTTCCGCCGTTCGTGATGCGGACCGTATTATCGGTCTGATTGAAAAGCAAAAGAATATGGAAGCGCCTAAATTAGTCGTCAACCGGATTCGTAATCATATGATGAAGAGTGGCGATATGCTCGATATCGATGAAATTACCCAGCATTTATCGATTGAGCTTATTGGTATTGTTGCAGACGACGAAGAGGTCATCAAGGCTTCCAATCACGGCGAACCAATTGCACTAAATCCAAATAGCCGGGCATCGATTG
Source organism: Bacillus sp. MM2020_4 (assembly GCF_011250555.1). Taxonomy (GTDB): domain Bacteria; phylum Bacillota; class Bacilli; order Bacillales; family Cytobacillaceae; genus Neobacillus. The sequence continues at coordinate 310,540 of NZ_JAANMZ010000002.1, read as the reverse complement.
CTTATCGTAATATTGCCAGAAGGATTCTCGGAGAATCGATTCCTTTGCAGCCTCTTGAGGAAGCAAATAAAGGTGTCTTTACAAAAATTAAAAAGTTTTTTGGTGTGCGCTAATCGATATGCCTGCCCGCTTTCATGCGGACAGGCTATTTTTTTATGTCATACTCTGCATTTTCTCTACATAGACTTGTACAAAAAAGTGGGAAAAGGGTTGATGGGGATGGCGCGGTCTACACCGGAGGAAATACGGCGACGAATCGCTAAAAGGAAAAAAGAACAGGTTCCAACGAACAAAACTGCTGACCGCCAAATGGTATGGCATGGTGATGATGAAACATACAGCTTTACTCCTTCTACTCCTTCTGGAAACGGCGGCGGAGAGGAAGGACATCCACTGTTTAAAAAGGAAGTTTTCTTTTTCAAAATATTAGCATCTGTCCTCCTGTTCTTGGTGGTAGCGATTTTGTTTCGGAATCAAACGGCAACCTTTGAGCCGGTAAAAGAGTTTGTTGTTAAGCAAATGGATCTGGACTTTAAATTTGCCACAGTTTCAAACTGGTATGAGGACAAATTTGGCAAGCCCCTCGCATTGCTTCCGTTTACAGAAGAAGATCAAGCAGGAAAAAAGACAATAGTCAAAGAGCAGAATTTTTCCGTTCCAGCGATGGGAAAGATCCTTGAAAACTTTGAAAAAAATGGTCAAGGGATTATGATCGAAACGGGGAAGGGTGCAGCTGTCCAGTCTATTGATGATGGGTTTGTAACCTTCGTGGGAATCAAGGATGGATTAGGGAAGACCGTTGTTATTCAGCATCCAGATGGTTCGCAAACATGGTATGGAAATTTAGAGGAAGTAAAAGTTAACAAATATGACCATATTGATAAAAGAACGGTAGTAGGCACGGTTTCTGCTTCAACGGGAGAGGATAAAACAAAAGGCAAATATTATTTTGCGATAAAAAAAGATGATAATTTCATCGATCCCATCCAGGTGATTCGCTTTGAATAGAGCTATTAGTTTACTTCGACTCACTTCTATCCATCCATTGTTATGGATGGTGATTGCCCTATCGATTGCGACTGGGTATTTCCTCGAAGTCTGCCTGCTGCTTGCGATTATTTTTATTCATGAATTGGGGCATGCTGTTGCGGCTTCTTTTTTTTCATGGAGAATCAAAAAGATCACCCTCCTGCCGTTTGGCGGGGTGGCGGAAATGGATGAACACGGCAATCGTCCACTAAAGGAAGAAACAATTGTTGTGATCGCTGGGCCGCTTCAGCATGTGTGGATGGTGGCGGCGTCATACGCATTATTTTCAACGGATGTGATTTCAGAGGACTTATTTAACCTGTTTCTTCACTACAACGTCATGATCCTGGTCTTTAACCTTTTTCCAGTTTGGCCGCTTGATGGCGGAAAGCTAGTATTTTTACTGCTATCATTAAAAAATTCCTTTCCAAGTGCCCACCGCCTGACACTTTTGATTTCCTTTTTCGGGTTGACCTTGTTTTCAATCCTGATTTTACTGGCTGCACCTTCTAATCTCAATGTATGGGTCGTGATTGCCTTCTTGTTTTTCTCGCTGTACCACGAGTGGAAGCAGCGCCGCTTTATCTTTATGAGATTCTTATTAGAGCGCTATTATGGAAAAAAATCCGAGTTACAGGCGTTGAAGCCTATCCAGGCTAATGAGCAGGATTTACTTATTCACGTATTGGAAAAATTCCAACGCGGCTGTAAGCATCCGATTATTGTTGAAGCGGAGGGGAAGGAAAAAGGCACTTTAGATGAAAACGAGCTCCTGCATGCCTACTTTACAGAAAAGCGCCTAACCGATAAAATCAGTGATCTTCTCTTTTCTTATTAAAAAAGTGTATAATTGAAAAAAAGCAAAAGCGCCCGGTTATCGAGCGCTTTTACTTCGCCTCGTTCTGTTTTTATAATCAATATTTTTTAAAAGTGAGGACACCAGTTTTGGAAACATTAATTATCAATTACACGGCGCGGGAGAAGCGCTTTGCCTATCTCCGTGACAACCGTGTCGAAAATATCGCTTTTGACCGACCGGAACAGCGCTCGCTGGTCGGTAATATTTATTTTGGGACAGTAACAAAGGTACTCCCGGGGATGAATGCAGTGTTTATCGATATTGCAGAAGAGAAAAATGCCTATTTGCACCGAGATAACCTCCCATCGTATATACTTGCTTCCGACAAGCAAAAGAGCGTAACATCCTTTGTTCACCAAGGTGAAAAAATGCTCGTTCAGGTCGACAAGGATGCAACCGGCACAAAAGGGCCAAAGGTAACGGGAATTATCGAAATCCAAGGAAACCACCTTATTTACATGCCCAAAGGGCGTTATATTGCCGTATCGAAAAAAATTGCCGATGAGTCTAAACAGGCCACCCTTCGCCGCCTTGGCAGCCGCCTTAAAACCGAAGAAGAAGGCATCATTTTCCGTACTTCCAGCATGACGAGTACTGAAGAAGAAATCCAAGAAGAACTGCAAACCTTAAGGCAAGAATACCAGAAACTTTTACAAAAGAACGCAAAGAAACCGGGATTGATTTTTCAAAAAGATACTTTCATTGAAATGATCTTAGCCCAAGCCACAAGCATGAAGTCTGGCGAAGTAATCGTTGATGACCTGGCTGTAAAAAAAATGCTTGAGCAGGCCAATAACCAAGTAAAGTACACCTACTATAACGGCAAAGAAAATATTTTCTCCGCAAATAATGTTGAGCATGAAATTGACAAAGCCTTAAAGCGGATCGTCTGGCTCGATCAGGGGGCCTATCTTATTTTTGACGAAACCGAGGCACTTACCATTATCGATGTGAATACAGGGAAGTTTTCTGGAAAGTTTGATTACCAAGATACGGTCCTTAAAACCAATCAGCTTGCCGCGAAAGAAATCATTAGGCAGCTCAAACTACGAGATATTGGTGGCATAGTCCTCATTGACTTTATTGATATGAAACGTGAGTTGGACAAGGACCGGATTCTCGGTACTATCGAAACGGAATTAACAAAAGATGAAAAAAGAACAAAGGTCATCGGTTTTACGCCACTTGGAATCCTACAAATAACAAGAAAAAGGACAAAGGTAGCACTGTCTGAAGCACTTCAAACGAAATGTCCTGTTTGTGAAGGGACGGGGCGGATCCTAAGCGTGGAAACTATTGCCTTTCGGCTTGAACGAGAGCTGCTAGAGCACCGTCACGCGGAATTTGAGGCAATCCTGATTGAGACTTCTAAAGAGGTAAAAGAGGCTCTATTAGGCGAAAATGATGCCCAAAAACAAGCGTTAGAAGAACTGCTGCAAATAAAGCTTTATTTTTCAATTAAGCCGGCAGCAAAACCATATTTTATCCTGAAACAATTTGGCAATGACCGGGATATCTCCCTAAAAGCTATTGACACTTATCTTTAAATTATGTTAGTATTCTAATGTTATGTTTGTAGCGCACCCGTGCTACAACCGCACAGAACAGGTAGTAAGTTTTCTGCGTGATACGTGGGGACGCCTGGGGATGGCGAGTCTTAGTTTATAAGGAGGTGCAGTTCATGTACGCAATTATCGAAACTGGCGGGAAACAAGTTAAAGTCGAAGAAGGCCAAGCAATCTACATTGAGAAATTAGATGTTGAAGCTGGTGAAACAGTTACTTTTGACAAGGTTCTTTTCGTTGGCGGTGAAACTGTAAAAGTTGGAAGCCCTGTTGTTGCAGGCGCTACCGTTACAGCTAAAGTTGAAAAACAAGGCCGTGCGAAGAAAATTATTGTTTTCAAGTACAAAGCGAAGAAAAACAACCGTAAGAAACAAGGTCATCGTCAACCTTACACAAAAGTAATCATCGAAAAAATCAACGCGTAAGGTGTTGGAGATTAGATGATTGGAATTACGATTACTCGTACTGAATCCGGCACGATTCAGTCTTTTGAAATGAGTGGCCATGCATTATTCGCTGATCGTGGGAAAGATATCGTTTGTGCAGGTGTATCTGCTGTCTCCGTTGGGGCCATTAATGCCGTACACGAGCTAACCGGTGTCACACCAGATCTTGAACATAGGGCAGATGGATTTCTCAGCTGTGTTGTCCCGAAAGAACTTCCTGAAGACACACATAAGAAGATTCAGTTGATCCTTGAAGCCATGGTTGTTTCATTACGAACGATTGAAGAAGAGTACGGAAAGCACATAAAGATTACCTTCAAAAAGCAGGAGGTGGAATAAATGTTATTAAAATTAGATCTTCAATTATTTGCATCTAAAAAAGGTGTAGGTTCTACAAAAAACGGACGTGACTCTATATCAAAGCGCCTTGGTGCTAAGCGTGCGGACGGTCAATTTGTTACTGGTGGTTCAATCCTTTACCGTCAACGCGGTACAAAGATTTACCCAGGTGAAAACGTAGGCCGCGGCGGAGACGACACTCTTTTTGCAAAAATCGACGGCGTTGTTAAATTCGAACGTTTAGGTCGTGACCGTAAACAAGTGAGCGTTTATCCAGTAGCTCAAGAAGCTTAAGGATGACATCAAAAGGAAACTCTAACCTGTTTGGTTAGAGTTTTCTTTTTGCTAACGAAAGTAAGCCTTCCCATATACCCTTCAGGAAATCTACTTCGTATAAGCTTCTTTTATGCCTCTACTAGATAAAATTGCTTACTCATGTTTATTTTTTTGATATACTAGCTTAAAACAGTGTCCAACACTTAATGTGGGAGTGTCCGTATGGGGAAAGAATGGGATATCGTTGAAGTGCTGCGGCACTCACGACATGATTGGTTAAATAAACTCCAGCTAATAAAGGGAAACTTGGATTTAAATCGAATTGACCGGGCAAAAGCAGTTATTGATGAAATTGTCATCGATGCGCAGCATGAGACAAAGCTTTCGAATATACACATGCCATTGTTTGCCGCACTACTATTAAAATCCAATTGGGAAAATCCCTCTTTTAAACTGGAATATGAAGTATTGCTTGATTCAGAAGCGATTAAAATTGATGACGCAGGCATGACAAATTGGACAAACTCCTTTTTTTTATGTTTAAATCAGTCAATAGAGCAATTTCAAGACAACCATTTATCGATTACAATTGAGCCGCAATCAGATGGTGTTCGTTTCTTTTTTGATTTTTGCGGGATAATAATAAAAAAAGAACTAATTGAAAAATTCCTTGCTGAGACAACAATTGATGTTGTGGTCAAGGATTTTACTGAAAAAGAACTGACTATAGAGGTTTTTGGAAAAAGTTCATTGACATAAATGAATGTGCAAGACTGGAGGAATTAGATGTTTGTCGATCAGGTCAAGATTTATGTAAAGGGTGGGGACGGCGGCAATGGGATGGTCGCGTTTCGCCGTGAAAAGTATGTACCAAATGGTGGCCCGGCCGGTGGTGACGGTGGTAAAGGTGCTAGTGTCGTATTTGAAGTAAATGAAGGTCTAAGAACATTGATGGATTTCCGCTATAAGCGCCATTTTAAGGCAGATCGCGGTGAACATGGTATGTCCAAGGGACAGCATGGCAGAGGCTCTAAGGATATGATTGTTAAGGTACCACCTGGAACGGTTGTAATGGATGCGGAAACGAAAGAGGTCATCGCTGACTTAGTGGAACATGGGCAGCAGGCAACAATAGCTAAAGGCGGCCGTGGTGGTCGTGGGAACACTCGATTCGCGACACCATCAAATCCGGCACCGGAAATTGCCGAAAATGGGGAGCCGGGACAAGAGCGTGATGTGGTTCTTGAATTAAAGCTTCTTGCTGACGTTGGTTTGGTTGGCTTCCCTAGTGTTGGGAAATCTACCTTATTATCTGTTGTTTCATCTGCAAAGCCAAAAATCGCTGAATATCATTTTACGACGATTGTTCCGAATCTGGGAATGGTGGAAACAGAAGACGGCAGAAGCTTTGTCATGGCCGACCTACCTGGGCTAATTGAGGGTGCTAGTGAAGGTGTTGGTCTTGGTCATCAATTTCTACGTCATATTGAACGGACAAGAGTGATTGTTCATGTGATTGATATGGCTGCGACAGAAGGAAGAGATCCCTATGAGGATTACCTGACTATTAATCGCGAATTAAAGGAGTATAATTTACGATTGACAGAGCGCCCGCAAATCATTGTGGCCAATAAAATGGATATGCCGGATGCCGAAGAAAACTTGCAAAAGTTTAAAGAGCAGCTTGAGGATGATTATCCAATTTTCCCTATTTCAGCTTTATCGCGTAAAGGGTTGCGCGATTTATTGTTTGCTGTGGCTGATAAAATAGAAGAAACACCGGAGTTTCCGCTTGATCATGAAGAAGAAGATACCGGAATTCATCGTGTTCTTTATAAACATGAGGCAGATCCTGAAAACTTTACGATTACAAGAGAATCTGATGGTTCGTATGTCCTTTCAGGTGAAAAACTGGAAAGATTGTTTAAAATGACAGACTTTTCTCGAGAAGAATCTGTCCGGCGGTTCTCCCGTCAGCTTCGTGGTCTTGGCGTTGATGATGCATTAAGACAACGCGGTGCTAAAGATGGGGACATCGTTAAGTTATTAGAGTTTGAATTTGAGTTTATTGAGTAGAGAGTTTTTCGTAAGAGATCGAGGTTGAGTGAAATGGATAATTTTGATAAAAAGTACTATTTGATCCGTGAAGATGTTTTACCGGAAGCGATGAAAAAAACGATTGATGCGAAGGAAATGCTAGAACGCGGCAAGGCAGAATCAATTGCGGAGGCCGTTCAAAAGGTTGATTTGAGCAGAAGTGCCTTCTATAAATACAGGGACACTGTTTTTCCTTTTTCAACAATTCAGAAGGAAAAAATCATTTCGCTCTTCTTTCATTTGGAGGATTATTCCGGAACACTGTCAAAATTGTTGAGTGTTGTAGCAGCGTCTGGTTGTAATGTCTTAACCATTCACCAAACGATTCCGCTGCAGGGCAGGGCCAATGTGACATTGTCATTAAACACATCGAATATCACAACAAATCTCGATGACTTACTTACGAACTTACGAAAACTTGAATTTGTTGAGAAGGTGGAAGTGCTGGGAACTGGTGCGTAGTGGACTTTTGTCTGCTGGGGCCCGCTCTCAGCTTTCTTTTTAGAAAAATAAGACGCAAAATTTTGAAAAAGGGCAAGTAAGCTGAACATGCGCTTGCTCATTTAAATGATTGAGGAGTGGAGAGACGATGAAAGTTGGTTTTTTAGGCCCAAAAGCTACATTTACTGAACTCGCTGTGAAAAATGTCTTTCAAGGATACGAACTTAAGCCTTTTCGAACGATTCCTGAAAGTATGGATGCCATTGTCGATAAAAAAGTCGATTTGGCTGTAGTTCCTGTGGAGAATGCCCTAGAAGGATCAGTGAATATTACCTTAGACTATTTAACGCATGTTGTTCAAATTCCGATTGTTGGAGAAATTACACTCCCGATTAAGCAACATTTGATGGTGCATCCTGCAAATATGGAAAGATGGGAAGAGGTGAGCGTAGTATACAGCCATTCACATGCCATTGCCCAATGTCATAAATTTCTACATACTCATTTTACGGGTGTGCCAATTGAGAGTGTCACATCCACAGCTGCAGCAGCAAAGATGGTAATGGAAAGTCCTGATATGAGGGCTGCGGCAATTGCCAATGAACTTGCAGCAAAGGAGTATGGGTTAGCAATCGTGGAAAAAAATATCCATGATTTTGATTATAATCATACAAGCTTTTTTGTTTTATCAGAACAGAATTTTGACTTTGAAGCAATTACCGGCTCCACGCATTACAAAACAACGCTGATGGTTACTTTGCCGTCAGACCAGGCCGGTGCCCTTCATCAGGTGCTATCTGCCTTTGCATGGAGGAAATTAAACCTCTCTAAAATTGAATCAAGGCCAATGAAAACAGGGATTGGTAATTACTTTTTTATTATTGATCTCGAAATGAAGATTGACGATGTATTAATTCCCGGAGCAATAGCTGAGCTTGAGGCATTAGGCTGCGGGGTGAAGGTTTTAGGAAGCTACCCATCGACAATTGTGGAGTTGGATTAAAAAAGGACCCAATCCGGGTCCTTTTAAGATTCTAACAAGATTCCTTCTGCTTTTAGTGCGGATTCTGCATTATTTAGTGCCTTTTCCGTCGAGGCTGAAAGGGTATGTAGATGATAGCCACCTGTAAGTTCAGATAGTAACGATGCTTTTGTTGTTTGCAGTCTCTTGAGAAATTGTTTTACTTCTTGACGGTTTGACACCATGATCGATGCCGTTAAATCGCCGTAAACAGCGTGTTCAATTTTGACATCCTTCACTAAAACGCCATGATCTACTAATAAATTCAATTCCTTTTCTGTGTCCATTGGTGTATGCCTGCAGGCAATTGTCCGTTCAAATAGAGGCATGCTGGTATTCTGTTTTAGATACATATACCCTTGGCTTGTGGCGATAATGGGTTCACTTTTTGCCTTAAGCAGCGTAATATCCCCAACAATTACTTGCCGGCTGACATTGGTTTGTTCGGCTAATTCGCCCCCTGTAATGGGAACAATGCTTTCTTTTAATAAATGTAAAATAAACTTTCTCCGATCTTCCCCAAGAATCTTTTTCTGTTCCATATATAAAAAACGCTCCTCATAATAAGCATAATAGCTAATTTTACCATAGGAGCAGTAAAAATAAAACTTTCTCCGAAGCTTACCGTAAATCGTTTTTCCGGCAGGATAAACATAATTTTTTAAAAGATAGCATAAGTTTTTCTGAAGAATGTTAGCACTTTGCCCATGTTCACATACACTATATGGACTTATGCCATAGGAGGGGAAATCAGAGTGAAGATCCATATCGTACAGAAAGGGGATACTCTTTGGAAAATCGCCAAGAAGTACGGCGTGAATTTTGAAGAGCTGAAAAAGATGAATGCGCAGCTCAGCAACCCTGATATGATTATGCCCGGTATGAAAATAAAAGTCCCAACAACAGGTGGAACAATAAAAAAAGAAGCACCGATGGGACCAACAAAATCGGGAACGACAATCAATATGGGAGCAAAGAAAGAAATGCCAATAGCTGAGCATCCGTTTGCCAAGGAGAAGCCTATTCCAGCACCGATTAAGGAAATGCCGAAAAAAGAGGTACCGATTATCAAAGAACAACCAATCATAAAAGAACAGCCGATTATCAAAGAAAAACCAATCATTAAAGAACAGCCAATTATTAAAGAACAGCCAATTATCAAAGAACAGCCAATAATAAAAGAAGCACCTAAAGTACCCTATACTCCGAAAATGCCTCTGCAAGTAGTCCCGGAAATAGATATTAACAATTATTATATGTCCAACATGACTAATATGACTGTTCAGCCCAATCTACCACCTAAACCAGCAAATATCCTTCCCGAGATTAAAGAAGTTCCGAAAAAGGAAATTCCAGTTCCACCACCGGTACAGGAAGCACCTGTTGAGATGCCGCAGCAATACTGTGTTCCAGTAACACCGGTGATGCCAGGGCCAGGTTTCTGTCCGCCGTTTGGTGGGGGAGGTTTCCCGATGCCACAAATGATGCCACAAATGATGCCGTATCCACAGGTCCAAGGAATGGCTATGGCACCACCACAAGGAATGATTCATGGTACTCCAGGCGTTGCTCCAACAGTAGCTGGCATGCCGAGCCAATTCTACCATGATGAATCGTCATCTTTTATGCCGCAAATGCCTATTATGAATCCTGCATATCCAGGAGGTGCAATGGGAGCCTCTCAAAATCCGGCATTCCAACAGCCGATGGATCCTGCTGCTTATGGACAAATGCCATCAGGGTTTGGGGGAATGCCAGCAGGCTACGGGCAAATGCCAACAGCTTACGGAGAAATGCCGCAAGGCTACGGCCAGATGCCAACGGGCTATGGAGAAATGCCACAAGGTTTCGGAGGTCAGATGCCAACAGGCTATGGAGAAATGCCACAAGGTTTCGGAGGTCAAATGCCGACAGGTTATGGAGAAATGCCACAAGGTTTCGGAGGTCAAATGCCGACAGGTTATGGAGAAATGCCACAAGGTTTCGGAGGCCAAATGCCGACAGGTTACGGAGAAATGCCAGGTGGTTACCCTGGGGCAGGACCAACGGGTTACCCAATGGCAGGGACTAATGTAGGTGGTTTCCCTAGTCAAAATCCGGCGGAATTTGCTCAAACAGCACCCGTAATGCCTGGCACAATGTACGGGAACCCTGAGATGGCAAGTCCCTACGGGATGGGACCCACCGCCGCCTCGCCATATGGTTATCCACAAATGGGCGGACCGGTAATGGGGCAACCCATGGGCTTTGAATCATCAGACCTAGTTTCACCTGCGGCCTACGGTCAAATGCCATACATGCAAAACATGCCAGCACAAGGGGGATTACCTGTAGGAACTGGTGCAATGGGTGATTGCGGCTGCGGCCCAGCACCTTCTATGGGTGTCATGCAACCGGCTGCGGCAGCACCAAATACTGCGCCGATGAATTTTGTCCCACCTACACCGCCAATATACAGCGCACCTTATTCGGGGCCTGTCAATGTTGCTCAGCCCCCATATATGAATCCATATGGAATGGGGCCTGGTGGAAATAATCCTTACGGTATGCCAGGGTACCGAGATGAAAGCAATTAATAGGTCAGTTAACCAAAAAGGAGACGATGATTATTTTGATCGTCTCTTCTCTTATTTTCAATCGCAGTTTTATGAAGAAATCATTGAGTTTTCTCTTTTAAGAAATTCTGTTTTTTTATTAATGACTGACAAACATACTTACATTCTCAAAGGGTATCATTCCAATAACAAACTAAAGATCCAGGAGGCATTTACCACAACCCTAAGGAAAGAAGGATTTTTACAAACGTATAGATTTTTAGCTCCTTCTGTAAAGGAACAGCTATTTTTTGAAGGAACCTACTTTGGTTGTATCGAATACATTTACCCTCATCGAACAGCTTTTACTTTTCAATCACAGAAAAACCGTCAAGAAGGGATTGACCTTTTAGAACAATTTCACCAAACTACGGCAACATTTGAATCCCGCTATCGCACATTGATCCCAAGAGGTCATCTAGTAGAAAAATGGACAGAGCGGCTCCATATTTTTTCCAATCATCTCCCCTTTCTAAAATATTTTATAAACGATCCATTTATCTCTGAAATGATATCATGGGGGGAATGGTCATTAGCGGGGATGGAAAAGCACCGCAGCTTTTTTAAACAAGAGCCTTTAGTGATCCTCCACGGAGATGTAGCCCACCATAATTTTTTATGTGATAAAAATGGAAAGTTACATTTAATTGATTTTGATTTAATTAGTGTCGGTCCCCCGTCATTTGATTATGTACAATATGCCAATAGAATTTTGCCATTTATTGACTGGTCATTTGGAAAACTTTCTGGGTTAAAGCAGATTCGCAACTATTTACAGGAGGAAGCATTTTTATATGCCTTAGCCTACCCCGCTGATGTTTTTCGTGAATGGAACCGATTGATTCGCGAAAAATTGTATACCGATCAGATAAAATTGAGGCAGGTAATGGATTTATCCCTCAGTCAGTTTTACTCCAGGAAACAGTTTATTGACCAGTTACAGGAAAAAGTGAAATGAATGAAATACCCTCGAAATTAACAAGCTATACATGAGCATGTTTTAAATGCTCAGATTGTTACGAGGGGGTTTTTCGCTTGAACAAAAAACAGTGGATGATTCCTCTGTCCGCATTCTTTCTGATAGGTGCGGCGGGATGTGCAAGTGATAATAATCGTGCAGGAGTGAATGAAAAAAACAACCTAGCACGGCCAATCGGATATTACTCCAATGAAAACCACCCTAATAATGGTAACGAGTTAATCAGGGATAATGATGGTGCAATCACGGAAATGATGGATCACACCCTTGGGGACGAGGATCAGGTCATTAACGAAGAAAATAGTCGGCAAATGCAAACTAGAGACGAAAACGGAAATCCTAAAAATCCCACGACCCCGTTAGCCAAGAAGGATCGCAACTTTTTCCAACGTGACAATCGGTTTAGCACGAGTGATATGAATTATCACGGTCATTTGAGTACGAATATGGGAAATACCGGAGTGGCGACGAATCCGAATTTCCAAGATGATTTTTCTAATAAAATTCGAAACAAAGTAGCGGCGATCGATAATGTTCAAGATGTACGATCTGTTGCTTACGGAAATACAGTCATTGTTTCGGTGAAATTACAAGATAACAGTAAAGCAGCTGATACAAAAAGAGCCATAAAGAATGCGGTGAAACCTTATGCAAAAGGAAGAGAAGTAACCGTCTTCACGGATGAAGGCGCCATTGGCCGTGACCGGAATTCTGAAAATGATATTCAGCGAAACAAAGGTGGAAAGTAATAAGAAAGGCGGAAGTGCCAAGGCGCTTTCGCTTTTCTTAAGAGATAAGAAAGTATAAATTTCGGCTTCGAGAATTGTCTAGCTTCAGCGCCCTAGCGGCTAGTGTCCTTCGCTCTCCGCCCTACGATAAGTCAACATCGAATCGCCTCCGGCTCTTCGTGTTTCCTTTATCTCAGTTGGAGCACTCCAGGTCATACGCCGCTGACCAGGGCGCTTTCGCTTTTCTTATTTCCTATCGGATAAAAAGGCAAAATAAGGCTAAACTAGGATTGTAAAGATTGTTCAATTTTTAACAATAAGAGGTGAGTAACATGAGGGCCAGCTGGATAGCGATGAACCGGTTTTTACTAGCCGTAACTGCTGTTATTCTCTTCATGTTTATCGGCAGTGCCCCCCGAATGTTGATGTACGGCGCTGCTGCACAACAGGATAATCATCGAGCACAGCCACTTACAATGACGGTCATTTTAGAAAGAGTCTATCTTGATGGTGAAATTAGTCAGGAAGTCATTCACGAGACAAGTTGGTCAATGGAGAATTTTTGGGCAAAATATGACCAGTGGCAGCTTACAGATATTGATGAATCGACCTTTGTTTTTCGACAACAAGTAGATGATATATCACCATTGCTGAAAGCAAATGGATTTTTTGGTGTGACGGAGGACGGGATACTGACCATTTTTAATGGAAGACCTGGTCAATCCCGAATCATTCAATCTTTTTTTCAAATAGATATTTTGAAGCTTGAAAGCAAAAAGCAGGAAGAACTGATTAAAGGTATCCCGATAAAGTCAAAGGACCAGTACGTTCAAGTTTTAGAAACATTTAAGCCCTATTCCGTAAAAAAAGAATAGAAGAATAACCTAAACGGACTGATTTCAATACATCAGCCTGTTTTTTTTGCTAAAATCAATAGGCGAATTCTTCAACTCCCTTAAATTTGTATGGTAGAATGGAATTTAGTGAAACTTTGGGGAGAGAAATAGATTGTATGAATTTATAAAAGGAACTGTAGAGTTTGTAGGTCCGGAGTATATTGTTATTGAAAATAACGGGATTGGCTATCAAATTGCCACGCCGAATCCGTTTATTTATACCGGTAAAATGGAAACACTGGTAACGGTGTTTACCTATCACTACGTTCGCGAAGACATTTTGGCTCTTTACGGCTTTGAAACAAGAGAAGAGAAGAGGCTGTTTACAAAACTATTAAATGTTTCTGGGATTGGGCCAAAAGGAGCACTCGCTATCCTAGCTTCCGGAGAGGTTCAGCAAGTGGTCGCAGCGATTGAGAATGAAGATGAAAGCTTCTTGGTGAAATTCCCTGGAGTGGGTAAAAAGACGGCCCGGCAAATGATTCTTGACTTAAAAGGAAAATTGCAGGATATTGTGCCGGATTACTTCCCGAACCTATTTAATGCCGATACATTTCAGCAATCAACGGCAGCAAGTCATGTAGCCTTTGATGAAGCAATGCTTGCATTAAAGGCACTAGGCTATTCGGAAAAGGAAATTAAAAAGATTTCACCTGAACTAAGAAAAGAACAGCTTTCGACCGATCAATACATTAAAAAAGCCCTCCAGCGGCTTTTAAAATAGGTGATAATTCATGGATGAGCGGATTATTTCTAGTGAAGTGAACGAAAGTGAGATTAGTATTGAACAAAGTCTCAGACCTCAAACCTTAAAGCAATATATTGGCCAAAATCAGGTCAAGGAAAACCTTGAAATTTTTATACAGGCAGCAAGGCTTCGCAAGGAAACGTTAGACCACGTACTCCTTTATGGACCACCTGGACTAGGGAAGACCACATTAGCCGTTATTATTGCCAATGAAATGGGTGTGAATATTCGAACCACCTCTGGTCCAGCCATTGAAAGGCCCGGTGATTTAGCAGCGATTCTAACGGCCTTAGAGCCTGGAGATGTGTTGTTTATCGATGAAATTCACCGGCTGCAAAGGACAATTGAAGAGGTACTTTATCCGGCGATGGAGGACTTTTGCCTTGATATTGTGATTGGCAAGGGACCAAGTGCCAGGTCCGTTCGCCTCGACCTCCCGCCGTTTACACTTGTCGGCGCAACAACGAGGGCAGGCTCCTTATCAGCCCCGTTACGGGACAGATTTGGAGTTTTAAGCCGGCTCGAGTATTATAAAGAAGATCAGTTAAAAAATATTGTCATCAGAACAGCCGAGTTGTTCGGAACGGAAATTGATATACCGTCTGCCGCCGAAATTGCCAGGAGAGCAAGGGGAACTCCAAGGATTGCCAATCGTCTCCTTCGCAGAGTGAGAGATTTTGCCCAAGTTAGGGGAAATGGTACAATTGACCTTGCCCTTGCAAGAGAGGCACTTGAACTGCTCCAGGTCGACCGACTTGGACTTGATCATATTGACCATAAACTTTTAAAGGGAATTATCGAAAAATTCCGTGGCGGACCTGTTGGCCTAGATACCATTGCCGCTTCCATTGGCGAAGAATCTGAAACCATTGAAGATGTGTATGAACCGTATTTATTGCAAATAGGCTTCCTGCAAAGAACACCGCGCGGCAGGATAGTTACAGCGGCTGTGTACCAGCACTTTGGCATGGAGATCCCTGCCCCGTAAACATTTTATAACAGATTAGGATGTCATAATATGAAAGTAGATTTATTTGATTTTCACTTACCTGAAGAATTAATTGCACAAGTTCCACTTAAAAATCGGACAGACAGTCGATTAATGGTGTTGAATAAACAAACAGGCGAGATCAAGCATGAAGTATTTAAAGATATTACCAAGTATTTGCGTGAAGGGGATTGCCTTGTCTTAAATGATACCAAGGTATTACCCGCACGCCTTTTTGGTGTGAAAGAGGATACCGGTGCTAAAATTGAAGTCCTTTTATTGAAACAACTTGAAGGCGATCAGTGGGAAACACTTATCAAACCGGCTAAGCGAGTGAAGGAAGGAACCAAGCTTGTTTTTGGTGATGGCCTTTTGACAGCGGTTTGCACCGCGACAGAGGACCATGGTGGTAGAATATTGGATTTCAATTACGAAGGCATCTTTTACGAAGTACTTGACCAATTGGGGGAAATGCCGCTGCCGCCGTACATAAAAGAGCAATTAGATGATCGTGATCGGTATCAGACAGTCTACGCCCGCGAACCAGGTTCAGCGGCAGCCCCAACAGCAGGACTCCATTTTACTGAGGGGTTGCTTCAGGAATTAAAAGAACTGGGTGTTCATATCGCCTTTATTACACTCCATGTGGGGCTTGGTACTTTCCGTCCTGTAAGTGTCGATGATGTCCTTGAGCATGATATGCATTCCGAATTTTATACGGTAACAGATGGAACAGCCCGCTTACTTAATGAGGTAAGAAGTACTGGTGGGAGAATTATTACTGTCGGGACCACTTCGACGAGAACCTTGGAGACCATTGCCTCCCAAAATGATGGGCAATTCACTGAAGGAAGCGGCTGGACAAGTATTTTTATTTATCCGGGGTATGAATTTAAGGCAATTGATGGCATGATTACCAATTTTCATTTGCCTAAATCAACCTTAATCATGCTTGTTAGTGCTTTAGCGGGTAGAGAAAATATTTTGCATGCCTATAATACGGCTGTGGAGGAGCGCTATCGATTTTTCAGCTTTGGCGATGCGATGTTCATCATCTAAAGGAGCGTCGCAACATTAGGAAGGAGACAACAATTTGACAGCAATTCGCTATGAATTAATAAAAACATGTAAACAAACGGGGGCTAGGCTTGGCCGTGTTCACACGCCGCATGGTTCCTTTGATACTCCGGCGTTTATGCCAGTCGGAACCTTGGCGACCGTGAAAACGATGTCGCCCGAAGATTTAAAAGAAATGGGTGCCGGGATTATATTAAGCAATACCTATCATTTGTGGCTTCGCCCGGGACATGAGATTATCAGGGAAGCAGGCGGCCTGCATAAATTCATGAATTGGGATCGTGCGATCTTAACCGATTCTGGCGGATTCCAAGTGTTCAGTTTAAGTGAATTCCGTAAAATTGAAGAAGAGGGCGTTCATTTCCGCAACCATATGAGTGGTGAGAAATTATTTTTATCACCTGAAAAAGCGATGGAAATTCAAAATGCTCTGGGCTCTGATATCATGATGGCCTTTGATGAGTGCCCGCCATTTCCGGCAACATTTGAATATATGAAGAAGTCGGTCGAACGGACATCGAGATGGGCTGAACGTTGCTTAAAGGCGCATGAGCGTACGAACGATCAGGGGTTATTTGGAATTGTCCAAGGTGGAGAATATGAAGAGCTTCGTAAACAAAGTGCGCGTGACCTTACTTCCCTTGATTTCCCGGGGTATGCTATTGGTGGTTTATCCGTTGGAGAGCCAAAGGATATCATGAACCGGATGCTAGAATTTACGACACCGCTCTTACCATCTAATAAGCCTCGCTACCTTATGGGTGTGGGGTCGCCTGACTCGTTAATTGATGGCTCGATTCGCGGAATAGATATGTTTGACTGTGTTCTGCCAACGCGAATTGCCCGCAATGGGACATTAATGACAAGTGAAGGGCGACTTGTGGTAAAAAATGCAAAATTTGCGAAAGATTTTGGTCCGCTTGATCCTGAATGCGATTGCTATACATGCCGAAATTATAGCAGAGCCTATATCCGGCATTTGATAAAATGTGATGAAACATTTGGAATAAGATTAACGTCTTACCATAATCTCTATTTTCTGTTAAGATTAATGGAGAAAGTCAGACAAGCTATTATGGAAGACCGGCTTGGTGATTTCCGTGAAGAGTTTTTTGAACGTTATGGTTTTAACAAACCGAACGCGAAAAATTTCTAATAGATACTTTTTGAAAGGAGGGAAACAAGATGCAAGGTTTGGGTACAATCGTTCCATTAATATTAATGTTTGTGTTATTTTATTTCCTATTGATTCGTCCGCAGCAAAAGCGCCAAAAAAAGGTTCAAAGTATGCAGAACGAATTGAAAAAGGGTGATAAAATCGTCACGATTGGTGGTTTACATGGTTTTATCGACTCGATTGATGATAATAAAGTCGTGATTAAATGTGGAGACGGCAGTCGTCTTACATATGACCGCAATGCTATTCGTGAAGTCACAGAAGCTGGCGCCGGTGAAGGGGTTAGTCTATCAAAGTAATAAATTAAGGAAGCCATTTTGCATGGCTTCCTTTTTCTATGCTGATCGTCGGGAATTATTTGTGGCAATATTCACTCCTAAAATGCCACCCATCATCGCGATTAAGGTATAGCAGGTATGATAAATGACTTGTTCCGCGTCAAATAAGCGGTCAAACCCAAGATATTGAAATAAAAATACCACGAATGAGTAAATGAGCCCTGTTATTCCACCAATAAGCCAGCCTTTTTCTTTTCGCTTTCCTCCTGAAAGAAAGCCGCCTCCAAATAGTCCAATGAATGATAAAGCCGTAATGACATACTGAACCGAGCCTTCCCGAGCTGACGTAAATCTGAGAATAAAAGCAAAAATAAGGCTGCAAATTACAGCAAAAGCAAAAATAAAAATTAATCCGTACAAAATGGATGTACCAAAGCTTTTCGATTCGATTTTAACTCTCCCCCTTCAAAGCTTTAGGCCTGTGTGATAGGTAGTTGATTGACTGTTGGCCGGGCCTAACATGCAAGTTTCTTTCCTAGTACAAGCGTATTCAAGGCGGACAAAAAGTAGAATAAAAATTTCTCTATTTTACTGGCTTCTAAAGGTTATGGAATTTAATTCCTCTCATTTTTCATTCAGCAATACAAACAATAAATTTGAATGTTAAAAAAGGGGCGACAGCTGTGTCAGATTATTTCACGATTGTGTTTCGAACTTTGTTTTTCTATTTACTAATCCTTGTTATTTTTCGGTTAATGGGGAAAAGGGAAATTGGTGAATTAAGCATCCTAGATCTTGTCGTTTTCATCATGATTGGTGAAATGGCGGTTGTGTCGATTGAAAAAGTTCATTCCCCGTTGTTTCATACCATTCTGCCCATGGTGCTCTTAATGCTTGTTCAGGTCTCACTCGCACTCCTTTCACTAAAAAGTAAAAAATTTCGTGACATGGTTGATGGCCGACCGAGTATTATTATTAATCGCGGAAAGATTGATGAACATGCAATGCGGAAGCAGCGGTACAATTTTGATGATTTAATGACACAGCTTCGCGAGAAGGATATTCGCAGTATTGCAGATGTGGAGTTTGCCATCTTAGAATCATCTGGAAGTCTATCTGTCATTGAAAAGTTGAAAAGCAGTAAAGAAGATGGGAAACAGGGGGATATTACTATTCCATTAATATTAGATGGTAATATTGAAGAGGAAAATTTGAAAAGGATAAATAAAACAAATCTTTGGCTTCGCCAAGAATTGAAAAAAAAGGGCTATCGAGATGTAAAGAAAATTTCCTTTTGCAGTTACGAAAATGGGAAGTTCTTCATTGATTTACAGGATGAATACTAAGAAGACACGCTTAAAAATCAGCCTGTCTTCTTTTTTACTTTAAAATAGATGGCCAATCCATGGAATCCGGCTTAGCTCATCCTTTTTAATTAGGCGGAATACAACTAACATGATGAAATATGTTATGGCCATTGCGGTTGCTGCTGTTAATACTCTTAGTACTAGGTGGCCATTTACCAAGACATTCTCGAAGATCCAATACCCTAACCAACCTGATCCCCCCATCACTAGAAATCCTTTCAGATAGTCGCGGACATAAATTGAAAAGGCGACTTTTTTCAATACGGTAGCAAAGTGAAGAATCGTGACCAATACAAAGCCGACAAGAATGCCAAGCGCTACCCCTGTAATTCCGAAGCCGGGCTGGGAAGCAAGTAAAAAAATAACAGCCGTTTTGACCACGGCGCCAATGAGGCTATTGATCATCGCCGCTCTAGCAAGGTTTAATGCTTGTAAAACAGCTTGCAGTGGACCTTGATAATAATAAAACAAAAAGAATGGGGCCATGATACGGATAAAATAGGCGCCTTTAGTAGAGCCATACATAAGCTGCATGAGCGGGTCCGCCAATACATAGAGAACGATAACAGCTAGTCCGCCAGTTAAAAAAACAAAACGTAATGCCTGCTGCAGGCGGTATTCAATTAATTTTTGATTATTTTTGGAATTAGCTTCGCTGATGGCTGGGACAAGTGATGTCGATAATGAAAAGGTAATAAATGATGGCAGCATTAACAGCGGCATGGCATAGCCGGTTAGTGACCCATACTGTTTTGTTGCATTGACAGCAATGACGCCGGCAATTGCCAGACTGTGGGCAACGACAATAGGCTCAAAAAACCAAGCAATCGAACCAATCATCCTGCTCCCCATTGTGGGCAGGGCTATCTCCATTAATTCTTTGAATGTTCGCTTGCCTTTATGAACATATTGAAAGAAATTCTTTCTGACCCTAAATCGCTTCTTTAATTTAAATGTGGTTACTAAATAAATGAGTGAAAGTAATTCACCTAAGACTGAGGCCCCCATTGCTGCTGCAGCTGCATATTCTACTCCATATGGCAGAAAGGTTTTTGTTGCAGTAGCAATTAAGGTTATTCTGACAACCTGCTCTAAAATCTGCGAAATGGCCGATGGGCGCATATTTTGTTTTCCTTGGAAGTAACCCCTAATGACTGAGGAAACAGCGATAATCGGCAATGCTGGTGCAATGGCAATCAATGGCCAATACGTCCTTTGGTCCGTAAACAATGTTGTCGATAAAATGGGTGCAAGTAAGAATAAGGCAGGCGTAATAATGGCCGATAATCCCACAGTGATTGCGAGGGAAACAACTAGGATTTTTTTGATTTCAGCATAATCCCTTCTGGCTTCCGCCTCGGCAATATTTTTCGAAATGGCTACCGGAAGTCCTAATTGCGTGATGGTTACCATTAGAATAAATGTTGGATATGCCATCATATATAAGCCGACGCCTTCTTCACCAATACTGCGTGCAAGGACAATGCGATAAATAAAGCCAAGCACTCTTGTGACGAAACCGGCAACTAATAGGATAAAAGTCCCCTTTAAAAACTTTGACATGCAGTTTCCCACCTTCTCAAAAAAGAAGAACTCATTTACAATTAACTATATGCCTAATAGTGGACAAAGCATGACAAGTAGGTAAAGCTTTTTGCAATAGGTCCATTCATTAGGAATAGCAGATGGACCCCAAGGAGGAAGATAGGATGGGTAATAGCAACAAATACGAACATTTTCGCACCCAAGTACAACCGGCATGTGCAAGTAAACTTGCGGAATTTCGATTGCTAGGGATTGATTCTGTAACTGAAGAGGAGTTTTGGGAGTACTTGGTGAAGAAAAAGTGGAAAAAGGAAAATGAAGAAAAGCTGCTTTACCAATTGATTCAAGAAATTCTTTCTGTAAAGGCAAGTGATTACATCAGCTTTGCAACGATTGAGGCATATAAAACTGCGGAGTTCTCGATGGAGGATGAAGCGGAATTAAAAGAGTTATTGAAATAATACCATCATTTTTCAAATTGACAGCTATTCCTACTTATTCCATAATGGAAGCAGTGACTTTTCGTTATTTTTACACTATGGCTAAGGATGTAACAGTGCAATTGCACAGGCACTAAGGAGGAACAATACATAATGGTAAAGCGCAGTCGAATTATTGCTTTCTTACTTGTGATCCTAATTGTCGGGAGCACAATGGGAGCAACAGCTAAGAACATTTTAAACAATATTAAGCTTGGTCTAGACCTTCAAGGCGGATTTGAGGTATTGTACGAGGTTAAGCCAGCGAAAAAGGGTCAAAAGATTGACAAAGATGTTTTGGCAAGTACAGCCGAAGCTCTTGATAAGCGGATTAACGTCCTCGGCGTAAGTGAACCGAACATCCAAATCGAGGGGAATAACAGGATTCGTGTACAGCTTGCAGGGGTTAAAGATCAGAATAAGGCCCGCGAAATCTTATCCACTCAGGCTAACTTAACGTTCCGTGACGCCAATGACAAGCTCAAAATGGATGGATCGGACTTAAAGCAAGGTGGAGCGAAGCAAACCTTTGATGAAAATGGAGCACCAAGTGTTTCCTTAACATTAAAGAGTGCTGATAAGTTCCGTAAAGTTTCAGAAGAAATTATGAATATGAGACCAAACAATTTACTTGTTATTTGGCTTGATTTTGAAGAAGGAAAAGACTCCTTTAAAAGTGAAATAAGTAAACCGGAACCAAAATATTTATCGGCTCCAACCGTAAATCAAATTTTTAATCAGAATACTGTTTCCATTGTCGGAAGTTTTACAGCGCAAGAAGCTCAAACCTTGGCTTCCCTTTTAAATGCCGGTTCATTACCGGTAAAGCTTAAGGAAGTATACTCTACATCTGTGGGAGCTAAATTCGGGGCACAGGCATTAAATGAAACAATCTTGGCCGGTATTATCGGTGTTGCCGTCATTTATTTATTTATGCTTTTCTATTATCGTTTTCCTGGATTTATTGCTACTGTTACGCTATCTATCTATATTTATTTAGTGTTATTAATTTTCGATTGGATGAATGGGGTCCTGACGCTGCCGGGAATCGCCGCGATTATTCTCGGGGTCGGTATGGCTGTCGATGCCAACATCATTACCTATGAACGGATTCGAGAGGAACTAAAGGTCGGTAAATCGATAAAATCAGCCTTCCAGGCCGGTGAGAAGAATGCCTTTACATCGATTCTTGACTCTAACTTAACAACCATCCTTACTGCGGGTGTGCTTTTCTTCTACGGGACAAGCTCTGTAAAAGGGTTTGCGACGATGTTAATTATTAGTATCTTAATGAGCTTTTTAACTGCTGTTTACGGGTCACGGCTATTATTGGGACTATGGGTTCATAGTGGATTTCTAAATAAAAAGCCAGGCTGGTTCGGTGTGAAGCAGTCGAAGATTCACAACATTGCTGAGAATTTTGATACATTAGACCTTCCAACTCGTTTTGATAAGCTTGATTTTGTTAAGCATAAAAAGGTATTCTTTGGGATATCAGGTGTTCTCCTTGTAGCAGGGTTAATTGTGTTAATCGTATTCCGTTTGAATCTGGCAATTGATTTCACTAAGGGAACACGTGTCGAAGTATTATCAAATACACCATTGACAACTGAACAAGTAAAAGCTGCTTTTACTGAACATCATTTGGATACAGACGACATTGTCTTATCTGGTGATAAAAAGAACCGAGCGTCCGCACGCTTCGTTGATGTCCTTTCGAAAAAGGAAATTGCTAAATTAAAGGCAGATTTTAAAAAGGAATTTGGTTCAGAGCCAAATGTTAGTACCGTTTCCCCGACAGTGGGGAAGGAATTAGCAAAAAATGCATTTAAGGCACTATTAATTGCTTCAATTGGGATTATTATTTATGTCAGTTTCCGTTTTGAATTATCAATGGCGATTGCTGCTATTATATCCTTGCTGCACGATGCCTTCTTCATGGTAGCCTTTTTCAGTATCACGAGACTTGAAGTGGATCTTACGTTTATTGCAGCAGTCTTAACGATTGTCGGTTATTCCATTAATGACACCATCGTTACATTTGACCGAATGCGCGAGAACATGCATAAGAAGAAGCGTCTTAAAACAAAAGAAGATATTGCGGATGTATTAAATACAAGTATCCGCCAAACATTAACCCGTTCTTTAAATACAGTGTTAACCGTTTTAATAACAGTCGTTGCCCTAATTATCTTTGGCAGCGAATCGATTCGTAATTTCTCCATTGCCTTGTTTGTCGGCTTGATGGTAGGTGTTTATTCCTCCATCTGTATTGCCGGCCCGCTATGGTATGTGATGAAAACACGCGAGCTTAAAAAGAAAGGCGTCATTAAAACGGTCAAAGAGAAAAGAAAATACTCAGATCAGCCACAAGTGTAACGAAATGCGGAAGCGCCTTGCTCAGGGGCGACAGGCATAAGACGAGCAGGCGAGAAGGTTGCACTTTAACCTTCTTGACTGATTGGCTTATGACCCCGAGCCCCTAGGCGCTGTAGCTGAACACTAATTTTTTAACCGCAGATCCTCTGCGGTTTTTCTTTTTATTGAAAGACGTTTATTGCTCCTGTATAATAAATAAGTCTGAGGGGTGTACAAACAAATGTTACAGTCGAAAACAAGATGGATTGTTCGCAGTACTGATGACAATCTAGTCAATATGCTGGCAAATGAATTGAAAATAACACCTTTAGTTGCGTCATTGCTTGTCAATCGCGGCTTGGATACCGTAGAATCTGCACGGTATTTTTTATTTGGAAAAGATGGATTCCATGACCCTTACCTACTAAAAGGGATGGATCTTGCCGTTAATAGAATACGTGAAGCGATTGAAGCACATGAACCGATTCTTATTTATGGTGATTATGATGCTGACGGTGTAAGCAGTACATCGGTATTGATGATCACACTTCGTGATCTGGGTGCCAATGTCGATTTTTACATCCCGAATCGCTTTACAGAAGGATATGGCCCCAATGAAGCAGCATTCAGGCAAGCAGCGGAAAATGGAATAAAGTTGATTATTACCGTGGATACTGGAATATCAGCCGTTCATGAAGCCGCCATTGCGAAAGAACTGGGAATTGATCTCATCATTACCGACCATCATGAACCTGGGCCGGTTTTGCCTGTTGCGCTTGCCATTATTCACCCAAAACATCCTGAAAGTATCTATCCATTTCGGGAGCTTGCAGGTGTAGGGGTTGCCTTTAAATTAGCTCAAGCCCTTTACGGAAAGGTTCCTGAGCATTTGTTTGAAATTGCCGTTATTGGGACGATAGCGGATTTAGTATCATTAAAAGATGAAAACCGCCTAATAGCCAAAAAAGGTCTTGAAAATCTGAAGGCTTCACAAAATATTGGACTTAAAGCGATTCTTAAATTGGCAGGGGTCGATCCGATGGGAATCAATGAAGAAACCATTGGCTTTACGCTTGCACCAAGGATTAATGCAGTCGGTAGATTAGAAGATGCCGATTTAGCCGTTCAACTGATTTTGACTGAAGACCCAGAAGAGGCACAACAACTTGCGGAAGAAATGGACGCTTTAAATAAAACGAGGCAAGCCATTGTTAATACCATTACCGAAGAAGCCATCGAGGAGGTGGAAAAGAACTTTCCAACAACCTCCAATAAGGTTCTCGTTATCGGTAAGGAAGGCTGGAATGCCGGTGTTATTGGGATCGTTGCCTCCAGGCTTGTGGAAAAATACTATCGGCCGACGATTGTATTGAATTTCGATCCGGAAAAAGGGGTAGCAAAGGGCTCGGCACGGAGTATTGCCGGCTTTGATTTATTTAAAAATCTATCCACTTGCCGGGAATTACTCCCCCACTTTGGCGGGCACCCAATGGCTGCAGGAATGACATTAAAGCTAGAAGATGTTGCCGAGCTGCGTACTAGATTAAATCTGCTCGCGGAAGAGCAGTTAACAGCGGAGGATTTTATTCCCGTTACCTATCTTGATGAAGAAGTTCAGCTTGAAAATATTCATTTATCTGCACTTGAAGAATTAAATTTGCTTTCTCCTTTTGGTATGGACAACCCTAAACCAAAAGTTTTAATAAAAAATGTCGATCTTGCCAATATGAGAAAGATTGGCAATGAGCAAAAGCACTTAAAGGTAATTGTAAATGATGGTAGTGCAAACCTTGATGGGGTAGGGTTTGGTTTGGGTGCATTGGCTGACCAAATTTCACCTGTATCACAAATTTCATTAATCGGAGAATTATCGATTAATGAATGGAACAATATACGTAAACCGCAAATTTTTATCCATGATCTGATGGTTGAATCATGGCAGTTATTTGATTATAGAGGCCAGAAGCGAATCAATAGCATGGTACACACTGTTCCCGTTGAAAACAGGAAATTCATCCTTTTCAATAAAGACCATTTTGATAACATAAATGCCGATTTGAAAGCAGAGTCAATTCTCATTCAAAATCTTGACGATGCAAAGGCATTTGATGGGTATAGGGCGAATATCGCATTAGTCGATTTTCCACCATCAAAGGAGATCTTAAAAGTTTTATTTGAGGGAAGACAGCCATCAAGGATTTATGCTTATTTTTACAAAGAATCCAGTGATTTTTTCAGCACGGTACCAACTCGTGATCATTTTAAATGGTACTATGGGTATCTAATGAAAAATGGCCCCATTGATTTAAAACGACATGGAGATGTCATTGCCAAGCACCGCGGCTGGTCACAAGAAACCCTTTATTTTATGTCAAAGGTGTTTTCTGAATTGGATTTTGTTACAATAAATAATGGATTTATAACATTGAAAACAGGAGCGCAGAAGCGTGATTTAGCTGATTCGATTACCTATCAAACCAAAAAGAGTCAATATGCACTTGAAAGGGATTTATTGTTCTCTTCCTTTCAAGAATTAAAAGGCTGGTTCGATCAAGTTATTCAGGAGTCAGTTGAGACTGAGGAGGCAATTACAGAATGGATTTAAAGCAATTTATTACAATCGTACCCGATTGGCCGAAGCCAGGAATTAAATTTAAGGATATCACCCCGCTAATGAATAATGGTGAAGCCTATAAATATGCAACAGACAAAATAGTTTCGTATGCAAAAGAGAGAGAAATTGATATTATCGTTGGTCCGGAAGCACGTGGATTTATTATCGGTTGTCCTGTTGCCTATTCACTTGGGGTAGGTTTTGCTCCTGTTCGTAAAGAGGGGAAACTTCCAAGGGAAACCATCAAGGTAGGCTATGGTCTCGAATATGGAAAAGATATTCTAACTATTCATAAAGATGCGATTCAACCCGGTCAGCGTGTGTTAATTACCGATGACTTGTTAGCAACTGGCGGGACGATTGAAGCAACCATTCAATTAGTGGAGCAACTTGGCGGTGTTGTCGCTGGGATCGCTTTCTTAGTTGAGTTAAGTTATTTAGATGGTCGTAAAAAACTAGACGGCTATGATGTTTTAACATTGATGCACTATTAAAAGTTACCGAGGGCACTCAAAGCGAGTGCTCTCTTTATATAATTTGAGATGCTGGGTAAGGTTTTTCGACTCTTTTTTTCATAATTTGCAGAAAAAGCTACCCAATCTCTTTACATCTGGGCTTTTTTTTTCGATAATAGATACAATCATTCTAAATTAGGAACGATTTGTTTACTGATAACATTTATATAAATAAAATTAAGATGAAAATAAAGGTGATTTCATGGCGAATGATCTAGTGTTAACAGCCGACCAAGTCATCGACAAGACGAGAAAATACCTGAACGAAGAGCATGTTGAATTAGTCAAAAAGGCGTATGAATACGCGAAAGATGCTCATCGTGAACAATATCGAAAATCGGGAGAGCCGTATATTATTCATCCCATCCAGGTTGCAGGAATCTTGGCAGACCTGGAGATGGATCCGGCTACGGTTGCTGCTGGTTTTCTCCACGACGTTGTGGAAGATACGAATATATCCTTAAAGGATATTGAGGAAGCTTTTAATGACGAAGTGGCCATGCTTGTCGATGGGGTTACAAAGTTAGGGAAATTTAAATATAAATCTCACGAAGAGCAGCAGGCGGAAAACCATCGGAAAATGTTTGTGGCAATGGCACAGGATATCCGGGTAATCCTTATTAAGCTTGCTGACCGTTTGCATAATATGCGAACATTGAAACATCTTCCCGTAGAAAAGCAGCGTCGGATTTCAAATGAGACAATTGAAATTTTTGCACCTTTAGCACATCGTCTTGGAATTTCTAAGATTAAATGGGAGTTGGAAGATACTGCGTTAAGGTATTTAAATCCGCAGCAATATTACCGGATTGTAAACTTAATGAAGAAGAAACGGGCAGAGCGGGAGCAATATTTAGAGGATGTTATCGTAGAGGTTAAAGCACGGATGGGTGAGGTATCGATCAAAGCTGAACTCTCTGGCCGGCCAAAACATATTTATAGCATTTATCGAAAAATGGTGCTGCAAAATAAGCAATTCAGTGAAATTTATGATTTGCTTGCTGTTCGAATCGTGGTTAACAGTATTAAAGATTGTTATGCTGTCCTTGGCATCATCCATACTTGCTGGAAGCCAATGCCGGGACGGTTTAAGGATTATATCGCCATGCCGAAGCCGAATATGTATCAATCCCTGCATACCACTGTGATTGGACCAAAGGGTGATCCTTTGGAAGTGCAGATTCGGACGTATGAAATGCACCGGATTGCTGAATTCGGGGTTGCGGCCCACTGGGCATACAAAGAAGGAAAGACAATCAGTGACAGCTCGACCTTCGAGCAAAAACTCACTTGGTTCCGGGAAATTCTCGAGTTCCAAAATGATACCGCCAATGCCGAAGAGTTTATGGAATCATTGAAGATTGATCTGTTTTCCGATATGGTGTTTGTCTTTACACCGAAAGGCGATGTAATTGAATTGCCTTCCGGGTCTGTACCGATCGATTTTGCCTATCGGATTCACTCTGAAATCGGGAATAAAACTATTGGCGCGAAAGTGAATGGAAAAATGGTGACGCTGGACTACCAACTTAAAACTGGCGACATTATTGAAATACTGACATCCAAACATTCTTATGGCCCTAGTCAGGATTGGCTGAAGCTCGCGCAAACGTCGCAGGCGAAAAATAAGATTCGAGCCTTTTTTAAGAAGCAGCGCCGTGATGAGAATGTGATTAAAGGGAAAGAGCTTGTTGAAAAAGAAATCCGTAATATGGAATTTGATCTTAAAGAAATTTTAACTGCGGATAATTTGAAAAAAGTGGCGGATAAATTTAATTTTTCAAGTGAAGAAGATATGTATGCCGCAGTTGGTTATAACGGAGTAACCGCATTGCAGGTTGCCAACCGATTGACCGAGAAATGGCGTAAAAAGCGCGATCAAGAACAGTCCGCGAGCATCACAAATGTAATTTCAGATTTAAAATCATTCCCTTCTAATAAGAAACGGGAATCTGGCGTCCGCGTGCAAGGGATTGATAACCTGTTAATTCGCTTGTCAAGATGTTGTAATCCGGTTCCAGGGGACGAGATTGTTGGTTTTATCACAAAAGGACGCGGTGTTTCTGTTCATCGCTCCGATTGTACGAACATTGATTCCAATGATGCCCAATCAAGGTTGATCCCTGTTGAGTGGGAATCTTCCTTAAATGATCGAAAAGAGTATAACGTTGATATTGAAATCAGCGGCTATGATCGCAGAGGGCTCCTGAATGAAGTCCTTCAAGCAGTAAATGAAACGAAAACAAATATTTCTGCCGTGACTGGTAAATCTGATCGGAATAAAATGGCAACAATCATTATGTCGATCGCAATTCACAATGTTAGTCACTTGCGTAAAGTGGTTGATCGAATTAAACAAATTCCAGATATTTATTCGGTTCGCCGGTTGATGAATTAAGAAAGGTGTATCAACTATGAAGGTAGTAGTTCAACGTAGCAAAGCAGCCAAAGTAACCGTTGACGGTGAAGTAACCGGGCAGATTTCTATGGGGTTTGTTCTGCTCGTCGGTGTGACACATGAAGATCAAGAAACGGATGCGGCCTATTTAGCTGATAAAATTGCTCATCTAAGGGTTTTTGAAGATGCAGATGGAAAAATGAATTTGTCTTTATTGGATGTTGGTGGGGAAATTCTTTCTGTTTCCCAGTTTACCCTTTACGGGGATTGCCGCAAAGGACGAAGACCAAGTTTTATTGAGGCGGCCAGACCGGAACAGGCAATAAAGATATATGAGGCGTTTAATGGAATGCTCCGTGAAAAAGGAATTCGCGTTGAAACAGGAGTTTTCGGCGCGATGATGGATGTCCAATTAATCAATGACGGTCCTGTTACGTTAATTCTTGAAAGTAAAGCATAAAAGAGCTTGGCCCTTTTGTTAAGGTGCCAAGCTCTTTTTATTTATCAAAATTTGTATCATTCGACTTTGAGAAATGTCCAGCTCCATCGCCCTAGCGGCTAGTGTCCTTCGCTCTCCGCCCTACGATAAGTCAACATCGAATCGCTGACGCTCTTCGTGTTTCCTTTATCTCAGTTGGAGTGCTCCAGGCCATACGCCGCTGGTCAGGGCGATTGCGCTTTTCTAATTCTTAAAAAACCTCGCAAGTCCGTTATATAAACCGGATGCCGCATTTTCTTGAAATCCGCTGGAGTTTAGTGTCATCTCTTCCTCTGGGTTACTTAGATAGCCTAGCTCCATAAGAACGGCCTTTTGGCTGTTTTCCCGAATGACATGGAAATCACCAATACGTACGCCGCGGTCTTTTAAATTGGTTTGTCCGACTGTTGATGTAAATACTGTTTCGGCAAGCGCCTTTTGATAACCGTGATAATAATAGCCAGTCATACCACGTGCACTCCGTTCTTCATTGCTGTCGTAATGAAGGCTGATGAAGGCATCGGCACTGTAAGTTTGTGCGGCATTTACACGTGATGGCAAAGGTATAAAAGAATCATTACTTCTTGTCAGGTAGACTGTTGCACCGGCGGCTCTTAATTTATCAGACAAGAGCCGGGCTGTTCGAAGGGTCAGCTCTTTTTCTAAAGTACCGTTTGCACCGGTAGTACCATTGTCCCCGCCGCCATGGCCTGGATCCAATACAATGGTTTTATTTTTAAGATATCCTTCAGCTCCTGATTTCTGAATTTGCGGGTTCATGCCATTGATCGATACAATCCAACCAGCAACATACCCCGTATGTCCATTTTTCAGTTTTATCTCATACCAGTCATTGACAACTCTTTTTACAGAAAAGGTATCTCCTTCATTTGCCAGTTCTGCCACATCTGATTGGACATTTGCTTCTTTTCGGATATTTGTTCCATTATGTAAGATGGTAATTGTACTTTCCTTCTGAGCTTGTCCAGATTGAGATGTTCCAGACGGGGATGCCCCCGTAGTCATATCAAGGTACCAGCCGGCTACCCATCCAAATCTACCAGACTTAAACTCTATCTTTACCCAATTGTTATTTTCCTCTAAAATAGCAAAGCTTTGCCCTTTGGTTACAGTGCCAATAATGCTGAAATCCAATGAGGATCCGGAGCGGACACTTAGACTTCCGGCTGTTACTTTTCCATTGATCCCACTTAATTCTTTCTTAGGGGAATCCTTGGAGACTTCCGTTTTTGTGTTAATAAACTCAGAATTTACCCAGCCCTTAATAGATGCAAATCCTACCTCCAACCAATTGTTCTGTTTTGAATAAATGGATACACTCGTTCCCTTGGTGAGTTTCCCAATAATCGGACTTGTGGTGGATGGTTCTTTTCGCACATTTAAGGTATCGCCATTCACCACGCCAGTGCTCGTACTAGTAGAGGCTGTCGGATTTTGCTTGTTGTCTTGTTTAACGGTAGATTTAATCACTAAAAAATCTCTCACAACCCAGCCCTCGCCGAATGATGAGGTGATTTTGTACCAGTTTTCATTCTGGTCAAGGATTGTGGCTTCTTGTCCTTTATTTAAGAACCCGACAATCCGAAAGCTTGTCCCTGGGCCGGAGCGAATTCTTAACTGATCTGTATTCGCTTTGGCAATGGAACTTGTAGCAACTGCCGATGTGGCGGCTTTAGCCGTTTTTTCCTCATTTTCTTTGGTGACAAGCCAGTTGACAACCCAGCCTGTTTTACCAAAAGGTAACTGAATTTCAATCCAGTCGTTTTTTTCTTTCACAACCGAATACTTTTCACCCCTCTTGGCAATTTTTACGAGGGGATAACTTAGTCCCGGGCCGCCACGAACATTGACGGCATCAGTGGAAATCGTAAGTGAACCACTTGCGGCACTGCTTTTTCCTTGCGGCAGGAAAGCCCCGAAAATTAGAGTGATTGTTAGTAATAATAGAAAAATCTTTTTTCTCATCGGTACCCTCCTTTGTTTTTTATTTTACCGTAAAACCGTGAGGAATTCATTCCTTAATTGTAAAAATAGTCCATCCCTTTTCACGAAAATGACAATCACATGCAAGTTTTTCAGCTTTCATGGAAATAATAGAAAAAAAGATAGAGGTGAATGATGGATGAGGTCGAGTGATAAAGGAATGAATGTACAATCGATGGATGGCCGCCTTTTCGGAGTGGATTTTCATGATTTTATTCAAAAGGAGCAGCATGCATCCTCCATTGAGCTTGCATCCGAATTTGGGATCACAATGGGTGATGTCAGAAAGTTAAAAAAACATTTAGGAAGGTCGTAAATCTTTCTTGACATTACTATCATTGCTCCGTATTATTATATAAATAAGAAAAGCGCAAGTTCCCTGTTCAGCGGCGTATGGCCTGGAGCTGGACAATTTAAAATGAAATATTCGTATATAACCAATGATGGAGCATAGTAATTAAGCGAACTCATGAAAAGAGAGGAAATGCCTTAGGCTGAAAGCATTTCTGCATGCGCCTTAATGAATGAACACTCCGTAGGCTTCTCTCTGAAAAAGCCCATGCTTTAGTAGGAGAAGAACGTGAGCAGGCGTTAACTGTTTAAGAGGAAAGGCATTCACTTACATGCTTTTCAACTAGGGTGGCACCGCGGGATCAAAACTCTCGTCCCTTGTATTTAATACAAGGGACGAGAGTTTTTTTATTTTTATTTAAAACATTTTTACATAAAAATTTTTAAAAGAAGAGGGGGGTTTCCACTATGTCTATAAGTATACCAAGAGGTACGCAGGATATTCTGCCCGGAGAGGTAGAGAAGTGGCAGCTGATAGAAGCAAAAGCGCGCGAGCTTTGTGAAAAATATCAATATCAGGAGATTCGTACTCCTATATTTGAACATACTGATCTTTTTTCAAGAGGTGTTGGTGATTCAACCGATATTGTTCAAAAAGAAATGTACACATTTGAAGACCGAGGGAAACGCAGTATCACGCTTAGACCGGAGGGCACGGCAGCGGTTGTTCGCTCGTTTGTCGAGAAGAAAATGTTTGGTCTTGCCAATCAGCCCGTCAAGCTTTATTACATGGGGCCGATGTTCCGCTATGAACGTCCGCAGGCAGGGCGCTTCCGCCAGTTTGTCCAATTTGGCGTTGAGGCCTTAGGAAGCAATGATCCTGCGATTGATGCAGAAGTGATTTCCCTTGCGATGAATTTGTACAAGGAAATGGGCTTGACACAGCTAAAGCTGATGATCAACAGTCTTGGCGATAAAGAGAGCCGTACCGCACACCGCGAGGCATTAGTGAATCACTTTCAACCGCGAATCGGCGAGTTTTGCCACGATTGTCAAAACCGTTTGGAAAAAAATCCTTTGCGCATCCTGGATTGTAAGCAGGACCGTGAACATGAATTAATGAAATCAGCACCATCAATCCTGGAATTTTTAAATGATTTTTCAAAAGCCTATTTTGAAAAATTACAACACTATTTAACGCAGCTTGATATACCGTTTGAGGTCGATGCCAACTTGGTGAGGGGCTTGGATTATTATAATCACACGGCCTTTGAGATTATGAGTAATGCCGAAGGATTTGGCGCCATTACAACTCTTTGCGGCGGCGGCCGGTATAACGGCTTAGCTGAAGAAATTGGCGGCCCGGAAACACCGGGGATTGGCTTTGCCTTAAGTATTGAGCGCTTTATCGCTGCTCTTGAGGCTGAAGGAATCGAGCTTGAGCTGAATCAAGGAATTGACTGCTACCTTGCTGCACTTGGGGAGGAAGCAAAGGATTACACTGTCGGGTTATTGCAGCAGCTGCGTTTGGCAGGCTTTTCAGCAGAACGGGATTATTTAGACCGAAAGATTAAAGCGCAATTTAAAGCGGCAGACCGCTTAAAAGCCAAATACGTAGCCATTCTTGGCGACGACGAACTTAAAAACAACAAAATTACTATAAAGAATATGGCAACAGGTGAACAAGTGGAAGTAGACTTACATTCTTTCATTCAACAATTTAAGGAATTGCAATCTTAAAGGGGGAAAAACAATGTTTGGCAGATCGTTTTTTTGTGGGGAAGTTCCAGAGTCATCAGTAGGGGAAAAGGTAACATTAAAAGGTTGGGTGCAAAAACGCCGAGACCTTGGCGGTTTAATCTTTATCGATCTGCGCGACCGTTCAGGTATTGTTCAAGTCGTTTTTAATCCTGACTTGTCAAAGGAAGCCCTAGAAACGGCCGAAAAGATCCGAAATGAATATGTGCTTGATGTGGTAGGAACCGTTGTTGCTCGCGAGGCTGGCACCATTAATGACAACCTTAAAACTGGAAGAATTGAAGTGCAGGCGGAAAAAGTAACGATTATTAACGAGGCAAAAACTCCTCCGTTCATGATTTCTGATAAGACAGATGCTTCAGAGGATGTTCGCTTAAAATATCGTTATTTAGACTTCCGTCGCCCGGTTATTTTTGAAACGTTAAAAATGCGTCATCAGGTAACAAAACATGTCAGGGATTTTCTTGATGGCGAAGGCTTTTTAGATATTGAAACACCGATTTTGACCAAAAGTACGCCAGAAGGTGCACGTGACTATTTAGTTCCAAGCCGGGTGCATCCTGGTGAATTTTATGCACTGCCGCAATCCCCACAATTGTTTAAACAATTGCTAATGGTGGGTGGCGTTGAACGGTATTACCAAATTGCCCGCTGCTTCCGTGACGAGGATTTGCGTGCTGACCGTCAGCCTGAATTTACCCAAATCGATATAGAAACAAGTTTCATGAGCCAAGAAGATATCATGGGTATGATGGAAAACATGATGTCACAGCTGATGAAGGAAGTTAAGAGTGTGGAAGTTCCGCAGGTTTTCCCACGCATGACATACGACGAAGCGATGAGTCGATTTGGTTCCGACAAGCCTGATACCCGTTTTGGTTTAGAGCTCGTTAACCTATCTGAAATCGTTAAGGATTCCGGCTTTAAAGTATTCGTTTCTGCAATTGCCGGCGGCGGCCAAGTTAAAGCAATAAATGTAAAAGGTGCTGCGGACAAGTATTCTCGAAAAGATATCGATGCCTTAGCAGAGTTTGCCGCTGTTTATGGGGCGAAAGGTCTTGCATGGCTGAAAGTGGATGCTGAAGGACTGAAGGGCCCGATTGCGAAATTCTTCGCTGGAGACGACGCGCAGGCTTTGATTGCCACTCTTGAGGCAGTGGCTGGTGATTTGCTTCTGTTTGTTGCTGATAAGAAGAATGTTGTAGCAGATGCGCTCGGTGCTTTAAGACAAAAGCTTGGTAAAGAATTAGGTTTAATCGATCCAAGTCTATTTCATTTCTTATGGGTTACCGACTGGCCGCTTCTAGAGTACGATGAAGAAGAAGGCCGATATTACGCAGCGCATCATCCATTTACAATGCCGTTTAGAGAAGACCTTGAATACCTAGATTCAGATCCTTCAAAAGTACGCGCCCAAGCATATGACCTGGTCTTGAACGGATATGAACTTGGCGGCGGATCCCTTCGGATTTTTGAACGGCCAATTCAAGAAAAGATGTTTAGTGTTCTTGGCTTTTCTCCGGAGGAAGCGAAGGAACAATTTGGCTTCCTGATGAATGCTTTTGAATATGGAACACCGCCGCATGGAGGAATCGCCCTAGGTCTAGACCGATTGGTGATGCTGCTTGCAGGCAGCACGAACCTTCGTGATACCATTGCATTTCCGAAAACAGCGAGCGCAAGCTGCTTGTTAACGAATGCACCTGGTGAAGTATCCGAGGCACAATTAAAGGAATTGAACTTGTCACTAAATGTTAATAAATAACAAGAATCCGCTTTCATGAAACCTTGAAGGCCGGGTTAAAATATGCTATTATAAAAGCAATTAAAGAAGAGTCCTGAAATGTACGTTGTGTTACCTGAAGTTTTGACCGAACATTATTTATTCGGGAGTCCAGAGTTTTTTGATTGCGTAAATGCCTCACCCTTATACGGGTAAGGGGACTTACAATACCGAGAACAGGACACCCCCCTGCTCAAGTAGCGGGATCAAAACTAAGGATCAAGAAGCAACGGCACCATTGGGACTCTTTCTTTTTGTTAAAAATTACCTCTTGGCGACCGTCGGGAGGTTTTATTTTTGCTCTAATTGTGATAATTCCCATGAAAATACTTGTTTTTATAGGTGGGTATGATATATTTTTATGGTGAAAAAATAACTAATAAGTGAATTTGAATTTGGATATGGAGTGAACATATATGCTGCATCAATTTTCCCGAAATGAGCTTGCCGTTGGTAAAGAAGGCTTAGAAATAATGAAAAATAGCACAGTCGCTGTTTTAGGTGTGGGCGGTGTCGGTTCATTTGCCGCTGAAGCGCTCGCCCGCTCCGGTGTCGGTCGTTTAATTTTAATTGATAAAGATGATGTAGATATTACAAATATTAATCGTCAGTTAATTGCGCTGCTTTCAACGATTGGCAGACCGAAAGTAGAAATTATGGAGGAGCGGATAAAAGATATTAATCCAGACTGTGAAGTAATTTCGCTAAAGATGTTTTACACAGAGGAAACCTATGAGGAAATTTTTGACTACAATATTGACTTTTTTGTGGATGCCTCTGATACAATTGTGTATAAAATCCATTTGATGAAAGAGTGTTTAAATCGTGGCATCCCGATTATTTCCAGTATGGGTGCCGCCAATAAAATGGATCCAACTCGTTTTAAAATTGCAGATATATCCAAAACCCATACGGATCCAATTGCCAAGGTAATTCGCACGAAGCTGCGTAAAGAACGAATCCACAAGGGAATACCAGTTGTTTTCTCTGATGAGAGCCCAATTGTTATTCGTGAAGATATTAAGAAAGAGGTAGGCAATGAGAATTCACCAATCCGTAAAGGACAAATGCCACCTGCTTCGAATGCATTCGTTCCATCTGCAGCCGGGTTGATCATGGCAAGCTATGTGACGATGGAATTACTGAAGGATATTAAGATTTATCGTGTTTCGGATGAGAAGTAACTTTTTAGGAAGCCCAGGACCTTTATTGGTTTTGGGTTTTCTTTTTACATTGACTGAATTGATAAAAATAGAGGAAAACGATAAATGAAAAGGAGACATAGCACACTTCCCTTCTTAATTTAGTGCCACTTCCATTTTATAAAAAAATAAAAGCTGAATGTATGAATCTTTTGTTAGCATGACGTTGCTCTCGGACTTCAGACCTAGTCACGATTCCATCCCTAGCCGTTTTATGAAAATTTATTAACTAGGATATAATTAACTAGGAAAATAAGGTAAACTTAGTTTCGTACATAGTGAGGAGTGAGAATTTGGAAACAATCGTAGAACTGAAAGATGTAACCAAGGTGATAAAGGGAAGAACGATTATAGACAATATCAGTTTCCAGGTGAATAAAGGCGAGGTCTTCGGCTTTTTAGGGCCAAATGGAGCAGGGAAAACGACGACCATCCGAATGATTGTCGGCTTAATGGCCATTACATCAGGGGATATCACGATTGGCGGCTCTAGTATTAAAACCGAATTTGAGAATGCGGTAGGCCATGTGGGTGCCATTGTTGAGAATCCGGAAATGTATAAATTTTTAAGCGGCTACCAAAACCTGGTCCATTATGCAAGAATGACAAAAGGGATTACCAAGGAAAAGATTACGGAAACGGTTAAGCTCGTTGGCTTAACAGAACGGATCAATGACAAGGTCAAAACATACTCACTTGGGATGAGACAACGGTTAGGCTTAGCACAATGTCTATTACACGATCCAGACGTTCTGATCCTTGATGAGCCAACAAATGGCCTCGACCCGGCGGGAATTCGAGAAATCCGCGATTATGTTCGCCAGTTAGCCCGTGAAAAAAACATGGCTGTGATTGTCTCGAGTCATTTGTTATCGGAAATGGAAATGATGTGTGACCGAATCGGGATCATTCAAAATGGCCGGTTGATTGATGTCCAGCTTGTTCAGGAATTTGTCCAAGGTGCCGAGGCAACCTACGAATTGGAGGTTATTCCAAGTGACAAGGCATTGGCAATTATCGAGGCTAACTATCCTGAAGTGAGAACCAACCATTCACGAAACGGTCTATCTGTAGTACTGCCTAAAGAAGAAATACCTAATCTAGTAAAAAAATTGGTCAGTGAAGATATTCAAGTTTTTGGAATCAGAGAAACAGCGAAAACGTTAGAAGATCGCTTCCTTGAAGTGACATCGGAAAAGGAGGCTGTTATTCGTGGTTAATTTAATCAAAAATGAATGGATGAAAGTTTTTAAACGACCTGGCACTTTTGTGATGATTGGGATACTTATCGTTGTTATTGCCTTAATGGGGATTGTCATAAAAACGCAACAAAATGATACGAATTTCGCTCAGGATAAAAATTGGGAGCAAGTGTTACAGGAGGAAAACAATGCGCTAAAACAGCAGATGGCGCAAAGCCGAACCAAGATTGAAAAGCAATTTTTCAAAAAGGAAATTGCCATCAATGATTACCGAATTAAGCATCATATTCCAACAAAAGAAAAATATTCGGTTTGGTCATTCGTAAAGGATAGCTCACAGCTAATCATGCTGGCAGGATTATTTATCATTGTTGTTTCGGCCGGAATTGTCGCTAGCGAGTTTAATTGGGGAACGGTCAAGCTGTTATTGATTCGTCCCATCAATCGAACGAAAATTCTGCTTTCTAAATATTTGACAGTACTAGTGTATGCCTTGTTCATGCTGGCCATTTTGTTTGTTTTCTCAACTGCGCTTGGTGCCATTCTGTTTGGGATGCCTGACAAAGCTATCCCGTATTTAAATTATTACAATGGTCAGGTCACCGAACAAAATATGGTTGTCCATTTGTTAATCTATTACGGCTTAAGTTCAATTGATACGATTATGCTTGTGACAATGGCCTTCATGATTTCTTCTGTATTCCGGAATAGCTCGCTCGCAATTGGCTTATCCCTATTCCTATTATTTACTGGAGGTCAATTTACTGCGTTACTATCGATGAAATTTGATTGGGCAAAATACATTTTGTTCGCCAACACGGATTTAATGCAGTACTTCGAGGGCACACCAATGGTGGAAGGAATGACCTTAACCTTCTCAGTCATCATGCTTCTACTTTACTTTGCCTTGTTCCAATTCCTAGCCTTCTTCGTCTTCAAAAAACGCGACGTTGCCGCATAAACAATATGAGTATACAGAAAAGGGTGTCAGGCACCATTTGGTGCCTGACACCCTTTTCTACTATTTCGATCTTGTTATTTTTTCGTATACGGTGGCTAGGGCTTGTTCAAATTTTCCGGTTTTTTTGGGCTGGTAGTATTTTTTATTTTTAATTCTGTCCGGTAAGTATTGTTGCGGCACCCAGCCATTTTCATAATCGTGAGGATATTTATAGTCGATTCCTCTGCCAAGTTCTTTTGCCCCTTTGTAATGGGCATCTTTCAGATGATCGGGGACTTCTCCAACGATTCCTTTTTGGATATCTTCAAGGGCTGCTTGAATCGCTAAGACTGCAGAATCAGACTTAGGCGATAAACATAATTCAATTACGGCATTGGCCAATGGGATCCGTGCTTCGGGAAAGCCAATTCTTTCTGCCGTTTCTATCGCAGCTAAGGTACGTGCTCCTACTTGAGGATTGGCAAGGCCGATATCTTCATAGGCAATCACAATTAATCGGCGACTTATACTTGGAAGGTCGCCTGCTTCAATTAATCTGCCAAGATAATGGAGGGCAGCATCGACGTCACTTCCGCGAATAGATTTCTGGAAGGCTGAAAGGACATCATAGTGCCCATCCCCGTCCTTATCGGCGACCAAACTTTTCTTTTGCAAACATTCTTCGGCGGTCGCTACATCAATATGGATAATGCCATCTTTATCTTGATCGGTTGATAACACCGCTAATTCAAGTGCATTCAATGAGCTTCTTACATCCCCATTTGATCCCTGGGCAAAATGATGTAAAGCTTCTTCAGATATCTCAATTTTCAATCCGCCAAAGCCGCGCTCCACATCGGCAATAGAGCGTAGCAGTGCTTGCTTCACTTCATTAGAAGATAACGGCTTTAATTCGAAAATTTGGCAGCGACTGCGAATCGCCGGGTTTATTGCATGATAGGGGTTACTGGTTGTGGCCCCGATTAATACAATCATTCCATTTTCCAAATATGGGAGTAAAAAATCCTGTTTTGCTTTATCTAGACGATGCACTTCATCTAGCAGTAAAATCACTTTCCCGGACATTTTTGCCTCAGCAGCTACGATCTCCATGTCTTTTTTATTATTAGTGACCGCATTCAATGTGCGAAAGGCATATTTCGTACTGCCGGCAATGGCGCTGGCAATTGAGGTTTTCCCAATGCCTGGCGGTCCATATAAAATCATCGATGTCAGCTGTTTGGCCTTTACCATTCTGGCAATTATTTTTCCCTCACCAACAAGATGGTGCTGACCTGCAACTTCTTCTAACGTTCGAGGACGCATTCGAAATGCTAATGGTTTTTGCTGCATATTCATCTCTCCAAAACAAACTTTTTTCGCTCCTTTTACCATACCATTTTCTCCTGATTAATACTAAAGGATAAATTTCGTCTTTAAGAATTGTCCAGCCCTGTAAGCCTTTCGTTTTTCCCTTGCAAAAGCATATTAAAGAAGAATATGATATAATTTCTAATGCCTATCAATTTACTGAGAATATTTTATAGAATAGATTACGAAATAGAGGTGCCATATATGAAAATTTCGACAAAAGGCCGGTACGGTCTTACCATCATGATTGAACTTGCCAAAAAGCATGGCGAGGGTCCTACTTCTTTAAAATCCATTGCCCAGGCAAATGATCTATCCGAACACTATTTAGAACAATTGATTGCTCCACTTCGGAATGCGGGGTTAGTAAAAAGCATCAGGGGAGCATACGGTGGGTATATTCTATCAGATGAGCCTTCTAAAATTACGGCAGGTGATGTGATTCGTGTGCTCGAAGGTCCGATTACCCCTGTCGAAGGAATTGAAGATGAAGAGCCAGCTAAGCGTGAACTGTGGATTCGTATTCGCGATGCAATTAAAGACGTGTTGGATAATACGACATTAGAGGATTTAGCTAGTCATAGTGAGGATCAGGAGCCGGACGGTTATATGTTTTATATTTAAAGTCAAAAGTAATAGAAGAGAATTATGTTGATTGAAGGTGTAATAATGGAACGAATTTATCTCGACCATGCCGCAACCACACCGATGCACCCGAAGGTAATTGAAAAAATGCTAGAAGTCATGAATGTGACATTTGGGAATCCTTCCAGCATCCATTCATATGGCAGAGAAGCACGCCATTATCTAGATTTAGCACGTGCGGCGTTGGCCCGGAGTATCGGGGCAAAGGAAAATGAAATTATTTTTACAGGCGGTGGAACCGAAGCAGATAATATGGCGCTATTTGGCGTGGCCGAAAGCTGTCAGAATAAAGGCAAGCATATCATTACCACACAAGTGGAACACCATGCTGTCCTTCATGCTTGCAAGAAACTGGAAAAGATGGGCTTTGAGGTAACCTATTTGCCTGTTGATCGAACGGGGAAAATCTCTGTCGCAGATCTTAACGCTGCCCTGAGGGAGGATACCATCCTTGTTTCTATTATGTACGGTAACAACGAGGTGGGAACATTACAGCCCATATTAGAGATTGGCGAATTGTTGAAAAATCATCAAGCCATTTTCCATACTGACGCGGTTCAGGCCTATGGAGTCGAAGATATTAATGTAAATGAGTGTCTGATTGATTTACTTTCGGTGTCTGCTCATAAAATTAATGGCCCCAAAGGGACGGGTTTTCTTTTTGCAAAATCTGCAGTAAAAATTTCTCCACGGCTATATGGCGGTGATCAAGAAAGAAAACGGCGTGCGGGAACGGAAAATGTTGCTTCTATTGCCGGATTCCATGAAGCTGTCCTGATTGCAAGTGAAGAACGGTCAGCAAAAAGAGAACGGTTCAGGGACTTTAAAGAGATCTTGCTGAAAAAGCTTCGTGAACTAGATGTAGAATTTGACATAAACGGTTCGCTTGAATATTCGCTGCCACATGTATTAAACTTAAGCTTTCCGGGGACAAGTGTGGAAGCTATGTTAGTTAATCTAGATCTTGCCGGGATTGCTGTTTCCAGTGGTTCCGCGTGCACGGCTGGTTCTATTGAACCTTCCCATGTCCTTGTTGCCATGTTTGGTAAGCAATCACAACGCTTAGTCAATTCAATTCGCTTCAGCTTTGGCTTTAATACGACAGAGGAAGAAGTTATTAAGGCTGCTGAAGAAATTGCCAAGGTTGTTTCGCGTTTGAAAAAATAAAATTTACAATCGTCATTGCAGTAAAGAGAGAGGTGAAAATATGGAGAGAAAAGATCCAAAAAATACTCGTGTAGTTGTGGGAATGTCAGGCGGTGTTGATTCCTCTGTCGCAGCACTTTTATTAAAGCAGCAAGGGTACGACGTCATCGGTATTTTTATGAAAAACTGGGATGATACGGATGAATTTGGTGTCTGTACGGCTACGGAAGATTATGAGGATGTCATCCGCGTTTGCAATCAAATTGGCATTCCCTACTATGCGGTTAATTTTGAAAAGCAATATTGGGACAAGGTCTTTACCTATTTCCTTGATGAATATAAAGCGGGCAGAACGCCAAATCCTGACGTGATGTGCAATAAGGAAATCAAATTTAAGGCATTCCTCGAGCATGCGATGAATTTGGGCGCTGACTATCTTGCCACTGGTCACTACGCCCGTGTCGAGTACCGCGACGGAGAATATAAAATGCTCCGCGGCATTGATGAAAATAAAGATCAAACGTATTTCTTAAATCAATTGTCACAAGAGCAAATCAGCAAAGTAATGTTCCCAATTGGTAATCTTGAAAAATCAAAAGTACGGGAACTTGCGAAGGAAGCGAACCTTGCTACTGCCACGAAAAAAGACAGTACCGGTATCTGCTTTATTGGAGAGCGGAATTTTAAAGAATTCCTGGGTCAATACTTACCAGCGCAACCGGGAAATATGGAAACCTTTGATGGCGAAATGAAAGGCAAGCATGAAGGTCTGATGTATCATACAATCGGCCAACGCCATGGTTTGGGAATTGGCGGTTCGGGCGAGCCATGGTTTGCCATCGGAAAGGATTTAAAACGAAATATCCTTTATGTTGGACAAGGCTTTCATCATGAAAAACTATATTCTGATGCAATAACTGCGGTTAATGTTAGCTGGGTTTCAAATCAAGACAAGCCTGTCGAGTTTGAATGTACGGCTAAATTCCGTTATCGTCAGGAAGATCATAAAGTGACTGTTCGTCTCTTAGAAGGCGATAAGGTACAAGTTCTATTCCATGAACCGATA
Organism: Bacillus sp. MM2020_4; assembly: GCF_011250555.1. GTDB lineage: Bacteria > Bacillota > Bacilli > Bacillales > Cytobacillaceae > Neobacillus. Next base: position 267,840 of record NZ_JAANMZ010000002.1, on the reverse strand, counting down.
CGGGCTATCACCCCAGGACAAGCAGCTGTATTTTACAATGGCGACGAGTGCCTTGGCGGTGGAACGATTGACGAAGTGTACAAAAATGGTGAACGGTTGACATATGTTGGCTAAAATTTGACCCTGATTCCTACTTAGGAGTCGGGGTTTTTTTGGTAAATATGATATACTTTCTCTTAGGATCGGAGTTGATTTTTTTGGATAAAAACCAATTAGGTGTAGCATATATGCAGGAAGGCAACTGGGAAGAGGCGGCAAAGGCCTTTAATAAGGCGATTGAGGAAAATCCGAACGACCCTGTTGCCTATATTAACTTTGGTAATCTTCTTTCTGCCCTCGGTGATGATGAAAAGGCGTTAAATTTTTATCAAAAGGCGCTTAACCTAGATGAAAATGCTGCGGCGGCTTACTATAGCATTGGAAATATATTATTCACTCAGGACCTCTTCAACGAGGCGAAAAATATGTTTGAAACAGCAATGAAAAAGGGTCTTGAATCAAGCGACAATTACTTTATGTTAGGATTGACGCTCGTTCAACTGGATCAAGGCCGATTCGCCCTCCCTTATTTGCAAAGAAGTGTTGAACTAAATGAACAGGATGCGGAAGCACGCTTTCAATATGGATTATGTTTGGCGCAGCTTGAATTCATTGACGAAGCGATTGTCCAACTCGAAAAATGTATTGAGCTAGATCCTGACCATTCAGATGCTTATTATAATTTAGGTGTTTCTTATGCCTTTAAAGAAGACGGCGAACGAGCCTTACACATGTTCAATCAAGCACTCGACATTCAGCCAGATCATCTGTTAGCAGGTCATGCAAAAAAGCTGATTGAAAATAATCAATAATTTTTAACCTTCAACTGAAAGGAGGGAGCCAAATGGAAAAGCAAGATGCGCTCGATTTATTTGCGGAGCAAGGAAAGTTTGTTAAAGGACGGCCAATCGTAACGATTTTTCATAATGAACAAAATCTTTATACCGTTTTAAGAATCCGTGTTGATGAAACAAATCATCCGTATGAGGACAAGGAAGCCGTAGTTACCGGTTATTTCCCAAAAATTCATGAACAAGAATCCTATATCTTTTTCGGAGATTTTAAGGAACATCCTAAGTTTGGCGTGCAATTTCACACCAATCATTTCCGTAAAGATATGCCCCAAACAAAACAAGGGGTTGTAGCCTATTTATCCGGTGAAATGTTTAAGGGAATTGGGAAAAAGACGGCCGAGAACATTGTTGAAACCTTGGGAGAAGATGCGATTTCGAAAATCCTCAATCAGCCGTCGTTACTTGATTCTATTCCAAAGCTTCCTCCTGAAAAGGCGAAAATGCTTTATGATACGTTGATGGAGCATCAAGGACTTGAGCAGGTTATGGTCGCCCTGAATCAATATGGCTTTGGCCCGCAGATTTCAATGCGGATTTATCAAGCGTATAAAGAAGAAACACTTAATACGATTCAAAAAAATCCTTATCAGCTTGTCGAAGATATTGAAGGTATCGGTTTTGGCCGTGCGGATGAGCTTGGCCATCAGCTAGGGATTACAGGAAGCCATCCAGACCGAATAAAAGCAGCTTGCCTTTACACACTAGAAAACGAAAGTATGCAAACGGGACATGTTTACATGCATGCTCAAGATTTGTTAGAACAAGTAAGGGTACTGCTCGAAGACAATAAACGTGATCAAATTGAATACATAGACATTTCAAATGAGGTTATTAAGCTTGAAGAAGAGGGAAAAATAAAAGTTGAGGAAAAGCGTGTATACCTGCCATCTTTATTTTTCGCTGAAAAGGGTCTTGTTACAAGTATTCAGCGGATATTACAGCAAACAGAATACAAGGAACAATTCCCTGAATCGGAGTTTCTACTGGCTTTAGGTGGATTAGAGGAACGTCTCCAAGTCCAATATGCCCCGTCCCAAAGGGAAGCGATTCAAACGGCGTTAATGTCGCCAATGCTGATTTTAACAGGCGGACCTGGTACGGGTAAGACGACTGTAATCAAGGGAATAGTAGAACTATATGCAGAACTGCACGGCTGTTCCTTAGAAATAAAGGATTACCACAAAAAGGACGAGCCGTTTCCCTTTTTACTCGCTGCCCCGACCGGACGTGCTGCCAAACGAATGACAGAGTCGACGGGACTGCCTGCCGTAACGATTCACCGATTACTTGGCTTTAATGGATCAGAAGGATTTGATCGTGATGATGCAAGCCCGCTCGAAGGGAAAATATTAATTGTTGACGAAACCTCGATGCTCGATATTTGGCTTGCCAATCAATTGTTCAAAGCATTACCAGAGAATATTCAAGTTATCATGGTCGGTGACGAGGATCAACTGCCTTCTGTCGGGCCAGGACAGGTTTTAAAAGACTTGCTGCAGTCTGAACGGATACCGACTGTTCGCCTTACCGATATTTACCGGCAGGCAGAAGGATCATCGATCATCGAACTGGCACATGAAATTAAAAAAGGATATTTGCCTGCAAATATAACTGCAAAACAGGCTGATCGCTCGTTTATTAAATGTTCAACGACGCAGGTGGCACAAGTGGTGGAAAAAGTAGCCTTAAATGCCAAAAACAAAGGGTATTCAGCAAAAGATATACAGGTGTTGGCACCAATGTACAGAGGACCAGCAGGAATTGATCGCTTAAATGTGCTGCTGCAGGAAATTTTCAACCCGAATCCAGATGGAAAACGGAAGGAAATCGCCTTTGGCGAGGTAAAATACCGTATCGGTGATAAGGTACTCCAGCTTGTGAACCAGCCGGAAAGTAATGTGTTTAACGGGGATATCGGTGAAATTATTTCAATCATTTATGCGAAAGAAAACATGGAGAAACAGGATATGATTTATATTTCCTTTGAAGGGAATGAGGTCGAATATACAAAGCAGGACCTGAATCAAATCACCCATGCCTATTGCTGCTCGGTCCATAAATCACAGGGCAGTGAATTTCCGATTGTTATTTTACCTATTACTAGAAGTTATTATCGGATGCTGCGAAGGAATTTAATTTATACGGCGATTACCAGAAGTAAACAATCATTGATTCTATGTGGTGAAGAGGATGCCCTTCGAATGGGGGTTGAACGAGCAGATGAGCTATTGAGGCAAACGACTCTTTGTCAAAAGCTGCAAGAAACCATCACTGTGAATGCTCTTGAGACATCTGCCAAAATGACGGATCAAGCCGTATCCAATGAATTATCCTATGAGGAAGAATTAATGCAAGTGAATCCAATGGTAGGTATGGAAAACCTTACACCTTATGATTTTCTAACAAATGGCTAAAACTATAAATGTTCGAGAGGAGGTGGGACACTCTTTGCGGACATTTTCTTTATTGAAAGGTCAGCCTGTATTTGAAACGAGAAGTGGCACGAAAATTGGTGAGATAAGTGACCTATGTATTTCAAGCACTGGAAAAGTCAATGGCCTGCTTGTAAAAAAAGGCGTTTTCTTCAAACAATCCTTTTTTCTGGACATTCAAAAGGTGACCTTCTTTGGCTGGGATGGGGTTATGGTTGAGGACGCGGAACAATTGGAAAAGCTAAAGGAGAACCCTCTGCATACGTTAACACATCAACGTCCATTGGATGGAATGATGATGCTTTCGAAAAGCGGGGAGTCGCTCGGATTGTTGAAAGATGTATATTTTCAAGAAGAAGTGGGCACAATCGTAGGGTACGAAATTACGGATGGCTTCTTTTCGGATATCACGGAAGGCAAACAAGTCATTCAATCCGAGAAGCCCTTAGCGATCGGAAAGGATGCCATTATCGTAGACGTTAATGATACGTGAGGTGTCTTTTCATGTTTAAGTGTCCAAATTGTCAAAGTAAAGATATTGGCAAAATTGGTATCAACCAATATTATTGCTGGAACTGTTTTATTGAACTTTCTGTTTCCTCAGGGATCATTAATACCCACCAAGTCGAAGAGGATGGGTCACTCAGTTCCTTAGATGATTTGTTTGAAGAAGAGGAGCGTCGCTACACCCTTTAAATATAAAGAAGAGGTGAGACGTATGAATAAAATGATGACAACAGTGGTTGCTTTTGGTGCAGGCATGGCAGCATATAATATGGCTCAAAGAAACAATATGATGTCTGCCCGCAATATGAAAAGAATGCAAAAGAAAGTGAAACGTGCGATATTCTAACATGTGTTTAAATCCCCCTTATAAAATTGAGGGGGATTTTTGTATATTTACATTAATTGTCTCCAAAACTAACAAAAAGGAGGCTTGGAAGTGGATATTCGTATGAAATGGTATTATCGAATTGGCTTTTTGCTCCTTTTATTAATTGTCATTTTTGTTTTTCTGAAAATAAGTTTCCTATGGATGCCGATTGTCCGAATGGCAGCCATCATCCTTCTTCCCTTTGTGATTGGTGGGTTTATCACCTATTTACTACACCCGATTGTTGAAAAATCACACGAAAAAGGACTCCACCGCGGGCTTGCCATTTTCTTAATTTATTTTCTTTTTTTTGGCGGAATTGGTTTTGGACTTTATAAAGGAATACCTGCCATTATTGACCAATTAAAGGACCTGTCTGAAAGTGCTCCTGCTTTTGCCGAACAATACCGTGGCTGGATTAATGACTTGCAGTCGCACACAAGGGCGTGGCCAGATGGACTTCAGGCACGGATGAATGAGGGCATTGATACCTTCGAAAAAAAGATGGATTCATTACTAACCATCATCGTTAACATCCTTATGGGTTTCCTAAATTCGGCGTTACTTATGTTACTTATTCCTTTTATCGCCTTTTATATGTTAAAGGACTTTCCCTTAATTAAACGGGCTGTGTGGTATATTACCCCTAAAAAATGGCGGAAGAAGGGCACGCTTTTTCTCAAGGATGTCGATGAATCTCTTGGTAGCTATATCAGAGGACAACTGTTGGTTTGTATCATTATTGGTAGTCTTTCTGCTCTGTTATTTTGGATTTTTGATTTGAACTATCCTTTATTATTAGGGATGATTGTTGGAGCGACAAATGTCATCCCTTATTTTGGTCCGATTATCGGGGCGGTACCAGCAGTGATCATCGCTGCGACAACATCAATTAAATTAGTGATCATTACCTTAGTGATTGTTTTTGGTCTCCAATTCCTTGAAGGAAATATTTTATCACCGTATATTGTTGGCAAAAGCCTGCATATGCACCCGTTAGTCATTATGGTGGCGTTAACTGCCGGCGGGGAAATTGGCGGAATACTTGGATTGATTTTAGCAGTCCCGGTGCTTGCGGTGCTCAAAGTAGGGATAATTCATGCAAAAAGTCATTTCAGTCATGAATCAAATTGACAAACGTTTTTTTCGTGGCTATAATTCGTCATATAGTAGTAAAATGTTGAAGGACATGAGTATGTTGTAGACCATCTGTAACGCATTGAACGCGCAGAAGAGAGGAGCTTCCATGGCTGAAAGAAGCTCTAGATGAAGGATGACAGAAAGCTAATCCGGAGTGCAGCTAATCCCTGCCGTTTCGCCGCGTTAAGGCAATTTTGAGAGATGAATACAGCCTTTTTGTATTCATAATCAGGGTGGTACCGCGAGATAAGCTCTCGTCCCTGTTTTGGGGATGAGGGCTTTTTTGTATGCTTTTTTACATAAAAAGGAGGTCAATCTAAATGAAAAACTTAACAGGATCACAAATTCGCTCGATGTTTTTACAATTTTTTAACGAAGAAAAAGGACACACGATTGAACCGAGTGCCTCACTTGTTCCACATGATGATCCATCATTATTGTGGATTAATAGTGGTGTTGCAACTTTAAAGAAATATTTTGACGGTCGTGTTGTACCTGAAAATCCTCGGATCACAAATGCACAAAAATCAATCAGAACCAATGACATTGAAAACGTTGGGAAAACAGCGCGCCATCATACATTCTTTGAGATGCTCGGTAATTTTTCTATTGGTGAATATTTCAAACAAGAAGCAATTGAATGGGCATGGGAGTTTTTAACTGATACTAAATGGATTGGCTGGGACCCGGAACTTCTGTCTGTTACTGTTCATCCTGAAGATCATGAAGCATTTGACATTTGGCATAAGACAATTGGTTTGCCTGAGGAACGAATTATTCGCCTGGAGGGAAACTTCTGGGATATTGGTGAAGGTCCAAGCGGCCCGAATACGGAAATTTTCTATGATCGCGGCCCGGAATATGGTAATGACCCAAGCGATCCTGAGTTATATCCAGGCGGTGAAAACGACCGATACCTTGAGGTTTGGAACCTTGTCTTTTCACAATTTAATCATAACCCTGATGGTACGTATACACCGCTGCCAAAGAAAAATATTGATACCGGTATGGGACTAGAGCGGATGGCATCTGTCGTTCAAAACGTTCCGACTAATTTTGATACTGATTTATTTATCCCCATCATTCGGGCTACGGAAGAAATCTCGGGTGAAAAATATGGTGTCGATAAAGAACGCGACGTAGCTTTTAAAGTAATTGCTGACCATATCCGAACCGTAGCTTTTGCTGTCGGAGACGGGGCATTGCCATCAAATGAAGGTCGCGGCTATGTATTGCGCCGCTTGCTGCGCCGTGCTGTCCGCTATGCGAAACAAATTAATATTAACCGTCCATTTATGTTTGAACTCGTTCCTATCGTTGGAGAAATCATGCATGACTTCTATCCGGAAGTAAAGGACAAGACCGAATTCATTCAAAAGGTGATCAAAAACGAGGAAGAGCGTTTCCACGAAACCCTTCATGAAGGCTTGACGATTTTAGCAAGCGTTATTAAAAAGGAAAAAGAAAAGGGCAGCGATACCATTACAGGTACCGATATTTTCCGACTCTACGACACCTATGGTTTCCCGGTTGAATTGACAGAAGAATATGCTGAAGAAGAAGGCATGAAGGTTGACCATCAAGGCTTTGAAGTGGAGATGGAGCAGCAGCGTGAACGTGCACGTGCGGCTCGTCAGGACGTCGATTCGATGCAGGTTCAAAAGGGCGTGCTTCGTGATGTTACAGTTGAAAGTAAATTTGTTGGCTACGATACTCTAGAGACAAGCTCGACAGTTGTAGCCATCTTAAAAAATGGTGAACTGGTTGAGGAAGCATCCAGTGGTGAAGAAATACAACTTATCCTAGATATGACACCGTTTTATGCAGAGAGCGGCGGGCAAATCGCTGACCTTGGTTTGATAGAAGGAGAAGGTGTAGCAGTTGCTGTTAAGGATGTACAAAAGGCACCGAATGGTCAAAACCTCCATCAAGTAGTCGTGAAGAGTGGTACGCTAAAAACGAATCAACTGGTAACGGCGAAAGTAGATGCTGAAAATCGTGTGAAGATTATTAAAAATCATACGGCAACCCACTTGCTGCATCAGGCATTAAAAGATATTCTTGGTGAGCATGTAAATCAAGCCGGTTCCCTTGTAGAGCCTGACCGTCTTCGTTTTGATTTTTCGCATTTTGGTCAAATTACGCCGGATGAACTAGAACAAGTCGAAAGAATTGTGAACGAAAAAATCTGGAGAAACATCGAAGTGGATATTAGCCTTAAACCAATTGCTGAAGCAAAAGCACTGGGAGCTATGGCGCTGTTTGGAGAAAAATATGGTGATATTGTTCGTGTTGTAAGGGTTGGGGATTACAGTCTTGAGCTGTGTGGTGGCTGCCATGTTCCCAATACATCTGTTATTGGACTATTTAAAATTGTTTCCGAAGGTGGAATTGGTGCCGGAACCAGAAGAATTGAGGCCGTAACGGCTGAATCAGCATACAAATCACTAAGTGAACAAGTTGGTTTGTTAAAGGATGCTGCTGAAAAATTAAAAACAAATCCGAAAGAGATTGTGCACCGGATTGATGGCCTGATGGTTGAAATCAAACAACTGCAGCGGGAAAATGAATCCCTTGCCGCAAAACTTGGAAACATTGAAGCAGGCAGCCTTGTTTCGAAGGCGAAAGAAATTGACGGTGTAACAGTTTTAGCCGCTCAAGTTCAGGCAGCAGATATGAATAACTTGAGAAATATGGCCGACGACTTGAAGCAAAAGCTTGGTTCGGTTGTCATCGTTCTTGGCAGTGCCCATGAAGGTAAAGTGAATTTGATCGCCGCTGTAACAAAGGATTTAATCGAAAAAGGCTATCATGCCGGGAAACTAATTAAAGAAGTAGCTTCTCGCTGCGGCGGTGGCGGTGGCGGCCGTCCGGATATGGCACAAGCCGGCGGAAAGGATCCGGAAAAACTGGAACCTGCACTGCAATTCGTTGAGGAATGGGTAAAATCCATTTGATAATAGGACAAAGTAGTGTAAAATGTAGGTAAGAGTGCAAAAAAGCGGAAGCGCCTTAACCAGGTGCTTCCGCTAGACATTACAATTCTCTCCTCTGTTAGAAAGGCGGGGTGCATGAAATGAGTTCATTTGACAAAACAATGCGATTTAATTTTCCTGAAGAGCCGTTTGAACATGATGTGAAGGATGTCCTTCTTCAAGTTTATGAGGCTCTGCAGGAAAAAGGTTATAATCCTATTAATCAAATTGTCGGCTACCTGTTATCCGGTGACCCTGCTTATATTCCACGGCATCGCGATGCCCGTAACATCATTCGTAAGCTGGAACGGGACGAAATCATTGAGGAATTGGTCAAATCCTACTTAAAACAACAACGAGAGGTTTAATTAATGCGTGCAATGGGTTTAGATGTAGGCTCAAAAACTGTCGGTGTAGCCATTAGTGATGAGCTAGGATGGACAGCACAGGGTCTCAAAACTCTCAAAATCAATGAAGAAAAACAACAGTTTGGTTTTGAGGAAATTGGTCAATTAATTAGTGAGTATCAAGTTGATACGGTCGTCATCGGTTTTCCTAAAAATATGAATGGTACAGTTGGCCCACGGGCTGAAGCTAGTAAGCACTTTGCTGCTGAAATTGAAACTAAATTTGCTGTGCCGACTGTTTTATGGGACGAGCGTCTGACTACAATGGCAGCTGAACGGGTATTACTGGAAGCTGATGTCAGTCGAAAAAAGCGAAAAAAGGTTATTGATAAAATGGCAGCAGTGATGATTTTGCAAGGCTATCTTGATAGTAAAAATTAATGAGGTGAAGAAAATGACACACGAACACGAACATAATGAAGAAGATCGCTATATCACATTGATTGATGAAAATGGCGATGAACAACTATTTGAAATACTTTTCACATTTGATTCTGATGAATTTGAAAAATCCTATATTTTCTTTTATCCAGTAGGTGCAAATGAAGAAGAGGAAGAAGAAATTGACATCCTCACATATGCTTACATCCCAACGGAAGATGGCGGTCTTGGCGAGTTAATGGAAATTGAAACGGATGAAGAATGGGATATGGTGGAAGAAGTATTTAATACTTTTAATGAAGATCAAGAGGTAGAATAAGAATTAGGGAATCGGCTGCATAGCGGCCGATTCTTTCTTTTTCGACAAAAGAAAGTGGAGATTTTGACTTTGAGAATTGTCCAGCCTCCGGTACCTTCCGTTTTTCTTCATAAATTGACATTTTTCTCACAATATGCTGAAATAATTAAGATATCCTTTTTTATTTTTAATAAATTTGGCTTTTTTTATTCAATGGTCATGGGAAGGGGGAAAACGATGACATCTGACGAAAAGGGAACAAAAAAAGAGATTATTCGGCAAAAAATGCTTGAACAGCACCATGAAGCAAGGGTTGTTCGTAAGATAGTTTCAATCATTTCGATCTTAATCCTATTATTGATCGTCGTTATCGGTGGTGGGGGATACCTTTACATACAATCAGCACTGAAACCAGTTGATTCTAAAAGTAAGAAACAAAAAACAGTTGAAATTCCGTTAGGTTCATCCGTCACAGGAATTGGTGAGAAATTAGAGACAAATGGAATTATTAAAAATGCAAAAGTATTTAAGTATTATGTAAAGCTAAAAAATGAAGGTGGATTTATGGCTGGTAATTATCAGCTAAGCCCTTCAATGGATGTGGCAGAAATTGTCAGCCGTCTGAAAACGGGTAAGGTACTCGCAAAAGCGAGTTTTAAGATTGCGATTCCAGAAGGGAAGCAGCTTACAGAAATTGCCGCTATTATGGCAAAAGCGACAAACCAAAAGGAAGAAGACGTATTTGCTAAATTAAATGACAAAGAATTTATTAAAACGTTAATGGCCAAATATCCGGATATTTTAACAGATGAAGTGTTACACTCTACGGTCAAATATCCGCTCGAAGGATATCTATTCCCGGCTACCTATCCGTTTTATAAACCAAATCCAACAATTGATGAAATAGTCACAGCCATGCTGGATAAAACACGAAATGTACTATCTGATTATGCGGAAGCAAGTAAAGAGAAAAAGCTATCCGTTCATCAATTATTAACGATGGCCTCGTTAGTGGAGGAGGAAGCTACGGAAAAAGCCGACCGTAAAACGATCGCCAGTGTTTTCTATAATCGAATAAAAAAAGGGATGCCGCTCCAAACTGACCCAACGGTTTTATATGCGCAAGGGAGACATAAAGATAAGGTTTTATATGAGGATTTGGAAGTGAATTCACCCTATAATACGTATAAAAATACCGGACTTCCACCAGGGCCGATAGCAAGTGCCGGAAAAGATTCGATTGAAGCGGCATTGGATCCGGAAGAAACGGATTATTATTACTTCCTGGCAACCCCAGAAGGCGAAGTTATTTTTACAAAGACATTGGTTGAACATAATCAAGAAAAGACAAAACATATTACCAATAAAAAATAATAAATCTTAGGGGGAAAGATTAGCATTCCCCCTCTTTTTATGATAAAATAATTCAGGTGTTTTAATATGTATTCTATAGCGTAACTCACAGTATGGTTTTGTGGTGTATCTGACCAAAAACGCACAGAGTTGATCTCATCAGCTCGTTATTTCCTGTGAACGCTATTTTTTCATGTCTAAAGAGCATTATGTAAAGGTAACAATGCTTCTATAGGAATTGAGGTGACGGCAGCTTGTTAAATGAGAAGCTGCATTTTTATATTGATAATCTAATTTCAGAACGAAATCCATTGTTTACGGAAATGGAAAGCTATGCGAAAGAACATAATGTCCCGATTATGGAACTTGCAGGGATTGAAATGATGCTGCAAGTTCTGCGGATTCATCGCTCGCACAAAATTCTAGAGGTCGGAACTGCGATTGGGTATTCAGGATTACGAATGGCTGAAGCGATGCCGAATGCTGAAATCATAACGATTGAGCGTGATGTTGAGCGAATTCAAGTGGCAAAAGAATTTATTGGGCGTTCTTTGTACGGGGAGCAAATCACCCTAATTGAAGGTGATGCGCTCGAAGTGGAAGATCAGGTTCGTGTACATGCTCCGTATGATGCCATCTTTATTGATGCGGCAAAAGGCCAATATCAAAAGTTCTTTACGATGTATGAAAAATATCTGAGTCCGGACGGAATGATTATCACCGATAATGTATTGTTTAAAGGTCTTGTCGCAGAAGAAGAAATTGAATCGAAGAGAACCCGAAACCTTGTTAAGAAAATTGATGATTTTAACCATTGGTTAATGGATCATGCGGATTATGACTCCGTGATTCTCCCTGTAGGAGACGGGGTTGCCATTAGTAAAAGGAGAGGTGAGAGGAAATGAAAAAAACAGAATTGCTTGTCACTCCATTGTCCGTGGATGAGATTTTACCCTTAGCGGAAGCCGGTGCAGATGCATTTGTGGTGGGTGAGCAGCGATATGGTTTACGACTAGCAGGAGAATTCAATCGTGAAGATGTTAAAAAGGCGATTACTCTAGCCCATAGCAAGGGAAAAAAAGTGTATGTGGCGATGAATGCGATATTTCACAATGAAAAAATTGCCGAACTTGCTGACTATATTCAATTTGCTCAAGAAGCAATGGCGGATGCAATTATTTTCGGCGACCCGGCTGTATTAATGACGGCAAAAGAAGTGGCACCGGAAATGAAACTCCATTGGAATACCGAGACAACGGGAACAAACTGGTACACATGTAACTATTGGGGTCGAAAAGGTGCAAAACGGGCAGTCCTAGCACGTGAAATCAACATGGATGCCATTATTGAAATGAAGCAACATGCTGAAGTGGAAATTGAAGTCCAGGTACACGGAATGAGTTGTATGTTTCAATCTAAACGCTCATTACTAGGTAACTATTATGAGTATCAAGGAAAAGTCTTGGAAGTTGAAAATCGTAAGATGGAAAAAAATATGTTTTTGCATGATAAAGAGCGTGAAAATAAATATCCGATTTTCGAAGATGAGAACGGTACGCATATTATGAGCCCAAATGATATTTGTATGATTGATGAACTGCAAGAAATGCTCGAAGCCGGTGTTGATACGTTTAAAATCGATGGAATCTTAAAAAGTCCTGAATATATTTTAGCTGTAACAAAGGCTTATCGTGCAGCAATTGACTTATTTATGGAAGATCCGGATGCATATGACGATAAAAAGGATGAGCTGTTGGCTGCAATTGAGGAAATTCAACCGGCCAATCGTTCAATAGATACAGGATTCTTTTTCAAAGAAACGGTTTACTAATTAGAAAAGCGGAAGCGCCTTGCACAGGGGCTTATGACCCCTTGGCGCTGAAGCTAGACAAAACTTAGGAGGGGTGCAAACATGAATAGCGTTAAAGATACTATTTCTGAAATCATCGATGGAAAACGTGTCATAGTGAAAAAGCCAGAACTCCTTGCGCCAGCGGGTAATCTTGAAAAATTAAAAATTGCGGTTCATTATGGGGCAGATGCTGTGTTTATTGGCGGTCAGGAATATGGACTTCGTTCAAACGCTGATAACTTTACATTTGAGGAAATGAAAGAAGGCGTCGAATTTGCCAAAAAATATGGCGCGAAAATTTATGTGACAACGAACATTTTTGCCCATAATGAAAATATTGACGGTTTAGAGGAATATATTCTTGGCTTGAAGGAAACAGGAATTGCCGGGATTATTGTTGCGGACCCACTCATTATTGAAACCTGCCAGCGGCTTGCCCCGGAGATCGAGATCCATATCAGCACACAGCAGTCACTTTCTAACTGGAAGGCTGCACAGTTTTGGAAAGAATCAGGTGCAGAACGTGTCGTATTAGCAAGAGAGGTCAGTGCGGATGAAATCAGAGAAATGAAGGAAAAGGTCGATGTTGAGATTGAAACCTTTATTCATGGAGCCATGTGCATCGCCTATTCTGGACGTTGTACATTGAGTAATCATATGACAGCACGGGATTCCAACCGCGGCGGATGCTGCCAGTCTTGCCGCTGGGATTATGATCTCTACACACTAGAAGGCAGTAATCAAGAAGTTGCCCTGTTTGAAGAAGGCAATGACCCGTTTGCGATGAGCCCGAAGGATCTTAATTTAATTCAGGCGATTCCACAGATGATTGAACTAGGGATTGACAGTTTGAAAATTGAAGGCAGAATGAAATCAATTCATTACATTGCCACAGTTGTGAGTGTTTATCGGAAAGTGATTGATGCCTATTGCGCTGACCCTGAGAATTTCGTCATCAAGCGTGAATGGTTAGAAGAACTCGATAAATGTGCAAACCGTGAAACAGCGCCTGCTTTTTTTGAAGGGGTTCCAGGGTATAAAGAGCAAATGTTTGGTAATCATAGCAAGAAGACAAAGTTTGAGTTTGTTGGTCTTGTGCTGGATTATAACGAGGAAACACAGATAGTGACATTACAGCAAAGAAACCATTTTAAGCCGGGGCAAGAAGTAGAATTTTTCGGACCGGAAATTCAAAACTTTACGCATGTGATTGATAAAGTTTGGGATGAAAAAGGGAATGAATTGGATGCAGCTAGACATCCGCTTCAGATTGTACAATTTAAATTGGACAAACCGGTGTACCCTAACAACATGATGCGAAAGGAGAACGCATGATGCAGAAACCGGTTGTTATTGGTGTAACCGGCGGCTCAGGCTCCGGAAAAACCAGTGTAACAAAAGCTATTTACGAAAGCTTGAAGGAACATTCCATTTTGGTGCTGGAACAAGATTATTACTACAAGGATCAACATGATGTGCCTTTTGAGGAACGATTGAAGACAAATTATGATCACCCGCTTGCTTTTGATAATGATTTGCTAATCGAGCATATTGAGAAACTTTTACGCTATGAAGCAATAGAAAAACCTGTTTATGATTATTCCATCCACACTCGTTCAGATAAGGTTATACCCGTGGAGCCGCAGGATGTAATCATTTTGGAGGGGATTTTAGTACTCGAGGATGAGCGGCTTCGCAATTTAATGGACATCAAATTGTACGTAGATACGGATGCCGATTTGCGAATCATCCGCCGGCTGACTCGTGATATTCGCGAAAGGGGACGGACTTTCGATTCTGTTATCGATCAATATCTGAATGTAGTCCGGCCAATGCATAACCAATTTATTGAACCAACGAAGCGTTATGCCGATGTCATTATCCCTGAGGGCGGCCAAAATCATGTTGCCGTCGATTTAATGGTCACAAAAATTCAAACAATTCTTGAACAAAAGTCATTTTTATGACACAATAGCTATTATTAGACTTAAAATAAATAATTTTAGCGCGTCCCCTTTTAAAAGGACGCGCTACTATGTATTTGCCATATGGCAAACAATCTACATACCATACATACACAATTCTAATGGGGGATTGTGAGACTTGAAGGAGTGAGGGTTTTGGCTGCAGAAAAAGTATTTCCTATGACACAAGCAGGAAAAGACAAACTTGTACAAGAACTTGAATACTTAAAATCAGTAAAGCGTAAAGAAGTGGTGGAAAGAATTAAAATTGCTAGAAGTTTTGGTGATTTATCTGAAAACTCTGAGTATGATTCCGCAAAAGAAGAGCAGGCATTTGTTGAGGGCCGTATTACGACCTTAGAAAATATGATTCGTAATGCTAAGATAATTGCTGAAAGCGAGATCGCCGGCGATTCAGTCGCACTTGGCAGATCCGTTACATTTATTGAACTTCCGGATGGGGAAGAAGAAACTTACTCTATTGTTGGAAGTGCTGAGGCAGATCCATTTGAAGGGAAAATTTCGAATGACTCGCCGATTGCGAAAAGTCTTTTAGGTAAAAAAGTAGGCGATCAAGTCTCTGTTCAAACACCAGGCGGTGAAATGAGCGTCCGTATTACAAAGATTAACTAAATGATATGAGTACAATTCATCTGAATATTGTTTGAAATGCTTGAACCTCGTCAAAACTTTTGACGAGGTGTTTTTTATGTGGAAAAGACGAGCACTTGGCTGGCTTTTTATTTGTATAACCGGTTTGCTGCTCCTGTTGGTGCGCTTAATGCAAATCCAATTAGTGGAGACAAAGACCTTTTCGAAACATCATGTAAATTTACTTGAGGAAAGTGTCAAACAACGAACACAGGAGCTTGTGATTGATAATGGCAGAGGCAATTTCCTTGACCGAAATGGGGTTATGTTGACGCACAATAAAGTTTCTGTCCTCGTTCTATTTCCTTTTTTAAAAAGGATGGATTGGGAGATTGAGAAGGTGTCTTCCATTTCAGGAATTCCGGAAAATACGCTTAAACTAGCTGTAGAAAAGGCAAAAAAGCCGTTTGCCTTTGGTGACCCACAGCCATTTGAATTGACCAAATCGCAGATGAAAAGGATTAACGCCTTAAAAATCCCTGGGGTTTTTGCGATTGAAAAGAAATTTGAGCGTTCGGAAATACCGGCAGAACAGTTGATTGGTCTAACTAGAGAAAACCCAAAGGAATTAAGTAAGCGTTATCCAAACAAAGAACTATCAGAGAAGACATTGCTTGGTGTATCTGGGCTTGAGGAAAGCTTTGATGAATTCCTTCTCCCAGAAGGGAAATCAAAGCTCGTTTACCACGTGGATGGCACTGGTGGTCCTCTATTCGGTATTAATGTTAAATATGTTGATCCGGCAAATCCGTTTTATCCTGTAAACGTCAAAACCACCCTTGATAAGGATCTACAGCAAAAAGCGGAGAATCTTATTGATCGGTACCAAATCAAAAAAGGCGGCCTTATTCTCCTCAATATGGAGGATAATAGTGTGCTTGCCATGGTTTCCCGACCGGCGATAAATAAAAAGGATCCATACAGTGGCGGGGGAATTACCAATATGATGTTGAAGCAACAAATCGTTGGTTCTGTTTTTAAAACGGTTGTTGCCGCTGCGGCAATCGACCAAAATCTTGATGACCCCACTCGTCTATTTGATTGCAGTAAAAAGATTAATGGAAAACCGGAATTAAAATATAATTATGGAATGCTGGATTTTGCGACCAGTTTTTCCCGAAGCTGTAATCGGACCTTTGGTGAGCTGGCGAAGGAATTGCAAAAGGCAAATCCTCATCTTTTAGAAGAATATGCGACCAAATTATCGCTAATCGGCCCCGTTGGCTGGCAGGGGGATGTCTATCATACAAGCGATTTCAATCAATTTGCAAATGAGGATCATGGCAGGGTCTTCTTGAATGATGAGGCTAGAAAAGATGCCAATTTTGCCGCGATGTCCGGAATCGGTCAACACGAGGTTCGCGTCACTCCATTAGCTGTCGCCAATATGATGGCCACGATAGCAAGAGGGGGGAAAAAAGAAATGGTTCGTGCTGTTTCTAAAATCGAGTATAAAAACGGCACGACGATGGTCGATTTCCCTGAAACCAGCTTAAAAGGGGATATCATATCCCCATATGCGGCAATGAAACTGCAAAAATTACTGCGTGAAGTTGTGGTGAACCCAAATGGAACGGGTAGATGGTTTAAGGACTTGCCCTATGAAGTAGCAGGTAAATCAGGCACTGCCGAAACAGGAAAATTTGAAAATGGCATGCAGCTGCATAATAAGTGGTTTGCCGGCTATTTCCCTTATCAAAATCCCAAATATGTTCTCGTGACTGTGAATTTGGATGTGGTCGATTCCGAGGGTGGGATTAATTTGTTATTTGCTGATATGGTTAAGATGCTTTTTGAAAAAGACCATGGTAACGGAGAGTGAAAAATGGTTTTTCCTTCATGTTCTCATTGAATCATGTTAGAATATTGAGAGCCTTATTTTTACGGAGGGATAACATTGAGTAATGATTTCAATTCTAAATCGCGTTCCGGTTACCGTGCGAAAAGAAAAAAAACCAATCTCGTTTTAAATAGTTTAATCATCATTGTGTTGCTGCTCATTATTTTTGTCGCTTATACTATTTTTCTATCAGGCGGTGATGAAAAAGCGGCTCCTAAGCAGCAGGATCCTAAAATGGAACAAAAAGATACAACCCATAAAGCGGACACGGAAAAGAAAAAAGATGAAGTTGTTCAAAAGGATGACAGTTCCTCTAAAAATGATTCCGAAGAGGAGCAAGAAAGTGAAGAAGCCTCTGTGCCTGAATCGACAGATGATTCCCAAGCAGTAGTTTCCGAAGACGGCACCACCATCGAAAACCCTGCGTGGAAACCTGTTGGCACAACCCAGACAGGGGATCATACTCCGGTATATAGTGGTGTTGATTGGGATGAAATGCTGAGTGCCATCTCATATGCCACTGGGGTTGATACAAGCAATATGACCGTTATATGGCTTGGCAAGGATCCTGCTAAAGCGAATGCTTCGGTAGGAACCATTTCTGCAAAAGATACAAAGGAAAAGTTTAAAGTATTCATCGAGTGGGTTGATGGTCAAGGATGGAAACCGACGAAGGTTATTAATGTAACCGGAGAGTAACAAACAAGGATGGGCCTGAAAAAAGGCACCATCCTATTTCTTTTTAAAATGAACAACCGCTGTGAAGTATGTTTGTCCATTTTCATTCACATGCATCTGGTGGGATACGGAATGGACTCCCAGCATAATTGCTCTATTTTCATCAATTTGTGATTCAATCTTTTTTTGTAATGTTTTTAGAGTAGTAGCCTCGAAAAATTCCACTTTATCCTCTATTAAGTCAAACTGAAAATTCACCATAAATCATCCTTTCTGTACATTATTTTAGTAATTTTTTATGATACTGACAATGTATTTGAATAAAGGGTTGAGGTATGATAACATGATTTTGGTTAAATTCATAGTATATTAATGGGGATTAAACACCCTATTACCTATTTGTAGAACATTATGAAAGAGGTTTAAGGAATGAAAATAGCTATCATCGGAGCAATGGAAGAAGAAGTTACCTTATTACGAAATAATATCGAGGGGCAAACACAGGAAACGGTCGCAGGTTGTGAATTTACATTTGGAAAGATGCACGGTGCAGATGTCATCCTTCTCCGTTCCGGGATTGGCAAGGTAAACGCAGCGATGTCAACGACCATCCTGCTTGAAAAATATCAGCCTGATTGCGTTATTAATACGGGGTCAGCAGGGGGCTTTAATCCTGCACTTAATGTCGGAGATGCCGTTATTTCAACGGAAGTCCGCCATCATGATGTTGATGTTACCGCATTTGGCTATGAATATGGTCAGGTGCCACAGCTTCCGGCAGCATTTGCAGCTGATGAAAAATTAATTTCTGTTGCTGAATCTGCTGCAAATGAACTTGAAAACTTCCAAATTGTAAAAGGATTGATTGTGACGGGTGATTCCTTTATGGAAGACCCAGTCCGTGTTGATTTTGTTCGTTCTAAATTCGAGGATTTACAAGCGGTTGAAATGGAGGCTGCAGCAATCGCCCAAGTGGCGCACCGTTTCGGTGTTCCATTTGTCATTATTCGTTCTCTTTCCGACATTGCCGGAAAGGAATCCGAAATTTCGTTTGATCAATTTATTGATAAGGCAGCGACTAATTCTGCTACGTTAGTGATGAAAATGGTAGCAGCACTCAAATAGCTTTTTAGGGGTGGAGAAATGCAAGTCTACAAAAATGTACATGAATTAATTGGGCACACACCAATTGTCGAAATTACACAGTTTTCTTTGCCTGAAGGTGTTCGCATTTTTGCGAAACTGGAGTTCATGAACCCTGGGGGAAGTGTCAAAGACCGGCTTGGAGTCGAGCTTTTACATGAGGCGTTTTCTAGTGGAAAACTCCGGGCAGGTGGGACTGTCATAGAGCCGACAGCCGGAAATACTGGGATTGGGTTAGCGCTTGCTGCCATCAATAAAGGCGTTCAAGTTATATTTTGCGTCCCTGAAAAGTTCAGTATGGAAAAGCAGGAAATCATGAAAGCGCTTGGGGCAAGAATCGTTCAAACACCAACGGAGAAAGGTATTAAGGGGGCGATTGCCAAAGCAGAGGAGCTCCTTCGAGAAATTCCAGGCTCCTATTGTCCGCAGCAATTTGCGAACCCCGCCAATCCTGCTACCTATTACAAAACATTAGGACCGGAACTCTGGGATCAACTCGATGGTGACATTGATATCTTTGTTGCCGGAGCTGGTTCAGGCGGTACGTTTACGGGAACTGCCCGTTATTTGAAAGAACAAAAAAAGCAGATCAAAACAGTCATTGTCGAGCCGCAGGGGTCCATTTTAAATGGTGGCGAATCTGGCCCACATAAAACCGAGGGGATTGGCATGGAATTCTTGCCTCCGTTTATGGAACCTGACTATTTTGACGCTATTCATACCATTGCTGATGATGATGCCTTTCATTACGTGAAAGAGCTGGCAGCTAAAGTGGGGCTGCTTGTGGGCAGTTCTTCTGGAGCCGCTTTTTATGCTGCCATGAAAGAGGCGGAAACAGCAAAAGCAGGGACAAACATCGTGGTTATTTTTCCAGATGGAAGTGAACGATATTTAAGCAAGAAAATCTTTGAAGGGGGTATTTAGAATGAGAAGAAAGACGAAATTGATCCATGGAGGCATTAGTGAAGATCCAGCAACAGGTGCTGTTTCTTTCCCAATTTATCAAGTGAGTACGTATAAACAGGAAGGTGTCGGCGGCCATAAGGGCTTCGAATATTCCCGTACTGGAAATCCGACCAGACATGCGCTTGAAGAGCTGATTAAGGAAATCGAAGGCGGTAAGGCGGGATTTGCTTTTGGTTCTGGTATGGCGGCGATTACAGCTGTGATTATGCTGTTTAACAGCGGTGATCACGTTATCTTAACGGATGATGTGTACGGCGGCACATTCCGTGTCATGACCAAGGTGTTGAATCGGTTCGGAATCGATGCAACCTTTGTTGATACAAGTAACTTAGATAATATTAAAAGTGAAATTAAACCAAATACACGGGCCGTTTATTTAGAAACACCGACAAACCCGCTTTTGAAAATAACGGATATTAAAGCGGCAGCGGAGATTGCAAAAGAACATGGTCTTTTAACGATTGTTGATAATACGTTCTCGACTCCATTTTGGCAAAATCCGATTGAGCTTGGTGCTGATATTGTTCTTCATAGTGCGACGAAATATATTGGCGGTCATAGTGATGTTGTGGCGGGACTAGTGGTAGTAAACAGTGATAAGCTTGCCGAAGACCTTCATTTTGTCCAAAACTCAACAGGGGGTGTTCTAGGGCCTCAGGATTCATGGCTGTTAATCAGGGGAATCAAAACATTAGGGATTCGCATGGAAGAAACGGAAACGAATACAAAGGCGATTGTTAGCTTCTTACAAGACCATAGTAAGGTGAAGAAGGTATTTTATCCTGGACTTGAAACACATCCGAATCATGAGATTGCCATGAAGCAGGCAAGAGGGTTTGGAGGCATGGTTTCGTTCGATGTTGGCAGTGCAGAGAATGCGGACCAGTTGTTAAGCAAAGTGAAATATTTTACCTTAGCTGAAAGCCTTGGTGCGGTTGAAAGCTTAAT
Source organism: Bacillus sp. MM2020_4 (assembly GCF_011250555.1). Lineage (GTDB taxonomy): Bacteria > Bacillota > Bacilli > Bacillales > Cytobacillaceae > Neobacillus. The sequence continues at coordinate 247,045 of NZ_JAANMZ010000002.1, read as the reverse complement.
TTCAGTTCCTGCAAGAATGACCCATGCCTCAATTCCGGTAGAAAGACGTGCAGAACTAGGCATCACAGAAGGCCTAGTCCGTATCTCCGTCGGACTTGAAGATATTGAAGACCTAATCGAAGATCTTACACAAGCATTAGAGTAGTTATAATAAAAATAGTGTAAAAAGTGTAAAGGGTGTCAGGCACCATGTGAAAATTTTTTCACATGGTGCCTGTTTTACGTGGGTCGAGCCTTTTTTTAATAAATTTATTCAAAAAGGTTTACAAAGTAATGGTACGTGGATATAATTACCGTAGTAAGTAAAAAATTCCAAAGGAGGTCGAAGAAAATGATGTTACTTGCAATCAACAATGGCGGTGCCGCTGTAATGAAAACTGTATATTTGAATATTTCGCATTCGACCAGACTGGAATGGATTGCTTAACACTTTGTTACAATACATATCCATGCCGCAGGGAGAATGACGCCCTGTGGCATTTTTGTGTCTAAAAAAGGCCGGCCGCAGGGGAGTGACTTCCTGCGGCCTTTTTATGCCCTTTTTTCTCGCAAAATGGATATGTCTGGAATATGGTGAAGATGTTGCTGGATTAAAAAGAAGAGATCAGTTAAAGGAGGTGGTAGACATGACCCTAAATATCTTATTTTTCTCAATCACCATAAAAAAACGAAAGATGAGTCTGGAAGAAGCGGTTCAACAGGAAATGGTTGAAAAACTATATGACGAAGCGAAAGAACGCCAAATTTCGATGCATCATTTCATGTAATAATCCTTTAAAAAAGGAAGTGAATCAAATTGACACTTAATATATTCTTTTTAACGATAACCATTCGTAAACGAAAAATGAGTCCTGAAGAGGCCACCCATCAAGAAATGGTTGAAAAGATTTATGAACAGAACAAAGAACGCCAAGCATCGATGTTCCGGATTATGTAGGCAGTAAAAAATAATACAATTTGAAAGGTGGTTTTAATTATGTTGTTTTTTCTAATGCAAGGACGAGGGGCTAGTTTGTGGTATATGAAGGATACCACCTAGCCGAACGAAAAATAGGAGGTAACAAAAATGCCGCTTCATATTTTATTATTGTCACTCATTTTTAAACCAAAGAAAAAAGAATCGAAATGACCCCATTGTTTTAATGTGCTTTGTTAACAAATTGTTCACTTTTCCCTCAGATAGTTACGGTGAAAACATGATAAATTGAAGATATAGAAATGCATGATTTATCTAAGGGGTGGAGAATTATGTTCATGATGGTGATAGCTTTAATTATTACTGGGGCAATCGGCTGTGTAATTTCAGCAGAGGTAAGTGTAGAATAGAAATAAAGCATCGGCTAAGTTTTTATCGCCGATGCTTTTCTTTCGTTCCTTTTATTGCTTCTCAGTTAGCTCCAAGAACTCGTCAATATCATCAAGACAGATGTGTACGGCCTTCTCCCAGAAGTCCTTCTGAGTAAGATCAACCTGCAAATGTTTCTGCGCAAGTTCCTCGACTGTCATTGAAGCCGTGTCACGCAATAAAGCAATATACTTTTCTTCATATCCTTTTCCTTCTTCCAGTGCCTCAGCATAAATACCGAGCGAGAACAGGTAGCCAAAGGTATAAGGGAAGTTATAAAACGGAACACCGGTAATGAAGAAATGTAGCTTAGAAGCCCAGAATAATGGGTGATATTCTGCTAAGGCATCACAGTATGCTTCTTTTTGCGCCTCAAGCATCAACTCATTTAATTTTTCTACCGAAACGGTTCCTAGTTTTCTTTCCTCATAAAGATGAGTTTCAAACAAGTAACGGGCATGAATATTCATTAAAAGGGCAACCGTTCTTTGGATTTTGTCATCTAAAAGAACGAGCTTTTCTTCTTCATTTTTTGCGTTTTTTACAGCTGCATCGGCGACAATCATTTCCGCAAAGGTGGAGGCGGTTTCTGCCACGTTCATTGCATAATTACAGTTAAGGAATGGAACATCTCTCATTGTAAAAGAATGAAAGGCATGCCCAAGCTCATGTGCCAGTGTCGAAACATTTGAAGGTGTCCCGGAATACGTCATGAAAATTCGCGATTGTTTACTTTCAGGGAAATCGGTACAAAAACCTCCGGGTGCTTTGGCGGGGCGATCCTCAGCCTCAACCCACTGCTCCTCGAACGCATTCTTCGTAAAAGCAGCTAATTTATCGCCAAAAAGAGCAAAATTCTCTTCAATAAATTTGGCTCCTTCTTGATAAGAAACCTTTGATTCTGTTTTCCCGTATGGTGCTTCTAAATCAAACCAGCTCAATTTATTCAAGCCTAGAAGCTTTGCTTTACGATCCAAATAGTGTACAAGCTTCTGTTTATTTTCCGAAATAACTGCCCACATCGTTTCCAGTGTTTCTTTTTTCATCCGATTAATGCTGAGCGGTTCCTTTAAGACATCTTCCCAGCCTCGTTTTTTATAGACATTCAAACGAAACCCGGAAAGATGGTTTAATGTTTTGGCTAGGAAATCTGCTTGCTCTCCCCAAGACTTTTCCCAATTTTTAAAAACTGCTGAACGGACGTCGCGGTCGGAGCTGGAGAATTTATTGAAGGCTTGACCAACAGAAAGCAGTTTCTCCACTCCTTTTTCCATATAGGAGACTTTGATCTTGCTAACGATTAAATCATACAGTTGACCCCAGCTGTGATAACCATCCACTTCAAGGGCGCTGATTAAGGCTTCCTCTTCTTTAGACAACTTCTCCTGCGCTTTTTCACGACTTTCCGTTAACACAAAAGCGAGCTCCGTTAACGATGGGGCGCTTACAATTTGCTTCCATGCCTCATCATCAATCGTTGTCAGTAAATTGTCTAATGACCCCAGTGCTGTCTGGAACGTTGCGTTTAAGTGTGTTATTTTTGCGTCAAGTGAATAGGCTTTTTTATCTTCGGTATTTTGTGCAAGTAAACAGCCAACAAAGGCACCTGCCTGAATTAACTTTTTTGCGGAGCTTTCTAAATCCGCAAGTAATTCCTGCAAATACTTGGCGTCCTCAAGTGAACTAACCGGTGTCCAGTTATTCACCTTTGATTCGAATTGGTTGATCAGTTCCTCTGTTTGAAGAAGATGATCCTGTAACTCCGGGGAATCGCTTCCGCCCTTGAAAAAAATATCTAGATTCCAGACTTCAGAATATGTAGTTGCAGTCATTATCAGTACCCCCTTTAAATATGTACCTATTTATTATATGTCTACCTTTTTAAAAATTCTATATTTTGTGCATTTCAAAAGAAAAATGGCTCATGCTTAAGCGCATAAGCCGGATATTGCCCCTAATAATAACAGGAATACCACCACCAGGCGCCAAAGATAAATAATAGAATAAACAGAACAATGATGACTGCAAACCATATCCCGCCGCGTACATATGGACTAGGATAAGCAGGATAGGGTGCTGGGTATCCGAAGGCAGATGGATATCCGTATGGCATCAAGATTCCCCCTTTCCCCTTTTATAGTAGCGTATGAGCCCTTATTACTTACTGTGTAGGCAAAAGTGTATGTCCACTAGACACCAATAAAGATTTTTTGATAAAGGCATTAGGAAATGGTAAAGGGCAATTAGTTGACAAGCTTGTTGTGTCTAGGGTATATGTGAATGGGTATCTCATAGATTTTGATGAAGTTTTTCGGGAGGATAAAAATGAAGGGTAAAATAAAAATGATTACGGTCATCCTTTTGGGAGTACTATTAATCGTGGCCGGCTGCTCGAAAAAGAGTGAGGAGCCAAAACAGACAAAGAATGAAAACAAGACTGTCACCAAAACAAAATTTGACATTATCGAGGCGAAATCATTTAAGTTAAAAAATATCCGCGGGATTGGCTATCCAGGAAATGACAATGCCTTATATGTCGCAGCGAATGATGGGTTAAAAATGTACAAGGATGATTTGTGGTATGAAACATCAGCCAATCACCATGACTATATCGGATTTCAAGCAGTGGAAGCAGGTTTTATTGCCAGTGGGCATCCCCAAAAAGGGACGAATATAAAGGATCCCCTTGGATTAGTAAAAAGTACGGATAAAGGGGAGACGCTAGAAAAATTAGCCTTCTATGGGAATGCTAACTTTCATTTTACCGCGGCAAGCTTTTCTGGGAATGGCATGTATGTAATTAGTGAGGAGCCGAATGATAAGTTAAGTCTAGGCGTGAACTATTCTACTGATAATGGTAACTCGTGGAAAAAGAGCGGCCTTAAGGAGTTTAACGCCGATTCATATGGGATGATGGCGGTTCATCCGGAAAACGGTAATACATTCACGATGGCAACTAGGTCCGGTATCTATTATTCAATTGATAACGGAAATACAATGAAACAAATTACAGACCCTATTATGGTAACCGCATTAACATTTAGTGGGGATTCCATTTTATTTTCAAGTGTTGAAAACGATAAAATCTTATTAAAGACGATTAATCCTTCGTCGGGAGAACAACAAAACTTGACCTTTCCGTTTCTAGATTATGATAATCCCATTACCTATTTGGCGGTAAATCCAAAAGACAAAAACCAAATCGCCTTTACAACCTATAAAAATGATTTATATGAATCCAATGATGGTGGTCAAAATTGGAAAAGGCTTTTGGAGAATGGAAAGTAAAAACTCGCCCAGTAGGCGAGTTTTTACTTTCCTATCATTACCCCTTTTTCTTTCGTTCCTTTTCAGCTCGGTAAAATTCATGAAACATTTTCATCAGTGCCCGTTTTTCAATTCTTGAGACATAGCTTCTAGAGATCCCCAGTTCTTTCGCGATCTCACGCTGTGTTTTTTCTTTTTGCAAATCAAGACCAAACCGACCAATAATGACTTCCTTTTCGCGATTATCCAGCACTTCGATATATTTTTTGATCTTTTCAAGCTCCATGTTCAGTTGAATCGTATCAATGACGTCCTCTGATTCAGATTTTAGGACATCAATTAATGAAATTTCATTTCCTTCTTTATCCTGGCCAATCGGGTCGTGCAGTGAAACATCCTTTTTTGTCTTCTTAAGCGCCCGTAAATGCATCAGAATTTCATTTTCAATACATCGTGCGGCATAAGTCGCAAGCTTTGTGCCTTTCCCCTCTGAGTAGCTCTCTATGGCTTTAATTAAACCAATCGTTCCAATTGAGATTAAATCTTCGGAATCCTCCCCGGTATTTTCGAACTTTTTTACGATATGTGCAACCAATCTTAGATTGTGTTCGATTAACATATTTCTTGCATGCGGATCCCCTTCTGCCATTAACCGTAGATACTTTCGTTCATCAGCAGCAGATAGGGGCTGCGGGAAGGCATTATTTTTTACATATGAAACAAGAAATAAAAATTCCTTCATTAAATAACCGAGAGCTGTTAAGATTCCAGACATCCACATCCACCCCCGTGCTTTATTTGGACTAAAACCCATTAATAATTCCTATGAGGAAAACAGAAAATTGTGTCTGTCCCGAAATTTTTTTTTGATGAAAAATAAAAATAACCTTAGCGAGCTAAGGTTAAATTTGCATTTCTTTATACTTTTTTAAGTTTAAACGAACTAACCATCAGGAAGGATAGAATGATCATTATAAATAAGAACGTTTGTGATGGTAAATAGGGAATAGCTAAAAAGCTTAAGGTTGCCAAGCAGCCCGCGGCTGTAATCGGTAACCCGGTAAAATACCCATTGCTTTCTGTAATATTGAAACGTGCTAATCGAAATGCGCCACAACCGATGTAGAATACAGTAAAAAAAGAACCCGGACCACCAAATTCATATAAAATTCCTTGATATAGTAATAGTGCAGGTGCTACACCAAATGATATAATATCACTCATGGAATCTAATTGTTTGCCAAGTTCTGATTCAATATTAAATTTTCTGGCAATCATACCGTCAAAGCGATCTGCTAAAGCAGCAATAAAAATGAGGAGCAGGCTTAGACGTAAATTTCCGTGCATCCCGAAGACAATCGCAAATCCGCCAAGTGATAAATTTGTTAAGGTGATGACATTAGCTGTTTGGGATTTCAGCTTTTTTATTGTTTGATCCAATACGTCCAATAAAAACATTCTCCACACCACTCCTTTCTTTACGAGAGGGGAATCATTTGTTTTGTTTACTCTATAATATTTAATTCTAAGCGTTTTATGTCTTTTCGTAAAGAGTATTTTTACACTATTTGGGGGTATTCCAATGATACAGGGGTTTTATCGTCTTTTGATTGAGTTAACGAATGGTAGGTGGACATCGGGTGTCTTAAAGAAGTTTGCCCGTTCTCGTGTCAGCCGTTTTGTCGTGCCGTCCTTCGCTAAGGTCTATCATTTGAATCAAGAAGAAATGGAGAAAGGCTTGTCAGAATATCCTACCCTTCATGATTTATTTGTGAGGACATTGAAGAAAAATGCCAGGGAAATTGATAAAGGCCATGATACTGTTGTCAGCCCTGTCGATGCTGTCATGGAAGACGTTGGTTCGATTAAGGAGACTAGTGAAATTGTCGTTAAAGGGAAGACTTATTCAATTGAAGAGATGCTGAGTAATCGAGAGCTTTTAGCAAAATACCAAAATGGTACATACATGGTTCTGTATTTAAGTCCCAGTCATTATCACCGCATTCACAGCCCAGTGAACGGAAACGTTACCAAACAATGGTCACTTGGAAAAAAATCATACCCAGTGAATAAACTAGGGTTAAAATATGGGCGCCGAACTCTAGCTAAGAACTACCGGATGATAACAGAAGTTAAAACAGAATTTGGGCATGTGGCCGTAGTCAAGGTTGGCGCCATGTTTGTTAATTCGATTGAAACTACACATAAGGGATCCGAATTAGTAAAGGGCGAGGAGATGGCATACTTTAGCTTTGGGTCTACCGTTGTACTGCTTTTCGAAAGGAAAACATTTAAGCTTGATTCCACAATAAAGATCCCAAAGGAATTGAAGGTAGGGGAGAAAATTGGAACTTTGAGCAAATCGGCCATACGCCGCTGACCAGGGCGCTTCCGCTTTTCGGATAAAAAGAAAAGCCCATAAAGGGCTGAATTAATAGGTTAGGATGTTCGTTTAATTTTAATGTATAAAGAACGTCGGTGAATTTCGGACTCAATGAGACCAATAAATTCAGGGCTTAGATTTAATTCTCTTGCTTTGTAATAAGATTCGATTAATAATTCATCTGACAGTTTCCGCATGTCAGAATCCACCTCCGGTAAAAAATAATTGTTCTATTTCATCATTTGGATTCATAAAATGGTATGTTCAATTGGTGTACCCTAAATCTACCAAATTTATTCCTATTGGACAATCACCAGGATTTTCCACAGGTTCTAGTGGATAACTTGTGATTAATCTGTTTATAAAGTAAAGAAATGTAAATGATTCAATGGGTATAATGTTAATAAGGTTATCCACAGACCGCGAAAAAGTAGATATTTGTCGAAAAATATTTTTTTATTTTATTAAACCGTCATATTTTTGAAATAAATGTATTTTTTATTTAATGGTTTTGTGATTGACTATCATGTATTGTCAAGAATTGAAGAACAATAAGATATCGAGTTTTCCTTTGAATCAAAGGGTGAAATTGGGTATGATGGTACAAGAATAGATGAATGCCACCGTTCTTGAATGTGTAAAAGCAATTTTATTTAGAATTATAATGAGGTGTCAGCTTAGTGTTAAAACAATTTTTACCGAATGAACATGTGAAAAGCATATTGGATATTTCTCCTGCGGAGTTAAAGTCTCGTGGGATTAAAGGGATTATTACGGATCTGGATAATACGTTAGTGGAATGGGATCGTCCGACAGCTACTCCAAGTTTGATTAAATGGTTTGATGAAATAAAACAACAAAATATCCTTGTGACGATTGTGTCTAATAATAATGAAGAAAGAGTGAAAGCTTTTTCTGATCCCCTGCAAATCCCGTTTATTTTTCGGGCAAGAAAGCCGATGATGCCTGCGTTTCAAAGGGCTATCTCGCAAATGGGTATTAAAAAAGAAGAAGCCGTTGTCATTGGGGATCAATTATTAACGGATGTACTCGGCGGTAACCGCAGTGGTTTTCATACCATTCTCGTTGTCCCCGTTGCGCAAACGGACGGGTTTTGGACAAAATTTAATCGCTTTGCAGAACGGAGAATATTAAATTGGTTCCGCAAAAAAGGCATGCTTCAATGGGAGGACTAAACTGTGAGTGAACAACAATATGTATGCATGGGCTGCGGCATCAAAGTTCAAACTGAAAACCCAGAGGACCTGGGATATGCGCCAGCCTCGGCATTAGAAAAAGAAACGATTATTTGTCAAAGATGTTTTCGGCTAAAGCACTATAATGAAGTGCAGGATGTCAATTTAACGGATGATGACTTTTTAAAAATATTAAATGAGATGGGCAGAACAGATGCCCTAATTGTCATGATTGTTGATATTTTTGATTTTAACGGTAGCTGGCTTCCTGGTTTACATCGGTTTGTTGGACATAACAAGGTTTTACTTGTTGGAAACAAAGTTGATTTACTGCCAAAATCCGTGAAGCATAACAAATTAATTCATTGGATGAAACACGAAGCTAAGGAATTGGGGCTAAGGCCCGAAGAGGTGTTCCTTGTCAGTGCGGCTAAAGGGGTCAATGTGAAAGAAACAGCAGCAGCCATAGACGAATTGAGGAATGGGAAAGATGTATATGTCGTCGGCTGTACGAATGTAGGAAAGTCTACGTTTATTAATAGAATTATTAAGGAAGTAACTGGGGAAGCGGATGTTATTACCACCTCTCATTTTCCGGGGACAACCCTTGATATAATAAAAATCCCACTTGATGATGAGAAATCATTAATTGATTCACCAGGAATTATCAACCATCATCAAATGGCTCATTTTGTTGATAAAAAGGATTTAAAAATAATCACGCCGAAAAAGGAAATCAAACCAATGGTGTTTCAGCTAAATGAGGGACAAACCTTGTTCTTCGGTGGTTTAGCCCGGTTTGATTATATTAGCGGCGGCAGAAGATCTTTTGTTTGTTATGTTTCCAATGAATTAAATATCCACCGGACGAAAACAGAGAATGCAGACGAGCTTTATGTGAAACATGTCGGGGAAATGCTGACACCACCGGGGCCGGAACAAGTAGAGTTATTTCCGGAGCTTGTGAAACAGGAATTCTTCATAAAAGAAGCGAAAACGGATATTGTCTTTTCGGGACTTGGCTGGATCACAGTAAACGAGCCAGGGGCAAAAGTGGCAGCCTATGTTCCAAAAGGTGTACAAACGTTAATCCGAAAATCTTTAATATAAGATAGAGATTGTAAATTGGGTGGGGAGAGGCAAATGAGAAAATTGTATGCTGTATTGGGGGATCCGATTGGACATTCCATGTCACCGGTTATGCTAAATGATTTATTTTCCTTTTATCAAGTGGATGCCCATTATCTTCCTTTTCAAGTAAAGGCAGAGGATTTGGGAGAGGCTGTTAAGGGCTTAAAAGCCCTTGGTGTCGGCGGGTTTAATGTAACCATTCCACATAAAAGTGCGATTATTCCCTATCTTGATGTTGTTGATGAATTAGCATTAAGCATTGGTGCCGTCAATACTGTGGTCAATGAGGGCGGAAAGCTCATAGGCTATAATACAGATGGTCCCGGATTTTTAAGAAGTTTGAACCCTTTCGTCCCCAGCGTATCGGATCAAAGAATTTTGTTGATCGGTGCTGGGGGAGCTGCTCGAGGGATTTATTTTGCCTTGGCCAAGGAGAAACCGCTTGTGATAGACATTGCAAACCGGACTCTTGAAAGGGCCATGCATCTCATTGCGGAGTGTCCTTATGATAGTCCCTCAAAGGCGTTATCCTTACAGGAAGCAAGCAAAAATATAGGGGAATATGATTTAATTGTCCAAACGACGATGATCGGTATGTCCCCGAAAATAGCGGAGCAGCCACTTAGTTTGGACAATTTAGCTAAACAGTCAGTCGTTTGTGATATAATATATAATCCGTTAGAAACGCAGCTTTTACGAGATGCTGCTTCAAAAGGGGCAAGAACCCAAACCGGTGTCGATATGTTTGTCTATCAGGGCGCCCTTGCTTTTGAAAAATGGACTGGAATATTTCCTAATGTCGGAAGAATGAGAAACAATGTGTTAAAACAACTAGGAGGAAACCAATGTTAACTGGTAAACAAAAAGGATTTTTACGTTCAAAGGCCCACCACTTAGATCCGATTTTTCAGGTTGGGAAAGGCGGCGTAAATGAAAATATGATTAAACAAATCGCAGATGCACTGGAAGCAAGAGAACTATTTAAAATTAGTGTTTTGCAAAACTGCGAGGTAGATAAAACAGAAGTTGCCGAGCAATTGGCAAAAGGAGCCGGTGCAGAAATCGTGCAGATTATCGGAAACACGATTGTCCTTTATAAAGAGTCTGTGGAAAAGAAAACAATCAAACTTCCATAATAGAGCAAAGGGTGGCTGTCGCATGAAGAAGGTTGGAATATTGGGCGGAACTTTTAACCCGCCGCATAACGGACATCTTTTGATTGCTAATGAAGTTCTTTCCGAATTACAGCTCGATGAAATTTGGTTTATGCCAAATCACGAGCCGCCGCATAAAAAAAGGCCCGAATCTGTCAGGGACGAGGAGCGCCTAAAAATGCTTAAGCTTGCGATAGAAGGGAATTCCGCTTTTTCTATTCAGGCGATCGAGCTTGAACGTGAGGGTCCTTCGTATACGGTTGATACTATAAAAATGATTAATACCGAACATAAGGACCATCAATTTTATTTCATTATCGGAGCAGATATGATTGAATATTTACCGAAATGGCACAAAATTGATGAACTTGTAAATATAGTTCAATTCGTTGGGGTTCAAAGACCGTCCTATAGTCATCATACAGATTACCCTGTTCTATATGTTGATGTTCCGGCATTCGATGTGTCATCAAGTATGATTAGGGATCGTATGAAGTGCGGACAAACGGTTCGTTATTTATTACCCGATCCAGTGATTGAATATATTGAGGAGAAACATTTATATGGAACGTGAAAAGGCTTTAGAACTGGTTAAGAAACAATTAACAGCACATCGGTACCAACATACTCTAGGGGTCATGGAAACGGCAATCACCTTGGCCATTCAATATGGAGCAGATGAAAAAAAAGCAGAAGTTGCCGCCATTTTTCATGATTATGCGAAATTTCGCCCGAAGGATGAAATGCGGGAAATTATTGTTGCTCAGGGTTTCCCTGAGGATTTACTGGTGTTTAATTCGGAATTATGGCATGCCCCTGTCGGCGCTTATCTGGTGGAAAAGGAAGCAGGCATTACAGACCAAGAAGTCTTGGATGCTATTCGCTACCATACTGCCGGGAGGCCCTGCATGACTATACTTGAAAAGGTTATCTATTTAGCTGATTATATCGAACCGGGAAGACATTTTCCTGGTGTCGATGAAGTGAGAGAGATGGCGAAGGAGAGTTTAGATAAAGCGTTAATTAAGGCTGTTCAAAATACCATCCTATTTTTAATGAAAAAAAACCAATCGGTATACCCGGAGACATTTTATACGTATAATGACCTTGTCACTAAACTGGAGGCTTGATGAATGGAGAACCAAGAACTTTTAAAAATTGCTGTAAAAGCGGCGGACGATAAACGAGCTGAAGATATTCTGGCTCTTAATATGAATGGGATTTCCTCAATTGCGGATTACTTTATTATCTGTCATGGTAATTCGGATAAACAGGTACAGGCAATTGCTAAAGAAATGAAGGAAAAGGCACAGGAATTCGGTTATGATGTGAAGAGGATTGAGGGTTTTGATGAAGCAAGATGGGTATTAATTGATTTAGGTGATGTTGTAGCCCATGTCTTCCATCGTGAGGAAAGAAGCTATTACAATTTAGAACGCTTATGGGGCGATGCACCGCTTGTAGACCTTCGTAGTGAGCTGAATACATGAGTTATGAACAGTTTGCCTATTTGTATGATGAACTAATGTTGGATGCCCCGTATAATGGATGGGTACAGTTTGTCAAGGACATACTCGCGAAGTATAACCATAGGGGGACCCCGCGATTGCTGGATTTAGCCTGTGGTACAGGTGAGCTCTCTGTTCGTTTTGCTAAAGAAGGCTATTTAGTAACCGGGGTTGATTTGTCAGAGGATATGCTTGCTGTAGCACAAGCAAAGGCTGAAGATAAAGGAGTAAGGATTCCTTTTTTTCAGCAAAATATGGCTGATTTGGATGGTCAGGGACGGTTTGATGTGATCGGCATTTTTTGCGATTCATTAAATTACCTTTTAACCGAAGAAGAGGTAACCTCTACATTTGCAACTGTTTTGGACCATTTGGACGAAGATGGAATCTTCATTTTTGATGTTCATTCAATCTTTAAAATGACCCAAGGCTTCATTAACCAAACTTTTGCATTAAATGAGGAAGAAGTATCTTATATTTGGAACAGTTTCCCCGGTGATCATCCGAATAGTGTTGAACACGAGTTAAGCTTTTTCGTTTTGGATGAACAGACAAAGAAATATGACCGCTTTGATGAAGTTCATTTTCAACGAACATATCCTATAGAGCAATATTCAAATTGGTTGGAATCTGCCGGCTTTAAAGTACTGGAGGTCGCTGCTGACTTCGAACATAGTTCGCCGCTTGCACATTCTGAGCGAATCTTTTTTGTTGCTAAGAAAAAGTAGAAAAAGCCATCTTTTTTTTAAAAAAGATGGCTTTTTTAGAAGGATTTTGTCAAATTAAAGCGAATTAAGATTAGAGAATTGAATCTCCACTTTATCCAAATCTTCTTTGAACTTTGCATGTGTTGCTTGAAAAAGGTGTTCAAACGTATCCCCTAGCTCGTTATCAAGGACTTTTATTCCCTCACCCGTTATACCGCCCTTCACACAAACTTTTTCCTGTAATGATGGTAAAGTATAGTGGCCCTGTTTTAATAGTTCACCAAGGCCGACAATCATTTCACTAGCAAATATGGTGGCAGTCTCCTTATCAATTTCCGTCTCTTTTACAGCTGCTTGAATGAAACGCTGAAGCAGATAGCTGAAAAATGCAGGTCCACAGCTTACGATATCAGAGGCAACCCTGGTTATGTTTTCATCGATACAAACTGGCACAGATAGCTTCGAAATTAATTTCTCTACTTTTTTCCTCCAATGATCACTACAGTTATCTCCATATGTTAGTAATGACACCCCAGATAATGCACGGTTGGTGATACTTGGGATCACCCGGACCGTTGAACAAGATACCTTTTTTTCAATCTGGCTTGTACTGACGGGACTCGTTATTGAAATAATGCATTTTTCAGGGCTTAAATATGGATTGATCCTGTCCAGCATAGTAAATATGTCAAGTGGTTTCACACAAATAAATAACAAATCAGATTGAGACGCTACCTCTTCTGCATTCGCCCCAACCCTAATTTCCTTATATTTATCTTTAAGCAGCAAGGCTTTTGATTTTGTTCTGTTTGTAATGATCATTGAAGAAGGGGAAATGGCTCTTCCGTCAATCAAAGCCTCTACCATAATGGTCCCCATATTTCCGGTTCCGACGACACCTATATTCATGTTCCGACCCTCCTTCGCATGCAATATTCTTTTATAACCATATGAAAAATGGAAGTAAAATATACCTTTGAAAGGATGGATTCTCTTGAAAGACTGGCTGATTGAACATAAACTAGCCGTGATTGCCGTTATTTTTATTGTTGGTGGAAGTCTTTATTATTTTTATGCTCTGGATAATGTGGAGCCCGTTCCGATGAATTCTATTGTTGAAGAAAATAATCTCCAAACAGAGGGAAAGGAACCCGTCGATCGTACAAAAACAAATGAAGCTGCTAAACTGCCAGAAAAAATCATGGTCGATGTAAAGGGGCAGGTAAAACTACCTGGAGTATACCAGTCAAATATTGGAGAGAGGGTAATCGATGTGATTGGCAGGGCGGGGGGGTTAACAGAACAGGCTGATCAAGCTCAGGTGAATTTTGCCGAACATGTGCAGGATGAAATGGTGATTTACATTCCAGCTATGGGGGAGGATGGAGAAGCCGCAACAACAGGCTCATCCGGGGAAGATAGACTAGCATCAAGCGCTGCTAGTCAAGGCAAAGGGAAAATTAATATTAATAAAGCGGATGAGCAGGAGTTACAAAACCTTCCCGGTATTGGACCGGCAAAGGCTACCGCGATTATTGAATATCGGAATACCAGCGGTTCCTTTAAAGAAGTCGAGGATTTAAAAAATATAAGCGGTATCGGGGATAAGACGTTTGAAAAGTTAAAAGATCTAATAGTGGTTCATTGATCCTTTCATTTGACCGAAAAGGACAAAGACCAGTAAACTTACTATATAGAAATTTTTTGGGAGGGAAACTGAGTGTCTCGTAAAGATTGGGATGAATATTTTATTGGAATTGCAGAAGCTGTTGCGACTCGTTCGACCTGCCCCAGGTTACATGTAGGATGTGTGTTAGTCAAGGATAACCATATTATTTCAACTGGTTATAATGGATCTATCCATAGACATGACCATTGTGAAGATGTTGGATGTTTACTTACACCGGATGGTAGATGTATTCGCACTGTGCACGCTGAGGAAAATTCAGTTTTACACTCTGACCGTGATCTAATAAAGGGGGCAACTGCTTACGTAACGCATGAACCATGTGAAAAATGTTCTAAGACTTTAGCACAAGCGGGCATTAGTAAGATTGTATTTAAAAATGCCTATCCTAATAAATGGAATGAGTATTTTTTAAAGGATATTGAAGTCGTTCATTATATTAAATGAGTTTTTGTTGGTAAACGAACGTATACAGATTGCTCTTGAAAAATTGGGTACCTTTATAAAAACACATAATGGAGAAAAAACAATGAATGGAAAATATCTTTATTTTGCCCTTTCAGCTTTATTAGGCGTTCTAACCGCTCTTGTTATGTTTCTTCCTTTTCTCCTATTAACAATTATTTATCTTTATTTATTAACAAAATATAAACGATTCCGCGGTGGTCAACTTTTAACTGTTATCCTCCTTTTTACTGCTCTTTTCCTGGCGGGGGAATGGACTGAAATCAATCATAAATCGATCATCACGGAATCGGATACCAAGCTCATTATTGAATACACCCAAGATCCAAAAATTGATGGTGATCTCCTACAAGTGCAGGCAGTAGAAAAACAATTCCAGGAAAAACTTCTCATCCGTTACCAAATGAAATCTGAAAAGGAAAAAGAGTTTTTGAAGAATAAAAGTTTTTTTCGTTGCGTTTGCAGGGTGTCAGGCACCATGGAAAAACCAGCCATAGCCAAAAATCCAAATGGATTTAATTACCGTTCCTATCTGTCTTCAAAAGAAATTTATTGGATTTTAGAGATGAATGAAAATCCGCTTCAATCGTGTTCCCCATTGAAATCATCCCCAATCATGTTAATTAAACAACTTCGTTTTTCCGGGGTCCGTTTCCTTGAAGAGCATTTTCCACCGGAAATAGCCTCATTATCTGCAGCATTAATTTTTGGCGACAGGAATATGCTTGATCCTGAATTACTGGGGGATTACCAAAAAACAGGGATTGTTCATTTATTAGCTATTTCTGGCCTGCATGTTTCCCTGCTTATCGGAATGGTTTTTTATATGGGGATTCGTTGTGGGCTTACCAGACAATTCATGACCAATTTTCTTTTAGTTTTGCTGCCCGTTTATGTCATCCTAACTGGGGGCTCATCATCCGTTATCAGGGCTGCACTAATGATTTTCCTAGTCTTGATTACGATTAAATGGAAACGCCGTCTAAAGCTTTTACCACTTGATGCAATTAGTTTGGCATTAATCGTCTGTTTATTTATTACTCCATTGGTGATATTTGATGTTGGTTTTCAGCTTTCCTTTTCCGTTAGCTATGCAATAATTCTTTCAGCCCCGCATATCCTAACTGGTTACCAGGGAAACGGGGTACGAATGCTGATTACATCGGTAACAGCACAACTTGCTGCATTGCCATTATTGCTCTACCATTACTTCGAAATATCAATGATTGGTATTTTAGCAAATCTGCTGTATATCCCGCTTTTTTCTTTTGTCTATCTACCGGGACTATATGTACTGTTTTTCTTTCAACTTCTGTTCAGACATACGCCGCAAATTCTTATTGGCCTTTTTTTAAAAATCATTCACCTATTCAATTATTTGATTGGGACTCTAGCAGATTTCCCCCTCGCCCATTTCATACCTGGAAAACCTCACCTAATTATTCTCATCATTTACCTTTTCCTTATATTTGCTGTTTTTTACAATTGGGAAGCAGGTGTATATTCGAAAAAGCTATTTTTACTAGCTGCCATCCTATTTACTGTTCAACCTTTTTGGAACTGGGTAAATCCTTATGGAGAAGTGACCATGATTGATGTTGGTCAGGGAGATAGTATTTTGATCCATCTCCCACATGGAAAGGGTAACTATTTAATCGATACTGGTGGAACAATAAGCTTTGCTGAAGAAAAGTGGAGGAAGCGTTCCAAACCATTTGAGGTGGGACGGGATGTGGTACTTCCTTATTTAAAAGGAAAAGGAATTACACAAATTGACAAATTAATCCTTACACATGGGGATATGGATCACATTGGCGGAGCCCTATCCATTTTAACTGAGCTTAAGGTGAAGCAAATTCTAATGCCATCTATGACTGAACCGTCTACCACAGAGCTTGCTATCATCAAGGAGGCAAGGAAACAAGGAATTCCGGTCTTTAAAGTTTCAGTGGGTGATCAATGGAAAGAAAATAAAAGCGAATTCTTCGTCCTGTCTCCTGAAAAAAACTTTACCGGCGAAAGGAATAGCGGATCGATTGCTTTCGTTGCCCGTTTAGGGGGAGTCAGATGGTTTTTTGGCGGGGATCTTGATCAGGAAGGGGAGGAGAAAATAATAAAAAAATATCCTCATTTGACAATAGATGTTCTAAAAGCAGGTCATCATGGAAGTAAGACATCGAGCAGTGAGATTTTTATCAAGCATATTAAACCGAAAGTAGCGCTCATTTCTGCCGGTGAAAATAATCGTTTTGGTCACCCACATCAAGAAGTATTAGATCTTTTAAAAGAAACAAATAGCATTATTTTTCGTACTGATCAGCAAGGGGCGATTACCTACCGTTTTTATCATGGGAAAGGAACCTTTTCAACCTATCTGCCATAGTATAATGTATTCTAATAAAAAAGAACTGCACTTCATTGCAGCTCTTCGTTACCATATGTAGCTATTCATTATGAACCAATTAGCTTAACAACAGTTGCAATAATAAACATTAAAGCGAAAACACCGAAGGAAACCCCAAATCCAATTCCAGAATCAATCGCATCGTTACGCGTATATTGCGGATTTTTTTCAAATTCGTTCATAGTGCACCCCTCCTATTTCATCCTATAGTATAAGCCATTTGTTTGAAAAAATCCAGCTTTCCTTTTCTTGCTTCCTATATTGACAAGAGTTGTCAATATAGTATGACTCGGCAAAGGCTACACTATGATTACAAAAGGAACTCCGCCAGACAATACATGACCATAGGGGCATATATTGCAGGCGTTCATTATAGATCGGGAATTGGCACTTATTAGATAAGTGCTAATTCTCATTAAGTACTTGTCAAATTGTCCAAGCTTCATTACGATAAGATATGAGGGAGATGGACAAAATGGTAGTAGATATTTGGCGGAAAATTAAACAAAACGAAATTTCTCCTTTATATTTAATATATGGAATAGAGGCATTTTTAATAAATGAAACAAAACAATTACTGCTTAACCATATTTTAGACGAGGAAGAAAAGGACTTTAACTTTTCTGCATATGATTTAGATGAAACACCCATTGATGTGGCATTAGAAGATGCCGAAACCTTTCCTTTTTTAGGGGAACGTAAGGTTGTTTTTTTACATAATCCCACCTTTTTAACTGCGGAGAAATCAAGGGCGAAGGTGGATCATAATTTAGTGAAATTTGAGGCTTATCTGAAGGAGCCTGCTCCATATACGGTGCTAGTTATTTCAGCCCCTTATGAAAAATTAGATGAACGAAAAAAAATAACCAAGGAACTAAAAAGAAATGCAGAATTAGTTGAGGCCAAAAAATTAAATGAACATGAATTGAAAAATTGGGTAAAAGAACGAATTAAGGGCAGCGGTATTGAATTTGAGGCAAATGCGATTGAGCATTTGCTTACGCTTGTGGGCACAAATATGTTTATGCTAGCTGGCGAAGTTGACAAATTATCTTTATATGCCGCTGAGGAAAAGCGTGTTGATGTGCATTTGGTTGACAGGCTTGTGGCTAGGTCACTTGAACAAAATATTTTTACCTTGATTGAAAAAGTAGTACAGCGCCGGCTCGATGAGGCGTTACGCATTTATTATGATTTGTTAAAACAAAATGAAGAACCAATCAAAATTTTGGCGTTGCTGGCCGGTCAATTT
This sequence comes from Bacillus sp. MM2020_4, assembly GCF_011250555.1. GTDB lineage: Bacteria > Bacillota > Bacilli > Bacillales > Cytobacillaceae > Neobacillus. Next base: position 228,546 of record NZ_JAANMZ010000002.1, on the reverse strand, counting down.
AGGTTGATTTATCAAGTAAAGGAGCTTTCAAGAAGAGGTTATGGGCAGCAACAAATTGCCAGTTATTTGAAGACGCATCCTTTCAGAGTAAAACTTGCACTTGGACAAGCTGGTAAGTTTACCGACGAAGAATTATCAAACTTAATGAACCTTATTGCCGAAGCAGACTTCCAAATGAAAACGGGCGGGATGAATAAATCATTATTGATCGAGATGTTATTATTTAGGTTAAAAAAATAAAAAAAAACGATTCCTCTAGTGGGAATCGTTTTTTTGTGCTTATTAAAGAGCGTTTGATTTCTTCATTAGACGTGATTTTTTACGAGCAGCAGCATTTTTGTGGATAAGACCTTTTGCAGCAGCCTTGTCTAATTTACTAGCAGCAGTAACTAATGCTTCTTTAGCAGCAGTAGCGTCGTTAAGAGTAACAGCAGCTTCTACTTTCTTAACAGCTGTACGCATTGCAGATTTAGCAGTTGTATTTTGAGCATTTTTAGCTTCAGTTGTTTTTACACGCTTAATAGCAGATTTAATGTTAGGCATTCCATTCACCTCCTACAAAGAATCGAGACTATATGAACTCGACTGTACATTCATCCATAATAATTCAGAACAAGAAGTATTTTATCAAACAGGAGCCTATTTTGCAATACACAAATAAAACCGATAAACAATTAACCTGCATGTTTTATAGTGTATAGGGCAAAAATAGGAAATAGTTTCTATTTATAGCGTTAGGAGTGAATGAAAATGGAAGAGTCGATTGACTTAAGTCAGTACTCCGTTCGAACTGATTTGGCTATTGAAGCAAGGGAAATGGTGATTGCCGGGAAATCAGTGGGGCAAGAGGAAAACCTTTCGCAAATTGAAGGCGTCATTATCAAAGAAAAAGATGTTGACGATATAAAAATTTCATTGGTTGAGGTAACGAAACAAGGCGAAGAGCACCTTGGTAAAAAAGCTGGACGGTATTTAACGATGGAGGTTCAAGGCATCAGGCAGCAAAATACCGAGGTTCAGCAAAAGGTAGAGGAGATTTTTGCCCGAGAATTCGCTTATTTCTTGGAAGGATCAGGTATCAAGAAAACAGATTCCTGTCTTGTTGTCGGTCTTGGTAATTGGAATGTTACCCCCGATGCACTAGGTCCTATGGTCTGTGAAAATTTATTGATTACCCGGCATCTTTACCAGCTTCAACCTGAAAATGTCGAAGAAGGTTACCGTTCCGTTAGTGCCATGTCGCCAGGTGTGATGGGGCTGACGGGGATTGAGACAAGCGATATCATTTTCGGTATTGTTGAAAAGACAAAACCTGATTTTGTTATCGCCATTGATGCGTTGGCATCAAGATCAATTGAAAGGGTTAATTCGACCATTCAAATTTCCGATACTGGAATACATCCTGGGTCAGGCGTTGGTAATAAAAGAAAAGAACTAAGTAAAGAGACCTTAGGCATCCCTGTTATTGCGATTGGAGTTCCAACGGTTGTTGATGCCGTTTCGATTACTAGTGATACCATTGATTTCATTCTGAAGCATTTTGGAAAGGAATTGAGGGAAGGTAATCGTCCCTCTAGAGCGCTTGCCCCAGCTGGAATGAGCTTTGGGGAAAAAAGAAAACTAACGGAAGAGGATCTGCCTGAAGAAAAGCACCGGAAGACGTTTCTGGGAATGATTGGTACGCTGCCAGAGGATGAAAAAAGAAAATTAATTTACGAGGTACTTTCGCCAATTGGGCATAACCTAATGGTAACACCTAAAGAAGTAGATGTGTTTATTGAAGATATGGCCAACTTAATTGCCAATGGGTTAAATGCTTCACTTCATAGTGCAGTCGACCAAGGAAATGCCGGCTACTATACAAAATGAATCGTTACAGGAGCCTACTTGATAAAGCAGAGGCTCCTTTTTCATTCGACCAATTTTTTTGTTCTACCAATTCTAGTAATTACATATGATTTACTAGAATCGTTCATGCGAGGTGGAACTATGAAGAAGGCTAGAACATCAGGCACGTTTTTAATTGTTCAAGGGACAAGCTTACTAAAAATCTTTGCTGCACTATCATTATTTTTGATCTTGGTCTTTTCTATTAGCGGGCTCTTAACCTCGTTAAAGCCGCAATATAGAATTATGTCTGCCTCCGTAAATCAAGCGGCAACAAACGTAAATGGAGAATTGCTCTATCAATTAATGGGCTGGGAAAATCATCATTTTTTAAAAGCGGAAAATAATTGGGCCTCGGCTCCAAAACTAACCAGTTTGGTGTTTAAATTATCAAACAATATCAATCTTGATGATCCTCGAAGCCTTCTTGGAAGAGAACTTCCCGGGTTCTTTCAATTTGATGGAAAAATTCTAGTTGCAGGTGAAGGGACGAATTATACGAATATGCCGATTGAGTCATCACCTCCAATTGATATCATGAAGGCTGAGCGTGAGGCAGCATTGCAGAACTTAGAAGGATTAGATCAACCGACAAAGGAAAATTCATCACCATCGCCAGGACAAACAACCGGTAATCGAAACGTTGTATATGTTTATTTCTCCCATAATCGGGAATCCTATTTACCGTATCTTAAAGGTGTGACAAATCCGAATTTAGCGTACCATTCTCAAATCAACGTCACTAAGATTGGTGATCAGCTAAAATCGAGTTTAGAAGATCGAGGAATCGGAACAGTCATTGATAAAACAGATGTAATGGGGAATTTAACAAAAAAAGGATTGAAAATGCCAAGTGCTTACAAGGAATCTGGTAGTATTGTACAAGCTGCGATGGCCTCTAATCGTGATCTAACCTATCTTATTGATGTGCATCGAGATGCAAAACGTAAAGATCAAACAACCGTTACTATAAATGGAAAACCCTACGCAAAACTCTCATTTATCGTAGGTGGTAAAAATCCAAATTACGAAAAAAATGCGAAGTTAGTAACTGACCTTCATAATCTTTTACAAAGCAAATATAAGGGCCTAAGCTGGGGAGTAAAAATTCAAAATGCTTCTGGTAATAATGGGGTTTACAATCAGAATTTATCTGACAAAGCTATATTGGTCGAATTTGGCGGAGTTGATAATACGTTTGAAGAATTGAATAATTCAGCAGATGCCCTTGCAGATGTGTTTAGTGAATATTACTGGCAAGCAGAAAAAGTGAATCAAGATGATAATCAATCCACTGATAAACAATAGCGGCAGGGGAGCATTTCAAATGAAAATGTTTATGGTAAAAAGTGTGTTTGTTGCAGCACTCATGCTTATCTCCGTTTTAACCGGCATGCAGTTGGCGGGTAATGGGATTCATAAGTTGAAGGGGTATGAAGACCCAAATTTTCAACATGCTGTCTCTATCCATGAAACGAACAATAATATTAGTGCCTCTTTCCTTGGGAATGATGTTTCCAGTCATGATCTCGAGGCGAAAAAGAAAAAGCTAGAGGAAATAAGTGCATTTAATTTCTTCTCTTCGATGGGGAAGAAAATGTCTGACGGAATATCAGGCGCATCGGAAAAAATTATCCATCTCATTGCAGATTAATATGAAATTGCGGCGCCTTTGGTGCCGTTATTTTATTCTAAAAGCATTGATTTCCATCTTTCTCTGCTGATATAATCAAAAATAGTGTATATGTGCGAGAATAGTAGGAGTGAACTACCATGAATAGAGAAGACAGACTGAAACGCCAAGCAAAAATTAGAAATTTTTCGATTATTGCCCATATCGACCATGGGAAATCAACATTAGCTGACCGTATATTAGAAAAAACCAATGCTTTAACATCCCGTGAGATGAAGGATCAGCTTTTGGATTCAATGGATCTAGAAAGAGAACGTGGGATTACCATAAAGTTAAATGCTGTCCAGTTAAAATATAAAGCAAAAGATGGCGAAGAATATATTTTCCATTTAATTGATACACCGGGACACGTCGATTTTACCTATGAGGTATCAAGGAGTCTTGCTGCCTGTGAAGGGGCTGTCTTAGTTGTCGATGCAGCGCAAGGAATTGAAGCACAGACACTAGCGAACGTTTACCTTGCACTCGATAACGACCTTGAAATTTTACCAGTTATCAATAAAATTGATTTGCCTAGTGCTGAGCCGGAACGGGTTCGCAATGAAATTGAAGAGGTCATCGGACTAGATGCTTCGGAAGCGGTGTTAGCATCTGCAAAGGCTGGAATAGGGATAGAAGAAATCCTTGAACAAGTGGTAAAAGCGGTGCCGGCCCCAACGGGAGATCCAGACGCCCCATTAAAGGCCTTGATTTTTGATTCCTTATATGATGCCTATCGCGGTGTTGTTGCTTATATTCGTGTTGTGGATGGTACTGTTAAAGTTGGCGATAAAATCAAAATGATGGCAACCGGAAAAGAGTTTGAAGTAAATGAAGTGGGTGTGTTTTCGCCGAAAGCAACGATGCTGGAAGAATTAACTGTTGGTGATGTTGGCTTTTTAACAGCCTCGATTAAAAATGTCGGTGATACTCGTGTCGGGGATACGATTACAAACGCAAAAAATGGAGCTGTCGAGCCGCTTCCTGGTTACCGAAAGCTAAATCCAATGGTATATTGCGGTCTTTATCCAATCGATACAGCCCGATTCAATGATCTTCGTGAAGCACTTGAAAAGCTGCAATTAAATGATTCCGCTCTCCAATTTGAACCTGAAACCTCACAAGCCCTTGGCTTTGGTTTTCGTTGTGGATTCCTAGGACTGCTCCACATGGAAATCATCCAGGAGCGGATTGAACGGGAATTCAAGATTGATTTAATCACTACCGCCCCAAGTGTAATTTATCATGTCCATATGACTGACGGTTCTGAGGTGAAAGTTGATAATCCATCAAACCTGCCTGACCCGCAAAAAATTGACCGTGTGGAAGAGCCCTACGTGAAAGCAACAATGATGGCTCCGAATGATTATGTCGGTGCAATTATGGAGCTTTGTCAGTTCAAGAGGGGAATTTTCATTGATATGCAATACCAAGGTGAAAACCGGGTCAGTATTGTCTATGAAATTCCATTGGCCGAAATTGTTTACGATTTCTTTGATCAGTTAAAATCAAGCACAAGAGGCTACGCATCCTTCGATTATGAACTGATTGGATATAAACCATCCAGTCTTGTAAAAATGGATATATTGTTAAATGCGGAAAAAGTGGATGCATTAAGCTTTATTGTTCATAAAGATTTTGCATATGACCGTGGAAAAGTAATTGTTGAGAAATTGAAAGAACTCATTCCAAGGCAACAGTTTGAGGTTCCCATCCAGGCTGCAATTGGTCAAAAAATTGTTGCTCGTTCCACAATTAAAGCGATGCGTAAAAACGTATTAGCAAAATGTTATGGCGGCGATATCTCCCGTAAACGTAAACTATTAGAAAAACAAAAAGAAGGTAAAAAGCGGATGAAACAAGTAGGTTCCGTTGAAGTACCTCAAGAGGCGTTTATGGCAGTTTTAAAAATGGATGACAATAACGCAAAAAAATAAAAAACTAGCTGAGGTGAGGACAAGCCCCGATTTAAGGTGGTCCTGCCTCTTTTTATATGGGAAAGGGGCGGAGCGACGCAAGTGGGTAGCTTGGAACACTATATTATTTTTGTAAGGAAGTGGAAACATGATCAAAGCAGCATACCTTCATATCCCATTCTGTGAGCATATTTGCCATTATTGCGATTTTAATAAGGTATTTCTAAAAGGGCAGCCCGTGGATGATTATCTGCAGGCGCTAGACAAAGAAATGAAGTTAACACTTGAACAGGTGCCGACAGATTCATTACAGACTATCTTTGTTGGTGGCGGTACACCAACTTCCTTAAACGAACAGCAATTATATCGGTTCTGTGAGAGTGTGAATCGACATTTGCCCATGAGTGAGTCATTGGAATTTACTTTTGAAGCAAATCCAGGTGACTTAACGAAGGAAAAATTACAAATATTAAAAGATGCGGGAGTCAATCGAATCAGCCTTGGTGTTCAAACCTTTAATGAAACGTTATTAAAAAAAATCGGCCGTACCCATTCGGCGAGGGATGTATATCAAACCATTGATAATGCTAAAACGATTGGGTTTGAAAATATCAGCGTAGATCTTATTTTCAGTTTACCGACGCAAACGGTTCAAGATTTTAAAGAAACGTTAGCAGAGGCATTTACTTTAAATATCACCCATTATTCAGCATATTCATTGATCATTGAACCAAAAACAGTCTTTTATAATTTACTGAAAAAAGGCAAGCTCCCTACCCCGGGTGAGGATATCGAAGCAAGCATGTATGAAATATTGATGGAGGAAATGGAAAAGAACGGTTTTAATCAATATGAAATCAGCAATTTTTCCATACCGGGCTATGAAAGCAGGCATAATTTGACATACTGGAATAATGAATATTATTACGGGTTTGGGGCTGGTGCCCATAGCTATGTGAATGGGATTAGACGATCAAATTCGGGGCCGTTGAAAAGATATATCGAACAAATAAACGCATGTCAGCTACCAGTCTTTGAAGAACATCCAGTAACGAAAGCAGAACAAATGGAAGAAGAAATGTTTCTTGGTTTACGGAAAACAGCAGGCGTTTCAATTCCACATTTTATCGAGAAATTTTCATTGAATCCGCTTGATTTGTTTGAAAAGGAAATTCAGGATTTAGTCAATAAACAATGGATAGAAGTGAAGGATAATCATATATATTTAACTAAAAGTGGCCGTTTTTTAGGAAATGAAGTGTTTCAGGCCTTTTTAGGTGTAATCTAGGTTCTTTTTATTGACATCATATATCCTTTTTTGATAATTTATTAGTATAATTAGCACTCGGTAATGATGAGTGCTAACAGAGGTGATGAATGTTGTTAACAGATCGTCAATTGTTAATTCTGCAAGTTATTGTTGATGACTTTATTCGATCTGCCCAACCAGTCGGCTCAAGAAGCTTGTCGAAAAAGGAGGAAATTTCCTTTAGTTCGGCTACGATTCGTAATGAGATGGCTGACCTTGAAGAGTTGGGGTATATCGAAAAGACACATACCTCATCAGGTCGTGTGCCATCAGAAAAAGGTTATCGGTATTATGTAGATCATTTGTTGCCTCCTCAAGTTGTAAATCAGCAGGATATATCGATTATCAGGTCCATTTTTGCTGAAAAGATTTACGAGTTTGAAGAGATCATTCAAAGATCGGCCAAAATTCTTTCGGAGCTGACCAATTATACCTCGATTGTTCTTGGCCCAGCCGTAAGCATAAATAAGCTGAAAAAAATCCAAATCATTCCGTTGAACAAAGAGACAGCGGTAGCCATTTTTGTTACGGATACAGGACATGTTGAAAATCGAACCTTCTCATTACCAGTCTCTGTGGATGCAAGTGATTTAGAAAAAACGGTGAATATTTTAAATGATCGGCTTTCAGGTGTTTCTTTAGAGAATTTAAACGATAAGATTTATAAGGAAGTAGCGATGCTTTTAAGGCAGCACATTCATAATTATGATTTAATACTGCATACAATCGCTGATTCTTTAAAGATGCCAATCCATGAAAAGCTATTCTTTGGTGGAAAAACAAATATCTTAAGCCAACCGGAATTTCATGATATTTCAAAGATCCGTACACTCCTGATGATGATCGATCAGGAAGAATGGATTTATAATTTAATTCGAAAAGACTCTGCAGGAATCCATGTCAAAATTGGCACGGAAAATAATATTACTGCCATGGACAATTGCAGCCTAATCACTGCCTCCTATGCAGTTGGTCAAGAAAAATTGGGTACAATTGCTATCCTAGGTCCAACGAGAATGGAATATTCACGTGTAATCGGTTTACTCCAATTTTTAAGCAGTGATTTGACTGAAGTCTTGACAAAATTGTATCAAAATAATTAGCACTGGTAATATTGAGTAAGGGTGGAATGCCTTTAATTTCACCCCTTTTACCATGAAAATAGAGTTTTTTTACATGAAACGAACGCTTTAAGGGAGGTGAGTAAGTTGACGAATGAAAAGAATAATACCATTAATGAAGAAGTAGAAATCGAAGTTGAAAATACTGAAAATGTTATACTCACCGATGAAAATGCGGCTGAGGGAGAAGCAACAGAAAATGCCAATGTTGACCCAGTCGTAGAGCTTACGAAAGAAATTCAAATGCTAAATGGTAAGGTAGAGGAAGCAGAGAATCGGTATTTACGACTTCAAGCAGATTTTGATAATTTCCGACGTCGTTCTCGGTTAGATCAAGAGGCGAGTGAAAAATATAGAGCTCAAAAGTTAATTACAGATTTACTGCCAGCGCTTGATAATTTTGAAAGAGCCATGAATGTAGAAGTTGATAATGAACAAATAAAATCATTATTACAGGGAATGGAAATGATCTACCGTAGTCTTTTAGATGCCTTGAAAAAAGAAGGTGTGGAACAAATTGAATCCGTAGGGAAAGAGTTTGATCCCCATCAACATCATGCTGTTATGCAAGGTGAGGATGAGAATTTTGGATCCAATATTGTTACGGATGAACTTCAAAAAGGGTATCTATTAAAAGACCGTGTGATTCGCCCGGCTATGGTGAAAGTAAATCAATAAGTCTACATATATATTAGGAGGAATAGGCAATGAGTAAAATAATTGGTATTGACCTTGGTACAACAAACTCTTGTGTGTCCGTACTTGAAGGCGGGGAACCAAAAGTAATTCCGAATCCGGAAGGAAATCGCACAACTCCCTCTGTTATTGCATTTAAAAACGGTGAACGCCAAGTTGGGGAAGTGGCAAAACGCCAAGCAATTACAAATCCAAACACGATTATGTCGATTAAACGTCATATGGGAACAAATCATAAAGAGAATATTGAAGGTAAAGATTATACACCACAAGAGCTTTCTGCCATTATTCTTCAATATTTAAAATCCTATGCTGAGGATTATCTTGGTGAGCCTGTAACAAAGGCAGTTATTACAGTACCTGCTTACTTTAATGATGCAGAACGTCAAGCAACAAAAGACGCTGGGAGAATTGCCGGCCTTGAAGTTGAGCGAATCATTAATGAGCCTACTGCTGCCGCATTAGCATACGGTTTAGATAAAACAGATCAAGATCAAACGATTCTTGTTTATGACCTTGGCGGAGGTACATTTGACGTTTCAATTCTTGAACTTGGTGACGGAGTATTTGAAGTAAAATCAACTGCCGGCGACAATCGCTTAGGCGGGGACGATTTTGACCAAGTGATTATTGATTATTTAGTGGAACAATTCAAAAAGGAAAACGGCATCGACCTTTCAAAAGATAAAATGGCATTACAACGCTTAAAAGATGCCGCTGAAAAAGCGAAAAAAGATCTATCTGGTGTAACTTCAACACAAATTTCTTTACCATTCATCACTGCGGGTGCTGCGGGTCCACTTCATCTTGAAGTAACTATGTCTAGAGCAAAGTTTGATGAACTATCTGCGAGTCTTGTGGAACGGACAATGGGTCCAACACGTCAAGCACTCAGTGATGCGGGATTATCACCATCACAAATTGATAAAGTTATCCTTGTTGGTGGTTCGACACGAATTCCTGCCGTTCAAGAAGCTATTAAAAAAGCAACAGGTCAAGAGCCACACCGTGGTGTTAACCCTGATGAAGTGGTAGCTATGGGTGCTGCCATTCAAGGTGGCGTTATCACTGGTGATGTTAAGGACGTGGTATTGCTTGACGTAACTCCACTTTCACTTGGTATTGAGACAATGGGCGGCGTGTTTACAAAGTTGATTGACCGTAACACAACGATCCCTACATCTAAATCGCAAGTTTTCTCAACGGCAGCAGACAGTCAAACAGCTGTAGATATCCATGTACTTCAAGGGGAACGTCCTATGGCAGCGAATAACAAAACCTTAGGCCGCTTCCAATTAACTGATATTCCGCCAGCACCACGCGGAATTCCACAAATTGAAGTAAACTTTGATATTGATAAAAACGGTATCGTAAATGTTCGTGCTAAAGACCTTGGTACGAATAAGGAACAACAAATTACGATTAAATCTTCAACAGGTCTTTCTGATGAGGAAATTCAAAAAATGGTAAGAGAAGCAGAAGAAAATGCTGAAGCCGATAAACAGCGTAAGGAAGAAGTGGAGCTTCGCAATGAGGCTGACCAGCTTGTCTTTACAACGGAAAAAACGTTAAAAGATCTTGAAGGCAAGGTAGATGCTTCAGAAGTTACAAAGGCAAATGAAGCGAAAGAGGCATTAAAAGCAGCCATTGAGAAAAACGATCTAAACGAAATCCGTACCGCCAAAGATTCATTACAGGAAATTGTTCAAGCATTAACTGTGAAGCTTTATGAACAAGCCGCACAAGCACAACAAGCGCAGCAGGGTGGAGAAGCTGGAAATACAGCTGCCTCTGATGATGTTGTCGATGCTGAATTCGAAGAAGTTAAGGACGAAAAATAATCGGCTGAGTTAACAACCAAAAAAGTCAAAGTCAGTCAATCGACTTTGGCTTTTTTCTAATATTAGAATTAACATCATTCGACTTTGAGAAAAGTCCAGCTCCAGCGCCCTAGCGGCTAGTGTCCTTCGCTCTCCGCCCTACGATAAGTCAACATCGAATCGCCTCCGGCTCTTCGTGTTTCCTTTATCTCAGTTGGAGTGCTCCGGGCCATACGCCGCTGAACAGGGCGCTTGCGCTTTTTTTATTGCAATAGAACTATTACAGGTGTTAGAATAATCTTTATGTGACAGATTCGGGAGTGGTAATCATGAGTAAACGGGATTACTATGAAGTGCTCGGTGTAAGTAAGGGTGCTTCTAAGGATGAAATAAAAAAAGCTTATCGCAAGCTTTCTAAACAATATCATCCAGATATTAATAAAGAGCCGGATGCGGCTGATAAATTTAAGGAAATCGCGGAAGCATATGAAGTGTTAAGCGATGATCAAAAAAAGGCTCATTATGACCAATTTGGACATACTGATCCAAACCAAGGTTTTGGCGGCGGTGCTGATTTCGGCGGCGGCTTTGGTGGCTTCGAAGATATTTTTAATACGTTCTTCGGTGGCGGAGGCGGTTCGAGAAGACGTGACCCGAATGCGCCAAGGCAAGGAGCAGACCTCCAATACACCATGACTGTTTCCTTTGAGGAAGCAGCATTTGGTAAAGAAACAGATATTGAAATTCCACGTGAAGAAACATGTAATACATGTAGCGGTTCAGGTGCAAAGCCCGGAACAAAACCGGAGACTTGTCAGCACTGCCAAGGATCTGGGCAGTTAAATGTGGAGCAAAATACTCCGTTTGGAAGGATTGTTAATCGCCGTACATGCCATCACTGTAATGGTACGGGGAAAGAAATCAAACAAAAATGTTCAACCTGCGGCGGTAAAGGGAAAGTGCAAAAGCGTAAGAAAATTCATGTCAAAATTCCTGCAGGTATTGATGATGGCCAGCAGCTTCGGATGGCAGGTCAAGGGGAAGCAGGATTTAATGGTGGACCGGCCGGAGATCTTTATGTCGTTTTCCAAGTGCGTCAACATGAGTTTTTTGAAAGAGATGGCGATGATATTTATTGTGAAATGCCTATTACATTTGTTCAAGCATCATTGGGCGATGAAATTGAGGTTCCAGCATTAAATGGAAAAGTAAAGCTGAAAATTCCTGCTGGTACACAAACAGGAAAGAAATTCCGTTTAAAAGGGAAAGGTATTCCGAATGTTCGCGGATACGGTGTCGGGGATCAATACATTATTGTTCGAATTATTACGCCAACTAAGCTTTCAGACAAGCAAAAGCAGCTTTTAAAAGAATTTGCTGAGCTTAGTGGTTCATCTCCCATTGGTGAACATGAAGAAAGTTTTTTCTCAAAAGTAAAACGTGCCTTTAAAAGCGAGTAAGGATTGGAGTTGGTAGAATGAAGTGGTCAGAAATAAGTATCCACACAACAAATGAGGCGATCGAACCTATTTCACATATCTTGCATGAAGCTGGGGCGAGCGGTGTAGTCATTGAAGATCCATTCGAATTGACAAAGGAAAGGGAAGATCAATTCGGAGAAATCTACCAACTCAATCCCGACGATTATCCAGATGAAGGTGTCATGGTTAAAGCCTATTTACCAGTTAACAGTTTTTTAGGGGAGACGGTTGAGGCCATCAAGGATTCGATTAATAACCTTATCACGTATGATATTGACTTAGGTAAAAACGACGTATCCATCAGTGAAGTCCACGAAGAAGAGTGGGCAACTGCTTGGAAGAAATATTATAATCCTGTGAAAATCTCTGAAAAGTTCACGATTGTCCCTACATGGGAGATTTATGAACCTGTCAGCAGTGATGAATTAATTATTGAGCTTGATCCCGGTATGGCTTTTGGTACAGGGACACATCCGACAACTGTTATGTGTATTCAAGCACTAGAAAGAACTGTTCGGCCCGGAGACCAGGTGATCGATGTTGGAACTGGTTCTGGTGTGCTCAGTATTGCTGCAGCAATGCTTGGTGCCGAGAATGTCAGGGCCTACGACCTTGATGAAGTGGCTGTAACATCCGCTAAGTTGAATATTAAGCTTAATAAGGTTAGTAAGACGGTAACCATTGCCCAAAACAATCTTTTGGATGGTGTGGCTGAAAAATCCGCTGATGTGATTGTAGCGAATATTTTAGCAGAAGTAATCGTTAGATTTACGGACGATGTTGCCAATGTCGTAAAGCCGGGCGGAACCTTTATTGCCTCTGGGATTATTCAGCAGAAGAAAGATTTGGTAAAAGAGGCACTTGTGGCTGCTGGATTTGATATTATCGAAACCATTCTTATGGAAGATTGGGTTGCGATAATTGCTAAAAGGAAATAATGAAGGAAAAAAAGGGGTGTTAGTAGCCCCTTTTTATTTTTCAATCTTTCATTATGGCCTAATCTTATGTAAAATAAAGAGTAAAATGTTTTGAGAGGGTGTAAAGTGTGCAACGCTACTTTGTAAGACAACAAGCAAATGATGATCAGTTTATCATTGCTGATGAAGACCTACATCATATTGTAAAGGTTATGCGTATGCAAATTGGCGATCAGATCATCTGTGTTGATCCCGAGGGAAAACATGCTGTTTGCAGGCTTGCAGAAATTACCGATTCAAGTGTCGTTGCAGACGTTGTACAATGGAAAGATGAGGTTTCGGAGCTGCCGATTACAATTACGATCGCAAGCGGCCTGCCTAAAGGGGACAAACTGGAATGGATTATTCAAAAAGGAACAGAACTTGGTGCAGATCAGTTCCTTCCGTTCGCTGCTGCCCGCTCGGTTGTGAAATGGGATGAAAAAAAAGCAGCTAAAAAAATAGAGAGATGGCAAAAAATTGCCAAAGAAGCTGCAGAGCAATCCCATCGCACTGCAATCCCGGAAATTGGTAGTCCGATGAATTTTAAAGAATTATTGGGAAAAAGTAAGGATTTTGATTATAAATTAGCAGCTTTTGAAGAAGAAAGTAGGAACGGAGAAATGTCCGTTTTTTCTTCAACTCTTAAACAAATGAAAAAAGGGGAGTCCCTCCTCTTGGTTTTTGGGCCGGAAGGCGGCTTAGCTGATAATGAGATCCAGCTATTAAAAGAAAATGGCTTTGGTCTATGCGGGCTGGGCCCGCGAATTTTACGGACGGAAACGGCCCCATTGTATACACTTGCGGCCATTTCCTATCATTTTGAATTATTGAGGTGAAGTTACAATGGCAACAGTCGCGTTTCATACACTTGGATGCAAGGTGAACCACTATGAAACTGAAGCCATCTGGCAATTGTTTAAACAAGAAGGCTACGAACGAGTTGATTTTGAAGCAATTTCCGATGTATATATTATCAATACATGTACAGTTACGAATACAGGGGATAAAAAGAGCCGTCAGGTAATCCGCCGGGCTGTTCGAAAAAATCCGGATGCTGTCATTTGTGTAACAGGCTGTTATGCCCAAACATCGCCAGCAGAAATTATGGCGATTCCTGGTGTTGATGTTGTCGTCGGGACGCAGGATCGCGTGAAAATGCTCGATTATATTAAACAATATAAAACGGAGCGCCAGCCGATTAATGGCGTAGGTAACATCATGAAAAACCGTGTTTATGAGGAACTTGACGTTCCTTCATTTACGGACAGAACACGTGCCTCGTTAAAAATTCAGGAGGGCTGCAATAATTTCTGTACTTTTTGTATCATTCCCTGGGCTCGTGGCTTAATGAGATCACGTGATCCAAAAGAAGTGATTCGTCAGGCGCAACAGCTTGTGGATGCAGGTTACAAGGAAATTGTGTTAACAGGTATTCATACTGGCGGTTACGGTGAGGACATGAAAGATTATAATCTAGCGATGCTGCTCCGCGATTTAGAGGCGGGTGTAAGGGGTCTTGAGCGTCTACGTATTTCATCGATAGAAGCAAGCCAAATTACGGATGAAGTCATTGAGGTAATTAAGCACTCTAATATCGTTGTTCGTCATTTGCATATCCCGATTCAATCCGGTTCTAATACGGTTTTAAAGAGAATGCGCCGTAAATATACGATGGAATTCTTTGGAGAGAGACTTGAGCGCTTGAAAGAAGTGCTTCCTGGTCTTGCCGTTACATCTGATGTCATTGTTGGTTTCCCTGGCGAAACAGAAGACGAATTTATGGAAACATACAATTTTATTAAAGACCATAAATTCTCTGAGCTCCATGTCTTCCCATATTCGAAGCGAACAGGAACTCCTGCCGCACGGATGGAAGATCAGGTGGATGAAGAGGTTAAAAATGAACGTGTCCACCGGTTAATTTCTCTTTCTGATCAGCTGGCAAAGGAATACGCCTCACTTTTTGAAGGTGAAGTATTAGAAGTCATTCCTGAAGAGGAATACAAGGAAGAGCCTATTTCCGGAAAATATGTTGGTTACACGGATAATTATCTTAAAGTAGTATTCCCGGCAACTGAAGAGATGGTTGGTAAGATTGTTAAAGTGAAAATTACCAAAGCAGGTTACCCATACAATGAAGGTCAATTTGTCCGAATTGTGGAAGATACTGCGATTGCTAAAGAAGAAGTTTTTAAGCAGGAAGAAGCAGCAATATAAGGAAAAAGGGAAAAGACGGCGATTTCGCCGTCTTTTCTTATGACACTGGACGTTTAGGCCGTCGATCATGTAAAAATAAAATCATTTCACCAAACCGGGTAGCGAAAGGTAAGATAAGCAATGAGGTTGCCACATTAAATATCACACTTATATGCGCAAGCTGGACATCTTTTCTGCTAGCAAGGAATGGTGCATTTTCCGTAAGCAATGGAATTAGCGGGATAAATAGTAAAACTCCAAATACATTGAGCCAGACATGGGCAAAGGCGGCTAACTTTGATTCCTTTCCGCCGCCGATTGAGGCAATAATCGCCGTAATACATGTGCCTATATTTGCTCCCAGCACTATAGCGATACCGGCATCAAGCTGCAACAGCCCCGCGGTTAAAAATCCCATTGCAATCCCTGTCATCGCTGTGCTCGATTGGATAATAGCTGTAATAACAGTACCAGCTAATATACTTAAGAGTAGATTGTCATTAATAGATAAAATAAATTTATTGATAAAACCCATTGTGGTTAAAGGTTCCGCTACTAATTCGAACCCCTTCATGGCGGTAAATACGGAGGCGATTCCAAATAATAGCATGCCAATACTTCTTGCTCTTTTATTTTTAAATAAAATAAGAAGTGCGCCACTAATGGCAAGGGGAACAAGGATGGCATCTAGATCAAAGGTAATGAGTTCCGTTTTAAAGGTTGTACCGATATTGGTGCCGAGAATAATCCCAATTGATTGAGGGAAGGTCATAATTCTAGCCGAAATTAAACCAATTGTGATGACCATTACAGCGGAGCTGCTTTGCAACAGGGCTGTGATGAAGGTTCCTGTTACCATCCCTTTTAACGGTGTGCTTGTAAGTTTTATCAGCCATGTTTTCAATTTATTAGCAGACAAATTAAATAAGCCAAACCGAATAATGGTCATTCCAAAAATAAATAATAAAATACAAAGAACAAATAATAATATGTACAGCATGTCCCGGCCCCCCTCGCTCCATTCTATGGAATTGATGCGAAGGACATGCCAGATTTTAAAAAAAATACTGATTAAGAATTTCAGTTGACCTTGTATCAAGGTTATATTATAATTGCAAGGTACATGGATTGAATGTTAGTGTGTTGTGTTTCGGAGGGAGGGAAAGAGAATGTCTAAAACCGTCGTTCGTAAAAACGAATCGCTTGAAGATGCTCTTCGTCGCTTCAAACGTACAGTATCAAAAACTGGTACTTTGCAAGAGGCAAGAAAGCGCGAATTTTATGAAAAACCAAGTGTAAAACGTAAGAAAAAGTCTGAAGCAGCAAGAAAACGTAAGTTTTAAGAGAGGGTGTAATATATGAGTCTTCTCGAGCGTTTGAATAATGATATGAAACAAGCGATGAAAAACAAGGAAAAAGACAAACTCTCAGTTATTCGGATGGTCAAAGCTTCCTTGCAGAATGAAGCCATTAAGCTTGGAACGAAAGAGCTTTCTGAAGACGTGGAGTTAACGGTCCTTTCTCGCGAAGTAAAGCAACGCAAAGACTCCCTCCATGAATTTGATAAGGCTGGTCGTCAAGACCTAGTTGATAAATTGCATACAGAGCTCTCGATTGTCGAGCTGTATTTACCGAAACAGCTTTCAGAAGATGAGTTATCAGAAATTGTTAAAGAAACGATTGCTGAAGTTGGTGCAACATCAAAAGCGGAAATGGGAAAAGTGATGGCTGCGATTATGCCTAAAGTAAAGGGTAAAGCAGACGGATCTCTAGTTAATAAATTTGTACAACAACACCTTTCATAGTATTCTGACATAAAGACCGCAAGCATCTAGTGCTTGTGGTCTTTTAAGTTATTTCGCCTAAAAATGAAACCTTTTAACGCTTCAAACGTAATGAATAGAGTCAGTTGAAGAGAGAAGGGGGGACCTTGAATGATTGAATTTCTTACTGACCCAATTGTTGTAACCATTCTCCTGACCATTGCAGGAGTGGGAATTGTTCTAGAACTTTTTTCTGCAAAGATAGGGATAGCTGGATTTATTGGTGTGTTTGCGCTAATTTTGTTCTTTTATGGGCATTTCCAAGCCGGGCTTGCCGGTTATGGGACATTAACCTTATTTGTGGCAGGAATCTTGCTTATTTTTCTAGAGTTCTTCTTACCAGGTGCTGTTGCTGGAACGCTTGGTGTTGCTGCCTTAATATTAAGTCTTTTTTTAGCAGGAGAAGATGCCATGCAAATAGGCGTCTCGATCTTTATTGCTATTATGATTTCAATTATTGTTTTCTTTATGATGATTAAGACATTTGGAAAAAAGCTGGTTCTTTTTAATAAAATGGTCTTGTCAGAGATAGCTAGAAAAGAAGACGGCTATGTATCGAATATTAACCGGACTGACCTTTTGGGAAAAGTCGGAACCGCATTAACGATATTAAGACCGGCTGGTACGATTATTATTCATAATGAACGAGTTGATGCAATAAGTGAAGGCGGCTTTATTGAGCAGAATGCTAAAGTAAAAGTCATTAAAGTAGAAGGTGCCCGTATTGTTGTTAGAGAGGTCAAATAAATGATGAGGGGGTTAAAAAAATGGATGTAGTATCAGGTGGAACGATATTTATTATCGCCGTGGTTGTGATAGCTTTAATCTTTTTAGGGATCTTATTATCCTTTGTACCAGTTATGCTTTGGATTTCGGCACTTGCTGCAGGTGTTCGCATTAGTATTTTCACATTGGTTGGGATGAGGTTAAGAAGGGTAACGCCAAGCAGGGTGGTTAATCCGCTTATTAAAGCTCATAAAGCAGGTTTAAACGTCACAATCAATCAGCTTGAAAGTCATTATCTTGCTGGAGGAAATGTCGACCGTGTCGTCAATGCGCTAATTGCTGCACACCGAGCCAATATTGAATTATCGTTTGAACGGTGCGCTGCAATTGACCTTGCGGGACGGGATGTTTTAGAAGCGGTGCAAATGAGTGTTAACCCTAAGGTAATTGAAACACCATTTATCGCAGGTGTTGCGATGAACGGGATTGAGGTCAAAGCAAAAGCGAGGATTACCGTCCGTGCCAATATCGAACGTCTTGTCGGTGGTGCCGGTGAAGAAACAGTTGTGGCCCGTGTTGGTGAAGGGGTTGTCTCAACTATTGGTTCGTCGGATAGCCATAGCAAAGTTCTAGAGAATCCGGATTTGATCTCGCAGACTGTTTTGGCAAAGGGCCTTGACGCCGGAACAGCCTTTGAAATCTTATCAATCGATATTGCGGATGTGGATATCGGTAAAAACATTGGTGCAGAATTACAAACAGAACAAGCTGAGGCGGATAAGAAAATTGCCCAAGCAAAAGCAGAAGAACGCCGGGCGATGGCGGTTGCTTCAGAGCAGGAAATGAAGGCGAAAGTAGTGGAAATGAGGGCCAAGGTAGTGGAAGCGGAAGCAGAAGTACCGCTTGCCATGGCAGAAGCTCTGAAATCAGGTAATATCGGTGTCATGGACTATATGAATTATAAAAACATTTCTGCGGATACGGAAATGAGAGGTTCGATTGGGAAAATGACAGGTGAAAAGAAAGACGACAAATAAACCCCACATTAATTAAAATGGAGGGTGGGAGCTTTGGAAACCATATTATTTTTTATCATTGTAGGTATCATCTCTACCATATTTGGTAAAACAAAAAGGACTCAAGGTCAATCTCCTAGAAAGCCATTTAAAGTAAGTGGTATGGAGGATGTTCGAACGCTAGTTAAAGAACTTACAAATGAAGTCTCGCATCAAGCGGCCCCGGTTAAATCGGCGCAAAAAGTGGAAGTATTGCAAGAGAATAATCGAATGCTTGAACAAGAATATGACCAAGTCAGAAAAGAATCTGAGTCGAGCCGGAGGGCGCTGGCAGCGTCCCGTTTGCAACGAGAAAAGATGAAAGAACAAACCGTTGCGGCAACCATGGACGAAGGTGAACCAAATATTTCGACGGAACCAAATGCGCAATCATTGGTTAATGGAGTGATTTGGGCGGAAATCCTTGGTGAGCCGCGCTCCAAAAAGCCTTATTTTCCAAAAAGAGGGTAAATTAGCTTTAGAAGTGAATAGAAAAATATGTGCTAGAACCCCCTTTCATTTCATAATATGAGATGAAAGGGGGTTCTTTTTTTATGGCAAAAAAATGGGGCCAGCGAATTCGCAACTGGATGGCTAATAAAATGGATCTTCCTCAAGATGTCATGATGGATTTGCCCCGGATTACGATGATTGGACAAATCCATATATATATAGAGAATCACCGCGGCTTGCTCGCATTTACAGATAAAGAGCTCCGCTTATTGTTAAAGCAAGGACAATTATTAATTAAAGGCAAGGCATTTGTGATTAAAACGATTTTACCAGAAGAAATTTTACTCGAAGGAAAAATAGATCAGGTCATATATATTACTGATAATCCGGGAGGAACAAAATGAAGAACCAATGGATTGAATTCCTTTATGGCAGAGTTACGGTGAAGGTTTCGGGAAAGGGTCTTGAACGGTTTTTAAATGTGCTAACACGAAATGGTCTCCATATTTGGAACGTAAAACGGCATGGAACGGAGACGATTACCTTTAAAATGAGAGCACAGGATGCCTTGAAAATTAGAATGTTTGCGCGTAAAAGTGGATGTAAAATTTCCTTTTTACGTCGTAGCGGAGTACCATTTTTATTTAGAAGATTATTGAAAAATAGCGGCTTTATGTTGGGGGCAGCCGCATTTTTATTCATTATTTTTTTCTTATCAAATGTGATTTGGGGAATTGAAATAAAAGGGGCAAAGCCTGCAACAGAGTATCAAATTCGTAAAGAATTGGACAAGATGGGTGTTAAAATTGGGAAGGTGCAGTTTTTTGTTGATAATGTGGAGGGGATCCAAAGACAATTAACAGAGAAAATTGGTGCATTGACATGGGTTGGTGTGGAATTAAAGGGGACAACCTATCATCTGCAGGTTGTTGAAAAGAATGAGCCGAAAAAGGTGGAACAATTATCCCCACAAAATCTTATCGCAAAAAAGAAAGCTGTTATTGTCAATATGTTTGTTGAAACGGGCCAAACCATGGTTAATAAGAATGATGTCGTGGAAAAGGGCGATTTACTTGTTTCCGGAATTTATGGACAAGAAGGAAGCCCGAAAATAGTGGCAGCTGAAGGTGAGGTCTGGGGTGGTACCTGGTATATAAGCACTGTTAAGCTCCCTCTGGTCACGAACTTTAATGTCTTTACTGGGAAGGAAAAGCAAAAACATTCTTTAGTCGTAGGGAATTTGGAAATACCTATTTGGGGTTTTGGGAAACCTGAATTCAAGAAATATAAAACAGAAAAGAATGTTCATCATGTTCATTTCCTAAAGTGGAAGCTGCCGATCTCCTATATGAATAAAACGTTACGCGAAAGTGAGGATGTCAAGCGGTCCTATTCGAAAAAAGAGGCAGAAGAACAAGCACTAGAATTAGCTAAAAAAGAAATAAAAAGCAAGTTAGATGAAGATGCTATCATTAAAGATGAAAAAATTTTACACAAAGAGTATAGAAATGGTAAGGTTATACTAGATATTCATTTTAATGTGATTGAAAACATTGCAGTCGGACAACCGATTTCCAAGGAGACTCCTGAATGACAGAAAAATTAACAACGATCAGTCTACAGCTAGAAAATCCCTCAGAGGCTGTCAACCTGTTGGGAAATGCTGACCAAAATTTAAAATTAATTGAACAGGAACTAGGTGTTTCCATCATCACAAGAGGTGAATCGGTTAGCATGTCAGGTGATGAAGAAAACGTCATCATGGCAGGACAAATATTAGACCGATTACTATTTGTGATTCGAAAGGGAATAAACATTAGTCAAAGAGATGTCCTGTATGCCATTCAAATGGCCCAGAAAGGGACGCTGGATTATTTTGTCAATTTATATAACGAAGAGATTGGTAAAACGGTTAAAGGAAAATCCATCCGGATTAAAACCCTAGGGCAAAGGCAATATGTAATGGCTATTAAAAAAAGTGATCTTGTTTTTGGGATTGGGCCTGCTGGTACAGGGAAAACCTACCTGGCAGTCATAATGGCGGTTAATGCCCTGAAAAATGGACAAGTAAATAAGATTATTTTAACCAGGCCTGCTGTCGAGGCGGGCGAGAGTCTTGGATTCCTCCCGGGTGATTTAAAAGAAAAGGTGGATCCGTATTTAAGACCGTTGTACGATGCTTTAAATGACGTTTTAGGTGCGGAACATACTCAGAGGTTAATCGAACGCGGGACAATTGAAATTGCTCCACTCGCTTATATGAGAGGCCGTACATTAGATGATGCCTTTGTGATATTAGACGAGGCGCAAAATACCACACATGCCCAGATGAAAATGTTCTTGACTAGGCTTGGCTTTGGTTCGAAAATGGTAATTACAGGTGACCAAACGCAAATTGATTTGCCTAAGGGGGCCAAATCCGGCCTTATTGCAGCAGAGGAAATTTTGCTAAATGTAAATGGTATAGCCTTTGTCTTTTTAGAACAAACCGATGTAGTCCGTCACCCGCTCGTTGGCAGAATTATCGAAGCTTATGAGAAAAAGACACCTTCACGGCATAATCAGGGGTAAACCTATAGTGGTTTATCCCTTTTTTACATACGTACGTACCTTTAATTGCTCAGATCTGTGCCTTAGCGACTAGTGTCCTGCATTTTTCTAAAAAGATGAAACTTCTTATTAAAACTGTTATGATTTTACATAAAGCATAGTTTCAGTAATAATATTTATATTCTATTGCGAAACACATGATTTATCGGCCGTTGTGGGGGGGTTTAGTTGGATAAACTACAGCAACATTTCATACGAATTCGAAAGTTACTTGATATTACTTTTTTCCGAATCCTATTTTTCTTTGTATTAGGGGTTGTTCTTTTTGGAGCCATGTACAGTAATGTAAAACCAGAAAAACTGGATTTAAGTCTATTTTCTGTTGCGGAAAAGACAATTCGTTCTCCAGGGACAGTTGAGGATAAAAAAAGTACAGAGAATAAGCGTAAAGAAGCCATTAACCAAGTACAGCCGGTCTATGCATTGAAAAATGAGTACACGCAAAATCGAGTTGATTTAATTACTTCCATTTTCAAAGCAGCAGTAGAGGTAAATGATGAAATAAAAGAGGAAATGAAGAAGCAAGAAGAGATTGTGGAGGAAAAACCGACAAAAGAGGAGCCAAGTGTATCAGATAAAATAACTAGATTAAAAACAAAATTGACATCAGGTGTCGCGAAGGAGCTCCCAAATCAAGTTTTTTCAACCTTAGTTCAAGCTAGTAATGATGATTTATCGATTGCAAAGGATTTAACAGTAACAGCCATCAACAATGTTATGACAAAGAGAATTTCTACAGATGAAGTGGAAAATGCAAAGAAAAGGGTTGAAGAGGAATTAAAGTATACCTCGTTAAATGATAATTTAAGATTAGCTGCAATCGACTTGGGTAGATACGCTGTCATTCAAAATGAATTTTATGATCCTAATGCTACAGAGGAACTAAGGCAGCAAGCAGCAGAAAGTATAGAACCTGTAAAGATTCTCCAAGGGCAAATTATTGTGGAGGAAGGAAAATTAATTAATCAGGATATTTTTCGACAATTAAAGTTAGTGGGTCTTTTAAATAACGATAAATCGTATAAACCTTTTATTGGATTGGTTTTGTTGATTACCATAATTCTTTCAGCGATTTATTATTATTTTTATCAAATGAAATCACTTCCGGAGAAACGGCAAACGTTTTTATTATTGTATGGGATTATTTTTATTTTTTCCATTTTCATCATGAAAATTATTAGTTTGCTGCAAATTTTTAACTTTGCCGGCATCGGCTATATTTTTCCTGCTGCAATGGGGGGGATGCTGATTAAGATTTTAATTGATGAAAAACTTGCCATCCTGATGTCGATAATTATGGCGGTTTGTGGGAGTATTTTATTCAATGAAGGGGTTACGGGAACCCTTAACTTTTCAGAAGGAATCTATATCCTCTTTAGTGCCTTAGCGGCTATATTGTTTTTGAACACTCAAAATCATCGGACCAAGATTTTACAAGCTGGAGCATTTGCGGCGATTGTCAATGTGTTGGCTATCTGTGCATTAATGCTGTTACCAAACGGCCAGTTTTCGGGTGTGGAGTATGGGTATTATCTTCTTACCGCGGTTGTTTCCGGTATTGGTTCGGCTGTTTTAACCATTGGAGTATTGCCACTCTTTGAGGCAAGTTTTGGAATTCTTTCGACCATGAAACTAATCGAACTTTCTAATCCGAATCATCCGCTCCTGAGAAAAATCTTGATGGAAGCACCGGGAACCTATCATCATAGCATCATGGTCGCCAACTTAGCGGAATCCGCTTGCGAAGCGATCGGTGCTAATGGACTACTGGCTAGGGTCGGAAGTTATTATCATGATATCGGAAAAACAAAGCGCCCTAACTTTTTTATCGAAAATCAAATGCATCATGATAATCCCCATGATCGTTTGCCACCTGAAAGAAGCGCGAATATTATCATTGCCCATGTTACAGATGGATCTGCTATTTTAAAGAAATATCATATGCCTAAAGAAATCATTGATATAGCTGAACAGCATCATGGGACAACATTGCTGAAATTCTTTTATCATAAGGCCCTTCAGAGCGATACGGATATAAAGGATGAGGAGTTCCGTTATCCCGGTCCAAAAGCACAGACAAAGGAGTCGGCGGTGGTGGGGATTGCGGATAGTGTCGAGGCTGCTGTTCGCTCATTATCACAGCCTACGGCAGAATTAATTGAATCACTCGTTAAGAAAATCGTGGCGGACCGGCTACAGGATGGTCAATTAAATGAATGCGATATTACCATCAAGGAAATCGAGACCGTATCACACACACTATGCGAAACGTTAAAGGGAATCTTTCACTCAAGAATTGAGTACCCTGAAATGACAAAAACAAAGAAGGTGAAACAAGCATGACATTACTTATTGATTGTACCGATGAAACGAATGAACTATCAGATCAGCAAATGCTTGAAATTGAAAGATTAATCAATTTTGCAGCAAAAAAACAAAAAATTGAAGAGCACAGTGAAGTCTCGATTTCATTTGTTTCGAATGAGAGAATTCATGAGATTAACCGAGAATACCGCGATAAAGATATGCCAACAGATGTAATCTCCTTTGCTATGGAGGAGCTGGGCGAAGGAGAAGTGGAATTAGCAGGTGTAGAGATGCCACGCGTCCTAGGTGATATTATAATTTCGATTCCGAGAACAAAGGAACAAGCTGAGGAGTATGGTCATTCTTTTGAAAGAGAACTTGGATTCCTAGCGGTTCATGGGTTTCTCCATCTCCTTGGATATGATCATATGACAGAGGATGAGGAAAAGGAAATGTTCACACTGCAAAAGGAAATATTAGACGAGTATGGGCTCACCAGATAAGTCATCCACATTCATAAGCTCATTTTCTTATGCACTTTCGGGAATTTTAATGGCACTTAAAACGGAAAGAAATATGCGGTTTCATTTCATTAGTTCAATCCTAGTGGTAGGAATGTCCTCTTATTTTTCGATCACAAAAGTGGAGTGGATATTTATTCTTTTCATTATCGGGGGCATGTTTGCGCTGGAATTAATGAATTCAGCCATTGAACGAGTGGTGGATCTCGTTTCGTTAGACTACCACCCGCTGGCAAAACAGGCGAAGGACTTGGCGGCTGGTGCTGTCTTACTATATGCGGCACTTGCAATTGTAGTGGGAATAATCATTTTCTCACCGTACGTAATAAGACTTTTTAGTGAAATTTGAATTTGCAGTTTGAATTAGACAGAGGAATTCGATAAAATGACATAATCAGCTTTTCATTTTGAAGACAAGTTGATTTATGGGAAAATTCAAATTTTTACAAATTTTATGTTACTTTTTCGTTTCAAGTAATGATTTTCTCTGAATTTTGAGGTAAAATAAAGAAACAGCAGCTACTTGCTGGAAGGGAAGAAGTTTTTGTGAACATCGAACAATTAATTGAAGAAGCAAAAAAGGCAAGAGATAAAGCCTATGTTCCTTATTCCAAATTTGGAGTTGGAGCAGCTTTATTAACAACAGATGGAAAAGTATATCATGGCTGTAACATTGAAAATGCCGCTTACAGTATGTGCAACTGTGGAGAACGGTCGGCTCTATTTAGTGCCTATTCACATGGTGATCGGAATTTTCAAATGCTCGCTGTTGTTGCTGATACTGACCGCCCATGTTCCCCTTGTGGTGCATGCCGACAAGTAATTTCGGAACTATGTCCAAAAGATATGAAAGTGATTCTAACAAACCTTAAAGGCGATATTCAGGAAATAACTGTAGATGATCTATTACCTGGTGCCTTTTCACCGGAGGATTTACATGGTGAATAATGGGGATGAAAGCGGATACAAATCAGGGTTTATTTCAATTATCGGCCGGCCAAATGTAGGAAAATCTACTTTCCTTAACCGAGTAATTGGTCAGAAGATTGCGATTATGAGTGATAAGCCACAAACTACTCGTAACAAAATTCAGGGTGTGTTATCACTATCTGACGCTCAAATGATTTTTATTGATACACCTGGAATCCATAAACCAAAACATAAATTGGGCGACTTTATGATGAAAGTAGCACAAAACACACTAAAAGAAGTTGATTTGATCCTATTTATGGTAAATGCAGAAGAAGGATTTGGACGTGGGGAGGAGTTTATTCTTGAAAAGTTTCAAACCGTCAACACGCCTATCTTTCTTGTTATTAATAAAATTGATCAAATTCATCCAGATAAATTATTGCCAATTATTGAATCATATAAAGAAAAATACTCCTTTAAAGAAATTGTGCCCATTTCTGCACTTGAAGGAAATAACGTCGAGCGTCTATTAGATCAGATAAAATCTTTCCTACCTGTTGGGCCGCAATATTATCCTGCTGACCAGGTAACTGATCATCCGGAACGATTTATCATTACAGAACTGATAAGGGAAAAAGCACTCCACTTAACTAGAGAGGAAATTCCCCATTCATTGGCGGTTGTGCTGGATAAAATGGAGCGGCAAGAGGGTAAAGATATTATTCATGTCATGGCCACAGTAATTGTTGAGAGAGATTCACAAAAAGGGATCGTTATTGGAAAACAGGGAAGTATGCTGAAAGAAATCGGTAAACGGGCCCGTGTCGATATTGAAAATCTCCTTGGGTCAAAAGTATTTTTAGAGCTATGGGTAAAAGTCCAGAAGGATTGGCGTAATAAGATGTCCCAACTGCGAGATTATGGCTTTAATGAAGATGAATATTAACAAATTACCCTAATTAAAATATTAACCTACCCACAAGAATATGCATGGACAACATTAACAAATATTTCGTCTTATGATTTTGGCAAAGGCAGGCTATGATAAATGTAAGGTTGGGATGAACTTAAAGGCTAGTCTAAATAATGAAAGGTGGGGTTTTCGATGATGGATTTTACGTGGAAAGTATTCCTCCAGACAGGCAATATTGACACATATCTTCTCTTCAAAGAGCTTGAGAAGGAAAACCAAGAAATACCCGGAAATCTGAATGAAGAGCTAGCACAACTTGATTTTCCCGTTTCATAGGCAAGTCTTTCGCACGACTTAAGAAGGTGACTTTAAATGCTTCAGAAGTGTGAAGGCATCGTCATTAGAACAACAGATTATGGTGAAACCAATAAAATAGTGACCTTATATACAAGGGAATGGGGAAAGGTAGGCGTTATGGCTAGAGGCGCTAAAAAGTCCAACAGCCGCCTTTCTTCCATTACCCAGCTGTTTACACATGGATACTTCCTCGTAAATAGAGGATCCGGCTTGGGGAGTATGCAGCAAGGTGAAATTGTTTCTTCATTGCGTTCGATTGGAGAAGACATTTTTTTAACTGCATATGCCAGTTATATTGTCGAATTAACAGACAAATGTACGGATGAAAAAAAGCCAAACCCGTTTCTTTTTGAGTTGCTTTTTCAAACATTACATTTCATGAATGAAGGCTATGAACCGGATATTCTTATGAATATTTACGAGATGAAAATGTTAAATGTGATGGGGATGTATCCCGTTTTGAATCAATGTTCCGTTTGCGGCAGTACAGACGGACATTTTTCTTTTTCAATTCGAGAAAATGGATTTATCTGCCATCGATGTTTAAGTAAAGATCCGTACCATTTTAAAATATCACCAGCTGCAGTTAAATTATTACGGCTATTTTATTACTTTGATCTGTCGAGGTTAGGCAAAATTTCCGTTAAGGAAGAAACAAAGGCTGAGCTAAAAAAGGTTATTACGGCCTATTATGAAGAGTACTCAGGTCTTCATCTAAAAACGAAAAAATTTCTTGCTTCTATGGATCAATTTCGCAATCTTTTATAATCACCTTGTTGACAATGTCCGGAGTTTTCGTTAAAATTCTGTTAATATTATAAATTGCTGTGACGGAAAGTAGTATTTAGTCCACTCTATAAAAGCGACCCTAGGATGGTGTGAGCTGGGGTATAGAGCATTAAAGAAGGCGTTCCTGAGCAATCTTGTGTTGATGAAACACAATTCAAAGAGGCTGCTATTTTAGCAGCAATTAGGGTGGAACCGCGGGTAACTCTCGTCCCTATGCTTTTAGAGCATAGAGACGGGAGTTTTTTGTTTGTTAAAAAGAAAGGGAGTTATAAAAAATGAAGGTAACAATGGAGCAAATTGTATCACATGCAAAGCACAGAGGATTTATTTTTCCAGGCTCAGAGATTTACGGAGGTCTTGCAAATACTTGGGATTACGGCCCGCTAGGCGTTGAATTTAAAAACAATATTAAACGAGCTTGGTGGCAAAAGTTCGTTCAAGAATCACCGTATAATGTCGGCTTAGATGCCAGTATCCTAATGAACCCGCGTACATGGGAAGCATCCGGACATATCGGTAATTTTAATGACCCGATGATTGATTGTAAAAATTGTAAAGCTCGCCACCGTGCGGACAAATTAATTGAAAATGCCCTTGATGAAAAAGGAATGGAAATGGTCGTTGACGGCCTGCCGTTTGAAAAAATGGAAGAGCTAATTAAAGAGCATCATATTGCCTGTCCTGACTGTGGAAGCCATGATTTTACCGGAATTCGGCAATTTAACTTAATGTTTAAAACCTTCCAAGGGGTAACAGAGTCAAGCACGAATGAAATCTTTCTTCGTCCGGAAACAGCGCAGGGTATTTTTGTTAACTTTAAAAATGTACAACGGACAATGAGGAAGAAAATGCCGTTCGGAATCGCTCAAATTGGTAAAAGCTTCCGTAATGAAATTACACCTGGTAACTTTACATTCCGTACAAGGGAATTTGAACAAATGGAACTTGAATTTTTCTGCAAACCTGGCGAGGAATTAAAATGGTTTGATTATTGGAAGCACTATGCGGAAAACTGGTTATTGTCATTAGGCCTTACAAAGGAAAATATTAGACTTCGCGATCACTCTGAGGACGAACTTTCGCATTATAGTAATGCGACAACGGATTTTGAATTCAAGTTCCCGTTTGGCTGGGGTGAATTATGGGGTGTTGCTTCACGAACAGATTATGATTTGAAGCAGCATATGGAATATTCAGGGGAGGATTTCCATTACCTTGACCCGGAAACAAACGAAAAGTATGTACCGTACTGTATTGAACCATCATTAGGTGCTGACCGAGTAACACTTGCTTTCTTAATTGATGCCTATGATGAAGAGCAGCTTGAGGATGGTACGACAAGAACGGTGATGCATTTCCATCCGGCAATTGCACCATTTAAAGCGGCTATTCTACCGTTATCGAAAAAACTGTCTGATGAGGCAAAAGAGGTATTTTCTACTTTATCTAAATACTTCACAGTGGATTATGATGAAGCTGGTTCAATTGGTAAACGATACCGCCGCCATGATGAAATTGGAACACCATTCTGCATTACCTACGACTTTGATTCAAAAGAAGATAACATGGTTACTGTAAGAGACCGGGATACCATGGAACAAAAACGCGTTCCAATCGCTGAACTTATCAGCTTTTTACAGGAAAAAGTGGTATTTTAAAACATGAAAAAGGTGCGGGCTTCCGCACCTTTTTCAATAGATGGAATTGCTAGAATATGTGGTATATAATATTCCTAAGATAACTTACATATTAACTGGGTATTTTAAGGTGGTGAGGACAATCGAACTGACTAAACGCCAGGAACATATTTTGCAAATAGTAAAGGACAATGGCCCGATAACAGGAGAGCAGATAGCGGATCAACTTAGCTTAACAAGAGCGACCTTAAGGCCGGATCTTGCCATTCTAACCATGGCTGGATTTCTTGATGCTAGACCTCGCGTTGGCTATTTTTATACGGGGAAATCGGGTGCACAGTTATTGACAGAAAATCTTCAGAAAATCTATGTTAAGGATTATCAGTCAATTCCTGTTGTCATAAGTGAAAATGTTTCTGTCTATGATGCTATTTGTACTATGTTTCTAGAGGATGTAGGAACGCTATTTGTAGTTGATCAACTCTCAAGCCTTGTTGGAGTTCTTTCAAGAAAAGATTTACTCCGGGCCAGTATTGGGAAGCAGGAGTTGACGACTATCCCTGTCAATATCATCATGACGCGGATGCCGAACATAACCATGTGTGAACGGGACGATTTACTGATCGACATTGCTAAGAAATTAATTGAAAAACAAATTGATGCCATACCGGTCGTGAAAAAGTCTGAAAATGGGTATGAGGTAATTGGAAGAGTTACAAAAACAAATATCACAAAGGCCTTAGTTTCCTTAGGCGATGAGTAAACTGAAAAAGAGGAGCTGTTGAGGGAGAATGAGTTTGCCTATTATTTATGTTGTATCTGATTCAGTCGGGGAAACAGCTGAATTAGTGACGAAAGCAGCAATTAGCCAGTTTAATGGTTCTGGAATGAAATTAAAAAGATTTCCCTATGTTGAGGATAAGGATCATATTGATGAAGTGTTATCACTTGTATCACATGACAAAGGAATGGTGGCCTATACATTAGTTAAACCGGATATGAGAATATACTTGAAGGAAAGGGCAGAAGTGGAAGGGATCATTGCGGTTGATTTAATTGGCCCAATCATGGATCAAATTCAAGTTTTCAGTGGGAAGACCCCTTTATGTGAACCCGGCCTTGTCAGGAAGCTTGATGAGGATTATTTTAAAAAAGTTGAAGCAATTGAATTTGCGGTGAAATATGATGATGGCCGCGACCCAAGAGGACTGTTAAAGGCAGATATTGTACTAATAGGAGTGTCAAGAACTTCCAAAACGCCGTTATCTCAATATCTAGCACATAAACGTTTAAAAGTGGCAAATGTTCCTCTTGTACCAGAAGTGGATCCGCCGGAAGAACTCTATAAGGTTCCAATCGAAAAATGCTTTGGCCTAAAAATCAGCCCAGAAAAATTAAATAATATCAGACGGGAACGATTAATTTCATTAGGATTAAATGATCAAGCAAGTTATGCGAACATCGAAAGAATTAAAGAAGAATTAACTTTTTTCGAAAATGTTGTAAAGAGAATAAAGTGTCCTGTGATTGATGTTACAAATAAAGCAGTCGAAGAGACCGCGAACGTTATCATAAATTATATTCAAAAGGGTAGAATCTAACACATAATCCATTGATTATGTGTTTTTTAAGGTAAAAAATTATAAAATAATTATGGTAAAATGATAATGAATATACTATAATAAAAAATTGTGATAAAAATATATCTTTTTAGGTTTAGAGTTGCAAGGGAAGGAATAAACTATTTATTGTTAGATGTCAAGGGGGAGGCCCTGAAAAAATTCGACATAAACCCTTTAATAAAAGTTAGGCGCTTAAGAAGGAATATGTGGAGTGATGTAGAATTAATACTTTATGTAAATAGCAAAACGGCTATTTTTGTCTGTGAATGACAAAATTACATAGGCAACAAAGAATTAACAAAAATTTTGTCGAAATTTGCAGGAATTTAATGATTGCCTGCCGAATACCTGTAGTATAAATGGAGATGTTTTCATGGCAGACCGTATTGCCGAAGAAAAGATTGACCAAATTCGCCAGACTGTTGATATTGTCGAGGTAATCAGCGATTATGTTCAACTGAAAAAACAGGGGCGGAATTACTTCGGGTTATGTCCTTTTCATGGAGAAAGCACCCCATCATTTTCAGTGTCGCCTGACAAACAAATATTCCATTGTTTTGGTTGTGGAGCAGGGGGAAATGTTTTTTCGTTTTTAATGGAGCTTGAAGGAACTTCATTCCAGGAAGCAGCCATTAAACTTGCGGCGAAGGTAAATATCGACCTTGAAATTAATTTATCTGCAGCTAAAGGTGGAAAAAAGATTTCCAATGAGCTTCAATCCATGCTTGATGCTCATGAGCTGTTACGGAAATTTTATCATCATTTACTGGTGAATACTAAAGAAGGTCAGCACGCATTAGAGTATTTGCTTAATAGAGGTTTTACCCGGGAATCGATTGATAAGTTTCAAATTGGTTATTCATTAAATTCATGGGATTTTGTTTGTAAATTCCTTTCTAAAAGGGAATACCCGCCTGAATGGATGGAAAAAGCCGGATTAATTATCAAACGAGAAAGGGACGGAACGTTTTTTGATCGGTTTAGGGATCGAATTATGTTTCCTATTTTTGACCGGCATGGGAATACGATTGCTTTTTCAGGGAGATCACTTGGGGCAGAAGAGCCCAAATATTTAAATAGTCCCGAAACGGCAATCTTTAATAAAAGTAAAATTTTATATAATTATCATTTGGCTAAACCTAGTATAAAAAAAATGCAGCATGCTGTGTTATTTGAGGGATTTGCCGATTGTATTGCAGCCGATCGATCCGGAGTTGAAAATGGAATTGCCACAATGGGGACATCCTTGACAGATGACCATATAGCCCTTTTGCGTCAAAACGTCCAATCCGTGACGATTTGCTTCGATTCCGATAAGGCGGGAATTGAGGCAGCTTACCGTGCGGGAAACCATCTTCATAATGCGGGTTTTCAAATTAAGGTAGCCATGATGGCGGATGGTCAGGATCCTGATGAATATATCAAAAAGAATGGCGCTGATAAATTCCGCAAAGAAGTGATTGGAGCAAGTTTAACCTGGATGGCATTTAAATTTCTCTATTTTCGAAGAGGAAAAAATCTTCAAAATGAAGGAGATCGGCTTGCCTATATCGAAGTGATACTCAAAGAAATTAGCCAATTAAACAAGGCTGTTGAAAGGGACCATTATTTACGACAGCTTGCAGCTGAATTTTCACTTTCGTTAGAGGCATTAATGCAACAGCAAAAGCAGATGTTCTTTGCTGAGAAAAGAAAGTCAAATGGGAAAAATGAGACCTTTCATAAACCCTTAATCATTGCAAAGCGAGCAGAGGAATTAAAACCCAAGCATTATACGGCTGAAAGGTGTTTAATAGCCCACATGCTTAAAAATCGTGATGTGGCTTATAAGGTTCAGGAATTACTTTCGGGAAACACGTTTAATACTGATGAACATCAGGCAATAATAACATATCTGTTAGCCTTTTATGAGGATCATTTGGAACCAGACAGTAGTGCGTTTTTAACTTATATTCAAGATGAAAATCTTAGAAGAATGGTTGCCAACATTGAAATGATGTCAATCAATGATGAGATTAGTACCCAAGAATTAACTGATTATATCAAACAGGTGTTGAATTATCAAAAATTGTTAAAGATAAAAGAAAAAGAAGTGGAACTAAAAGAAGCGGAGCGACAAAGTGATTTTGGTAAGGCTGCCGCAATTGGGAATGAAATTAATCAATTGCGTAAATTGCTTTAAATTCCATTTTTAGTGTCTTTGATTCTGGAAGGAGTGGACCCCCTTATGGCTGCTGAAAAATCAGCCCGTTCAAAAGAGGTTGAAAACGAATTAACGTTAACCCTTGAACAAGCAAAAGACCAGTTAACTGAGCTGGGTAAAAAAATCGGTGTCCTTGCCTATGATGATATTGCGGAAAAGCTAGCTAATTTTGAATTAGAATCTGAGCAAATGGATGAGTTTCTAGAATTTCTAGGCGATCAAGGAATCGAATTGGTCGGTGATAATGATGAGGATCCAGATGTAAAGAAATTAGCTAAAGAAGATGATGAAGAATTTGATTTAAACGATCTTAGCGTTCCTCCGGGAGTTAAGATTAATGATCCTGTTCGCATGTACTTGAAAGAAATTGGCCGGGTTGACTTACTTTCCGCTGAGGAAGAAATTAAGCTGGCAAACCGGATTGAAGCAGGTGACGAGGAAGCAAAACGCCGTCTCGCCGAAGCCAACCTCCGTCTAGTTGTTAGCATTGCAAAACGCTATGTAGGCCGTGGAATGCTATTTCTTGATCTTATTCAAGAAGGTAATATGGGTCTTATTAAAGCGGTTGAGAAATTTGATTACCGAAAAGGGTTTAAATTCAGTACCTATGCTACATGGTGGATTCGTCAAGCGATCACTCGTGCAATTGCTGACCAGGCCAGAACGATTCGGATTCCTGTTCATATGGTTGAAACAATTAATAAGCTTATCCGTGTTCAGCGTCAACTACTTCAAGATCTTGGCCGTGAACCAACACCGGAAGAAATTGGTGAGGATATGGATTTAACCCCTGATAAGGTTAGGGAGATATTAAAAATTGCCCAAGAACCTGTATCACTTGAAACACCTATTGGCGAAGAGGACGATTCGCACCTTGGAGATTTTATTGAAGATCAAGATGCAACATCCCCTTCAGAGCATGCTGCTTACGAATTATTAAAAGAACAGCTCGAGGATGTACTTGATACTTTAACAGACCGCGAAGAAAATGTTCTCCGTCTCCGTTTTGGATTGGATGATGGCCGAACTCGCACTCTAGAAGAGGTTGGTAAGGTTTTTGGTGTAACCCGTGAGCGGATCCGCCAGATTGAGGCAAAGGCATTGCGTAAGTTACGCCATCCTAGCCGCAGCAAACGATTAAAAGATTTCTTAGAATAGAATTAATTTACTATAAAATAGTTTACTTCCTACAGAAGTAGGCTATTTTTTTTGCTTGTGTTGTAAGCACTTTCACTCCTTGTATTTTCTTTATTTTACTGAATTGTCTCTCATTTTGCAAATATCCTTTTGAAATTTTTTTAGGAGTAATTGATCTAGGGGGAGTAAATTTTAAAAATTTTTAAATGTTGTGAAATTCGGATAATTTCTCTTATAATAGAAAAGAAAGCGTATACAATGTTGCTCTGGGGGGATGAATATGAATTTTGATTTAACTTCTGAACAAGAAATGATTAGACGAACATTACGCCAGTTTAGTGATGAAGAAGTGGCGCCTAGTGTTTTAGAACGTGATAGAACAAACCAATTTCCTGTTGAGATCTTTAAGAAACTGGCAGATATGGGGATAATGGGGCTCCCTTTTCCGGAAGAATATGGCGGAGGCGGGGCAGATACGGTTAGTTTTGCTATTGTTGTCGAGGAATTAAGCCGAGTATGCGGATCAACGGGAATCACCTATTCAGCCCATATTTCTTTAGGTGGGGCACCACTTTATCTGTTTGGAACAGAGGAGCAAAAACAAAAATATTTAACACCTATTTGTACGGGCGATTCATTTGGTGCATTTGGATTAACGGAACCGAATGCCGGGTCAGATGCAGGTGGGACAAGAACAACGGCAATAGAAGAAAATGGAGAGTTTGTCATCAATGGAAATAAGTGTTTTATTACCAATGCCAGTTATGCCAGCCATTTAGCCTTAACAGCTGTGACAGGTGAAAGGAACGGGAAAAAGGAGATTAGTGCCATTATCGTCCCGACCACCGCATCAGGTTTTACCGTTATCGATAATTATGAAAAAATGGGCTTACATTCTTCGAATACAACGGAACTTGTCCTAGAGGATGTAAGAGTGCCTGCTGAAAACCTTCTAGGAAAGCGTGGAGAGGGCTTTAGACAGTTTTTAATTACACTTGATGGTGGACGTATTGGAATTGGGGCGATGGCTGTAGGGATTGCCCAAGGGGCTTATGAAAAGGCCTTGGCCTATGCAAAGGAAAGGAAGCAATTCGGTAAATCGATTTCCTCCTTTCAAGCGATTCAATTTAAACTGGCGGATATGGCGATGAAAATTGAATTGGCGCGGAATATGGTTTATAAAGCGGCTTGGTTAAAAGATAATGGAAGAAATTTTTCAAAAGAAGCAGCAATGTGTAAACTATATGCCTCGGAAATATGTATGGAAGTGACCGATCAAGCGGTCCAAATCCATGGAGGATACGGCTATATGAAGGAATATCATGTCGAGCGAATGATGCGTGATGCCAAGCTCCTTGAAATTGGGGAGGGAACATCGGAAGTACAAAGAATGGTTATTTCACGATTAATTGGTTGTTAATAAAAAAATAGGGAAAGATACAAAGAGGCTGTCACAAGACTTAATTGAGCCTCTTTTTTTCTTTTTTATAAAGATTATAGTAATAAAATAAGTTTAGGGCTTTTCCTTCTGTTGATTTTCAAGTAAAATAGTAGTTGTTTGTAGACGAATAATTATTTATCAGCTTACGTACATAAGGGAGGTAGTATCATGAAGAAAAATCCGGTTATTCCGTACATCGTCATCTTTGTTTTTGGTATTGTACTTGTATTTATCCTTTCGTTCAAAGGCCTTGGTGATATGAAGGAAGTCGCCAAAGATAATGGCGAAGGAAAAGGCGGCGAGAAAACAGAAGTTGCCGCATCTAATCCAGAAGATATTTATAAATCTACTTGTATCGGCTGCCATGGTGATCAATACCAAGGCGTTGTGGGTCCTGCATTAAAAAATACTGGTTTATCAAAAGACGAAGTCAAGGACATTCTTAATAATGGTAAAGGAACCGGAATGCCTAAAGGTCTTGTACCAGCAGAACAAGTGGACGCAATGGCAGATTGGGTTTCAAAAATTAAGTAATCGTTATATTGTTTTATCCAAAGATCCTTTGCATCTGTAAAGGGTCTTTTTTATACTGTACATATATAAGTTGAAAAAGTGTGGTGTTCTTGTGAATTCTGATAAATTATCAAACAGGTTAGCAACGGTTGCAAAATATGTTCCTCAGGATGCAAAATTAGTTGATATCGGATCGGATCATGCTTATTTACCATGTTATTTAGCGAAGAATACGGGTATTTCATTTGCAGTAGCCGGAGAGGTGGCTGTTGGTCCCTATCAATCGGCTAAAGGAAACGTCTCAGCGGAAGGATTATCTGAGATCATTTCCGTTCGGCTAGGAAATGGACTTGAGGTTGTTGAGCCTGGAGAAGTAGAATATGTAACGATCGCCGGGATGGGTGGGGCGCTTATAGCGAGTATTTTAGAAAATGGAAAAGACAAGTTGGGTTCTGTGAAGAGGCTGATTTTACAACCTAATATTAGTGCTATTTCTATTCGCCAATGGTTAGTAGATAATTGCTGGAAACTGGTGGCTGAAGAAATGATCGAAGAAGATGGGAAAATCTATGAAGTACTAGTGGCGGAAAAAGGAAGAGACGCCTTTGACTCGTTGGAACCTTATGGTCAACGATTAGAAGAAGGCTTATTGTTAGGACCATACCTTGTGAAAGAGAACCATTCCGTATTTATGAAAAAATGGATGAATGAGAAGAGAAATTGGCAGCGAATTTATCATCAGCTTGAAGGCGCCGTTCAGACCCCAGAAACAATTGCAAAGAAACAGGAGCTGTTACATAAAATGAGACTTGTAGAGGAGGCAATCCGAATTGAAGAATCCTAATGGGCATGAAATCATCCAACTATTCGAACAGTTTTCGCCAAAAGGGCTTGCAATGGAGGGCGACAAGGTTGGACTGCAAATTGGCCGACTGAATCAAAAGGTTGAGCGGATGATGATTGCCCTCGATGTCCTCGAAAATGTGATTGATGAGGCGATTGAAAAGAATGTTCAACTCATCATTGCCCACCACCCTATCATATATCGCCCTCTTAAAAATGTATTGACTGATTCAGTACAGGGGAGGATGATTGAGAAATTATTAAAACATGACATTGCTGTTTATGCAGCACATACAAACCTTGATGTAGCAAAGGGCGGGGTTAATGATCTTTTAGCAGATGCAATAGGGTTAGAAGGTGCAGAGGTCCTTGTCCCTACATATGAAACAAAGCTTAAGAAACTAGTTGTTTTTGTCCCTGCTAGCCACGCAGAAGAGATTAGACAGGTTCTTGGTAATGCTGGGGCAGGTTTTATCGGTAATTACAGTCATTGTTCTTTTTCGGCTGATGGAACAGGCAGGTTTGTACCTGGGGATCAAACAAATCCTTTCATAGGGCAGGCTGGCAACCTTGAGGAAGTAGATGAAGTTCGGATTGAGACCATTATTCCGGAGCCATTATTAAAGAAGACCATTACAGCTATGATAAAAGCTCATCCTTATGAAGAGGTTGCCTATGATGTCTACCCGCTCGATAATACAGGTGAGGCACTGGGCATTGGCAGAATCGGAAAAGTCAATGAAATGACTCTTGGCGAATTTGCGGAAAGGGTAAAAACAGCACTAGAGGTTAATACGGTACGTGTCGTTGGAGATTTGTCCGCTAAGATTAAGAAGGTGGCTGTGCTGGGCGGGGATGGCAATAAATACTTTATGAATGCTAAGTATAAAGGGGCAGATGTGTATGTTACAGGAGATATTTATTATCACACTGCTCACGACGCGATGATGCAGGGCTTAAACATGATTGATCCGGGTCATAATGTCGAAAAGGTCATGAAAAAGGGACTTACCGTTGTGTTACAAAAACTGTGTTCGGAGAAAGGGTATGATGTAGAAATTTTCCCTTCTGTGGTAAACACTGATCCATTTCAATTTATGTAAATGAAATAGAACCGCTCTCACTATGAGAGCGGTTCTATTGTTATTAACCTTCAGTCTTTTTCACTTTAGGTAGTATTCTGCTCAGCTGTACCTTTTTTCTCCGTTCCCATGTTGCTTCGTTGTTTGGATCGAATTGTTCAAGGAAGGTAATCACTTCTTTTGTGATTGGAGTGGGTGTGGATGCACCAGATGTTACTGCAACATTTTTGGCATCTTTAATCCACTCAATTTCCAATTCGGTAATATCGGCGATACGATATGCCTTCGTTCCAGCAATTTCCTCTGAAACTTGTGCTAAACGATTGGAGTTATTACTCATCGGATCACCCACAACAATTGTTACATCCGCCTCCGTAGCTTGCTCGGCAACTGCTTCTTGACGTATTTGGGTGGCATGGCAAATTTCATTATACACTTCGACATGAGGATATTTTTCCTGCACCTTTTTCATGGTATCAGCAACATCCCATTGACTCATAGTTGTTTGATTGGTAACAATGAGTTTGTCACTTTCAACTGTTAAGGCTTCGACATCACTAGGGGTTTCAACAAGATAAACCAGATCTGGAGCTACCCCGACAGCGCCCTCCGGCTCTGGATGCCCTTTCTTTCCAATATAAATGACGTGGTATCCTTCTTTTGTTTTTTCTTCAATCAAGTCATGCGTCCGTGTGACATCAGGGCATGTCGCATCAATTGTTACAAGACCTTTTGTTTTTGCAAGCTCCCGTACCTCAGGGGAAATCCCGTGGGCAGTGAAAATCACCGTACCTGAATCGACCTGATCAAGAATATCTTTGCGATTTTTTCCGTCAAGGGTAATAATTCCCTCTTCTTCAAAGGCATCGGTAACATGTTTATTATGAACAATCATACCTAAAATGTAGATTGGACGAGGCAGCGTTTTGTCTAATGCTGCATTTCTGGCGATGACCATTGCATCCACAACCCCATAACAGTAGCCACGTGGTGAAATTTTGATAATTTGCATATATGAAGTCCTCCTAAAAAAGACATGAATTACTAAACTATGTATTATTATATAAAACTAATAGATATATTACAAAGATACAATTTTCCTTTTATCAAAAACTGCTGCGGGTCAATTCATACCCACAGCGGTTTTTAAACTATATATACATTTTTGGTACGGAACTTCCCTTTTGAGTTTTGCTTCTTTTTTGAGAAACTTGCTTTCTATTTTCTGAAAGAGGTTTTTGACTTTTCTTTCTGCTCGTTGTGTTATTTGATGTCCTAATTTGGGTTGGTTCTTCCATGCTCGAAGATTCTTCCATGACTGCTTCTTTCTTCTTGCTCGATTCTTCTGAAGCTGTATCCGTGGTTTTTGAAGCATTTTTGAAGCCGCGATAAATTTTCCACATAGCGGGGAGATTTTTTACC
Organism: Bacillus sp. MM2020_4; assembly: GCF_011250555.1. Taxonomy (GTDB): domain Bacteria; phylum Bacillota; class Bacilli; order Bacillales; family Cytobacillaceae; genus Neobacillus. The sequence continues at coordinate 189,123 of NZ_JAANMZ010000002.1, read as the reverse complement.
ATTGGACCATATTGCTGAATCATCGGGCCAATAGACTGGGCTGTCTTTAATACATTTTGGGTATTATTTAAAATTCCAGATAATCCGGCCGGATTACTCAAGGATTGTAGTAACCCACCACCGCCACCTGCTGCTCTGCTTGCTCCAGGTAACCCCATTAGCCCACCTGATCCGCCGGCCCCAGTTCCTCTTCCAAGAAGTTTCGAAAGTAACCCGCCGCCGCCTCTGTTCATTTGTGAGGTTCCTGCCATTGCCCGCATCATTTGGTTTCCACCGCCAAATGGTCCAGCCGGCGGTCTCATCATCGGACCTCTTCCGCCAAATGGATTTCCTCCAGGCCCCATCATTGGATTTCCTCCTCCGAAAAGACCGGGTCCCCTTCCCATTCCGCCGTTCATGGGCATTCTTGGTCTTGGTAGCATTCGGATGCCCTCCTTTCACATTTTCTTCCTACTTTAAAATATGCAGGCAACCTAATTTGGTTTAGGTATTCCACACAAGGAAAAAATAAATTTCGTGTTAAAAAGTGAGGGAAACGTAAAAGATGGGAATAAAAGAATAGTTAGCTGGTTATTTAGGCGAAATTTGACTATAATTACAGGATGGAAAGCACGACACTCTAATTAAGGGAAGAAAACTACTCCATCGTATTTATATTACTTTTAAAATAAGGAGCAATTATATGAATGAAAATCAATTTAAACGTTTTACATTTCAGCCGTTTATTATAGAATCCCTGAATCAGTTTGGATTTTTCAAGCCGACTGAAATTCAGGAGCGGATGATACCATTAGTATTAAAAGGGGAAAGTGCGATTGGTCAATCGCAAACGGGAACAGGAAAAACATTTGCTTATGCGTTACCGATTCTCGAAAAAATTGATCCGAAGCGTCAAGAGGTTCAAGCCGTTATTACTGCACCGACAAGGGAATTAGCAACACAAATCTATCAACAAATCATAAAAATTACCGAGCATTGCAGCCCAGATAGCTCAATCATGACGAGATGTTATATTGGTGGAACGGATAAGCAGCGTACCATTGAAAAATTGAAGGTACAGCCACACATTGTTGTGGGTACCCCAGGTAGAATTAAAGATCTGATGATTGAAAAGGCACTTTTCGTTCATACATCAAGTATTCTGGTTGTGGATGAGGCTGATATGATGCTCGATATGGGATTCATTGAGGATGTTGATCAGGTAGCGGCTAAGATGCCGGAGAACCTGCAAATGTTAGTCTTTTCTGCCACAATCCCTGAGAAACTAAAGCCTTTTCTTAAAAAATATATGGAAAATCCAAAGACGATACAGATTGAATCAAAACAAAAAGCAGCTGAAAATTTAGATCATTATCTGCTGCCATCGAGGCATCGCAGTAAAAAACAGCTTGTTCATGACGCTTTGCTTACTTATAATCCCTATTTAGCGATTGTTTTTACGAATACAAAAAAGAAGGCTGAAGAAGTTGCCTACTTTTTAAATGAGAAGGGCTTGAAAGTTGGCCGTGTACATGGTGATTTAAATCCGCGTGAACGTAAAAAAATGATGAAGCAAATTCAAGATTTAGAGTACCAATATATCGTCGCTACTGATCTTGCTTCAAGAGGAATTGACATTGAGGGAGTCAGCCATGTTATTAACTATGAACTTCCAACTGATTTAGATTTCTATATTCATCGGGTAGGTAGGACTGCAAGAGCAGGAAAATCAGGGATTGCTCTTACGGTTTACGAAAGTTCTGATGAGGATGCATTAAATCGCCTAGAAAAAATGGGAATTCAGTTTAAATACGTCGATCTAAAAAATGGCGAAATGGTTGAAACGGATGAACGAAATAAGCGAAAAACAAGAGTAAGAAAAGAGGATGTGGCTGATAAAAAAGCCAAATCGCTGGTAAAGAAGCCCCAGAAAGTAAAACCAGGCTATAAAAAGAAAATGCAATGGGAAATGGATAAAATAAAAAAACGGGTTAGAAAAATCGAGCAGAAAAAAAAATAAATGGGTGATGGGAGAGTAAAGAATGTTAAAAATTGGCTCACACGTTTCGATGAGCGGTAAGAATATGCTGCTGGCTGCAAGTGAAGAAGCAGTCTCATATGGTGCCAATACGTTTATGGTCTATACAGGAGCACCGCAAAACACAAGAAGAAAGAAGATTGAAGACCTTAACATTGAAGCAGGGCGTAAACATATGGAGGCAAACGGGATTTCAGAAATTGTGGTGCACGCTCCCTACATCATTAATATTGGCAACACCACTAATCCAGACACGTTTGAATTAGGTGTAAGGTTCCTTCGCAGTGAGATTGAAAGAACGGAGGCCATTGGGGCTGGGCAAATTGTTCTCCATCCTGGTGCACATGTGGGCGCTGGTACAGAGGCGGGGATCAAGAAGATTATTGAAGGCTTAAATGAAGTATTAACAGGTAAGGAGAAGGTCCAAATTGCTTTAGAAACAATGGCAGGTAAAGGTTCCGAATGTGGGAAGTCATTTGAGGAATTAGCGATGATTATTGATGGGGTCAACTATAGTGACAAGCTATCAATTTGCTTTGATACCTGTCATACTCATGACGCCGGCTACAACCTTGTTGAGGACTTTGACGGCGTTTTAAATGAGTTTGACAAAATTATTGGTCTTGATAAATTGAAAGTGCTCCATATCAATGATAGTAAAAACGACATTGGGATGAGAAAAGACCGGCACGAAAATATCGGGTTTGGTCATATTGGCTTTAAGACGCTTAACTATATCGTGCATCATCCACAACTAATGGAAGTGCCTAAAATACTAGAAACGCCATATGTCGGTGAGGATAAGAACAACAAAAAGGCACCCTATAAATATGAAATAGAAATGCTTCGCGAGCAGAAGTTTAATGATAATTTACTGGATCTAATTATGCAATCCTAAAGTAAGAAGCTGTGCCAGTGCACAGCTTCTTACTGCTTTGTAAACTGCATAAATAATTTGTTGACCTCTCGTGCCGTTTCCGGTCCAGCCGCTTTGGCGATTTGTTTAACAATTTGCGCGCGTTCCTTGGCATCAAAAATATTTACATTTTTACCTTTTAAGTATTCGGCAATTTTCCTCGCTTGCTGTCGATTAACGCTGATATTAAATTGTTCTGCATACTTTAGCAGCTCATCAGCGGTTATCGTGTTTATTTTATGATTAATGATGTTTTCAAATATTTTCACCCTCACCACTCCTCCATGCTAATGTATGAAGAAGAAGGTAGAGTGTGACAATGGGATTAGAGTGGTCAGGCTGCTTTAAGAAGTTTTTCTTCCTTTACATTCAGAAATTCCTAGTGTATACTACTTGAAGTTAAATCGGAATGATTCTTAATTAAAAGTGAGCGTGCAAATGATGCAACCAATAATTGAAATTAAACAACTTTCTTACCGTTACGAAAAGGATACAGTCCTTGAGAATATTAACATGACTATTCCAGATGGTTCTTTTTTAGCTATAGTAGGTCCTAATGGGTCTGGAAAATCAACCTTGTTAAAGCTAATTTTAGGCTTATTAAAACCGCAAAAGGGTGAAATCCTTTTATTCGGCCAAAATATAAATAAATTTAAGGAGTGGCAGAAAATTGGCTATGTATCGCAAAAGGCCAATTCTTTTAACTCTGGTTTTCCGGCAACCGTATTTGAAGTGGTCGCAAGTGGACTAACCAAAAGGTTAGGCTTGTTTACCTTCTTTAAAAAAGAACATGCAAAAAAGGTAAACGAAGCCCTGGAAGCTGTGGGGATGAAAAGATATAGCGGCAGAAACATTGGGGAACTTTCAGGTGGTCAACAGCAAAGAGTTTTTATTGCTCGGGCCCTGGTTAGTGAACCTAGTCTGCTCATTCTCGATGAACCAACTGTTGGTGTTGATGCGGAAAATGTTCAATCTTTTTATCAAATGCTTGGTGAGTTAAATAAAAATCGCGAAATTACCTTATTATTGGTCACACATGATATTGGAACCATTTCGGACCGGGTCACGCATGTGGCTTGCTTAAATAAGCATTTGCACTTCCATGGAGAAACAGCAGAATTTGAGCAGCATAGTGCTGATGGCTTGTCAAAGGTTTATGGTCATGATGTCCACTTGCTTACCCATCATCATGAACAGGGAGGCGTTGGGAAATGATTGAGGGAATTTTTCATTATGAATTTTTACAAAATGCCTTCCTTACAGGGATGATGATTGGGATTATTGCCCCGCTGCTTGGTGTCTTTATTGTTGTGAGAAGATTATCGCTGATTGCCGATGCCCTTAGTCATGTGACACTGGCAGGAATTGCTGCAAGCCTATTGATTGAAAGAAAGTTTGCGATGATGACAGGCTTAAATCCTCTTTACCTCGGAATGGTGTTTTCCGTAGGGGGTTCGTTGTTTATTGAAAAACTTAGAGGGGTTTACAAGCATTATCAAGAATTAGCCATTCCCATTATTCTTTCAAGCGGAATAGGACTGGGAGTCATTTTTATTTCTCTCGCCAATGGATTTAATACCGATTTGTTTAGTTATTTGTTTGGCAGTGTGTCTGCTGTCAGTCGAACAGATTTGTGGGTTATTTTTAGCATTAGTATAGTGGTCATTTTAGTCATTATTTTCTTATATAAAGAGTTGTTTTTACTCTCTTTTGATGAAGAACATGCAAAAGCATCTGGTATTGCGGCGAAAAGTATCCATTTTATCTTTATCGTCATGGTTGCCCTTGTTATTGCAGCTTCAATGAGAATTGTCGGGATTTTGTTAGTTTCTTCATTAATGACATTACCCGTTGCAGCAAGTATTCGAATTGCCAAGGGTTTTAAACAGACAATTTTTATTTCCGTCCTTTTTGGAGAAATTTCTGTGCTTGGCGGACTTTTTGCCGCTTACTACCTTGACCTCGCACCGGGTGGAACGATTGTCATGCTCGCCGTCCTTATTTTAGTGATAACGATTCTTTTCAAAAAATTCTCAGTTGCAGTTGGAGGTGGAGCAGAGTGAACGTACATGAAGCCATTCAATATTTAAAGGAAAATGGATTCAAACAAACGGGAAAACGGGAGGATATGCTCCAATTATTTGCCGATAGCGATAAGTATTTAACCGCAAAGGATGTTCTTGAGCAATTAAAGGATGATTATCCAGGCTTGAGCTTTGATACCATATACCGGAATCTGACTTTGTTTGTTAATATGGGGATATTAGAAATGACAGAGTTATCAGGTGAAAAGCATTTTCGCTTTACGTGTTCAAGACACCATCATCATCACCATTTTATTTGTCTGGACTGTGGTAAAACAAAAGAAATTGAAACATGTCCAATGGATGGATTAAGTGAAAATTTAAAAGGGTACGATATTTCCGGGCATAAGTTTGAGATTTACGGCCGCTGCCCGGAATGCCATTAAAAAACCGCTTGTGCGCAACCCGTACAAGCGATTTTTATTGTTGAATAGAGCTGCTCACTGCTTTATGTTCGATCTCTTCCTGTCTTAACCAATTTGTTACCCAAATATGGGCCTCGCTCCAATTTCGAACCCGTATGACACCATTGGGGATCGACTCCTGATTATAGGGTGTATCAAATAATATAACAGGGATCTGGCATTCCTCATGAATCATGACGGCATTATCATGTTTATCCTCAAAAAAGAGTTCAATTTGATGTTTTTTTACTGTTTCAACTTTATCATGCGATCCAATTAATTCAATATGGCGAAAGGTCAATCCGTGTTGAAAGAACCAATCCTCTGTCACATCAAGTAAATGTGAGCCGCGCGCACTAATAAATATCAAGTCATGTTTGTTTTCCCATTTATTGAGTATTTGTAGTGCACCTTTTGCCGGCGGGGATTCTTTATAGATTAAAGGTTCATTTTCAGAAAACCATTTTGCAAATTCTGCTTCTGAAACATTTACAAAAGGGGTTAACTCATATTGATCAACATGCTCATACTTAATATTCATGCCAAATGCTTTATTGATAAAAGGCAGGATGGATTTTGGGCATGTTACGGTACCGTCAATATCAATTCCAAATCTTCTTCTCATCATATCTTCACCTAACTTTAGGGTTTTCTCCTTTATATTTTACCAAAGTTGCACGAACAATGTTGTATGTATTTCTCGGTTAATGAAATAAAAACCTAATAAAGACAAACATTTACATAGTAAAAGTGAGCGTGAATTGAAACAATAAGTAATGCTCCTATAACTGAAAGTGAGGGATTAGGATGGCAGACGAAAGAGACACGAGAGTACAGGAAGCCCTTCGAAGTTCAATAATTGGTCAAGATATCCCCAATTCTACAGCAGAATTTAGGGAGGAAGCGGCATCAGAATTTGCTGCCCCTATTAAGACTTCATACACATTGAAAAAAGAAGATCCTGTTCCTGAAATCGGTGCATCTGTTCCGTTACGATCTTCACAATATAGAGAGGAAACAGCAGCAGAAATCGCTGCACCCGTTCCTCTCGTGCGAAAAAGGGAACACAATGAAAATCGAGAAAGAGCTGCAGGCGGAACCGGTATGGGTACCCTTGCATTAGCCCTTTCGATTTTATCCCTGTTTGTAATGCCTATTCTTTTTGGTGCCGCAGGAATTGTGTTAGGATTCGTTGCTAGAAGTAGAGGTGCCACAGGTCTTGGTGCTTGGGCGATTGGTATTGGTGTAATATCAATTGTTGTTGGCATCTTCATTCTTCCGTTCTTTTAGGAGCAAAAAAGAAACCCGGTTGTAATTGACCGGGTTTCTTGACGTTTATTTCGTTATCTTCTCTTCTTCAGCTTTTTTTCGGAAATACTCTTCAGCAACTAAGTCAATTTCCTTTTTCAATTCCTCCACCATGTCTGCTTCAGGAACTTTACGGACGATTTCACCCTTCCTAAATAACAAACCTTCTCCGCGGGCACCAGCAATCCCAATATCAGCTTCACGGGCCTCGCCGGGACCATTTACAGCACAGCCAAGGACAGAAACCTTAATCGGGGCTTTAATCGTTGAAATATATTCCTCGACCTCATTTGCAATACTAATTAGGTCAATTTCAATTCTTCCGCAAGTTGGACAGGAAATTAATGTTGCAGCATTGGAAGATAGACCAAAAACTTTTAAGAGTTCTCTAGCGACTTTTACTTCCTCAACAGGATCAGCGCTTAATGAAATACGAAGAGTATTTCCAATTCCTTTATTAATAATCGCTCCTAGACCTGCTGCACTTTTAACTGTGCCTGAGAATAACGTACCAGATTCAGTTATACCCAAATGCAATGGATAATCAAAGGCACGGGCAGCTTTTTCATATGCTTCGATGGCAAGGTTGACATCCGATGCTTTCATCGAAACAATAATGTCATGGAAATCCAGATCCTCAAGAATTTTGATATGATGAAGTGCACTTTCAACCATTCCATCTGCCGTAGGATAGCCATATTTTTCAAGAATTTTCTTTTCAAGGGATCCTGCATTTACACCAATCCGAATAGGGATTCCCTTTTCTTTAGCAGCTTTTACAACCGCTTCGACCTTTTCCCTTTTTCCAATGTTTCCCGGATTAATTCGGATCTTATCGGCTCCGCCTTCAATCGCTTTAAGTGCTAATTTATAATCAAAGTGGATATCGACGACAAGCGGAATGTTAATTCTCTTTTTGATTTCCGGAATCGCGTTCGCGGCACGTTCATCAGGGCAGGCCACCCGAACAATTTGGCACCCAGCTTCCTCAAGGCGTTTTATTTCGGCTACAGTAGCCTCAACATCATGGGTTTTGGTTGTTGTCATGCTTTGTATAAAAAGTTCATTACTCCCGCCAATCGTTAAATTTCCCACTTTTATTGGTCGGGTCTTCGTGCGATGTATAATTTCACTCACGTGGAATTCGCTCCTTTAAATTGGAATTCGAATCATAGGTTACTAAACAATTCGTCTTTATTTTATCAGTCAACTGCTTATTTTGACAACCATAAGCATCTATCCACTTTAGTTTGAGTAATCCGGGAAATGATATGTGGACCCAATTTGGATTTTTTCAGGGGACTGCTTTGGATTTAATTCACGAAAGTCGTTAATCAATTCTGTAATAGACACTGGAAGTGGTTTATTTAATTCGTGCTCGACAATCGATATCACGGTTTCTCCGGGTTTTACCTTTGCTTCAAATGAAGGTATGTCCGAAGTAAAACTATTTGCATCTGCCGCAACTTTTACATCCACTTGCTTTGCATTTGAAGTGGGGAGGGTACCCACAGTGAGATCAAAATATATGACATATAGGACTAATATAGCGAAAAGAAAACCAAATAACTTTTTCATCGGACAAGCCTCCATCAGAGAATGTTTGTACATTCCTATGCTTGTCCAACTGTAAAAAGAACAGAATCGAACTAAAAAAACGCCCAATTTTTGGGCGGATGTCTAGTTTGCTTTTTTCTTCGGTTTTGGCATTTCATTAATGGCTAAGGCTAAAACAATAATGGCGACAATCCAATTAATGACAAAGCTGTTTGAAACGGATGTTTTCATAGCGGCCATTATGGTGAAAAATACAGTTGGCAGTGTTTCACTGTATGCGGCCATTCTCCATAATTGCCTATAGTTCAATTTTCTGCCTAAAAGATTTTTAAGTGCGAGACCAAACAGTGCCAAGATTGATATTTCAATAAAGCTTGAAGCACTTGATAACAAATAAATTAACACGGATACTACTGGGATGATAATTCCCTTCATTCCACTAATTTTATCAGTGAAATTTAGGAAATCGTTCTTTGTGATGTCAAGTCCTTCTAACATGGAATATGGGTAAGTATCAATCCTACCGCCTGAAGAAAGGACAAATTCATTTTTCAACAGTGCGAATGCATTTCCTTCATTCTCCACATCGGCATCTGAGATTACCCCAGTTGGATCAATCATAATGGTGAAGTCATCTTTATCAATTGTAACCGGTACTTTTGTCTCCGCCGAAAGGACACCGTTTTTTATCGAAAAATCAGGTGCTTCATTTTTAATAATGGTCTTTGCAGAATCAATACCGGAAGAAAGCGCAGTACTTATGTAAATGACGGATGGAAGTATAGAAATGAAAGTGAGAAAAAAGACATATAAAATCGTTTTTCCAATCCCTTGAAAACGAAACAAGGCTATATCTCTGGGGGAGTAAATGCTTTTATAAAATTGTTTAAAAATATTCATAGTAGACCACCTTTATGCAGATTCAATCTCTATTGTAGCTTGTGCAATTGTTATATACAAGGATGATGAAGGTTTTCATCAAAGTTAAAAAGCCACTATTAACAGTGGCTTTGAACCCTAATTTAAACCGCATATTTCAAATGAACAATTTTGACAATCCACTTCTTCTTTTAAAAAGGTTAGATTTTTCACGGTGAATTTTTGATTTTCATATGAAACAATATCTTTCTGGCGAAGGTCCATCAAAGCGCGTTGAATGACTTCTCTTGTTCCATAAGTTAAATTGGCTAATTCTTGATGTGTTAAAGGCAGATCAATGAGAATGCCATCTTCTGACTTCACTCCATAAGAATTACAAAGGCGGATGAGGATAGAATATAAACCGCCTTTTTTACCGTTCATAATTAAGTCCTGGCATTTCATCTGTGCTTTTAAATAACCTGTGCTAAACCAAGCTACAAGTGCACTCATGGCTTCAGGGTCAGCTGAAATTAATGCTTCAAATTGTTCCTTTTTAATGAATAGTAGTTCGCAGTCTGTGAGTGTTTTGGCATAAAATTGATAATGAGGCGTAGCTTTGAAAAGCTGGTACTCAACGATTAATTCATGGTCGTTTAAGATTTTTAAAATAAAATCCTTTCCCCGTAAGTGGACTCTGCCAAGGGCGATACTCCCTTTAAGCAATAAGTAAACATATTCAACAGAATCTTTTTCTTGAAATAGTACTGTTCCAGATTTAACTTTTTGGATTGGTTCGCTTTTTTGAAAAAACTCTACCAGTAAATTATATATAGAAAGGCTGCTATTTTGCATATTAGTCACTCCTTAATCTGCCTTCAGCTTGATTAAAATGAATTATTAACATTGTGTCAATATGTAATTTACATGATTTGGAAGGGTGGAGATGGGATTATGACAAAAATCGTTGACAGTATGCTGTTTTGCTGAAACATGACAATTTTTCGAAATCTATAATGTTTCGACTTTGAGAAATGTCCAGCTCCAGCGCCTAGCCCCTCGAGGTCACAAGCCAAGCCGTCCAAAAGGTTAAAAAGCAACCTTTCGGCCGGCTTGTCTTGTGCTTGTCGGGGCTGACCAAGGCGCTTTCGCTTTTCTCGGAATAAAAATCTGATTATCGGGTATTGTATTTATGGTGGAGACTAAGCATTAAATTTGAAACCATGAACAAATTTTGGTATCTTTAGACTAAAGCTTTAGAAATATTCTTAAAAAGTAAGAATTACTAAAGCCTAAAAAATATCCGTACATAGGAGGAACTTATTATGGCATTTGAATTACCGAATTTACCTTACGCAGAAGATGCACTTGAACCGCACATTGACAAAGAAACAATGAATATTCACCACACTAGACATCACAACACATATGTGACAAATTTAAACAATGCATTAGCTGGTAACGAAGAATTACTTTCAAAATCAGTTGAAGAAGTAATTGCTAATTTGGATGCGGTTCCAGAAGCTGCACGTACTGCAGTACGTAACAATGGCGGCGGACACGCTAACCATTCTTTATTCTGGCAAATCCTTTCTCCAAATGGCGGCGGCGCACCTGCTGGTGAATTAGCAGATGCTATCAACAATAAATTTGGCAGCTTCGAGAGCTTTAAAGACGAGTTTGCAAAAGCTGCTACAACTCGCTTCGGCTCTGGCTGGGCTTGGTTATCTGTAAATAATGGCGAATTAGAAGTATCAAGCACTCCTAATCAAGACTCTCCATTAATGGAAGGGAAGACTCCGATCCTTGGCCTTGATGTTTGGGAACATGCGTATTACTTGAAATTCCAAAACAAACGCCCTGACTATATCGGTGCATTCTGGAATGTAGTTAACTGGGATGAAGTTTCAAAACGATACAGTGCAGCAAAATAAATAGAATGAAAAGAGGTAGCCAGCGGCTGCCTTTTTTCGTTTTCCTAAAATATTGAATAAGAACTATGGACCAGATAAAGACTACCCTTATACAAAGGGGAGTTTTTTTTTATGGCAAAAAAATTTAGGATTTTAGGTGATGTAGAATTAACCAAAGATTTATCACTTTTACTGATTATTGGTGGTTTGTATTCATTGAGTGTTGCCTTATCGAACACATTTGTGAATATTTATCTTTGGAAACAAACAGGAAAGTATTCGGATATTGCCCTATATAACCTGTCGATTGTTGTTTTGCAGCCGTTAACGTTTATCCTTGCGGGGCGCTGGGCAAAGAAAATCGACCGGGTTATAGTCCTTCGAATCGGCGTTATTTTTTTGGCAATCTTTTATCTAGCGGTATTAATTTCGGGGGCTAAAGCTTCCGCGTATCTACTATTATTAGGGAGCTTGCTTGGAATTGGGTATGGATTTTATTGGCTCGCCTATAATGTGTTAACCTTTGAAATCACCGAACCTGAGACGAGAGACTTTTTCAATGGATTCTTAGGAATTTTAACCTCCGGTGGTGGAATGATTGGGCCATTAGCAGCTGGCATTATTATCACCAGATTTGAAAAGTTTACCGGATATACATTTGTGTTTGGCCTCTCGTTAGCATTATTTGCACTTGCCATTTTTTTGAGCTTTTCACTAAAACGAAGACCGGCTTCAGGAAAATACTGCTTTAAGCGGATCATTGCAGAGAGAAAACGGAATGAAAATTGGCGTCTCATTACCAATGCCCACTTTTTCCAGGGACTTAGAGAAGGGACGTTTTTATTTGTTATCTCTGTTTTTGTTTATATTTCGACGGGAAGTGAAATGGCATTAGGAACATTTGGGTTAATTAATTCAGGGATATCCTTTGTTGCTTATTATTTTGCGTCGCGGATGATAAAAAAAGAGTATCGAAAAAAAGCCATTCTGATTGGCGGCATCATCCTTTATGCAGCAGTCTTGCTAATCGTTTGGGATATTAATTTTGTGAAATTGTTAATTTACGCAGCGATGATTGCGGTTGCTTATCCACTATTGCTTGTCCCATATCACTCAACGACATATGATGTAATTGGCCGTGGTTGGAAAGCGACGGAAATGCGAATTGAGTATATCGTGGTTCGAGAGATCTTCTTAAATTTTGGGCGTATCGTATCCATCCTTGCTTTTCTTGCTTCGGTCACCTGGTTTAATGAAGCGAAAAGTATTCCCATTTTACTATTGTTTATTGGGGCCGGACATTCGATCATTTATTTTTTTATAAAACGAGTTCAACTACCAGAAATAAAAATGTGATGAAGTTCTTATTTCTCATCGCATTTTTTTAAAAACTGGTAAGTCTTATGCATGGATATATGGGACATTATCTTATAAAATAAAGAAAGTTATGGTGAGCCTTATGTAAAAAAGGAAGTGTATATAGATCTTGGTTAATAAGAAGAAAAAAAAGAAAACACATGTCCCATTTCGTTTGAACATGGTGTTTTTTGTTGTATTTGTACTTTTTTCCATCCTGATCCTTCGCCTTGGTGAATTACAAATTGTTTTTGGAGATGATTTTAAGCGGGAAATTGAACAAAAGGAGATTGTTCCTATAAATTCTTCTGTGCCGCGCGGGAAAATATATGATACTAATGGGAAGTTAGTAGTTGGAAATAAACCGTTAAAAGCAATTACTTATACTCGATCAAATACAGTTACGATGAGCGAAATGCTAAATATTGCTAAAAGGTTAGCTGCGCTTATTAGTAAAGATACTGAGGAAGATTTCAAATCAATTACCAAGAGGGATCGTCAAGATTTCTGGATCATGAAACATCCTAAATTAGCTAATGCCAAAGTAACAGATGAAGATAAGGCAAGGCTGCAGAAAAAAGAGTTAGATAAAAAGGAATATGATAAAGAAATTTATGATCTAACAAGGGAAAGAATTACGGAAGAAGAACTAAATTCTTTTTCCAATCAAGAGCTAGAAGTATTGGCTATTTTTCGGGAAATGTCCAGTGGAACAGCATTATCACCACATATAATAAAAAATAAAGATGTCACTGATGAAGAATATGCAATTGTAAGTGAAAACCTTGATTCTTTACCAGGAGTAGATACGACAACGGATTGGGACAGGGACTTTTTATATAAAACGGAAGATGGGAATGGGCCTTTAAGCTCCATTTTGGGGAAGGTGACCAGTGCAAAAGAAGGCTTGCCAAAAGATAGTCTGGATTCCTTGCTTGCCAGGGGATATAGTCGTAATGACCGGGTAGGAAAGAGTTATCTTGAGCAGCAGTATGAAGATGTACTGCAAGGTCAAAAAGAATCGGTAAAAAATATAACAGATAAATCAGGAAATGTATTGGAATCACAGGTATATAAAGAGGGGAAAAGCGGGAAAGATTTATTATTATCGGTTGATATCGACCTTCAAGAAAAGGTTGATGAAATTATTCAAGATAAGCTTGGACAGGCGAGAGCAGGCCAACCATATATGGATAGGGCAATGGTCACCGTCATGAACCCGAAAACCGGGGAAATTCTTTCTATGTCAGGTAAACAATATGCAATTGATAGTGAAACGAAGAAAACAGAAGTGAGAGATTTTGCGTTAGGGAATATGACCACTTCCTATTCGATGGGTTCGGTTGTAAAGGGAGCAACGGTACTAACTGGATATCAAACTGGAGCAATTTCGCCGGGGGATAGCCTTAATGACCGACCGTTGAAATTTAAGGGTACTCAAGTAAAAAAATCTTGGAATACGGTTGGGTTTGGTCAAATCAATGATTTATATGCCTTAATGAGATCATCAAACGTGTATATGTTCTTAACTGCAATGAAAGTTGGCGGGCAACAAACGTATGTGCCGAATGGACCGTTAACAATAAACAAAGTTTCTGCCATAAATACATTTAGAAATAATTTTGCTCAATTTGGCTTAGGGGTTCGAACAGGCATTGATCTTCCAGGTGAACAAACTGGCTATGGTGCTGGTCAAATACCACCTGATGCCGGTAAAGTGTTGGACTTTGCAATTGGACAATATGACACATATACCACCTTACAGCTTGTTCAGTATATTTCAACCATCGCAAATGGCGGTCTTAGGATCCAACCGCACTTGGTTAAAGAAATTCGGGAGCCGAATAGTAATTCTAATGAACTTGGCCCGGTTATTCAAGAAATAAGACCAACAGTATTGAATAAAGTGGATATGAAAGAATCTTGGATTAACCATGTTAAGGATGGATTAAGGCTTGTCGTCAATGATCCGCAAGGAACTGGGTATGGCTCAATTAAAAATAAGCAATACAAAATTGCCGGAAAAACCGGAACAGCGCAAGCATTATATGATGGACCTTTAGGTGGTCATCCCATGTTATGGAATGTAACATTTGCAGGTTATGCACCTTATGATAACCCTGAAATTGCAATTTCTGTTGTTGTACCTTGGTCAACGACGGACCAAACACATGTTAACCTGTCTATTGCTGATGAAGTATTTAAAGCCTATTTTGATTTAAAAGCATCGAGGGATGCAAATAATACTAACACCACTCAAAATAGCCAGCAGCCCGAACAATAATATGTTGAAACACCTGTCTCGAATTGAGGCAGGTGTTTTTTAATACAAAATAATCTTTAAGACCGTCATAAAATATAGAAATTTGTAAGATATTTTTTAGAAAACTAGAAAATTGATGAAATTTGTTAAATTTACAAAAGAACAATGTATATTTACAAAACCTTTACAGTCGCTTAAAACGCTGTTTACAGTATTCCCTTATGCTTAATCTTGTAAGGCAGACAAACATCATCACCAACAAAAACCTTAGGGGGAAAAAGGAAATGAAAAGTTTGAAAAAATTTAGCCTACTTACATTATTGGCAGCACTAATGGTATTCGCGGCGGCTTGTGGAGGTGGAGCCTCTACAGACAAGACGGAAGGAACAGATACAAAAACAAACGGTCAGAAAAATAAAGAACTGTCCGGTTCATTGAGCGTTTCCGGTTCATCCGCGATGCAGCCTTTGATTGCCGCGGCAGCTGAGGAATTTATGAATGAAAATCCAAATGTAGATATACAAGTACAAGCCGGTGGTTCCGGTACAGGCTTATCACAAGTTGCTGAAGGGTCTGTACAAATTGGTAACTCAGACGTATTTGCTGAAGAAAAAGAGGGTATCCCAGCGGACGAGCTAGTCGATCATAAAGTTGCGGTTGTAGGTATGACGGCTGCGGTTAATCCAAAAGTTGGCATTAATGATATTAAAAAAGAAGATTTAATGAAAGTATTCACTGGCAAAATTACAAACTGGAAAGAACTTGGCGGTAAGGATCAAAAGATCGTTCTTGTAAACCGTCCAGATTCATCTGGAACACGTGCCATATTTAATAAGTTTGCCCTTGATGGTGCAACACCAGCTGAAGGAATTACGGAGGATTCTTCAAACACAGTTAAGAAAATCATTAACGAAACAGATGGAGCAGTTGGTTACCTAGCATTCTCGTACTTTACCGATAATTCTGTTACACCACTATCCATTGATGGTGTCAAACCAACAGCTGAAAATGTACAATCCGGTGATTTTCCAGTTTGGGCGTACCAGCATTCTTATACAAAAGGTGAAGCTGAAGGCCTAGCAAAAGCATTCCTTGTCTACTTAATGTCGGATGATATCCAAACTAGTCTATTAAAAGAACAAGGATATCTTCCTGTTACAAAAATGAAAGTAGAACGGGATGCCGAAGGAAATCAAAAAGATTTATAAACTGATAGTCTAAAAGAATGAAAGGGTAAGTGCACGATGGCATTTACCCTATAGACGCATTTTAGGGGTGTTTAATCCATGTCAGAAAAGTTTATTCCTGCAAAGGACAGATTGTTAAAATCCGAAAAGAACTGGCTGAACGGGGAAATGCGCGGGAAAGTTCTTGTCATATTGTGTGCGGTGATCATGATATCTGCGACCATTTCTATTACCATTTTTCTAGGCTCAAAGGGATTACAATCATTTATAAAAAATGGTGTAAGTCTTATTGAGTTCATAACCAGTACACACTGGAATCCTACAAATAAAGCCAATCCGGAATATGGTGCATTACCGTTTATTTTCGGTTCATTTGCTGTAACGCTCCTATCAGCGCTGGTTGCAGCACCATTAGGGATTGGCGGCGCGATATTCATGACCGAGATTGCACCTTCATGGGGAAGAAAAATATTACAGCCAGTCATAGAATTATTAGTTGGAATTCCATCTGTTGTTTATGGATTCATCGGGCTTACAGTATTAGTTCCATTTATTAGGGAACATGTGGGTGGACTAGGTTTTAGTTTGCTTTCCGGAACGATTGTGCTTTCCATCATGATTTTACCAACGATCACCACCATTGCAACAGATGCGATGAGCTCGCTGCCAAAAAGTTTAAGAGAGGGTTCTTACGCTCTTGGCGCGACCCGTTGGCAAACCATTCGTAAAGTGCTGATTCCCGCTGCACTTCCATCACTAATGACGGCAATTGTTTTGGGGATGTCTCGAGCATTTGGTGAAGCATTAGCCGTTCAAATGGTCATCGGAAATGTTAGAAATTTACCATCAAGTATTTTGGATGCTTCAGCCACTTTAACGACAATTATTACGTTAAATATGGGTCATACGACATACGGAAGTGTGGAAAATAATACACTTTGGTCGATGGGATTCATTTTATTAGTTATGTCGTTTGCCTTTATATTACTCATCCGCTATCTTTCATCAAGGAGGAAGCTGTAATGAAAAGTAAAACAGCTGACCGAATTGCAACCGGAGTATTTGTTGCTATTGCTATTATCATCATTTCAATTCTTGTTGGATTGTTCTCCTATATTTTGGTCAATGGATTTAAACACATTTCGTGGGAGTTTTTAACGACGCCTTCAAGCAATATTCGTGCGGGTGGAGGGATCCGTGACCAATTATTTAATTCATTTTATATTTTACTTATTACGATGATTATCGCTATTCCCCTTGGGGTTGGTGGTGGAATCTATATGGCGGAGTATGCGAAGCCAGGAAAAATAACGGATATCATTCGCTCTTGTATTGAAGTTTTAGCATCACTTCCTTCAATCGTAATAGGGATGTTCGGATTGTTGATGTTTGTTAATATAACTGGTTGGGGATATACGATTATAGGGGGTGCCTTAGCACTTACCGTCTTTAATTTACCTGTTATCGTGCGTGTAAGTGAGGACTCCATACGTAATGTTCCTCGTGATTTGAAAGAAGCCAGCCTTGCCTTAGGTATTACTCATTGGCATACAATAAAAACCGTACTATTACCTAGTGCTTTTCCATCGATATTAACGGGGATTATTCTTGCAGCCGGCCGTGTGTTTGGCGAGGCAGCAGCATTATTATTTACAGCAGGTCTTTCAACTCCAAGACTTGATTATGCAAATTGGAATCCATTTTCAGATCAATCTCCATTAAATATATTTCGTCCGGCTGAAACGCTCGCTGTACACATTTGGTCTGTTAATACACAAGGGTTAATTCCTGACGTTGAAGCGGTATCAAATGGTTCGGCAGCTGTGCTAGTCCTTTCGGTCTTACTATTTAACCTGTTAGCAAGATGGATTGGAAGTATTATAACAAAGAAAATGACTGCGAATTAGAAAAGTGGAAGGCGCCCGCTTATCGGCGTATGGACTGGAGCGCTTCGACTGAGATAAAGGAAACACGGAGAGCGCAAGCGTATCCGTGCTTGACTTATCGTAGGGAGAAGCGCGAAGTACACTAGCCGATGGCGCCTGTAGCTGGACATTGAAAAATAAAGGGCAGGTGAGAACGGATGGTTACGACTTTAATGGAAAAAGAAACGACAGAACAAACGATGCAATCAACCGTCAAGTGGAATATGGACCATATATTAAAAGTAAATAATTTGGAAATTTTCTATGGTGAAAAACGTGCTGTAAACGGCATTTCCATGGATATTGAAAAAAATTCGGTAACAGCTTTGATTGGACCATCAGGCTGTGGAAAATCTACGTTTTTAAGAAGCGTCAATCGGATGAATGACCTGATTCCCGGTGCAAGTGCGCAAGGTGAAATCCTTTATGAGGATATCAATATTTTATCTAAAAAAATTAATGTGGTCGCATTACGAAAAGAAATTGGCATGGTTTTTCAAAAGCCAAATCCATTTCCAAAATCAATCTATGAAAATATTACACATGCCCTGAAGTTCAATGGTATTAAAAAGAAAAATCAGCTTGATGAGATTGTTGAGGAAAGCCTTCAAAAGGCGGCATTATGGGACGAAGTAAAAGACAGGATCCATAAATCCGCTCTATCACTTTCGGGCGGGCAGCAGCAGCGTCTTTGTATTGCCAGGACGATTGCCATGAAACCGACGGTGATGCTCCTTGATGAACCATCTTCGGCACTAGATCCTATCTCAAATGCTAAGGTAGAAGATTTGATTGTTGACTTGAAAAAGGATTATTCGATTATCATTGTCACCCATAATATGCAGCAGGCTTCCCGTATTTCCGATAAAACTGCCTTCTTTTTAAGCGGCGATTTAGTTGAATATGATGCTACTGAAAAAATCTTCACCCATCCTTCTGTCAAGAAGACGGAAGAATATATCTCAGGAAGATTTGGATAAGGGGGAATTGGAATGGCTATTTCAACATTGACCAGAGAAATATTTGATGTGAAGGACTTAAATTTATGGTATGGAGATCATCATGCACTTAAGGGAATCAACTTTCCGATTAACAAAAAAGAAGTAACGGCGATAATTGGACCATCAGGATGCGGAAAATCCACTTTTATTAAGACGCTCAACATGATGATCAATATGATTCCTAATGTTAAAATGACCGGGGAAATCAATTTAAACGGAAGAAATATAGTAGACGAGAAAAACGATCTGGTTGAACTTCGTAAACATGTGGGTATGGTTTTTCAAAAGGGAAATCCTTTTCCACAATCTATATATGACAATGTCGCTTACGGGCCAAGAGTCCACGGAATTAAGAAGAAGAAGCACCTTGATGAGCTTGTCATCAAATCACTAATGGATGTGGCTTTATGGGAGGAAGTTAAGGATCGTCTGACTGCACCTGCTCTTGGTTTATCTGGTGGACAACAGCAAAGGCTGTGTATCGCGAGAGCCCTTGCGACAAAACCGGATGTTTTGTTAATGGATGAGCCAACCTCTGCCTTGGACCCAATTTCCACCCTGAAAATTGAAGAATTAATTTTAGAATTAAAAGAGAAATATACCATTGTCATCGTCACCCATAACATGCAGCAAGCATCTAGGGTATCTGATAAAACTGCCTTCTTTTTAATGGGGGAATTAATCGAACTAGATTCAACGTCTACTATTTTTTCAAATCCAAAGGATTCACGTACTGAAGGTTATATTACTGGAAGATTCGGATGAAGAGGTGGCATAAATGAGTGCAAGAACAAATTTTGATCAAAATTTAAAAGAGTTAAAAGAAATGCTTTTAATGATGGCCCATAAATCGGAATGGCAAATTAAAGAAGCGATGATTGCCCTTATAAATCAAGATATAGATAAAGCGAAGAGGGTAATAGACGGTGATAATGAAATCGATGATTTGGATAATGAAATTAACCAAAAAGCCCTATTATTAATTGCTAGGGAATCACCTGTAGCATCAGATCTTCGACGAATCAGTGTGGCATTAAAAGTTTCATCCGAAGTGGAGCGGTTGGCAGATAGTGCCGTAAATATTGCCAAATCTACCCTCCATATCGGCAATGAAGAATATTTTAAAGAAATGATTGATATACCCAAAATGATGAAGATGGCTTTGGAAATGGTTTCTGAATCTTTCACTGCCTATTATTCCGAAGATATTGAACTAGCTAAAAAATGCGCGAAGAAAGATGATGAAGTGGACAAAATGTTTGGAGACTTGGTACATGAACTATTGAACTATATTCCACAGAATCCGAACTCGACAAACCAAATTATCCAATTAGCATTTGTGTGTAGATTTATTGAAAGAATTGCTGACCATTCAACGAACATTGCGGAAAATGTAATTTATCAGGTAACGGGAAAGCGGGTTAATTTAAACGCTTAATGATAGAATAGGAAACCTTCCAAAGATGAGGCGAATCATGAGGCTTCATCTTTTTCTAATTTCGTGGTAAATAGTGTCGAAATGATTGGCGATTTCCATTTTGAAGGGTGTTGATTACTGTAGAATGATGAACTTGTTCCAATTGGTAAAAAATTTTTTAGCCCATGAACTTACTAGCTATTTGAACTAGCAGGAAACGACAATTTGTGTTTATTGTCTGCCTTTCATTCTGATGGTACGATTAAATTATCAATTAGTTGGAATAATGTAGATCTTTTACGCATATATGGATTGGTTGCAGATTGGAGGAAGAAAATGATTGAAGAAGCGTTACCGGAACAATTGCCACTAAAGGGTGAACTGAAAGCAAAGCTTGTTACCCCTCGTAAAATCATCCTTTTCTGGGATGTTTCCGAATTACCAATAAGGATTACTGAGTTATTTTTTAACCGAAGGTTTGAAGACCTTTTGCATGTTGTAAGAATATATGATGTAACAGATATGTATTTTACTGGGAAAAATGCTCATTATTATCATGAAATAACGGTTCCTTTTGAAAATGGGCATTGGTTTATTAAAGGATTGATGGAAAATCGCAGCTTTATTGCGGAAATTGGTGTTTATATTAAAGGTACTGAATTTTTTCCACTTTATCGCTCTAATTGTATTCATACACCGTCACCAGAAATACCAAAAGGTCATGTATCACAACAGGATTACTTACAATTTAAACGGTATGAAGAACAGCCCCCAAAATGGATGGATCAGGTAAGTACATACAGCTATTACCTGAAATCAAACAGCCTGGAGGGGGAAAATGAATAGTAAAATTCCCCAAAAGGTTGTTTCTGATTGTGAAATGCAAAAAGATTTGAAATTAACCATATTGATGCTTTGCTGGGAGTTCCCTCCTAATATTGTTGGCGGTCTTTCACGACATGTATTCGGTTTATCTGCTCATTTGGCCATGCTGGGTCATGAGGTTCATGTTTTGACAGCGGGTACTAACGAGCTCCCAACATTTGAACAGATGAATGGGGTGAATGTGCATCGTGTAAAACCAATAAATGAGTGGGATGATCATTTCTTTTTTTGGCTTGCCGGACTTAATTTAGCCATGTCCTTCAAGGCTGATCACCTTTCAAAAGAGATTAAATTCGATCTCATACATGCACACGATTGGCTGGTCGGTGCAGCATCTATTGCTTTAAAGGGGTTGCTAAAGGTTCCATTATTAACCACTATTCACGCTACAGAACATGGAAGAAATAATGGTATTCATACAGAAATGCAGCAATTTATTCATGAAAAAGAACAACAATTAATTGTAGAGTCTGATGAACTGATTGTTTGCAGTGAGTATATGAGAGAGGGGCTTATTTCTGTTTTTAAAGCTAAAAATGAAAAAATCAGTATCATACCAAATGGAATAGAACCCTTAAGGGCAGAAATAAATGTTGGGGAAATATATCCTGAACTAAAGCAAAGAAATTACATTTTTTCAATTGGGAGAATTGTTAAGGAAAAAGGGTTTGAAACGATTATTGAAGCGGCCGCATATGCCAAAGAAATGGATTCAGAATGTTTTTTTGTTATTGCAGGGAAAGGTCCATTACTTCAAGCCTACCAAGAGCAAATCATTGCGAGGAATTTGGATAAGCACGTTATATTTATTGGTTATATTTCCGATGAACAACGAAATGCTCTGATCCAAGGAAGTGCGATGGCAGTCATACCTAGCCTTTATGAACCATTTGGCATTGTTGCATTGGAAACGATGATCCTTGGGAAACCAACGATTGTCGCCAATACTGGTGGAATGAAAGGGATTGTAAAACATTTACAAACGGGAATGCTGATGGTTCCTGGTGATGCCAAAAGTCTTCTGGAACAAATAGAATTCTTACTAAATAATCCAGTGAAAGCGGAAGAAATTGGAGAAAAGGGCAGGCAAATTGTTAAAAGTTTGTACGGCTGGAAACGAATTGCCTCAGAGACAAGCAGAAGAATGGCAGATACAATAGTAAATAATCGTGTAAATGAGAATGGGCGTAAGGTAAAACCAAATAATTTGTAAAATAGGTGTAAAAGATGATAAATCTAACGGAACAACAAAAAAGTAAACCGAACTCTAAACCGCACATGCCAATCGATACGCTTCAATTTGTTCCAGGAATATGGGTAAATGGCAAGTATATTTGGCTGCAAAACTGCATGGAAAAGGTTATTTACGACGAAGAATTAATCATGAAAGTGAAGCAGGAACATATTCACTCAAAAATTCGTTTATTCAGCATTTATGTTAGTAATCACAGTAATCAGCCAAAAGAGATAAAGATTTTAGCGATGAATCATTTTTTAAATGTCGGACAGGACCATTTTACCTTTGTTTCACCAACAGATCGTCACATTTTTCATCATGCAGTTAAAAAGGTTTTTCTCGTAAATGCCCAATTTAATCTTTCAGGTATAAAAGAATACACAACCATGCCACTATGGAATGCTTATACTGATCATATCTGGAGTTCTCTACAAAGGGGGAACTTAAAATACCAGCCATTGGTAAAAGGACCTTCGGCTAGTATTTTCGCCATTAAGACATCCATCGCACCTCACCAAACTAATAAAACGATTACTTATACGATTTCTGGTTCAAATAAAAAAGAATTGATTTCAATGGAACAAGCACTTTTGAAAAACACTAGCATTTCCTTTTAATAAATGATATTATAGAAAAGTCGTATGCACGAACTAGCTTAATCGTTTGGAGGGAAATTGACATGCGTGTAAATATTACGTTAGCTTGCACTGATTGTGGGGATCGTAACTATATTTCAACAAAAAATAAACGTAACAATCCAGATCGTCTTGAGCTTAAGAAATATTGCCCAAGAGATAAAAAATCAACAACACATCGTGAAACAAAATAAGCAGTGGGGCTTCCTGCTGCTTTTTTTGTTGTCAAAAACTAATAGGGCGTTTCGCACTTCAATTTATATGGATAGGTAATCAATGAACCCATCCCTGCCAATAAAGGCGGTGTGAGCAGAGCGTGACTTCACTCCATTCATCGTCTGAAATTTAAATCTTCACTGCGATTGGATATACAGATTCACTATTGCGGCGCTCCGCCCCTTTTCCAAAAAAACTACGGAGGTTCTATTTATGAATGATAAAAATTTTGTTCGTAATCAGATAAAGGAGTCTCTCACCAAGATATCTAAACCCCTATATGAAGATTATTCCTATAAAGTTGCAGACAGACTATTTAAAGATGAAGACTTTGAGAAAGCAAACGTCATTGGGATTACAGTTTCGAAACAGCCTGAAGTCGATACATACCAAATTATTCGTAAAGCTTGGGAGCTTGGAAAACAAATCGCAGTGCCAAAATGTCATCCAAAAGATAAAAGATTATCGTTCAGAACCCTAACAGAATTTTCACAGCTTGAAACCGTTTATTATGGTTTACTCGAACCTATTGAAGCAAAGACCACAGAAGTTCCTGCCAAACAAATGGATCTTTTAATAGTTCCAGGGCTTGCCTATACAATGGAAGGGTATCGCTTGGGCTTTGGCGGTGGTTATTATGACCGATACTTACCTAATTTTACTGGTAAAACTCTATCCCTAGCCTTTGAACATCAAATCATCCCCAATTTCCCAGTGGAAAACCATGATATTCCGGTTTCGAAAATCATAACCAATAGTAGAACCATCAAACTAATATGATAGAAGTTATCATCATTATTGGCATCTGCGTAACGGGCTTTGGTGGTTATCGCCATAAATCTTTGACCAAGTCGGGAGCTCTTACTGCTATCATAGTAGGAGCAGCGGTGTATGCTGGTTTTGGTATAAAGGGACTCGTTTTACTTGGTACCTTCTTTGCCACCTCGAATTTTTGGTCAAAATATAAAAGTTCTGTGAAACAACCCATCGAAGAAAAATTGGCTAAAGGTGCAACAAGGGATTGGCGACAAGTGATTGCAAACGGGGGAGCAGCCGGGCTTTTTAGCATCATCCATTATTTTGAACCTGATCTAATCTGGTTAATTGGCTTTGTCGTTAGTCTTGCAAGTGCTAATTCAGATACGTGGGCATCAGAAATTGGCAGCTTGAGCCGGAAGAATCCGATTTACATACGTACATTTAAGAGAGTCGAAAAAGGGACATCTGGTGCCATTAGCTCCTTCGGAAGTGCTGCTGCACTTGCAGGGGCGTTTCTAATTTCCATTACCAGTTTTTTCCTGTTCGATCTGGATGGTAGGTTGACACTCTTTGTTTTTGTATTTGGTTATTTTGGTAATGTCATTGATACAATAATGGGTGCCTATTACCAACAAATGTATGTTTGTCAGCATTGCGGTATTGAGACAGAAAAAAGACAGCATTGTCAGCTGCCGACAACCAGAATAAAAGGGTTTACCTTAGTGGATAATGATATGGTGAATTTTCTGTCAGGCTTCCTTGCTGCGATTGCAGCCATTGGACTAGTTCTAGTTTCAAAATAAACAGCAATTGGAGGAATAGTCATGTTAAAACGTGTGAATAGAGTTGCGCTTATTGGAACAGGCTTTGTTGGTTCCAGTTATGCGTTTGCCCTTTTAAATCAAGGCATTACAGAGGAGCTTGTTTTAATAGACTTAAATAAAGAAAAGGCGGAAGGTGATGCAATGGATTTGAATCACGGACTTCCATTCGCACCGTCACGGACAAAAATTTGGTACGGCGATTATAAGGAATGCGGTGAGGCGGACCTTGTTGTCATCACCGCAGGCGCAAACCAAAAACCTGGGGAGACACGCCTTGATTTAGTTGAAAAAAATACGAGGATTTTTAAAGGCATAGTTGAAAATATCATGGCTAGTGGTTTTGATGGTATTTTCTTAGTTGCCACAAACCCGGTTGACATTTTGACCTATGCAGTATGGAAATTTTCTGGTCTTCCGAAGGAGCGCGTAATTGGCTCTGGAACGATTTTAGATACAGCTCGGTTCCGCTTTTTATTGGGGGATTATTTTGATGTGGATACCCGTAATGTCCACGCCTATATCATTGGGGAACATGGTGATACAGAACTGCCTGTTTGGAGCCATGCTGATATCGCCGGTACATCCATTTCCGAATGGTCAAAAAATAAGAATGGATTCAATCATGAGGATTTAAATCAACTCTTTTTAAATGTCCGTGATGCTGCCTATCATATCATTGAGCGAAAAGGGGCCACTTATTATGGAATCGCAATGGGCCTTGTTAGGTTGACAAAGGCAATTCTTGAAAATGAAAATTCTGTTTTAACTGTTTCTGCTTATTTGGATGGGGAATACGGGCATAAGAACATTTACATCGGTGTACCAGCTGTAGTCAATCGAAAAGGAATTAGACAAATCGTAGAGCTTAATTTAAATGAAGAAGAGAAGGCAAAATTTACGAACTCCGTTCAAGTTTTAAAGAAAACAATGGAACCTGTGTTTAACTATATCTAATATAGTGGTCCTGTTTCTTCCCATTGGAATCTTTTTTATAGTTTGGATAAAATAACTGCCACTATCACAAACTAATAGCAGGAGGGATTAATGATGTCTCGAATGCTAACTTCGATTTTTATGATTGGTTCAATCGGTTATTTTGCATACCGTTTCCGGTATCGAATTATTAACGTCCTGCTAGGCTCAAGCTGGTTGCGCCGGCTTGCAGTTGGTTCGATGATGAGTTTACCTAGTGTGAAAAATAAAATGATGCAATCTGTATTTGGAAGACCATCTGAATGGTGAAAACCACAGATGGTCTTTTTGTTTAATAAATATCCATAATTAAGATCGTTTTAGTCATCTAAAACAGCATCCTTCGTTTATAATAAAAGGAACGCGTCAAAAATAAATATTGTTTGTTATGTCTAAATCTATAGGTACTACGTGATTAGGAAGTAGGGGAGAAATGAGTAATAAAGAGAGTTACATCTTTTGGAGGCTGGCTTATTCTTTCATCTCTGAGCATGGTTATCGAATGATACAATTGTTTGACAATCAAAAAGAACTATGGCTTGAAAAAGTTGAAAATAAGCAGGCACCCATTATTCGTATGCTGCTCCATGATTTAGATTGGAGTAATGCCATGCAGAGAGATATCGAATTTACTGCTGCCAATGGGGAAAGAGTCCGTAAACAACTTGGCCGATCTGAATTACATGTGATGAATATCTATATAAGTCCATTTCCACCTGTTGATGAATATGAATATCGACTCGCCAATCCGTTTATTTTTCCGGAAGGAAATAAAACAATCGTCAGTTCGATTTTACTTGCAAAGGGAGAATTTGATGCGGGATTTAGGCGTATTTCTGAAAGGGTGGGAAAAGAGATTTACTTTGCCTTTGTGGATGAATATACGGATCAGGATGTTGAATCAATAAAGGAAGCGTCCTTGGATTTTGTGAAAAAGGAAGTTAAAACGGAAAGGGCCATTCTTTCAAATGGGAAACCCTTCTTTACATATGTGTTTATCGCCATTCAAGCCATTGTTTTTTTCTGGCTTGAATTACATGGCGGGAGTACGAATACTTCGACACTGATTAAATACGGGGCAAAGGTCAATCAATTAATTTTAGGAGGAGAATGGTGGCGATTTATCACACCCATTTTCTTGCATATTGGCTTTGTGCATTTGGCAATGAATACCCTTGCCCTGTATTTTCTAGGTCTAACTGTCGAAAAAATCTTTGGCAGTATACGTTTTCTGTTGATTTATTTATTCGCTGGTTTCGCGGGTGTAATGGCTAGTTTTATCTTTAGTTCTACCTTATCAGCAGGAGCAAGTGGCGCTATTTACGGTTGTTTTGGTGCGTTATTGTATTTTGGTGTGATTTATCCAAAGCTATTTTCCCGTACAATGGGAATGAATTTGATTATTGTCCTTGGTATAAACCTTGTTTTCAGTTTTTCTGCATCAGGGATCGATGTTGCAGGACATCTTGGCGGCTTGGCAGGTGGATTCTTGGCAGCAGGTGTTGTCCATTTTCCAAAAAAGAAAAAGCTGGGCTGGCAATTACTCTTTTCTTTTGCTTCGATTGCCATTGTCTGGGGAGCAATCAGCTATGGTTATAGCCCATCGGCCAAATCGAATGATGAAAATGCTCACCTACTGATGGCACAAGAATATATAAAACAGAACAAGTATGATCAAGCATACCATGTATTGAAAGAATCTGAAGAGAAAGCAGATCACTTGTCCGAGAAAACCTATTTTCTCCTATCCTTTGTTGAAATAAAGAAGGAAATGCTTTCTGATGCAAAGGGACATTTACAAAAGGCTATTAAACTTGACCCTAATTTCGATGAAGCCTACTATAATCTTGCGCTGATTAATCTGGAGGAAAACGATATAATACAAGCAAAGGTGAATGCTGGTAAGGCTGCAGAACTCGAACCAAAACAAAAACAATATTCTGATTTAGTACGTGAAATTAATCAACATCTTCAATCTATTGGAGAAGGAGGGTAGTTAGAAAGAATGAAAACAATTTATGAAATTCAACAATTTTTAAAGCAATTTGGGACGATTATTTATGTGGGTGATCGTGTCGGGGACCTGGAATTGATGGAGTCAGAATTAAAGGAATTGTACCAGGCGCAGTTAATCGAAACAAGAGAATTTCAAACAGCACTTTTAATTTTACGGCACGAAATCCAAATACAAAAAGAAAAAAGTAAACAAAGATAGGTGGAAACTATGGCGGAACAATGGATAGCTGGTGTTGATCTTGGCGGTACAACTACTAAAATAGCTTTTATTACGTTTGATGGGGAAATTACACACAAATGGGAAATTCCTACAGATAATTCTAATGAAGGTCAAAATATTACTCGAAATATTGCGAATGCACTTTCTGAAAAACTAGCTGAGCTTGCAGTGACAAATGACAAGCTGGCTGGAATTGGTATGGGTGCACCTGGGCCGATGGATTATGAAAGAGGAGTTATTTTGAATGCGGTGAATTTAGGTTGGAAGGATAACTTTCCGTTACAGGAGAGTCTCGAAGCAGCCACCTCCCTCCCGGCAGCGATTGAGAATGATGCAAACTGTGCAGCATTGGGTGAGATGTGGAAGGGTGCTGGGAATGGTGCAAAGGATCTTGTCTGTGTCACATTAGGGACTGGTGTTGGCGGTGGAGTAATTGCGAATGGTACTATTGTTCAAGGAATAAACGGCGCAGCAGGAGAAATAGGACATATAACAGCGGTTCCCTCCGGTGGGGCTCCATGTAATTGCGGCAGGAAAGGCTGCCTCGAAACGGTTGCCTCTGCTACAGGAATTGTTCGATTAGCAATGGAAGAATTAAGTAACCATGAAACATCGGGTGAATTAAGCACACTGCTTGAAGTACATGGGAAAATCACCGCAAAGGACGTTTTTGACACTGCTAGAAAAGGCGACCCATTAGCCAGAAAAGTATTAGATGAGGTTTCCTTCCATTTAGGTTTTGTTTTAGGCGGTATTGCTAATACGCTAAATCCGGAAAAAATCGTTTTGGGCGGTGGCGTTTCTAAAGCAGGGGCTATTTTACTGGACGGTATAAATGAAAACTTTGCTAAATTTACTTTTTCAGCAGTTATGGATTCCACGCAGTTAGCTCTTGCTACGTTAGGGAATGATGCGGGTGTACTTGGTGCAGCCTGGCTTATTAAAAATAAATTAAATAAATAGGTTTCCTTTTAAAAAGCCCGATCCTGAAATTCGGGCTTTTTTTATCATTTTTTTCGGGATCACTCATATGATTCTTTAAGATGGGGGGAGAAATAATATGGATCAATCGCTTAATATTGGAACATATGCTTATGACTATAAAAAGCTTGTTAAAATAATCAATGAATTCAAAAGGAAATATCCTTTTATTGCAGTAAATACCATTGGGAATAGTGTTCTGGGTAATCCGATTCATGAGATTAAGATTGGAAAAGGATCAAAAAAGATACATATGAATGGATCTTTTCATGCAAATGAATGGATTACTACCATGGTATTGATCAGTTTGGTAAATCATTACTTGCTGGCTTTAACGAATGGAACGTTAATGAAAGGTAGCAAGGTTCTCAATCTTTACCAAGAGGTTGAGCTATCCGTTGTTCCGATGGTTAATCCTGATGGAGTAGACCTGGTCCTAAATGGGCCACCAGATCACCTTAGGGAAGAGGTCATGAGGATGAATGAGGGGAGCGATGATTTCATTCATTGGAAGGCCAATATTAATGGAATCGACTTAAATAACCAGTTTCCGGCCAACTGGGACATTTGCAGGCAAAACAAACAACCAAAATCTCCAGCACCGAGGGACTTTCCGGGCCATGCACCATTAACAGAACCTGAGGCAGTTGCCATGGCGGATTTGGTAAAAAAGAATTCATATGATTGTGTTTTAGCCTTTCATACCCAAGGAGAAGAATTTTATTGGGGGTATGAAGGCTATGAACCCTCTGAGTCTGAGAAACTCGCAAAGGAATTTGAGAGAGTAAGTGGGTACCAAGCCATTAGGTATGTTAACAGCCATGCCGGATTCAAAGATTGGTTTATTCAAGAGTTTAAGCGTCCGGGTTTTACACTTGAATTGGGTAAGGGGATCAATCCACTTCCACTATCTCAATTTTTGAAGATCCTTAAAAGTGCCGAAGGAATTTTCTTAGCTGCCCTTAAATTTTGACTTGTAATCCCTCGATATTCTCCATACAATAAGTTAGCAATGTGTACAAAAAAAGTAGAAGCCGTTCACTAAGGCTTTTTTCCTATTTGTTTTAATGTGTTTGAAATATTGAAACATTTCTGTAAAAAAAACGTACTAACAATAGAGAGGAAATTTGGGGGAGGGATCTATTTAAATTGTACCAGCTTAAACGAGTAAGGGGTATTTTATTACTATCCAGCCTATTATTATTGACCCTCCTATTAGGTGGATGCATGAATAATGTAGAGCCTACACATCATGCTAAAAGTGAAAAATCTAAAGCGCCCGTCTCAGCTGTAGAGGATGAATGGAAGATACCTATTGCCATTCCGAACGGTGCGGGGGAATATTACAAAGCTGCTGGATGGCTTTCTGAGACGGAAATAGTTTATATAACCAATCTTGAACAAACTTCAAGAGTCTTTCAATATAATCTTTTTACAGGTAAAAGTAGCTTGATTTACGAGAGCAAGAATCCAATTGTTACTGTACAGATCAGTCCCTCGAAAAAGTATCTTTTGGTTCATTCTTCGCCATCATCATATGAAGGACATGTCACCATCATCGATTTAAAAGGGACAGAACAAATGGAGAAGTCTTTTCCATCCTATGAATTAGTATTTGAATGGAATCCGTATAATGAGTCAGAGATTTTGGTATCGAAATTTGCTGAGGATTGGAGTTTCCAGCTATTTTTATTGGATATGAACAAGGCAACAAACACTGAGGTCTTCTTACGGCAGCCCTTTGTTAAATGGATGAATGGGGAAGAGGAAGTCTTTTTAGATTGGGACCAAGAAAATCCATCCTTATCTGCTCCTCTTATCATGAAAGGATCAAAAAATGGGAACGAAAAAACGGTGATCCAATCAGCAATCCATTTTTCAACATATCGTGATCTGCTCATGGCTGTCTCCGTAAATGAACACGATCAAACGATGGCAGACTATTCATTTTTTGACAAAGAGTTGAAAAAGTTTTTTACCTTTTCAATCCCACAGCTTACAAAGTATTCCGATTGGTTAGTTCCATATTTTGATTTTAATGAAAAGAAGGGACAATTTATCACGTTTAGGCCGCTAAAAAGTGGTGAAATGGATACTTACTCAGATGGGTTCCAACTGGAAAGCTATGATTTGAAAGGGAAAAGCAGTAATCTGATTATGGAAGGCTTGGATAATGAACCGATCTATTTTTCGCCATCTGGTGGAGCCCTACTGTACGGCTACCAATTTGAAAAAATTATCGATCTACAAGCCAAAAAAATATATGAGCTCATACAGAAATAAAAAAGACTGTCATTGACAGTCCTTTTTAATGCGATCCAGTAGGAAATCCAGAATTAATGATTGTCATGACGGTAAACCAGCCAAAAACAAAGAAGGAAGCAACTCCCCAAAATGCACCTAAGAAGTTTTTGTTCTTTAGTGCGCTATACCCACCGAAGGCAGCAAGAACGGTTACGATGGCAAAAATAATAACTAAACCCATGATTAATCCCCCTTTTTAGCATAAGCAGGCAAGAAGCCTTACATGTTCAAAAATATTATGTAACTATATTATATACATTCCAATCCTATTTTATATTCTTTTATTGGATTTGTCGAGAGCAAAAATAGTGCAATATCAGATCAGTGATTTCCTTGTCCACAGGTTATGAGGTAAAATAAACCTATGACATTGCATTGGAGGACCTTTTTTATGAAATGGCAGCAAATTCCCTTAGGGGCATTGCAAACAAATTGTTATCTAGTTGAAAATTCTGACCGAACATGTTTAATTTTTGATCCAGGCGGAGAAGGAAATAAATTGATTCATTTATTGCAGGAGAGAAAATTAAAGCCCGTTGCGATAATTTTAACGCATGCTCATTTTGATCATATAGGTGCGGTCAATGTGGTAAGAGAGGCATATAAAATTCCTGTATACGTTCATAAGCAAGAAGAAAAGTGGCTGGGTGATCCCGCATTAAACGGTTCACAAATGTTTATGCATGTTGAACCTATTCGTGTAAATCCTGCTGATCACATCATCAAAAACGAAGGCACAATGAAAATAGGGGATTTTGAGTTTGATGTTTCGCATACACCCGGACATTCGCCTGGCAGTGTTTCTTTTTATTTTGAGAAGGATGGGTTTGTCATCTCCGGTGACGCCTTATTTCAGGGCAGTATTGGGAGAACAGATCTTCCCGGAGGTAATAACGCCCAGTTATTAAAAAGCATTCATGACAAGCTGTTAACGTTGCCTGAAGAAACCTATGTCCTGTCCGGTCATGGCGCCGTGACTACAATTGGGGAGGAAATGGATAGCAATCCATTTTTGAATGGTTTTTAATATTTTTTAAACCATAAATAGAAAGACCCTTCTCACCGATGAGAAGGGTCTTTCTAGGGGATGTTCTTTTTTCTTATAATGGGAGGGGATATTGTTAAGCTACTATCCTAACAATATAACAAAGTTAACACTATGTCAATAGTGTTAATTGAAAAGGAGTCAAGATGATTACATATTTACAAAAGTTAATTTCAAATTCTAAAAATGGGTTTATCACTTATGCAGACTATATGGAGGCTGTTCTTTATCATCCGAAATTTGGCTATTATATGAAGGAAAAGCAGAAAATTGGCCGCCAAGGGGACTTCATTACGACTAGCAATATTTCGGATGTATATGGAAGGCTAGTAGCAAAATGGTTTTCCCATATCTGTCAAACAACAAGTCTGCCTGCGGTATTTTGTGAAATTGGAGCAGGAAACGGACGCTTCGCAAAGGCATTTTTGCAGGAGTGGAATGATTCAATTAAAACTTCCTTACAATATATTATTGTGGAAAGCAGCCCATATCATCTAAAATTACAACAGGAAATGCTGCTTCCTGAACATTCTGTTGTTCAAGTTGGGAGTCTAAGTGAAATAGATCATTTTGAAGGGATGATTTTCTCAAATGAACTTTTTGATGCCCTTCCCGTTCATGTGATTGAAAAAATAGATGGAAAACTTTTTGAAGTAATGGTTGGAGCTGAAAATAATGGATTGTACGAGATGAAACTTCCGTTAACGAATCCCGAAATTCTGTCATTTTTAGAAGTGGGTAAAATTAATTTAAAAGAAAAACAGCGGATTGAAATTCCGTTGCCAATGGAGAAGGTGATTCAAGAAATAGCAACCGTGTTAGCCAATGGTATAGTTGTGACGGCTGATTACGGTTACACGAATGACGAATGGATGGATCCACGGAGGGCGGAAGGGAGCCTGAGAGGATATTATCAACATACGATGATTCATGATGTCTTGCAGCATCCTGGGGAAATGGATATTACAACGCATATTCATTTTGACTCCCTCATTCAAAAAGGTGCGCAAGTGGGATTACATTTATTAACCAAGCTAAGGCAGGATGAATTTTTATTGAAGGCCGGGATTCTGAAGGAATTAGAAAATCATTATGATCCGAATCCATTTTCAGAGGTAAGCAAGCGCAATCGAGCGATACGAAGTTTAGTTATGCCCTCTGGGATGAGTTCTTATTTTCATATAATTGTGCAACAAAAAGGATTGCAATTAAGTGAAAGTGATCTGTTTACAGAATAAAAAAAGCCGGAGCTTTACTCCGGCTTTTTCTCAATGTCCTCCGCCAAGCGGCATCATGAATGTAGTCCAATACGTGAAGCCAGCGAAAAAAATCGTTAAATATGCTGCGAAAATATGCAAATACATACGCTCAGACAGCTTTAGGTAGCTTAGCAGTACAAAGAATCCTGTTTGAGCTAAAAATAACATTGCAGTTTTATCCATATCACCTAGATAAAACATTACGGTAAAAATGCCCGTCCAGAAACCACAAACTCTGAACATGCGATCCATATGTATCCCTCCTTTTACCCCATCGATACCATCATTACAATATTATAATGTAAAAGGAGGTACAATGTAAATAATGGTTTCGAATTAGTTTGTTACAAGTGCTTGATATGAGCATGTATCACACCCGGAAATCATGTTTTCTTTTTCAATTAATTCAACCGTTTCGAAAAGTGCACCGAACATCCCCTTCAAAAATTGATGATGCATATTGCAAACTGTTTCAGTATGTTCTTCTGCTACCTCTTTAAAAGGGCAGTTGAAAATCTGAAAATAAATTTTAGTTTTATCGCCATTTGCTTCGAATTCCGGGTAAAAACCAGCTAATGTTGCGGCACTTTTTAATATTGTTAGCTTTTGGTCAAATTCTAATTCTTCACCAAAAGATCTTTTTGCCATTTCCTGCTCAATCATTTCCGTACCAAATCGTTTCCCGGTTAAGAATAGTGCTTGTTTCCCGACCTCTCCAAGGGAGATCATCGTCTGAATGGCCACTTTGGCCAAAAGCATGTAGTCACGGTATGGGAAGTGGAGCTGAATGACATCATCGGATAAACGATATAGTCGGCTTGGGCGACCACCTTTCCCTGTTTTTTTTGTTTCTGACACTAACATGTTAACATCTTCTAACTTTGATAAATGCAGTCTCGCCACATTGGGATGAATATTAAAATTTTCAGCTACTTCTTGGACGGTCACTTCTTGATGACGTTTGGTAATGTATTGATAAATGTAGTATCGTGTTGGATC
Source organism: Bacillus sp. MM2020_4 (assembly GCF_011250555.1). Taxonomy (GTDB): domain Bacteria; phylum Bacillota; class Bacilli; order Bacillales; family Cytobacillaceae; genus Neobacillus. The sequence continues at coordinate 154,565 of NZ_JAANMZ010000002.1, read as the reverse complement.
TGACAAGACGTTTGTTATTTTTAATGTTTGTTCCATCTCTATTCACCTCTGGCCCCCATAATTTATTCCATTATAATACAGCAATTATAACAAGGGAATGAGGTTAACAAGTTTAGCACTATATGTTTAGAAAATGTTCACAATTACGGACTTTATATTGTAACAATATTAGAAAGATAGTGGTTTTAATAAAGAATTGCGTTTCGTCAAGCGAAGGGTTATTGGGAATTGTGGCAAAAAAAAGAAGCCGATATAGAATCTGCTTCTTAGAGCTTAAGTCTTTTTTTCACTTCTGTATAAAGGATATAAGGGAGAATCCCAAACCATCGATACCAAAAATCAGCTCTTGTTTGTTTTTTCTCTTTTCGAAGTCGTTTACGTTCATCTTTCGGCTGATCGGCATATTTTACGATGGTTTGGGTCATGTATTTTACGTAATCATTTGTTTTCATGGACACACCTGCCTTTTTAATACACTAAAAGTATGTCCACGTTTTACTTTTTCAAAACTGCTTAATTCACTTCTACCCATTTGACGAGTTTTTTTGATCTTGTATCAAAAAGTCCACGGCCGAAGATCGATTCACCGGATTTGAGACTGAGTGAGAAATTAACCTTTTGGACAAACCCTGATGGAGGATCAGCTTGATAGTTCATAGTTCCATTTTTATAGATAATAGTTCCCTTGGTGGAAATAGTTCCACTAGTTTGAAACTGCCATTCGATTTTCTTTACTGATGAAAGTAAATAATATTCTTCTTGGTGGATCATTGCCGTTTCGTGAGCCATTTTTCTTTCCGTTTGTAATTGTTCCATTTGCATAGAGAAAAATAATAGAAAAATGATGAGTAAGCATAACACTAGCGGATAGGTAAATCCTTGTTCATTATTTTTCATGTACCCGAACTCCTATTCACTAATGGGTAGCATGTCACACCGTATTCTTTTCCCCAACTATCCGTAACTGTAATCTTAACTATGTTGTTGATGACTAAAAAGGTGACCTGTGATACGTTTTGAAGGATAATTTCATGACCAGTTGAATTCACGCGTCTTCTAAGATTCGACCCGTACTTCTCATATTGAACCGTTTCAGTATCCTTATCAAGGATTAATCGGTCCGAGACAACAGTGGCACTTGTGGCAAGCCGTATCTCTTTTTTTACTTGGCTGCAAAAAACCTCCCACTCCATTGACTGCAATTCAGCATCATTAGCTTTTGTATTTAGGATGATTTGAAAAATAGGTGCCATAAAGAAAATGATGGTTGAAAAGATAGAAAATGCGATGAGTACTTCGATAAGGGTAAAGGCTTTTTCATTCAAGGACACCACAAACTTTGGATTCGGACATGAATGCATTTTTTTCAACTTTTACACACACCACCTTTTGAGCGCCCGATTCCGTGTCATTCCAGATGATTTTATATTCTACTTTATTTCGTAGGATGGTGTAATCATTATATGTTTGACTATCGAGTAATTTTGCTTGTAGTTCTTCGTACATTAGCTTACGTGCTGAATTTTCAATTTCCAATTTCCTGGATTGGTCTCTCAGCCCCATTAATAAGGGTAGTAAATAAAGGCTTAGCATTAACAAGGCTGACAATGAAAGCAATAGTTCTAACAAAAAAAATCCCTTATTGCTCCTTAACATAAAACCTTCCCTCTCCAATTAAAATGGTTAGTTGATAGCTCTTCCTTTTCGTATAGATGGTAAAGGAACCAAATTTATTTACATCTCCGTCACCTAAGAATTTGAAATATAAGGGGATGGTACCTTCCCTAAGATTGATATTTGTTGAGTAATCTCTGTCGATAATCGGCGGCTTTCCAGATTGCTCAAGCATATAATAGCGATATTCATTTTGCATAAACACAACGGACACCTCATGTTGATGGGAAATCGCATATTGCTGTGAATAGAGCAGATCTGCCTGTAGTTGAGTGATAAATGCCTCATCTTCCATTACAGAGTGCTGGGGCTTTAAGGAGAAAACTGTAATTGAGGAAATAATCATAAAGATGGTGAGAACTAATAGAGACTCAATTAAGGTAAAGCCTTTTTGGTTTTGACTCATTATGAATTCGTTACTTTTGCAACTGATGTGACGGTTCCATCGGTATCAATTTTAACGGTATCACCATTCGGACAACCTTTGGCATCGTTTAAATAATTCTCTGATTCCAGCTCCGCTAAGGTGGGCACCTTGTTATGTTCCATTTCATACGCCTGAACTTGGGCTTGGACCATTTTTACATATGCCTGACAGCCTTTATTGTTGATATTCGAATTGTGTTTGGCAACGTTCGGAATCGTGATAATTAACAAAACTGAAATGACGAGCATTACAATCATCATTTCTATGAGTGTGAAACCCTTTTCATTATTCTTCATTTTATTAAGCCTCCATTTTCTTATATTCCATCAAGTAGATGGAACATGGGTAATAATATCGCTAAATACATAGAGACAACGAGAAATCCAATAAACAAATAAAGAATTGGCTGAATGGTTTTTAAACTCTTTTCCATCATTTCCTCCATATTGGTGACACAGTGTTTGCTGAAAAATAATAACTCCTGTTCTAATTTCCCATTATCTTGGCCATGTTTTACAATCATTGGAAACTCCCTTTCAAAAAATGAAAAGGTAGCTAAAATCGTTTCCAATTTTTCTCCTGTAACAAGCTTGACTTTAATCTCTTCTGCTATTTTGCTGTAAAACGGTTGTCTTTGATTTTTTTCAAAAAGTAATAAGGCTTCAGAGACTGAAATTCCACCGGATAAGAGAAAGCTGAGTTGAATGGAAAAGTAGTGAGTAAACAGCAATTTGAGGATCCTGCCGACAATGGGGATGCGAATAAGCTGAGACCTTTGTTGAAGGATGGAGAGTTTTCGAAATACAAGAAAATAATAGATTGCCGTAAAGAAGAGAAGCGTCAGCATTACACCGATGACCATCGGAAAATATTGATCAAAAGCATAAATAACCTTGGTGAAAAAATTTGCTTCAAGACCAAGTGATGAAAAAAGCGTTGTAAACCTTGGCAGCAATGTGTTTTCAATAAAAATAAATAGTACACCTGTAATAAAAATGAGTAACATCGGATATTGAAGTAATTTTAGAAGCTTTCGTAAATCCTGATCCTTTAAAAGAGCGAGGTCACTTCCCTCTAACAATGCATCGGCAAAGCTCCCGTGCTGCTCGGCAAAATAAACATAGCCGATTAAATCTTTGTTAAACTTGAGATTGTTTAAGATTTCATGAAAGGGCGTGCCCTTTTTTAGCTCTACTAAACAACCATATAATTCCTCCTTTCGTTTGGTTGGTAGTTGTAATGCTATGGATTCAATCGCTTCCGCAATTGGATACCCCCGTTCCAGTAATTCACCCGTTCTCTTCAAAAAACTTGCTTGTTCATTCGTCTGCCATTTATGGGGCTTCATCATCGTACACCAGCCGTTCATATTCTGATTCTTGAATGTATCCAAGGGCTATTCCCTTGTTAATCACTTCTCTAAGTGTTTTGTAATGTGATTCGACTTTTTCCCCTTTAGCTAACTTCATGGCTGAATGTAAATTTCTTCCCGCTAACAACTCAAACACACTCGCCCTTTTCCATCTTCCATAGGAGTAACAAAGCGGCGAACAATCTCCTTCACAAAATGGGCATGTAAGTTCTACTAGCCTTTGTGCTGTGACAGCAATTAACGTCTGCTCGACCTCTAGCCAATTCGCACCAAATTCACGGAGCCGGTATACTGCACCCTTGGCATCTCTAGTATGCATTGTGGATAGTACCAGATGACTTGTGGTTACAATAGGCACAAAAAAAGAGGTTAGTTAAATCTAACCTCTTTTATTCCGATTGATTCCGGTGTTTTCTCTTTGTTTATTTTATCAACCGTCATGGAATTGACAGTAATTAAAATGAATTGTTTCTTTGTTTCATCGGTCATATGTTGCCAATTTAATTTGAGGTTTGTCCACAATTCGATAGAGGCGCCAATTTGGGAAGTTGACTCTTCCTTGTATGACAGATCCTTTAACTCACTTTGAATCAATTTTTCTTTTTCAGATTCTTCGTTCATCCTCTTTTGAAAGTCTTTATCTGTGATAATTTCATTCGCCCAAGCGTATTGCCATTTCGAGCGGCGCTTCTCAATGTCTTTCAATTCTTGTTTTAAAGTTTCAATGGTTTCTGTGTGGTCCTCAATAGTGGCTGCAGCTTCTTTTTGATTAAGTTCATTTGCTTCTTGATATAAATCCCACTGCTCGGTCATCTGAATAAATTTCTGTTCGAATAAATTTTGACTGATTAGCGGTAAATCGCATAATGAACGTTGACGATTCGGGCAATAATAGCTATAAGCGTAATATGTTTTATCTCCCCGTTTGGATTGTGATGTTTTTCCTATCAGCGTTTTCCCACACCGAGCACACTTTAATACTTTGCTAAAAATGAATTTCGAAGTAGCCTGCCGGGGATGAACATTTTTCCTTTGATTAATCATTAGTTGGGTTAGTTCAAATTCTTCATCAGGGATAATGACCGGCACTACATCATCCACTTCAAAATACTGATCCTTATTCACTCTATAATTGTACCTGGTGGTTCCATGGTAAATAGGGTTAGTCAATATATATTGTACGGTATTCTGCGACCAAGCTTTATTGCTTTTTGTATAAAGCCCTCGTTCATTCAGATTTCTGGCGATTTTGTGCATACCATTACCGGCTAAGTAAAGGGAATATATTTCTTTTACAACAGCAGCTTCAGAAGGGTTAATTTTTAAATTAGATTCCTCTGAATCATATCCAAGCGGTGGAGTACTAACCGTCCATTTTCCTTCTTTTGCTTTTTGCTGCATTCCCATCCGGACCCGTTCCCCAAGATTCTCCCTTTCCCATTGTGCCAATGCTGATACAAGAGTGAGAAATAGTCGGCCTATTGCAGTGGTGGTGTCGTATACTTCTGTAGCTGACTTAAATTTCACATTGTGTTTTTCGAATTTTTCTAAAAGTTGATATAGATCCAAAACAGACCTAGTTAAGCGATCAAGACGGTAAACTAGCACACAATCAAAAATTTCTTGTTCAATACCGTTCAACATACGCTTTAAATCGGTTCTATTTAAGTCTTTTGCGCTCTCCCCTTCGTCTACATACCAAGCGACAATTTCCCACCCCTGTGAGGTGGCATATGCCTCTAAGCGGTTTCGTTGGGCGGCGATTGAATAGCCCTCTTCTGCTTGTTCTGTGGTAGATACTCGAATATAAGCTGCGACTTTCATGTTGGATGTCCTTCTTTCTTTTTGGCTAATCCAATTGTACAAAATGGGCAACTAAACATCAAAACTAATTTTTTCCACAAAAAAAGAACCAACATTTAAGTTAGTCCTTTTATACTGCTATTTCTCCAATTGTTTCTAATTCTTTGTTTTCATACTCCCCTTTTGTACCAACAAAAATAATATCGCCAATCCGAACAGACTTACCAGCAGCTAATTCTTCACATTCCACAATTCTCATTCTTGTTGCCCCCTATTTAAAGAACGTGCGTTCCCTTATTTATCTATTTTCATTATACATCTGAACGATAAATATTGTAAGCCAATTCATCACTATCTAAACTTAACCATTTTCGACACAAAATCGCCGCAAACGTCCTACTTTATTGGTAGTAGAGTTAAACCATTTGCAAGATTTGTCGAAATTTTTTATTGCTTGTTCATCTTTTTGTAAAGGTTTAAAAGAGCTTCTAGTTCTTGGGGGGTTATTTCTTGTTCTTCCAATTTATTTATAGTTGCTGCCCATTTTCCGCCTACTGCCTTCAATTCATCTGGTAGAGTTATTTGTTTTCCAAAAAAGAATGAAACAGATACCTCGTATATATTGGCTATTTGTTCTAATAGTTCCGGTGTGATTTTTCTTTCCCCACGTTCCCATTTTCCAACAGTTGTATAATGCGTATCCAATTTCTTAGCTAGATCTTCTAGCGTGTCTTTATTTTTCTCTCTGATTTCTCTTATTTTGGAACCATATCTATTCATGATATACCTCCTCTCTCTATTCACGACTTATGTATTAAGTTTGTATTACTAAAAGGGAATTTAGACATTCCAATTTCTATTTTACTTATCATCAAACTTTTTTTAAATAAATAAAAATTAATTAGCCAAAAAGGGTAAAAAAAGTATTGACTTAGCCAATATGGGCAATTATAATGAAGGTAGGAATTAGCCAATATGGGCAAATGAAGGTGGTGATAAAAAGTGCCAACAAATTTAAAAAGACTTCGAGAAGCTAAGGGCATTCAACAGCAAGACATGGCTAAACGCTTGGGATATACGGTCCAAAGCTACAACAGAGTAGAAAATGGTAAAAGAAAATTACCCATCGCAAAGGCAATGAAAGCGGCTGAAATATTAGGTTGCTCGATGGATGAAATTTTTTTTAACCAATAAAAAGCCATTTTGGCTAAAAGGAGAGGAGAAAACATGAACCAGCCATCAAAAGAAGCCAAAAAAATGTTACTTATCTTAATCAAACCCATCGCAGATAAAATTCAGCGAGAGATGCAAGAAAAAGAAAATAAAAAAGTTTAGTCGGAGTGGGAGATGGAGAAATGGAACAATTAGTATTCGTAGAAAAAGATCAAGTTGTTACTGATTCGTTAACGGTTTCGGAGGTTTTCGGAAAACGTCATGACAATGTAATTTCAGATATTGAAAATCAAATTATGAAATTAGGGGAAGCGAACGAAATAGAATTTTCACTCCTAAACTTTAAGGAGTCAACTTATACAAACGAACGCGGTAGACAGTATCGGAAAATTAATCTCACGGAAGACGCGTTTACATTAGTTGCCATGGCTTATGTCACTCCCGAAGCAATGAAATTCAAAGTTCAATTTATTCAAGCGTTTAAGAAAATGCGGGAGCAGTTAAGCGGTCCTCGTGTTTTATCTGAAAAAGAGCAGCTTATGGCATCCATGAAATTATCACTGGAAACAGCCGAAGAAATCACTGTAGTCAAAGAGGAAATTAAAGAAGTCCGCGGCATGGTGGAGCAACAAATCACCTTAGACCACGGCGAACAACGTCGAGTACAAAGAGCCATTGGTCATAGGGTTTATGAATTAGAAAATAACCAAGACATACGGTCCCAGCGATTCCGGGAATTGCATCGTGAAATAAGAGACCGTTTTGCGGTTGCTAGTTACCGGGATATCAAGCGCAAAGATTTACTATCTGTTATTGGGTACATCGAGGCGTGGGTGCCGAGGAGAGTTTCCTAATGAATCCCATCGCCATTTATTGTCTCGTTTTTGCTGCAACAATTATCGCTGTAGTCATTGGGGAAATGCGTAAGAGCAAGAGTTGAAGAAAATTCCGAAGTAAGAAAGGATGTTTGAAGATATGGAATTTAAACTTTCAGCTTCCGTAGAGAAAGTTATTAATTTAACCATCGATGCCAGTAATGAAGAGGAAGCGATTGAAAAAGCAAAACAAAAACTTATGGATGGCAGAGAAGACTTTGCACAGATATTAGATGTTTGCGTTGTAGATGATTAATGCAGATTCCGATGATAATGGAGTGAATCTCAATGAAATATTACATTGTTACGTGGCTTGATAAAGAACATCATTTCACTGATATTAAAGAATCAATTATTTGTGCCGAGAATGTAGCAAAAGAATTCAATTGTTGTTCTTACGTTTTCGTTGAAACAATAGACGGTATTCGAGAAGATGAACCTTTTTTTAGATGTGAACTTGAATTTTAATACTGTCATCTTCCGATGGTATTCTGTCGATTACAAAATAGGGAGGTGAAACAAAATGGAACATCCAATAATCAGCGAAATTAATCGCACTGGTTATCCAAGAGAATTAAGCGGTGTCGAAAACGTAGTCACTCAACCTGAATGCAACGGAATCGATGTGTTCGGGGATGAAATTCTCGAAGGGGATAGCGTTGTATTCGATCAAGACAACGGAGAAGTTATCCTCACAGAAAATTTAGAACGATATTTGTTGGAATACTGCAATTTCAAATTTACAACGGCAGAATAAAAGCCCTATCTACCAAATAGGGCGAATCAACGACAAATCAAAACCATTACTCTCATTGTAATGGAACCCGTCTGATATATCAAATACAAATTTGGGAGGAAATAACGATGATGAAAGAAATTAGCATCGATGAAAAGTTAGCGATTATTCGTGAGGCGATTGAAAAAGGTGCAGATGTGAATTTATCCTTCCATGGTGTTATTTCAAAAACAATTGGAGAGGAAATTATTAATCGTATGGCGGAATTAACTGGTGCAAAAGTTTATCACTCAAAAGACATTCAATTATTTAATTTCGAATGTCTCACAAACCCAAAAGGACTAAGAGCTTCAGTTTTTTACGAACTTTCAAAAGAAGAACATAAAGAAAATATAAAAAAACAAATCATTCAATTACAGGAGGAACTGGCATGAATCGTTTAGTTTTAACGGGATTAAATATTAAAAATTTCAAAGGGATTCCATATTTCGCAATGACTTTGGATGGTCTTAATGCTGCCATATTCGGAGATAATGCAACCGGAAAAACTACCTTGTTTGATGCGTTTGTTTGGCTCTTATTCGATAAAGATAGCCAAAACAAAAAGGATTTCTCCATTAAAACCTTAGTGGATGGGAAAGAAGTTCATGGATTGGAACATGAGGTAGAGGCTTCCTTTTCTTATAACGGAACGCCTCTCACACTCAAAAAAAGATACCAAGAGAAATGGACAAAGAAGCGCGGGTCAGTAACAGCGGAATTCAGCGGCCACACCACAGATTATTTTATTGATGGGGTGCCAAGTAAGAAAAATGAATACCAAGCGAAAGTTGATTCCATTATCAAAGAGGATATTTTTAAACTACTTACCAGTCCATCTTACTTTAACGAACAGGTGAAATGGCAGGATCGCCGGAAAACACTTTTAGAAATTTGCGGTGATATTTCAACAGAGGAAGTTATTTCTTCCAAACAAGAACTTTTCAAACTTCAAGAAATTCTTAACGGCCGTTCCATTGAAGACCATCGGAAAGTCATAGCAGCTCGTCGTTCTGAAATCAACAAAGAACTTGAAAAGCTTCCGGTACGCATTGATGAAATTCAACGTAGCTTACCTACACTGGCAGGAGGTGAAAAACAGGCATTAGAAAATCAGATATCCAAATTAAATGATGATATCGATGAAAAGATGACATTAATCAATAACATTCGGAATGGCAGCGCCATTTCTGAAAAGCAAAAAGCCATTCAAGAACTTGAAATCGCCATGCTGCAGATTAAACAGGAACACCAAGAAAGTTCCAACAACAAAGTATTTTCTCTTAAAACGCGCTTTCAAGAAGAAAAATCAAATTATTCCATCATGCAGTCACAGGTAGATACCTTAAAGCAACGTAAAGAAATGAATCAATCTAGCATCAAAACGTTAAACGATAGTATGGACCAATTACGCAAAGAGTGGTCAGAAATCAATTCAAAGGAATTTACCCATGAATCAGATTGTGAGTGCCCTACATGCGGTCAGTCACTTCCGGAGGAACAAGTGCAAACGGCGAGGGAAAAAGCCTTGGCACAGTTTAATAAGTCAAAATCAGACAGTCTTGAAAATATTAATGCGAAAGGTAAGTCCGCAAAAGCAAAAGTAGTTGAATTACAAAATGCTAATGGTGGATTTGATAAAGAAATTGAAAAAGTCGAAAGTCAGCTTCAAACAAAAAAGGATTTACTTACGAGCTTAAAAGACCAATTAACAGCTGTTCAGACTACTATCGTAGACATTTTAGAAGTGCCAGAATATACAGCTAAATTAACTGGAAAGAATGCAATTGTCACTGAAATTAAAGAATTGCGTGACGCTGCGAACCAAACTATCCAATCGATTTATGGTGAGGTTGCTGAATTAAAAACAAAACGTGATCAACTTCAGGGGGAACTAGGGAAATTTGCGGTAGCTACTCAATCACAATCACGGATTGAAGAATTGAAACAACAGCAAAAAACACTTGCTGGAGAATTCGAAAAACTGGAAGAGGAACTTTACCTCACGGAAGAATTTATTCGCACCAAAGTAAATCTTCTGGAAGAGCGGATCAATAGTAAATTCAAATACGCAAAATTCAAGCTTTTCTCAGAGCAAATCAACGGCGGGATTACAGAGGTATGCGAGACATTATTCGATGGGGTTCCTTACTCCTCAGGACTTAACAACGCGGCAAAAATTAATGTCGGTTTGGATATCATCAATACCCTATCCGAACATTACGGTTTCTCTGCTCCAATTTTCGTGGATAATGCGGAAGCGGTCACAAAATTGATTGATACCAATACACAAATTATCAGCTTAGTAGTTTCCGAACAGGATAAGGATTTAAGGGTTGAGCAAATAGAAAATATGGTTGAGGAGGCAGTTTGATGAAAAAATTCATTGTAAGAGAAGTAAAAGAAATCACGCGGGAAGGGGAAGTTGTTGCAGAAACAGCAACCCAAGCTATTTTAAAGTTCAAAAATAATGGAACGGATATCTCAGTATTTTCACTTTCAGAAGAATCGCATATTACCCTAACTGTAAACAAGGAGAGTGAATCTCATGAGTAATCAATTAGCATTGATTAAAAAAGACACAGTGGATGTAGTAGCCATGAAGGTAAAGGAATTTCAGGAAAAGAACGAACTTCATTTCCCAGCAAACTACAGCCCTGAGAATGCCATGAAATCAGCGTGGCTTCTCCTTCAAACTATTAAGACGGGGAAACAGGATGGCTACAGACCAGCTTTGGAAGTATGTACGAAGGATAGTATTGCGAATTCCCTTTTGGATATGGTGGTTCAAGGTTTGAACCCAGCTAAAAAGCAAGGATATTTCATCGTTTACGGTAAGCAATTAACCTTCCAACGTTCTTATTTTGGCACCATGGCCGTTACCAAACGAGTAACCAGTGCAAAAGACATTGATGCTGCTGTCATTTATGAAGGTGACGAGGTTGACTACGAAATGGTTAACGGCCGTATCACTAATCTTACCCATAAGCAAAAATTTGGAAACATCAATAAAGAAAAAATATTAGGTGCTTATGCAACGATTGTTATGGCTGACGGCACGGTTTACCACGAACTAATGACAATTGACGAAATTCGAAAAGCTTGGAGCAAAGCACAGTTTTGGTCTAAAGGGTCAGATACAGAGCAAAAAGGAACTACACATGATGAATTCAGGGGTGAAATGGCTAAGAAAACCGTGATAAATCGTGCTTGTAAGAAATTTATGAATTCTTCCGATGACAGTAGTTTGGTGATGCAGCATATTAATCGAGCCGAAGACGCGGCGGAAGAGGCGCAGCTGGAAGAGGAAATCAAAAATAACGCAAACGGTGAGATCATCGATGTGGAATTTGAGGAAAGACCGGACCAGCAAGAACAGATTCAAGAGCCCGAGTCACAGAATGAAGCAGTAGCTGCTGACGGCTTAGAATTCTAATGATCGAGATAAAAGCTTTGGCATCCAGTAGCGCGGGGAACTGCTATCACATTACTGATGGCAATACTCCCCTCCTTTTGGAGTGTGGCATCCGATACAAAGATATCCAAGGGGCATTGAATTTCAAAATGTCATCGATTGCTGGCTGCTTAGTCACGCATGAGCATAACGATCATGTTAAGGCGATTAAAGATGTCATGAAGGCTGGAATTGACGTATACGCTTCGCTAGGTACGTTTGGGGCGCTTAGTATTGCCAATCATCGAGCGGTACCAGTCAAAGCCCGTGAGCAGTTTCAGATAGGCACATGGACCATACTTCCTTTTGAGGTAGAGCACGATGTTTCTGAACCGATTGGATTCCTTCTAGCCAATCAAAAGGGTGAAAAATTATTGTTTGCCACTGACACCTACTTTATCCGATACAAATTTAAAGGGATCACACACCTCATGGTTGAGTGTAATTACTCTATAGATGTTCTTAATCAAAATGTTGCCGAAGGATTAATCGACAAAGGCAGAAAGAAACGGCTCATGCGCTCCCATTTTAGCCTAGAGAACGTTAAGGATTTCATGAGAGCTAATGATTTATCAAAGGTACAGGAAATTTGGTTGCTGCATCTATCTGATACAAATTCGGATGCGGATCTATTCAAAAATGAAATACAGGAGCTAACCGGGAAAATGGTGTTTGTTCCTTAGGAGGGATGAAATGTACTACCTAATGGATCTCGAAAGGACAATTTCAACCGGACGGACTTGGTTTTGGAAACGGAATCGACACGGGTATACACAATTTCTGTCACAAGCTGGTCTATTTGAGGAAGAGGAAGCACAGAACATCGTTACCGGTGATCGTGATAAACGCACCATTATGATTCACAGGGATACTGTAGATAAAATCTTAACGGAATGATATGGAGGGTAAAACCTCCTTCCTTTTCAGCCAAATGGCGAAATTTGATGATGAAAAATAAGAATAAATTTTTAAGAGAATCATAGGGAGGTGAGGAAAATTGAACAGACCTGAATTGGATTTAAAAAACATCAACGTGGGTTTTGTAGTTACCGGATTACTCGGAATGGTCGAGGATGATGGATTAACTCCTAGAGAAGCTTTTATACTACTGGATGAAATCAAGAATCAAACGTGGCACGCTCTTATGGAAATCCATAAAGAAACAAAAAAATAAGCCTACTGCGCCAACAGTTAGGCTCAAACAAAAAAACACTTATTACTACTATATCACGATGGACAAGTATTTATGCAAGGAAGTGAAAGTAAATGGCTAAATTTAGACAGGTACATGTTGAGTTTTGGCAGGATGGTTTTGTTCTTGATCTAACGCCAGAGGAAAAGTATTTCTATATTTACCTCATGACGAACAGCAAAACATCTCAGTGCGGCATTTATGAACTGCCAAAGAGAATTATTGAAACAGAAACAGGATATAACCGTGAGACAGTAGACAAGCTCCTTCAAAGATTTATAGATTATGGAAAAGCGATTTATAACGATAAAACAAAAGAGATCATGTTGCTCAATTGGCTAAAATATAACACCACAAGCAGTCCGAAAGTGATTGCTTGTATCAAAAAAGAATTGTTAAAAGTTAAAACTAAGGCATTTCGTGATATAGCTTTTGAATTTTTAAAAGAACAGGGTTATGAGGATGGTGCACTTTATAGGATGGCAAATAAATCCGAAATCCCAAGAATACTTGCGGCTAAAATTTTCGAACGAGATGAAAAAAAGTGTCTCAGATGCGGCAGTACAGATGATTTAACTATAGATCACATTTTCCCTCGTGCTATGGGCGGCTCTAACGCAGAGACAAACCTAAGGGTACTATGCAGAAGTTGTAATTCTAAAAGACCTACAGCTGGACAAGGTTTTCTGAATGATTTATCACAAGACGGCTTATCTTTAGATGATTTTGATAGACTATCGATTTTAGGTGATACCCTATCGATTTTTAATGGGGAAGAAGAAGAAGAAGAAGAAGAAAAAGAAAGAGAAGAAGAAAAGAAGAATAATAATATACCCTTTTCGGAAATCGTTTCTTATCTCAATGAAAAAGCTTCAACCAATTACAAAGCATCATCCAAGAAAACAAAGGATCTCATAAAGGCTCGTTGGAATGAAGGGTTTGTTCTTGAAGACTTTAAACAGGTTATCAACAAAAAAACGGCTGAATGGCTGAATGATGAAAATATGAGCAAATACCTTCGCCCCGAAACTTTATTCGGTACCAAGTTTGAAGCGTACCTTAATCAGAAAGGCAAGGGAGCTGGACAAGATGAAACCCATAAGTACGCTAATCTCTTCTAGGTTAAAAATAATCGGGCAAAGAATCTGTGATGATTGTGGTGTTAGTGTGCCAATCATTGAAAGAAACGGAAAAGAAGTAAGTGTCTGTCTTAATTGCGAAAACCTGGCTTTGAAATCAGAAATGGAAGATTTCCGAGATAAATCACTTGCAGAAGCTTTCTTCTACAACAATTCATTAGTACCGAGTGATACAGAAGATTGCCGGTTCGATAATTACCAACCTAAAAGTGAGTCACAGCAGGATGCTTTAACTAAAGCAAAATGGTATGCAGATAACTTTCGAGCAATAGTCGCAGATGGGAAATGGAATTCACTTTTATTCCAAGGGGATTACGGGATTGGCAAATCCCATCTGTCTCACTCTATCGCAATGGTACTGAAAGAAAAACGATTCAAGGTTATTTTTTCTGATACTCCAATGCTTATGAAAAAGATTCAGAGCACTTACGGAAATCATAAAGAATCTGAAATGACAATTTTTAAAAATATCCAAGAAGCTGACTTATTAATTTTAGATGATTTAGGGGCTGAATATGTAAAAAGCAAGAACGGGGAAGAGTCCTGGTCAGTAGATACACTCTTTTCCATCATCGGTTCAAGAGTTGATAAACCCAATATTTACACAACCAACTATGACTCAGAGGGTCTTGCTAAGAAGTACGGTACACATGGGGGAAGGATTGTTAGTCGGATGATGAAAGGTACTAAGCCTATAAAAATGATTGGTGAGGATTTTAGGACGAAGGGCTGGTAAGTAATATTCAATTTTAGGGGTGAGAGAAATGTATAGAAGCGGCGATTGGATCATCGAAAGCGCACATGGGTTGACAGGGACAGTGCTTCACGTATGGCCGGACGGGGTAACAGCAAGATTCGGGGGAATGACGGCCATCCGAGCTAACCATCAAATTCGGTTGGCTCCACTCGATATCCAGCAGGAGGATTTGCTTGCTATGCAGCATTTAGCGGTGGAAACAGGGGATGAAGAATGGTTCCGTGAAATCGGGGAAAGATTGGGGGTTGGGGTGAATGGATGAAATGAAAGCAATAAAAACAGCATTTTCACACGATTTATGCAATAACGATTATCCAATAAGCCTTACTTTTAGTGACATTAAATGGCTAATCACAAAGGTGGAACAGCAACAAAAAGAACTAGCTGATGCCCACAACAAAGAATTAAGCTACATTGATGACATTGAAACCTACCAACTCCAAGAAACTCTCCTCCTTGAGCGATTGAAAAAGGTCACGCTTGAGTACAAGGAACTGAAACGGAACAGCAGATCCATTCGATTTTTCGAAATGGCGGAGGAGAATTTAAAGCTTGCTACGGAGTTGGCACAGATGAAAGGGGAGATTTCAGGGTGACGGACGATGAACGTAGTTTGCTTCTCGCTGATCTAAAAGCAGAGGTCATAAAAGAATTAACTGGTAAGGATTTAAGAGTCGCACAAGGTAACGAATCCAAAGCATTGATGGAGTTATATCACAAATATAAAGATACGTTATATAAAAAATATGGTGTCGGTACCTGGGCACAAGCTTGGGAGTGTATCCGAAAATTAGCGGTTTTTAAAATGGGCAAGCGATATGTCCGGGACCTACTTCCAAGCGAAGAAAAAGAAGCAGCGGAATTTGCAGAAGGAATTTTAATGCAGTTATTGGATGAAGGTGAAATTGATGAATGATAACACCGTCCTAAATTGCCCAAAATGCGGCGAAACCGGTCACGTCATCCGGTACAACACGTTAGGCATTTACGTCCATCTAAAATGCCCACGGTGCAAGGCTAAATGGAAAACACTGTCGGTGATTTGTCATAAGTGTGGAAAACCAAATTGATTCGCGGTGCCAGGGTTATGTAGTAGTTGTTATTCGATAAGCAAGAGTTGAACCAAAATCTGTCGTAAGGAGGGTGAGAAATGAAGGTCAGATCACCTTTAATATGGTTCGGCGGAAAATCAAAATATGCTGAATATATTATCAGCAAAATGCCGACTCATAAGAAATACATTGAACCATTTGGTGGAGCTGCCCACGTTATTGCTCAAAAGGGAAAAATCAATTTTGAGGTTTATAACGATATTGATAATTTGGTGGTTAATTTTATCTTACAAGCGATTGACCAAAAGGAAAGACTAGCTAAACGTGTTTCTGCTTTACCTTACAGCAGAGCATTGTACGAACAATGGAAAAGAGAAGAATTACCTCGAGATCCATTCGAAAAAGCTGTCAGGTTCTTTTACTTAAATCGATGTGGAATTTCGAAGGGCAATGCAGAAGAACGGCCTCAAACAGGATGGAGGCACAGCACGCTAAGTGGTCAAAGCCCTTCAAATGGTTATTTATCTGCTTGTGATGTAATTGAATCATTTGCAGACCGGATGAAAGGTGTATTGATTGAAAACCTTGATTATAAACAGATCATAGAGAAATATGACTCGCCAGATGCGTTGTTCTACGTTGATCCACCGTATGTAGGAAGGGAAAAATATTATGCTGGTGGGTTCACAGAAGAAGATCACAGGGAACTGGCCAGAATGTTAAATCGTGTTAGGGGTAAAGTGATTATTTCGTATTATCATCATCAATTAATTGAAGAATGTTATCAAGGATGGAATATAGAATCATTTAAAGCCCATAAACAAATTGTTGGTATTTCGAACGTTGAAGCTGAGACAGAAGAAATATTATTGATGAATTATAAAATTGAAAATGACCAGTTACAGCTATTTTAGTTACGACGCATTTCGAAACATATTCCGTATTAAAAAAACGAGGTGGAGAAATGAAATATTCTGACATAAAATCGAAACTTCACCATGATAAATTACTACATTTTTATATTACTAGTTTGAGTGAATTAGGGGTCACACACTCGCAGTTAGGCAGGAAAATAACGGATTTAGACCTAGAGGAAGCCCATTACGAATATGTATTATCTGCATTCCGAGAAATCGATGCGGAAAACAGCGAAGAGAAGTGGTTTTAATGCCAATCGACTTAACTATAGCAGCAAGAAAAAACAGAATTATTGTCTTAGAGGAACTGAATTATGTGTGGGACAAGCATGAATTAAAAGAACTAACCACTATGTGGACAAGCGGTGTAAGTGTCGAGGAAATCTCTCGGCACTTTGACCGGGATCCAGATGAGGTGATTTTAGCGATTATGCACTTAGCAAGGGAAGATAAAATAGCGGCCCGGGCGACTGGGCTGAGGGGAGAATTAGTTTGAATTTAGCAAAATTGTTTTTATTGCAGTCGGAATTGGATGCACACATAGAGGAAAGTCACCCGCGGTTAGAAGGGGAAAGCCGACATGATAAAAAGGTTCTTGCTCTTTTAGTGGAATTGGGAGAGCTGGCAAACGAGGCGAGGTTCTTTAAGTTTTGGAGTAAGGACCATAGGCCTAAAACAAGTGGTTACAGAACAACGTTAAATAGTTTCGGTGAGCCTTATAACCCACTTCTTGAAGAGTATGTGGACGGTATCCACTTCTTATTATCCATCGGCTTAGAAAACAGCATCGAAGAATTAAACATCAAGCCAATTAAAAAACACACACTCACAGAACAGTTTTTAGACCTATACAGCGTCTTTAGTCTCATGTATGTGTATTTTACCCCTAAGTGTTATTCGGAAGCGTGGTCGGCTTATGTGGGGCTTGCTGAAATGCTTGGGCTAAGTTGGGACGAGGTCGAAGCGGCTTATATTACTAAAAATGAAAAGAATCACGCTAGACAGGAGGACGGATATTGATGGGCAGGGAGATTAAGTTTCGGGCTTGGTATAAACCAAAAGAGAAAATGTATACTCAGTCACTTGAAAGCATTAACTTAGAAACCAAGGTTTTAGGTGTTTATACAGTTGACCGGGGCTATAGACAATTAAGGTTGTCAGATTTTGAACTAATGCAATACACCGGCTTAAAAGACAAGAACGGTAAGGAGATTTATGAAGGGGATATTATTTATATCTTCGACGATGAAGAACTAGGGAATGGTTGGGGCGAAACTGTAATTTATCATCGGGCTTGTTTTATGGCTGGTGATGAAAATTTACTTGTAAACGTTCATTTTAGAAGTGCTGTCATCGGCAACATTTACGAAAATCCAGAGTTGCTTGGTGAATCCGATGGACTTTAAGAAAGCAACAAACCAACAACTATTAACCATTTTGTCAGAGGATTGTCCTGATCATTATAAACAGCAGGCAATCATTCAGCTCCAAAGCAGAAAAGAAAAACAAATTAGCCGTCAGGTATCGAATTTGAAGCATAAGGCGGCTTATACCAATAAAGTGTATCGGGTGAATTAGGATGGCGAGTAAGTACGGAAATAAAAAAACAGTGGTAGACGGTATCACCTTTGATTCTAAGGCAGAAAGTATATACTACTCACAATTAAAGTGGCTCAAGCAAGCCAAACAGATTAAGGATTTTAAGTTGCAACCTAAATTTGTTCTGCAGGAAGGATTCAAAAAGAACGGGAAAACCTTTCGCAGTATTACCTACAAAGCAGATTTTAAGGTTTATAGATTAGATGGTTCAATCGAGATCGTGGACATCAAAGGCGCAATTACGAAAGAGTTTGCCATCAAACGAAAGCTATTTGAACGGAAATACTTAGATTCACTTACTCTCTTAAAATATGACAAATCAAAAGGGTTTGTGGAGGTCAAATAATGGCCAGTGGATGTATTGTAGGAGATTGCCCAGTCTGTGATTACCCAGTCTTCGAGGATGAATGGAGCGGTCAACTTTATGAACGAACAAAGAAATTTGTCCATCTTGGTAAATGTGCTCAATTATACAGGTCTAAAGGTCATTTGATCGAAGAAAACGAACGTTTGAAAAAAGAACTTCAGGAATACGAAAAATGGTTTGGAAAAATTAAATAGTTTATTTGGAGGGAATGTCTTGCAAAGAGTCATTATTGCGGATGATCGCCCGAAATGGATGGTTAGGGAAGACAACATGATGATTTGCTTCACAAGATGTTCCTTTTATAAACATTGTTCTAGTCGCATGGGTGCTGATTGTAAGCACCTGGGCGGCGATATGATACCAAAGGTGGGTGGTAGGCATGGTAAACAAGGTAAAGCAAAAGCGGCGGTTAAAAAGGGCAATTAAGATCCGATGTAAAGAAAGACTAGACAGAGCATGGCGGCAGATATGGGTGAATAACGGCATTTTGAAAGGGTGAATCAAATGTGGTTTGTTTTCTTTCTGTTAGGCAGTATGGTGGGGTTTTGTACATGTTCGATTTTTGCGGTTAATCAATACAATCGAGGATATAAGGATGGGAAACGGTATGGGCAGTATTAGAAAGATGAAACGGAACCAGCAACCTAAATTTAATCATCAGTTAAATTTGCCCTTCGTGGAATCAGTTGTATTTGACCGTGGATTCTTAGCCGGCGCAAAAGAACAACGAGAATCCGATATTAATTGTTTAGTGGATTTATTGGAAGGCTTGGAAGAGTGGCCAGGGATTGGGGAAATCACAGCGAAAAAGATTCGTCAGCATTTTCTCGCTAAATTCGGGATTGAGGAGGCATCCAATGGGAAGCTGGAGGGATAATCGCCCAAGACAATTGAAAAAAGTAGTCTATGCGATAAATGAAAATAACTTGAAAAAGGTTGTCAGTGACCATGAAAACCGTGGATGGGCAATAGCAAGTGATGCGAGGGAATATGGGTACGGATGGGGGTGCTTGATGAAGTGGAACAAGTAGTAAAACAAATGGATATTACAGAATTAATTCGGGATTACCGCATGATGAAGCGGGAAATTGCCAGACTTCAAAGAATCATTTATGGCACATCTTTTCCTATGCGTTCTTGGGGTGTGGCTCAATACGGGATTGAAGCAGCCATGCCTAAAGGTAGTTCTGGCAAAAGTCAAGTTGAATTAAAAAATATGGATATCCGAGAGCAAAAGCAATTTCGGAGATTAGAAGATTATGAATGCAAGGTGATTGCGATTGAAAGTGCTGGCGATTTGTTGGACAGGGAAATTCTTAAAATCGTGTATGACTGCATGTTAAGCGGTATGACGCGGTACCAAATTGCCGATCATTTGGAAGTTTCACGTGATTCCGTCGATAAGTTTCGTTCGGAGATAAAGGCGCAACTCCACTCTAATACAACTTTTTCCGAGTTGTTGCAAGGTAAAAAAATATCTGTGTAAAATAAAGGCGGGCTACGGAAATAGTCCACGATTAAATTTATGTTATTTCTTTGAGTTATGCTATTTACAGTTGCTAGGCGGTACTGATTATTGGGGTAGTCGGTATCGTCTATTTTTTATGTTCTTTGTAAACTGAATCACTTTCTGTAAGCCTTAATAATTTGACCTAGTATGCAAGGATTGAACGGTTTAAGCGGACGCGCCGATTATTAAGCTGGAGTATTCAGTTTAGAGTGAATATGAGAGGGTGATGTTTATGAAAAAGGATAAACAGCAAGAGAAATCACCTAAGAAGCGCAGGAATAAAGAAAAGCTAACGGTACGAGAGATTGAGGATTTGATGGGGATGCACAAAGATGTGTATACCAGGCGGCATGGTGCGATAAGAAATAAGTAAGAATGGAATAAGAATTGAGTATGATGGAGGTAGGTGCTATGTAATGAAGTTGACCGAAAAACAGCAACGATTCGTTGATTACTACCTATCTAGCGGTAATGCTGAAGATGCAGCAAAGAAAGCTGGATATAATGCACGAGGAAATACTACAAAGTTACTACAAAATACTACAATACAAAATGCTATTGCAGAACGGAATAAACAGATTGAGAGTGACAGAATAGCTGATATGGAAGAGGTAAAACGTTTTTGGACTAATACCATGCGTGATGACGAGGTAGAGTTAAAAGACCGTTTGAAAGCGTCTGAATATATCGCGAAAACGAATGCTGCTTTTATTGAGAAACAACAAATATCCGGCGAAACCACTCACAACATTAAAACAGATGCAGACCTTAGTAAGTTGTCAGTTGAGGAGTTGAAAGAGCTTGAAGCGATCCTCTCAAAAACTGCCGACGCTGATTGATATAAAAAGGGAATTAGCCCGCAAGGATTACATGGAATATGTGGTATTTGCCCATGAAGGTAGATACAAGCGAGCTCCCCATTCTAATTTTATTGGGAATGTGATTCAAACGGCCATCGACAATAAAAAGAAGATGCGAGCCGGGGAGATTGAAACAGCAAACCAGTACATCGCTATCAATATGCCTCCCCGTCATTCAAAGTCGATGACGATTACCGAAACACTACCATCTTATTATTTAGGGCAGTTCCCAGAGGATAGAATCATTGAGATATCCTACAATGATACCTTTGCCCGGAAGTTCGGGAAGAAGAATAAAGAAAAGGTACGGCAGTATGGCAAAGAACTATTCGATATTGAAATAGCCAAGGATAGTTCGGCTCATGATGAATGGACATTAAATAACAACATTGGCGGCATGATTAGCCGCGGGGTATTAGCTGGTATCACAGGTCAAGGTGCTGACTTAATGATTATTGATGACCCAATCAAGAACCGGGAAGAAGCAGACAGTGAAACCCACAGGGAAAAAATATGGGATGAATGGATTGACTCCTTTTCTTCTCGTTTGCATCCTGGGGCGATTGTTATTTTGATTTTGACACGGTGGCATGAGGATGATCTACAGGGGCGGCTGCTGAATCCGGAATATGGTGAGCCTTTGAATTGGCAAGTATATAACTTTCCTCTTGAAGCTGAGGAGAACGATGTATTGGGCCGGGCGGTTGGTGAACCGTTGTGGCCGGAGCGATATGGATATTCTTTTATTGCCGAGAGGAAACGATATCCTGCTTCTTTTAACTCGCTCTATCAAGGGAGACCAACTTCCCAAGAAGGGAATATGATTAAGCGTGATTGGTGGAAGTATTATGATGTGCTTCCAACTATGCAAAAAAGAATTCTTTCTGTAGACGCTACTTTCAAAGATGAAGATGATAATGATTTTGTCGCCATCCAAGTATGGGGCAAAACGAGAGCTGATATGTATCTGATTGATAACTTAAAGGCTCGCATGAACTTCCCTACTACGTTGCAGTCAATTCGCAATATGTTGAAAAAACATCCTGGTATTGCTGGTAAGTATGTCGAGGATAAAGCGAATGGTCCTGCAATTATATCCATGCTTAACAAAGAAATAGGCGGGTTTATTAAAGTTAATCCTCAAGGCGGTAAAATAGCACGTGTGAATGCAGTTTCTGCTTATATCGAGTCAGGTAATGTATATATTCCACGTAATGCGGAATGGGTACATGACTTTGTAGAAGAGGCAGCTTCCTTCCCTAAAGGGAAAAATGATGACCAGGTAGATGCTATGTCACAGGCTTTAAATAGATTTATTTATCATAATGCGGATATACCAGTTGAAGGAGATCCCGACAACCCAACCCCGCAAGAAAAACATGCAAAGGCTATTAAGACAATGACAGGCGGCAAACCGAAAGTATCTGCTTATACGAGGTGGTGAAGTAATGCGGGATAAACCGTATAAACATCGAATGTGCCCAAGGTGTAGGACTTTTATGGAGATAACACGGAGTAAAGTTTACAAATGCCAAAAATGTGGGACTGAAATACAGCGAAAAAACAGTAAAAAGTAGGTGATTACATGGACACATGCCCGAAATGCCAATCATTGTTACAAATCGGCATCACATATATGACGTTTGAAAACGATGATACTCCCGAAGCGGAAACAATCGCTTATAATAATCTCCCCATGATCTGTTTAAATAAATCATGCGACGACTACGGCGGCGAGGATGTCACGAATCCCCGGATAGTTGTAGAAGTCGTCAAGAATAGGATGAATTAAATGGAATTTATCTATGGATTGCTAACTGCTGCAGTCTTTTTTGGTTGCCTTTTTTTCTTCTTTTGGATGGGCATCCGGTACGGTCGACAGAAGAAACCACCGGATAAAGTGCCATCGAAAGATACAGATGAAGCAGTGCGCAAGCAAAAGCAATTGCAGCAGGATTTTATTAAAACCATGAAATATGATGTAGCCCAAGCCACAGCGAGAAGGAAGGTGACAGCGGATGAGTGAGAAAACGAAGGATTGGCAGTTGTATCTCGCTGGAAAGAAGTACAATAACAGCCTAAAACCCAATTATTATGATAATGTGGACGCGAATCTTGAGTTTTGTGCTGGCAACCAATGGCGCAATCTTGAGGCGGATAACATGCCTAAGCCGGTATTCAACATTATTAAACGGGTTGTGACCTTCTTTGTGGCAAGTTTGACGGCTAGTAAGACTAAGGTACACTTTGAACCTCTCTTGAATACTGGCGGCGATGATCACGAGGAATTAACCCCGACGGATATCGCAAATGCCGTGGTAACGAATCTATTTGAAAAGTTCAAGATGGACTTTAAGATTAAGGATGCGCTCTTTGACGGTGCAAACACTGGTGATTATGCAGCCCATTTCTACTTTGATATGTCCAAACAGCCATACGGCTCCATGTACGAGATTAAGGGTGAAATCGAAATGGAATTGGTAGACGGAACCAACGTCTTTTTCGGTAATGCTAACAATCCTAAGACAGAGTCACAGCCTTATATCATTATCTCCGGCCGTGATATGGTCCAGAATTTGCGTGAAGAAGCTAAGAGACATCAGCAAGGTAAGGAAGTCGATGCCATCAAAGCGGATAAGGAATACAGCGAGCAATCGTCAGATAATGGGAAGATCGAAGTAGATGCCGATGAATACGGTAAGGCGCTTTATATCATTGTCTACCGTAAGAAAAAGGTGAAGCGGCCTGTACTGGATGAAATGGGTAATCCTCAGTTTGATGAAATGGGTAAGCCATTAACAGAAGAAGTTGAAGCGGTCACAGCATCCAAGAGCGTGGAAAATGCCTATATCTATAAGGATATTGATACAGGCCTTACTACTTACCCGGTGGCATGGGCAAATTGGGAGAAGCAGAAGAATAGTTATCATGGTCGAGCATTGGCTACAGGGTTGCTACCTAACCAAATCTATATCAATCGTCAATTCGCTATGATTATGTACCACCTTATGATGACAGCCTTTCCTAAAGCGGTGTACAACGCTGATATTATTCCGATGTGGGATAACGAGATTGGGGCGGCTATCGGTGTGAGTGGTATGGATCTCAGTGCACCAATAAAAAATGTTGCTGGTTATTTGGAGCCGGGTAATATGTCTAATCAGATCATTCAAACTATTGAGCTTGCCATGCAGTACACCAAGGAAACAATGGGTATCAGTGACGCAGCATTGGGGCAGATTGACCCTAAGAATACGTCAGCTATCATCGCCGTGCAAAAGTCTTCGGCTATTCCGTTGGAGAATCCAAAGGCTAATCTTTACGAGTGGATAGAGGACATCGGCAAGATTCTCATTGATATGATTGGCACGTATTACGGTACGCGTCCTCTTGTCGTGGATATCCAAGGGCAAAAGCAAGTACAGATGATTGATTTTACCCAGCTAAAAAATACCTGGTTTAACGTAAAGGTTGATGTGGGTGAGTCGTCGTATTGGTCAGAGATTTCAGCCTTAGCGACAATGGATAAATTGCTCGAAGGTCAATACATCGAGTTTATTGACTATCTAGAGCGGATCCCGGATGAATATATCCCACAAAAACAAGAGTTAATCAGTAAAATAAAGCAACAAATGGAAATGCAACAACAGATGGCGAATAGTCCGGAGGCGGCAATATCGGCATTATCTCCCGAGGAACAGCAAGCCTTTTATGCGGCACCTGTAGAGCAACAGCAACAAATATTAGCGCAGTTACAGCAACCACAAATGGGAGGTGTGATGAATGGATAGACTTTCAGCGTTATTTCATTACTTAGAAGAATTAAGAAAACTTGAAGAAATTTCGCCTATGTATAGTGACACAATCAGTAGAGTTATTCACGAAATTGAATTAGAACTAGAAATCCAACGCCTACAATAGGTGTTTTTTATTTTGGGGTGATAAAATGCGAAATGTAATTCCGAAGGTTCACAATACAAATGATTATTTAATTTTTTATTGGTTTGGCTATGAATTAGTTTGGAAGAAGTAAAGCATTGTCCTAAGCACGACATAAAAAGGCTTATTTAAATTGCCCAACCATAGGCAAGGAGGAATTATAAATGTTTGAAGACGAAGATATGATATTACCCGATGATTTCCAAGATGACACACCACAGTCCGAGGAAGTCACTGACACACTAGATACAGAAGATACATTCGATACACCTGACGAACCGGAAGCCCAACCACAAGCGACCGATGAAGCAGAACAGCCAGTAAGCCCATTCCTAAAGGTGAAATTTAATCATGAGGAAATGGAACTGGATGAAATGACAGCCCGTGAATTGGCACAAAAGGGGCTCAATTACGATAAGGTTCAAGAGAAACTGCAGGCTCTTGAATCAGACCCAAGGCTAAACTTCATCGAATCCTTAGCCAATCAAAACGGTATGACAGCGGATGAATATATCCAAGCCGTTACCCAACAAATGGAACAATCTCGCATTGACGAGTTGGTCCAGCAAAACATCCCGGAAGAATATGCCCGTGAAATGCTAGAGAGTCGCAAATTCCGTGAACAACTTGAGCAAGAGCGCCAAACCAAGGCACAGCAAGAAAAGCAAAATGCGGAGTATAACGAGTTCTTCGAGCATTTTAAACAGGCAAATGGGAGGGACTTTGATTCAAACAAAGACGAAATTCCGGAATCTGTATGGCAAGCGACTCAAAGCGGTGTGCCTCTTAAATTTGCCTACATGGCTCACGAAAACGAGCAATTAAGACAGCAACTACAAACCCATAAACAGAATGTGACGAATGCAAACCGGGCGCCAGTGAGTTCTACAACGGCTCATGGTGGTACGGAGATTGCAAGTGAAGATCCATTCTTAGCTGGGTTTGAATCATACTAATAGGAGTGATAGACAATGGCCGTAAACTTAGCGACGAAATATTCAGGTAAAGTAGACGAGCGTTTTAAATTAAAATCTTTAACCGAGGCATCCGTGCATCAAGATTATGATTGGGAAGGCACTCAATCGATTAAGGTGTACAGCATCGCAACCAGCGCCATGAATGACTATACTCGTTCCGGCACGACTCGTTATGGTACGCCAGCTGAACTAGATGACACGATTGCGACTTACACCCTGGCCAAAGACCGTTCATTTACCTTTACTATCGACAAAGGAAACAATATGGACTCTCTTATGGTACGTGAAGCTGGTAAGGCGCTTGCTCGTCAAAATGATGAAGTAGTCGTACCGGAACTAGATATCTACCGTTTATCTAAATATGTAGCAGCAGCAGCGGCTAACGGTGGTCGACCAACAGCGGCAGCCATCACAGCAGCCAACGCATATGTTTCTTTCTTATCGGCTCAAGAGTATCTTGATGAAAACAAAGTACCGGTTGAAGGACGTATTGCTTACGTAACACCTAAGTTTTTCAACCTAATTAAACAGGACGGAACCTTCTCGAAAGCGGCTGATCTAACTGTACAACGCTTAATCAATGGGCAAGTTGGAGATATCGATGGAGTGAAAATCATTAAGGTTCCATCTACTTACTTCCCAACCAAAACACCGTTTATCCTTACTCACAAGTCTGTTATGGTGGCACCTAAGAAACTACAAGACTACAAAATCCATGACAACCCTCCTGGCATCAGTGGTGCGCTTTGTGAAGGTCGTATCTATTATGATGCGTTTGTGCTCGAAGCGAAGAAAAAAGGCGTATACGCTTGGTTAGAAGTATAAGAAGGGGTGATATAGAATGACTCGTATTTTCGTAAAAGAAACCGAAGAAGGCGAATTGGTGAAAGTAGAATTAACCAATGAAGTCATGATTTCTGCCTTTGAAAATGAAGGGTTCAAAGAAGTTAAAGAAGATAAAAAGAAGAAGTAGCAAAAAGGGGAAGTGAGGCAACTATGCTTTGCTTCCCCTTTTTTTGATGAAAGGAGCCGATAACATGACCAAATTAACAAATTACCTTGAAAACAAATTAGTAGACCATGTCTTGCGTAAGACAGCTTACACCTCACCAACCAATGTGTATGTCGCTCTCCATACGGCAGACCCTACCGAAGCCGGTAACGTGGCAGAGGTGACAACGGGCGCTTATCCGGCCTATGCCCGTCAATTACTAACGGTAGGCGCCCCAACGGATGGGGTGGGTGCAAATAGCGCTGATTTAACGTGGAACGTCAATGCAGCTATTACGTTTAGCCATCTGTCAATTTGGGATGCGCAAACAGGGGGGAATCCTCTTTTTTACGGAGCCTTAGCGGCGTCGAAAACGATGGCGAATGGCGATGTATTTCGGATTCCAGCGGGTAGTTTAACTGTTGGGTTTGACTGATGTTTTACTATACCGTTAAAACAATTGGTAGTGGTACAGAATCAGATCCTTTCCGTCCTGATTTACCTGAAGGAACTGCTTTTGTCGGACAGGAAAAAGACGGTGAATATTTAGTCGCTGTCATAAATGAATTGCCCGAACAAGCGGGGCGAAAGAAACAACTTCCTCGTCAGGCTTTAGAAGCAACTGCCAAGGCAAAAGGATTAACATATGACGATGTGATGAAGTGGAACGTTGGTGGTAGCGGGTGACAGTTATTGTTTCAGATTCTTTCAATAGAGCGGATAATCCCACCTCTTTAGGTGTTGCGGATACAGGACAAGTATGGGAAACATACGGAACTTATCCGTGGGGGATTATTAACAATCAGGCATATGGTGCGATAAACGGGGATAAGTGGGCAGTTATTGATACCAATAACTCAGATGTGGTTATTCAGTTTAGTATCGTCATTAGTCATAATTACAACAAACCTGTTTGGAGATTTACTGACAGTAGGAATTATTATTTTATAGAGGGTTCAGGAGTCTATAAAAGAGTAAATGGAACGAACTCCCAAATAGGAAGTACTGGGGCTGGTATGGGTAATGATACTGTTATAAAAATAAAAATCATGAGTAATACTCATGAAATTTATTACAACGGAGAGTTAAAGTTTACTTTCACAGACAATACATTCCTAACTCAGACCAAGCACGGATTCGCCCTTTATGCAAATACAACTCGCTATGATAATTTCCTGGTCGAAGATTTCAACACAGGCGGAACACCCACCACCCAAGACGGTTCAGCCGCCTTAACCGGCACAGGATTACTCACAGCAGACAGTCAACTCGTCAAGCAGAGTACAGCCGATTTAAAAGGGTCGGGCTCTTTTCTAGCGACAGGTCAACGGCTACAAAACAGTTCTGCCTCCTTGCTCGGTCATGGCGCACTGTCCGCAAGCGCAGAGGATTTATCCATTGTAACAGGTTCGGCTAACTTAACAGCACAAGGCATCTTATCAGCCACCCCACAAGCGATTAGGAACACTCAAGCTGAGTTAGTGGGTACCGGAGTATTAGATGCCATTCCCACCGGACGTAGTACGTGGCTGGCTTCTGCTGATTTACTAGGACGAGGGTTTCTAACAGCATTCGCAGTCATGACCAAAAAACAGCGAAATCCCATCGTTTCAGGCATGATGATGCACGGACAGTCACGAGATACCATTTCATTAAGAAGCGGTGCTTCGCCTGGTATTCACCTAAAAAGCACTACACCATCCACCATTACATTGAGAGGAGGGTTCTGATGACCATTCAAAACATTTCGATGCGGGCGGGTAACGCAAAAACCATCACAGCTACCGTGACTGATGTTGTTTTATCCGATGGCTATCTTACATTTAGCTTGTATAAGGACGATACGGTCATCCTCACCAAACAGGACATCACCGTCACAGGTAACACCTTTACACTTTATTTGTTCTCGTCTGATACAAAAGGACTAACAGGGGAATATGCGTATGAAATTACAATTACCGATGATTACGGCAACGAAACCAATTTGTTCGATGGTGTGTTCTCGTTTACAACAGGAAACGGAATCACAGCGCAACAAGTTTTCGTTACAGCCATGGACCTCATGGGCGAAGAATCAGAGGACGGCACGTATGAAGGCTATCCACAAGAATACAAAAAGAAATCATGGTCCGTTTTAACCATGTTGCAGGCGGAATTAACACCGGCAACCGTCACACCGTCCGTGATTATGGACGAAAACAGCCTGTTTTTTCTGGATGACCGTACCACATTGATGGTACTTCCTTACGGATTAGCGGCACATCTGATGATGGAAGAAGACCCAAATAGGGCTTCTTTTTTTAATTCCCGGTATGACGAGTTAAAACGGAAACGTCCGGCGAAAATCACCAAGATACAGGATGTGTACGGTATGTACCCAACAGACGAACAACCACAAATTCAGCAGGAAACAACGACGAGGATTATCTATGACGGGGGTGATTTTTGATGCCAGTTATTAACGCAGATGTGAGATGGAAGAAAGGCCCAAAAGAAAGGCTCCCTGTACTAGAACCGGGTGTTCCTGCTTACACGACGGATACAAAAGAAGCGTTTGTGGGGACTCCGACAGGCAATATCCAATTGGCCAAACAAGAAGCGATTGAACAGGTGAACGAGCGGTTTGACGAAATCGCCAAGGTGAATGTCAATGTCGAGGTGGAAGCGGCCCGTGGCGGCGAGCAAACGTTAGGGGATAGGCTGAATGGGTTTACGACGGAGTTGGCACAAATTACGTTCGATAGCGGTGTTGCTTATGTTTCTAAATTTTATCGTGATTTACAAGAAACAGATGATAACGGAAGATTGCAAAGAGCAATAGATAGTTTACCTAATGGTGGCAAAGTGGTACTTCCTAATAAAACACTATCTATAACAGGGGTTGTTGTTCCACAAGGAATAATTTTAGAGGGTGTTTCATCTGAAAGTTCTAAACTGTACAACACAGGGATATCCCCAGCCATAAAAATAAGTGGAACTGTAGGAGATAATCTTACACATGTAATACTACGAGATTTTGCTATTGAAGGGAATAATATAAATAGCGGTCACGGTATAGATTGCTCGTATGCTACAAATTTAGTTATACTAGAAAATCTGGATGTTACGTACAATGATGAAGGTCTACACACTGAAAACTCATGGACGATAAGAGCAACAAATTGTCGTTTTCAATGGAATAGAAATGATGGTGTAGATTTAAGAAATGCAACAAATAACGTTTTATTTGTTGGGTGTTATATAAATTTTAATTATGGTAATGGTTTTTATAGTAATGGAAATGATGTTGTTTCATTAGTTGATTGTGATATAGAAGGAAACCGCAAAAACGGTGTTTTAAATGTTGGTGGTAATGCGTTCAATATTGTTAGAGGGTATTATGAACAAAACGGACAATTAAATGATGCGATTAACAAATATGCTGATATTGAAATTGGTACATCTGCCTTTCCTTGTAAATTTGCTAGTGTTGGGTATGCTTTTATTAATTCTAAACTGGCGGAGTATAGTTTACATGTTGTAGGTGTTACAGTAATGGAAACTAGACGTAATACTATTTTACAAGCCCAAAATGGAACAACAACAAAAGGAATTTATGTTGAAGTAGGTGCTGACCGTTTTATTTCTGAATATGATCATTTAGGTACTGGATTATCTTATACAGACTTATCAAACGGTGACAGAATAACAAGGGAATTTAACAATAAATACACGAAAAAAACAAAGGGTAACATCATTCACCAATTGGATAGAGGGGATGATACCCGCATATTATCACAACGTTTGTTGAGTAATGGTGTAATAAAAGGTAGTTTAGAATTAGACCCTAACACAAATGATATGGTTTTTGCACGATGGACAGGAACAGCCGGATCGGAAGTTTATAAGGAGTATATGAGATTAAAACAGCAAGGACTAGTAGCGCAATTTTTGGGAGCTATTCAACCCCCAACATTATCGGAAGTAGATGCTCCTAATGGAACATTTTTTACACATATTGGTGATGGAAAATTGAAATTCAAGGATGGTAATGGAGTGGTTAACCCATTATATTGATACAAATTTGGACGATACTCCGTCGTAACAAGGACTGAAAATAATCAGTCCTATTTTTTATGGAAAGGAGGATGATTTATGGCACAAATGGCAGGGTACGCGCAGAAGTCGCAACCACTTTTACGTCTCGAACCATTTCAAGGGTTAGATGTCAGTGGCACAGCAACCCAAATCAGCGACCATCGTTCCCCGGATGCGCTGAATGTGGTTAGTAACGAAAAAGGCTCGCTGGATAAGCGCACGGGGTATGCAAGGGTATTTGCCGACAGCTTAGGCGCGGGTAAAATCAATGATTTGTACCTGTACACCAAGACGGATGGCAGCATGATTTTTTTAATCGCCCACGGTACTAAATTATATACCCAATCCGGGGATGCACAGCCGACTGTCCTATTCGATGGCATTCAAAATGGCAAGATTAATTTCTTTGTCATGGAAGGTAAATGCTACATCATGGACGGAGTGAATTTCCTAGTCTACGATGGTTCGACCATTAAGGCAGTAGAACCATATATTCCTGTGCTGCAGATATCGAAGAATCCTAGTGGCGGTGGTTCAGCAAATGAGGATTTCAACCTAATCGGTAACAAATGGAAAGATTCCTTTTCCGGTGATGGCGAAGCAACTGTTTATCAGATGTCCTTAACGGGATTGGACGCAACAACCGTTTCAGCGGTGGTAGGGACAACTACTATCAATGAGGGTAGCGGCTTATCAGTAGACCGGGTAAACGGCAAAATTACCTTTACGACAGCCCCGGCAAAAGGAACCAACAATGTCATTATCACAGCCGGGAAAACGGTGTCCGGCTACCGTGAGCGAATCATCAAATGTACGATGGCGGTTGGGTTTGGGGGTTCGAATGATACTCGAATGTTTATTGCTGGTAATCCCGATATGCCGGAATACATGTATAGGTCAGGGCTTTACGATGCGACCTACTGGCTCGAAAATGGCTATTACCGGATGTCCGAAAAGATTATGGGGTTCAGCAAACAATATGATTATCTAATTGTAGAAAAGCCCAACGGAAAGCACATGGTTAGTTTTCAGATTACCGAAGAAGGAGTCGTTAGTTTCCCTTCTAAGCCGATTAACAACCAAGTGGGTACGATTGCATCAAATAGTATTCAAATCATCGAGAACAACCCAGTGAGCCTTTCAAAAGATGGGGTATACATGTTGGTGGCATCGAACGTCAAAGACGAGCGAAACGTCGTGCATATTTCTTCTAAGATTGACCGGAAATTGTTGCTTGAATCGGGATTAGATAATGCAGTATCGATTGATTTCGATAAAAAGTATTGGTTGGCGGTAAATGGAAATGTGTACGTCCTAGACTACACGCAAAAGTCACAGGATGCTAAATACGGTGAATGGTATGTCTTTAATAATATTAATGCGTCATGCTTCTTAGTGAAGGATGGCTATTTGTATTTCGGCAGCCAAACAGACGGCTTGGTTTATCGGTTCAAAAAAGAATACGAGGGATTAGCTTACAATGACGATGGGCAGCCGATTAATGCTTATTGGAAATCGAAACAGCTTACTTTCAAAGCGGATGAAATGAAAAAGTATATTGAGAGTGTTTACTTTTCCTTGAAACCAGCTAGCCGAACGAGTGTGGATCTCTATTATTCTTCTGATAAAGCGGAAAATATCTTGATTAATCCCAATAAACCAATTCAATTTAATTTGTTCGACTTCGCCAACTTGGATTTTGGGAATTTCACCTTTTTCTTTTCTAATTTTCCGAAACCATTTAAGCAAAAGGTGAAGGCAAAACAAGTCACTCACTTTCAATTGATGATTCAAAATAACAAGCTGGATGAGAGTCTTTCTGTTCTTTCTATGGGGATTGAGTTCAGGTATCAAAACAAAATTAAGTAGGTGATTACATGTTTGAAAAATTAGTTTCCTTTACAAAAAAAGTGGCGGATTTATCGGATCGTCCTTCCCTTAATCCTAGTGAATTAAAGGCTCAATTTGACGCGGCCCCGGACGAGGTAAGAGTTAATCTTAACAAATTAATAGATGCACTTAAAAAAACGGAAGCAGGTGATTCCGGAGCAAAAAACATCGGGATGACAACTATTACAGGTCTAACCGGAACCGATGTTCAAACGCTACTGGAAAGCTTGAAGACGTACATCGATAAACCACCAGCGGAAATTGACGCTTCGTTACAAAACGGGTGGCAGAATGCCTATGGCGACCAAAAAGCAAGGTATTGGAAAGATGTTTTTGGCATGGTGCATGTGAATGGGCGGATTAAGCTTGGGACACGGACGGATGGCACCACCGTTTTTACCTTACCAGCGGGATATCGTCCAAAGGATCAGTATTATGAAAACAAACGAGGGTTGGATGTGATCATTCTCTCAACCGGCGAAGTAAAAATTTATAACTGTGTATCTAACGCGGATAACGGAATTGATAACATCCAGTTCCGAGCCTATAACTAAGGAGGGAGACACATGGCGGATTACCAAATTGGCGATAACCTGTATGCGGATGCTCAAGGGAAGTATTATCGGTTAAATAACGGAAACAAAGCATTTGAAGCAAGTCCGTTCGATACGATGTCGAGTAAAATTAATTC
This sequence comes from Bacillus sp. MM2020_4, assembly GCF_011250555.1. Taxonomy (GTDB): domain Bacteria; phylum Bacillota; class Bacilli; order Bacillales; family Cytobacillaceae; genus Neobacillus. The sequence goes on along the minus strand of NZ_JAANMZ010000002.1, from coordinate 121,054 downwards.
GATGTATGACGCGCAGCAGAAAAACCAAATAGACCAATTAAAAGCACAGCGAGAAAAAGCTGTTTCGGGCTTTAACCAGCAGAAGAAAGACTTAGCTCCACAATATCAATCACAGCGGAACCAAGCGGACGTGGTAAACGCACAGAATGTATCACGGTTGCGTGAATTGATGGCGGCGAATGGGATTAATGCCAGTGGCGAGAATTTGACCACACAAGCCCAATTAGCGTCCGCAAGGCAGGATTCGTTCCGTGATATCAATAACAACGAGGCGACGGCTATTCGAGGGATTGACCAGCAAATTGCCAATGAAAACGATCCTTCCCGTGAACAGGCGATTATGAATGCCATTGCGGCTGAGAGGTCAAGCAAACTAGCAGATGCATTTAGTCAGTCACAGCAAGATATTTACCAGCGGTATCAGGATTACCGTAATTATCAAATGCAGCAAGAACAATGGGCGTTAGAGAAGAAAATGAAAGAGTTAGAGTATCAGAAGGCACTAGCGGCACTGAATGCAGCGAAGACAGCAAAATCCAGGAAAACGAGCACAGCTAAAACAAGCTCGACAGCTACAGCAAAAGCAACAGCAAGCAAAAGTGCTTATACAGATGCTAAGGCTCCTATTGCGCCACTCGACCAATATTACTCTAATCCTGCTATCATAGCTGGACAGCGCACAGGCTCGCCGTACTTTAAAAACCCGGTACCTCCTGCCCAAAATCCTAACTTGAGTGCGTGGGATAAAATGAAAATGCTAGGAATGTAGGTGATGCCTAATGGCTAAATCAGCTTATCAACTATGGCAAGAAGATCAAGCAAGAAAGAAACAGGTAGCGGCAGAGAATGCCAAAACGGGAAATATTAATTTTAAGGAGGCTTCCAAAGCCTCCCGTGTTCAGTATTCTTTGCCGGGGTATGAGGGGAAAAGTAAGGATAAATCCTATAAATGGGAAACAGATCTATTAAAGCCTCTTAGTATTAAAAAATACGGTAGAAGCTACAATGATAAATTTTCTAAGTTATCTCGTGAACAGGGTATCGATAATGAGGATGAATATCGTCGCCATATGGACTTTGAGGAAGATAGGAAAATCGAGGGGCGCTTAGGACACGGCGCATACACACAAAAGGAAATTCTTGATGGAATTTTTGCGAACATGGAAAAGAATACATCCCAAAGCGTTGAGCGGAATCGCAATAAAGAGATGTACGAACCACCAAAGGTACAAAAAACAACCGTGCAAAAAGAAGAAGTGGTTCCAAAAAAGAAGAAAAACAAAAATTTGCTTGATGACTTAAAGGATATCGGTCGATTAGCGAAAGACACACTTAATCCATTTGATGATGTCAGTGTGGGGCAAGCGGCAAAAAACTATGCGAATCGAAACCAATCCAAAACATTCAGCGAAATTCAAAGGGGCTCGAATCGTGCGGTTGATTCGGCCTCTTTCGGTGTAATAGGCAACCTAGATAAAAAGATGTCTGGCCAAACACCGGACTACCTTTCTCAACGAAAGTTTGGGGAAGGTGGCGGCACTGATATGCTTACCACTGGATTAGGGTATCTTGTTCCGGGTGTTGGGGGATATAAGGCATTAAATTCCTCTAAAGCCGGTAAAGCCTTAACGGAGTTTGGCTCCAAAAGTCTTCCTAAGCGGTTGGTATCGGAGGCTGCCAAAGGTTCAGCGATTGGCGCTGGTATATCCGGGGCAGAAGTGGCAGCAAGGGAAGGGTTTAATCCTACCGATTATAACTGGAAAGATAACGCTAAGTATATTGGCATGAATACAGCGATTGGCGGTCTTGCGGATCCATTACTTTATGGTGCTGGGAAAGGTATTGCTAAGGGATTTGAATCAGCATCCAATCGAACCATGCGAAATCTATTGCCGGACAGCGGACAAGTATCGAAAGCTTTCACCGATATGCAAAGGTCAGTTCAAGCGGATAACGCTTTACCGATAAAACCTAAAAGCAATTATGATAGCTTGATGCCTAACGGAAATGATATTACAAAACCGAACTACTTGCCTAAAATCGAGCCGAAAATTACTCCTAGGGTAGAAGTGCCGAAAGTCGGAAAATCGCTAGATGAAATCATTCCTGCTGCTGACAATGAAATCAACAATATGAGGGTGAACGCTGAACAACCTACCAAGGCATTTGCAAACACTCAAGAATTACTTCCACCTGTTAATCACAAACAAAGTGGTTCATTACCTAGTGGCGTCCAGGCTATGCAAAATGAAATCGTTCCGTTACGTGCGCCTAGCGGCAAACAAGTAAAACCTATCAGTCGTCAAGAATTGCTGAATAACACTCGTAAAAACTTAGGGGTTACTATCCGTCATGGGCGGTTGGGAAATGTTGATGATAACGTAAGTGGATATTTCAAAGTCAATCCGGAGGTTATTCGAACGAAAAACTATGGCGATATCGGAGTTATCTCTCACGAAATCGGTCACCACTTAGACAAGCAGTTTAAGCTCACAGATGCGGCGTTTGATAACGAATTAATGAAGTTGGGTAAAGTAACATCCGGAAAAGGTTACACACCGCAGGAAGTTCGTGAAGAAGGTTTAGCGGAGTTCATTCGTTTATACTTATCTGACCCACAAAAAGCGGTAACGGATGCGCCAATGTTTTCACAACACTTCGAGAATGTGCTGCCTAAAAAGGTAAAACAAGGGTTGTTGAAAACGCAAGGCGATGTAGATCGTTGGATTGAACAAGGTCCCGAAATGCGATTGCGTGGTAAAATTGATCGTACTGGGAAAGAACAAGTGACTGTCGGCGAAAAGGTAGATAGACTATATAGTCAATTTATTGATAAATTCGACCGTTTGAAGAAAGTCGAAAAGCAAGTTACCGGACAATTAAATAGTGCGGAACAATCCCTTTACAAAAAGGCTCGTTTATCCGTTGGGGCTCCTAAGAAAGCTGAATTAATCTTGCATGATTTTAAAGACATATTAAAACCTATTGAAAAATATGGTTATAACATGAAGGATGTATCCGATTACGCGACAGCGGTACATGCAAAAGAATTAGAAACTTTGGACATTGAAAGCGGTATGACCAAAGAAGAAATTGAAAAGGTTATGTCCAAATTCAATACTCCCGAAATGAACCAGGTACACCAAGGATTAATGAAGTATAATAACAAGCTTCTGGATATGTTGAAAGATGGCGGTATCCTTTCAGCAAAAGCAGTAGAAGAAATGAAAAAGAAATATCCGAACTATGTTCCGTTTTATCGTTTCTTTGAGGATGATATTGCATCGGGTCTAGGCGGTGGTAAAGGGTTTGCTAACTTAACTAATCCTGTGAAAAGGTTAAAAGGTTCTACCCGTGATGTTATTGATCCATTGGAGAGTATGGTGAAAAATACTTTTGCAGTGGTAAATGCGGTTGAGAAAAACAAAGTAGGATTAGAGCTTTCCAGATTGGCAGACATCGAGGGTGCAGGTCAATTTGTCGAGCGATTACATGGGGCGCAGGATGTTAAAAAAGAACATATTGTTACCGTGTTCGAGAACGGGGAAAAGGTTCAATACCAGCTTGATAAAGACCTATATGAAGCTATACAACAGCTAGATGAAGACACAACAAACAAAGTCATTCAGTTTTTATCAGTTCCTACTGGTATGCTTAGGGCCGGGGCAACCCTAACACCTGAGTTTATGCTGCGGAATCCTATCCGTGACCAGTTCCAAGCGTTCGTAGTGTCTAATAACGGATATTTTCCGATTATTGATTTACCCGTTGGGGCGTGGAAGGTATTTCAAGGGAAAGCATTAAATAAAGACGGATTGTACAAGCAATGGGTACGAGAAGGAGGGGGGTACGGAAATTACCTTTCACAAGATCGGAATTATCTTCGCGAAACATTGAGTACCTTGAAAAAGGAAGGCACACTTTATCAAAAAGGGTTTAAGACCATTACTAACCCGAAAGAATTCACCAAATTGATTCTTCATACTTTACAGTCTATGTCAGAATTTACAGAGGAAGCAACTAAACTCGGTGAATTTAGAAGGGCGATGAAGAAAGGAGCTACACCCCAAGAAGCGGCTTTTCAATCTCGTGATTTGATGGACTTTGGACGTGTCGGAACAGATATGAGGCAGTGGAATAGAGCGGTTGCTTTCTTGAATGCTAACTTACAGGGTAAAGATAAAATCGCAAGGGCATTTAAACAAAATCCTGTTCGAACTACTATAAAAGCTATTACCGGCGTTACGTTACCAGCCATCGGTGCTTATGTCATGATGGATAAAATGGCAAATGAAAAGCAGAAAGAAACCTATGCTAATACTCCAAAATGGATGAAAGATACTTTCTTTCTTTTGCCGATTCCTGGGACTGATGAATTAGCGCGTATCCCGAAACCGTTTGACTTAGCGCCCGTTTTTGCAAATCCTGTCGAGCAAGTAATGGACTATATAAAACAGAACGATCCGGATAGTTGGAGTAAATTTATTCAACGGCAAGCAGTAGAAATATTAAAAATTCCACATATGTTGACAGGACTAACTCCAATCATCGAAAATATGACTAATCATAGCTTTTTTACTGGTGGGCCTGTTGTTCCTAGACGTGACCAGGATTTATTGCCTCAAGACCAATATGGGCCATCCACTAGCTTAGTTGCTAGGACGGTGGGGAATTTAACCGGAGAAGGCGGTGCGCTTAGCCTATTACCTGATATTTCACCATACAAAACAGATAACCTCATTCGAGGATATGGAGCTGGTCTAGGTAAATACGCAACGGCTGGTGCGGATAATTTACTTGAAGCTTTAAAAGTTGGAAAAACACCACCACAAGAAGCGAAGAAGTGGTCTGAACTTCCTGTTATGAATGCTTTCACGGTTGACTCTACGGGCGGTGGTCAGATCATGACAGATTTCTATGACACCATTGATAAATTGACCAAAGAACGAAATTCAGCGAAACGCAACCAAGAAGGTTATGAGGAAGGGGATGATGTTAATTACGCACGGGTAGACGATTACAAATATCTAACGAAAGTCAGCAGAGACATTAGTGATTTAAGGAATCAATATCGCGCTATTCAATCATCTTATGACTTAACACCTCAAGAAAAACGCTATCAGTTAGATGAATTAGATCGTCAAATGAACTCTCTGGCTAGAGAGGCGCTGATTGATATTGGGGAAAAAACTAAGTAAAAAAGAATATGAAGAACGGTACGGAAAAGATGGCCCGTGGTGGCTGATGTATTTGTTCTTCGTTCCGTTATTCTTGATTGCTATTGTTCCAGAAGGTTTTTTTACTTGGCAAGTAATACTGATCTTCGGATTTATGATGGCTACACCGTTTGCTGTTGCTTGGTGGTTGTATAGTAATAACAGTCCAAAAAATAAAAATAAATCAAAAGGGAGCTCAAATTGAGTTCCTTTTTTTATGCTCTAAATTCGAGGAGGTAAAGGGATGCAATTAGATATGTTTTCTTGGTTACAAGCATGGTTAGCGAACGATGACAGTAAAGTTATTTATTTACTAACATTGATTTTAATTGCAAATATTATTGATTTTTTATTAGGCTGGTTGAATGCGAAGTTTAATTCTAAAGTTAAATTTTCGAGCAGTAAGGCTATTTACGGAATCGCTAGAAAATTAATGTTGTTCATCTTGTTAGTATTTTTTATCCCTGTGTCCTTGCTGGTACCCTATCCCGTAGGTGTAGGAGCACTATATGTGTTATTTGTCGGTTATTTGGTGAGCGAGATCAATTCTATACTTAGTCACTTGAAATTGTCTGAAGACGATAAAAGCATTGATAAATTTGCGGATTTTGTTCAAAAAATTTTTTCTAAAGGAGAGGACAAATAATGAATATCGTTCAAAGATTGATTCCAACCAAATTTAAAGATACGCGGTCCGGTATTAAACTAACGCCTAAGTACATTACCATCCACGAAACGGACAATCCCGGATGGGGAGCGAACGCTGAAGCTCACGCACGTTTGCAAGAGGGTGGCAATAGCCGCGAAGCGTCTTGGCATCTGCAAGTGGATGATTCTCAGGTGATTCAATCTATTCCTTTTAACGAAGTAGCATGGGCGGCCGGAGACAGTGACGGTCCCGGTAATATGTCATCTATCCATATTGAAATTTGCGTTAATAGTGATGGCGATTACAAAAAGGCGGTTAAAAATACCGCGGAGGTTACAAGACAGCTAATGGTTCAATTCAATATTCCAATTGCTAATGTGGTCCAGCATAATCACTGGATGGGAAAGAACTGCCCTAGATATCTTCGCAGCGGGGAAAAGGGGATTAGGTGGAATGATTTTATCAACTTGTTAACTCCACCAAAAGAAACAGGAAAGGAAGGGGAAGAAGTGTTATTAAAAGCAGGCGAAAAAAGTGAAACTGTAAAAGTGCTGAATTATCAGCTGGCTGCATTAGGGTATATCTCATGGGCGGATCGTGAGAGCGACATGTTTGGCAATAGCACATTAAGTGCCTTGAAAAAATTCCAAAAGGAACAGCGCATCAAAGAAACAGGTGTGTATGATGCTGCCACCGCTTTACAGTTTGCTAAAATCTTGGCGATATATTATGACCGATTGAAGAAAAATAAAATGATTTAAATACGAAAAGCCTCCTTCTTAATTGAGGGAGGTTTTTTCTTGTGATTTTTTCTTATTCAATCTAATTAGGTCAATTACCAACCAAATAAATAGAGCGGGCATATACGTGACGAATCCTACAACAATACCCATTGTGTATGACGTAATAACTAAAATCAAAATAAATGATCCTATAAACGATACATAGTGAAGGGTTTTACTATCCAAGAATTTAAACAAAATAATCTTGAACAAATTAAATATAACCCACGTTCCCACTAATGCCCCAATAAACGAATAGATATAATCCATTATTTTTCCTCCTTAGTAACAAGCTGTTCCAGAGATACCATTAATATATCAGCAAGAACGGCTGCTTGAGTCAAATCCGGCTGCGAGCGGTTGTTGATCCAGTTAGAAACCGTCTGGTAACTAACGCCTAATTTTTCTGATATTTTTTTCAGTTTCACTCCTCTTTCCTTCACCCAGTAGCCAATATTGTTTTTGTACATGATATTTCCCCCGACAAGCTTTTATGAATCAATTCGACAAACTTGTACTTTTTCCCTTTATAAAAATTTTTCATAAAAATATTAAAATAATTTATAGGACAAATTCTTTTTTAGGCGGATGCCCATAAAATAAACAGTATAATGAACACTTCATTGAGAAGAGGGGGGATAAGATGTGGATCCATTTACTTTTGGTATGGTCTTTGTTGGAGCGTCGGGCGGAACATTACTAGCGATCACAGCCATGGGTAAAAAGATTCGAATTAACGAATCAGCAGTGAAGTTTGTCTTAGAAGGTGCTAAATACGGGACAATTCTCTATTTATTGAAATATGTGTGGGTTTTATTCTTATAAGAGGTGTTCATTTATTACTGGTATAGGTGAAGTGTTCATTATAGCGTAGAAACTTATTTATATTGCGTTGTTTGTTTTGTCCTATTTTGTTTATTATTATCGGGCCCTTTTGGGTTGTAGGGGGTTTTATTGTTGAGCTTCTTCGAATCTTTAAATGGTGGTTTGGAAGCGATGTTTAAAGAGTTGTCTCAAAATAAGCGAATGAAGAAAAAAAGAGGGATGGCCAGTTTGAAGAATTGCAAAATACTCCCTATTTATTAGACTCATCCTATCTTTTGGATTTATCAGAAGGAGCTAACCAAATGGAGTGTGATTCCATTTTAGATTACCTATATCGTTTTAATAATTTTGAAATCACGAATGATGAAGGGGAAGCAGATTACTTAAATATTTTGGGCATTGATTCCTATAAACAATTGGAACAAAACATTATAGACAGGAAGTGGAAATGATGGAACTTGAATTTTGTGCAAAATGTGGTTGTCAAAAAGACGAATATCATTGGTATTCCAAATTTTGTGAAGTTTGCTTAGAGGAATATGAAAAAGAAAATGAGGTGCATTCATGATTGAATGGTTAGCTTTCCCGTTAGTAATTGCCGGAGCAGCTTTTCTCCCGGGTAAAACAAGCGACAAGAAAAAAATTCAGACCATTTTTGAAAATCGGAAAGTTGCCATTAAAAAAGGAGAATCGCTCCATTACCCCAAATTTATTCGAAAAATTGTTTCTAATAATTACACCTCTTATCTCTACAAACTGCCACCAGGTATCCCTTCTGAAATCTTAGAAACATTATTGCCGGCTATTAAAGAAAATCTCAATAAAGAAGTCGAATATGAATTTAAAGGTGGTTTACTCAAGATGGATGTATTCGAGACTGATCTCCCTGAAAAATGGGATTATGACGAAACGTTACTAAGGACCGGAACTTGGGAAGTACCCATAGGAAAAAATCATCAAGGAATCCTATACCATGATTTCGAAAAATATTGTCATCTTTTGAATGGCGGGGTCACGAGGTTTGGAAAAACTGTTTTTATGAAAGAAGTGATGAACACACTTGTTTTGAACAATCCAGATGATGTTGAAATTTTTATTTTAGACTTAAAGGCTGGATTGGAATTTTATAAATACAAATCGCTCCCCCAAGTAAAAGAAGTTGCTTGTGATGTGTATGAATCAGCGGAATTACTGAACCATATAACCCAAGAATTAAAGAAAAGAGAATTGGTTTTTCGAGAAAAAGGTTACACCAATATTATCGATACCCCGATTAAAAAGCGGACCTTTATTTTTGTTGATGAAGGCGCGGAACTTTCACCTAATATCGTAAAGGACCGTCAAGCGAAAAAGTATGCGGAATTTTGCCAGGCAGCATTAAGTGAAATTGCTCGAATTGGCGGCGGCCTTGGATATCGTCTTATCTACGCAACTCAATATCCAACGAAAGAAGCGGTCCCAATGCAAGTCAAAATGAATATCGTAGCCCGTTTGTCTTTTGTTTGCGCTTCACAAATATCTAGTAGGGTATTGTTAGATGAAATAGGCGCTGAAAGCCTGCCGTCTATCCCCGGAAGAGCCATCTACCTGGTGGAAAAAAAGAGGACCGTCCAAGTGCCGTATATTGACGATAAAATGATGTTTAAAATGATGGAGGAGAAGAAGGATGTTATATTCCGTTCAACAGAAAATAGAAAGCCTGTTGACGACGATCGATCGCCTCGGAGTCGTAAAGATTAAGCACCTTTTAGAAATTCACGATTTGAAAAGTTATGCGAACGCTTGTCGTATAATTACAAAACAATTGCGGCCATATATCCACGAAACGTACTATCAAAAGGAAAAAGTAATTTATCTAAATAAGGCAGGTAGGGATTTGATCGCATCCGAAAAAGAGGATATTCGAATTAACGAGCAAACAATTCATTCTTTGTTACGAAACGAAGTGTTTATTTATTTCAAGTGTCCGCGTGATTGGAAAAACGAACACCCTATTCAAACGGACATTATGAATCGAAATAGCTTCGGAATACAATTTAAGGGGATATCATTATCAAATAATAAGAAAGTCATTAGTGACGCTGTATTTAAGCGAAATGGGTATCTCCATCTTATTGAAGTAGATAACGAGCGAAAGATGTTAGATAACAAAAAGAAGATTGAAGCTTATAAAGAGGTCTTGCCAGCATATCAAGATCAGACTCCCATTCTTTATTTTTTTACTAAAACGGAATTACGTAAACGAAAACTGTCTGAATGGCTAAAAGGTATCCGGCACGAAATAATGACTTATGACGAAATAAGGTAGGTTGTGTGTACGAAAAAGTAGTATGTGCCTATTATAAGTACCAGATGCCCAGTGAGGGCTGCTCGGACAGCTATTTTGGCAGTTTCAGCATCCCTGATTTCACCAACCATGATGATATCCGGATCATGGCGAAGAATTGCCTTTAAACCGGCCGCATACGTAACGCCAGCTTTTTCATTGACCTGGACTTGCAAAACAGAGTCATAGTTTTTTTCGATAGGATCTTCGAGTGTGATGACATTGCGATGAAATAAGTGGGCAGTTTCATTTAAAAGCGAGTAGAGAGTTGTGGTCTTCCCCGAGCCAGTAGGCCCGGTAAAAATGATTAAACCATGTGCATGTTTGAGAAGAGCTAGTAATTTTCGCGTCATTGCCGGGAATAATGAGAGTTGGTGAAATGGAATCTGTTCTTGTTGGGGTAAAAGCCTGATGACAAGGCTCTCTCTATTGTTTGATGGAAGTGTTGAAAGCCTGAGTCCCATTAATTGTCCGTCTACCTCACAAAAAATGGCTCCGCTTTGCGGGCGTCTTCTTTCTCCGATATCCATATTGGCTGTGAATTTAAAATGTGAGATTAATCTGTCGCATTCATCTTTTGGAAGGGATAACCGGGGAATAAGCTTGTTGGTTAAACGGATTTGCACAAGTGTGTCATTTTTCCTGGGTATGATGTGAATATCTGTCGCTTGGTTTCGTGCTGCATCTGTAATGATCCGATTCGCTAAAATTTCAATCGCGCTAACAATAGGTAACACCACCTTTTATTTTTTCTTTGATATATTTCGACATGGTTCTTTCTTTTCCTTCTTTATTTTTTAAAAATATTTTATTTTTCTGCAAAAAATTTATGAGGGTGTCAGGCACCATATGAAAGGTCTAAAGTGTTCTGTTTTGAGGTACTTTTCTTAAATTACGCACCGAAATGACAGACGTATTGGCAGCATTATCGATTATATAAAAAAGTAAAATTTTCCATAGTAATTTGCGAGTTTCGTTTTATCCAGCAAAAGTAAAATAAACGGAGATTTTCCATTTAAATGCAGGATGGAGGTCTTTTGGGGGTAAATAAGGGGAGATTTTCCGATTATGCAAAGAAAGGTCTCCCATTTTCGAATTTTTCGAGTTAATAAGCGGACTATATCCGTCTATTTTAGCTCTTTTTAATAATAATTACTATTTAAGCGGAATTTATCCGTCTATTTATCAGCACAGGTGCTTGACCTGCCCCCAAACCGATAAGTGTGGATCCTCTTGATTTTAGATGCCCAAACAGCAGCATTTATTTTATATCGCTTTTTCCGTCAAATAGAAGAGCCCACCATTAATGAAGGAAATGCTAATCTTTGGTTCGTATTGCTCCTGGAGCGCCTGTTTTTCTGTTGTGTAGCTCTCATTATCATCTTCTGCATCCTCATAAAAATGGTCCAACAACCGTAAATCCTGATCCCAGCGCTTCCGTGCTTCATCAGCCCATGAATGGTCCTCCGCTGAAATGACTGATTTTAAATACGTTTCAACCCTCGCCATTCCACTTTTTGGCCGAACTAAAGGTGATAATGTGAAGGAATAATCCGGTATTTTTGGTGTCAATGGTATTTGCAGTAACCGGTCGTGAAAATTCTCAACCATTTGCCCATTAATGAGCTGCAAACCGATGGATTTAAAAACATCGCGCTTCCGGTCACAATGATAGGAGATCTTAACGTTCATGCACAACCATGGAAGCAAGGGGGTTTGATTCCCCCGCTGCCGATGGTTCTCATAAAGCCGGATATAACTGGCGAGATTTTTGGTTGATTGAAAAATTTGATGCAAACGTGGTGAACCAAAATGAATGACTTCGCCCTTCAAATTTTCAGGGGCATTTTCTTTGTTGGTGATGAAGGTAAGCCGCATTGGATTGGGTATTCCACCGGTCTTTTCTAGAAAGTGCCAGTAAAACGGCCGATTCATTAGTTCTTTATCAAGCTCAATCGTTAGTTGAACTGTTAAATGGCCCAGTTTATTTTCAACTATTGGGCATTCATTGGCTTTAAAATAATTCAAAAGAAAGTTATGAATTTCCTGCTGCTGCATGTGAATCCCCTTCCTTCATACTCTCGGCAAATTCAATCATCGAAGATAAATTCTCCATTTTTATTCGCATCTCTCCTTCAGATGCGGATTGTCCGAAAATATCAATCAAATGATCTTCAATATTGCCAAATTCCAGTTTGGTTAATATATCATCTAGTTCACCGATAACTTTTTCAAAAAGGTGTATTTTTTCATAAAGTAGTTTTAAAATATGTTCTTCCACGGTGTTTTTTATGGCGAAATTGTAAATCATAACATCCTTTTCTTGACCGAGACGATGAATCCGGCCAATTCGCTGCTCAAGCCGCATTGGATTCCATGGTAAATCAAAATTGATAATATGATTACAGAACTGCAAATTAATGCCTTCACCACCAGCCTCTGTCGCGATTAATACTTGTGCATGCTTTTGAAACAATTCCCGCATCCAATCCTTTTTCCCGCGTTTAAAGCCGCCGCGAAATGGTACAGACGAAATCCCATGTTGTTTTAAGAACCACTGCAGGTACATCTGTGTTGCACGATATTCGGTAAAAATGATGACCTTGTCATCCACATTTTGAATCAATTCAAGGGCTTTTTCCGCCTTGGAATTTTGCTGAACGGCTTCCACCTTGTTAATCAGGAACTGTATTTGTTCCTCGAAAGCACGGGTGGGATTCTCTTTTTTCTGAAGCATGTTTTTCAGCGTATAAAAAACCGCTTCTCGGCTGCTGCATGCTTCACGTTGCAGTGTCATAACTGAAAAGGCACTTGACTGAAGCCAATCACCTTCGTTTTTCATAGTATTTATCGCGTCATATAGCTCTTTTTCAGGAGGTGTAAATTCAATCGGGATGGTTTCCACATGCCGTTTCGTCCATTCAATTCCTGTATCAGCGCGGCGGTTCCGGATCATCACCTTGTTTACCAATTCTTTTAAATGTTCATCATCATTTAAAGATCTTGCATCGCGTTTATATTTTTCATAGAATGACGTCTCGCTGCCTAAATGTCCGGGTTTAAGCAAGGAAACAAGATTAAAAATTTCCTCAATACGATTTTGAATCGGTGTGGCAGTTAATAGTAAACAAAACTTCTTTTTAAGATTTTGCACGAATTCGTAGTTTTTTGTTTTGTTGTTTTTTAATTTATGTGCTTCATCAATGATGATTAGGTCGTAGTCCAGATTATAAATAATACTACGATGGGGGTCTCGTTTGGCCGTATCAATGGAGGAAACGACGACATCACATTGTTCCCAGACATAACTTTTCCTTTGGGTAATCGCAGGGATAAAAAATTTGCTATTCAGCTCAATCGCCCATTGGGTTACCAATGAAGCGGGTACGAGAATCAATACCTTTTTTACTAATCCACGAATCATATATTCTTTTAAAATTAAGCCAGCCTCAATCGTTTTTCCTAGTCCCACCTCATCCGCTAAGATGGCTTTTCCGTTCATATGTTCAATTACTTGCTTGGCTGTTTCGAGCTGGTGGGGAAGGGGAGTTAAATTCGGTAAATATCCTGGGGCTTGTAAACCCTCAAATTCAGGTATTACCAAATGTTTTTCAACTCCGATTGCCAGCTTAAAAAGCTCCCAGTTCCCCCATGGGCCATCGTTGTCAATTCTATGTAAAAAATCATCCTGCCAAGAGGAATCAAATTCAATTTCGACCGACATGAAATCAGCTCCTTTTCATACTTTATCTACTCTAGTGTGAAACCAATTTTTAACTTGAGAAAGGGACTCCGTTTTTATCATAAAGTTATTGCCCAATGAGTTGGTTTAATGGTAGGATGAAAATAGCTTTGAAAGTTTTAAATATTTTAATAAGGTAATTTATTTTATAAGTATAATTAGTATGACCAAATTGGAAAATATTATAATGCGAATGACAACAAGGGGAGAGACTACTTTGTAGCGCCGAAGGAGCAAGCAGATTTGTGAATCTCTCAGGCAAAAGAACTCTTGTTTGACGCAGCTCTGGAGAGTGCTGACCAATAGGATCAGCCACCAAAGGGGAAAACCATTTTCGGTAAACTTTCAGGTGCAAGGACAGAGACCTTCTTTATTCAAAGGGAGGTTTCTGTCCTTTTTTATGCTCTTTTTCGGACTAACCACACACCTGTTTGTTTTTCTAAAAAGAAAAAAAGGATAACAATTTTTTCAGAATAAAAGACTGAAGGGGGATTTTTGGATGACTGAATTACAACGTACTCCGCTTTTCGATGTATACAAAGAAAATGGGGGGAAAACCATCGATTTTGGTGGTTGGGAGCTGCCAGTCCAATTCTCAAGCATTAAGGATGAGCATGAAGCAGTCCGCAAACGGGCGGGTTTGTTTGATGTATCCCATATGGGGGAAGTGGAAGTAAAAGGTCCTGACAGTTTACGCTACTTGCAAAAAATGATGACAAATGACATTTCAAAAGTCAAAAACGGCGGTGCCCAATACACTGCAATGTGCTATGAAAACGGCGGTACGGTTGATGATTTACTTGTCTATAAAATCGAAGATGACCATTACCTCTTAGTCGTGAATGCATCAAATATTGAAAAGGATTATAAATGGCTTGAAGAGCATTTAGAAGGTGAGGTTAGCATCGAAAACCTATCAGAAAAAACAGCTCAACTTGCTTTACAAGGTCCGCTTGCTGAAAAGGTATTACAAAAACTTGCGACCGAAACAGATTTAAGTGAAATTGGCTTTTTCAAATTCAAGCAGGAAGTAAACCTAAATGGCAAAACGGCACTTGTATCTAGAACTGGCTATACCGGTGAAGATGGGTTTGAGCTGTACTGTGATGCAAAAGATGTTGTCGAATTGTGGAGAGCAATTTTAGAGGCGGGTAAAGAAGAGGGTGTCATCCCATGTGGTCTAGGTGCACGCGATACCCTCCGATTCGAAGCGAATTTAGCTCTTTATGGGCAAGAACTATCACCGGAAATTTCGCCGTTAGAAGCAGGGATCGGATTTGCTGTAAAAGTAAATAAAGAATCTGACTTTATTGGCAAAGAAGTCCTTAAACAGCAAAAGGAAGATGGATTATCAAGAAAATTAGTGGGGATTGAAATGATTGATCGCGGAATCCCTCGCCACGGATATCCTGTTTACAAGGGTGATGAGCTAATCGGAGAGGTAACTACTGGCACTCAGTCACCTTCTTTAAAGAAAAACATCGGTCTTGCCCTTATTAAGACGGAATTTACTGGGCTTGAGTCTGAGGTAGAAATTGAAATTCGTGGGAAACGTTTAAAAGCTTCAGTGGTTTCAACACCTTTTTATAAAAGACAAAAGTAGACATGAGGAGGGAGTTAGGTTTATGAAACATCGTTATTTACCTATGACTGAACAAGATAAGAAGGCTATGCTTGATACGATTGGTGTTTCCTCAATTGATGAACTGTTTAGCGATATCCCGGAAAAGGTAAGATTTAAGGGTGAATACAACATTAAAGCGGCTAAGTCTGAGACTGCCCTACTGAAAGAGTTATTCATGTTAGCTGACCGCAATGCCGACCTTAAAAGAAATGTCTCATTTCTAGGTGCCGGTGTTTATGATCATTACATGCCCGTCATCGTTGATCATGTAATCTCTCGTTCTGAATTTTATACTGCCTATACACCATATCAGCCGGAAATTTCTCAAGGTGAACTGCAAGCCATTTTTGAATTCCAAACAATGATTTGTGAGTTAACGGGAATGGATGTGGCGAACTCCTCAATGTATGATGGGGGAACTGCACTTGCAGAGGCTGCAATGCTTAGTGCCGGTCATACAAAACGGAAAACAATCGTTGTTTCTAGTGCAGTCCATCCTGAGTATCGCGATGTTTTAAAAACGTATGCAAAAGGCCAGTATCTTGAAGTGGTAGAAGTGCCGGTGAAAGATGGCGTGACAGATGTTGATGCATTAAAAGGAATGGTGAATGAGAATGTTGCAGCGGTAATTGTTCAATATCCAAATTTCTTTGGCAGAATCGAGCCGTTAAAAGAGGTTGAGGAAATCGTTCATGCTGCTAAAGGGATGTTTGTTGTTAGCAGCAATCCATTATCACTTGGCGTTTTAACTCCTCCAGGAAAATTTGGCGCTGACATTGTCATTGGGGATGCACAGCCGTTTGGAATTCCAACTGCATTTGGCGGACCTCACTGCGGCTATTTTGCGGTTACAACTAAATTGATGCGGAAGGTACCTGGACGTCTTGTCGGTCAGACAGTGGACGATCAAGGCCGCCGTGGTTTTGTCTTAACTCTACAAGCCCGGGAACAGCATATCCGCCGTGAAAAAGCTACATCTAATATCTGTTCAAATCAAGCACTTAACGCCCTTGCTGCCTCTGTTGCAATGACGGCTCTAGGTAAAAAAGGTGTCCGTGAAATGGCTGCAGCTAATTTACAGAAGGCACATTATGCAAAAATGGCTTTTAAAGAAGCAGGATTTGAAGTCGTTAATGACGGCTATTCGTTCAATGAATTTGTTGTGAAATTAAATAAGCCTGTTAAAGAAATGAATCAAAAACTGTTACAAATAGGAATCATCGGCGGTTATGATTTGGGACGCGACTATTCTGAGCTCGCTAACCATATGCTCGTTGCCGTTACAGAGCAAAGGACGAAGGAAGAAATCGATACTTTAGTGAAAGAATTGGGGGATCTGCATGCATAATCAAGACCAAGCACTCATTTTTGAAGCTAGCACACCGGGACGAATCGGATACAGTCTTCCAGAAATGGATATTCCTGAATTGGAGATTAGCGACCTGCTGCCCGAGGGTTATCTTCGCGCAGTTGAACCTGAACTTCCCGAGGTTTCTGAGCTTGATATTATGCGCCATTATACCGCTCTTTCGAAAAGAAACCATGGCCTGGATTCAGGATTTTATCCGTTAGGTTCTTGTACCATGAAATACAATCCGAAAATCAATGAAAATGTTGCCCGCTTTAATGGATTTGCCCATGTCCATCCACTGCAGGACGAAAGCTCTGTTCAAGGGGCACTGGGGCTTTTATACGATTTGCAGCAGCATTTAATAGAAATTACCGGTATGGATGAAGTGACCTTACAGTCTGCTGCAGGTGCACATGGGGAGTGGACTGGATTAATGCTAATCCGTGCCTACCATGAGGCAAATGGAGATCTTAACCGGACAAAGGTAATCGTGCCTGATTCTGCCCACGGAACAAACCCTGCTTCAGCTACCATCGCAGGTTTTGAAACAGTAACAGTCAAATCAACGGACAAAGGTCTTGTTGATTTAGATGATTTAAGAAGGGTCGTTGGCGATGATACGGCAGCACTCATGCTTACAAATCCGAATACACTAGGGCTTTTTGAAGAAAATATAATCGAAATCACTGAAATTATTCATGAAGCGGGTGGAAAAGTTTATTACGACGGGGCAAACCTTAATGCTGTTCTTTCAAAAGCAAGACCCGGCGACATGGGCTTTGACGTTGTTCATTTAAATCTTCATAAAACCTTTACAGGTCCACATGGTGGCGGCGGCCCTGGATCGGGTCCTGTTGGTGTAAAGGCAGATCTTATTCCGTTTTTGCCAAAACCAATTATTTCAAAGCGCGGCGAAGAATTCGTGCTTGATTATGATCGTCCGCAATCTATTGGCCGCGTGAAGCCGTTCTATGGTAACTTTGGAATCAACGTTCGTGCGTATACCTATATTCGTTCAATGGGTCCTGATGGCTTAAAGGCAGTAACGGAGTATGCTGTATTAAATGCCAACTATATGATGAGGAGATTGGCTGAGCATTATGATTTACCATTCGATAAGCATTGTAAGCACGAGTTTGTATTAAGTGGTAAACGCCAGAAAAAATTAGGCGTCCGCACATTGGATATAGCGAAACGTCTGCTTGATTTTGGCTATCATCCACCAACCATTTATTTCCCATTAAATGTGGAAGAATGTATCATGATTGAGCCGACAGAGACAGAATCAAAAGAAACACTTGATTCCTTCGTTGATATCATGATTCAAATCGCGAAAGAGGCAGAAGAAAATCCTGAAGTCGTTCAGGAGGCACCGCATACAACGGTCATTGGCCGTTTAGATGAAACGCTGGCAGCACGTAAACCAGTTTTAAAATATCAAAGAGCGTAAAATGGGAAGAAAGATCAGATTCGAAAAATGAATCTGATCTTTCTTAACTTTGGAAACAAAAAAAGCTCCGGGGATATCCCTGGAACTTTAGAGTCATTATTATTTTTTAGTTTTTACTTTACCAGACCACTTCTTGAAACCGCCTTGAAGCTGGGTAAGTTCTTTGTAGCCTCTTTTGTGTAAAAATTGTGCTGCACGCGCACTGCGCATACCACTTTGGCAATACAAGTAAACAGGCATATCTTTGCGAATTTCTGGCATACGCATTTTCATTTGTGACATTGGGATATTACGTGCTCCTAAAATATGGCCGCCATCAAATTCGTTCGCTTCACGAACATCTATTAGTTGTGCCTTTCTGTAACCTGCACGGAATTCTTCTTCTGTTACCGTTTTAACAATCCTCTTCTGAAAGAAATAGGTGGTAACGGAGTAAATGATAACTGCTGCGAGAATGATTAATAAACCATAAAGTGAACTCAACTTCTTTTTGCCCCTTTCAAGCTTTCTTGCTCTAGCTTTTATTATATAAGTCATTAGAGTAAAGATAAAGATGATTAGCGAAAAATCTTTTACTTTTGCCTAATTAAAATTATAGCAGAAACAACTTGTTTTGAAATCATATCAGATTTTGGTAGACTTAAAATCGAAATGATTATAAAAAAATGAGGTTTGTTCATGAACAGAGAAGTTTGGCGTTTTATCGATTCTGGAAATAGTTCACCATCTTTTAATATGGCGTTGGATGAAGCATTGCTAGATTGGCATAGCGAGGGAAAAATCCCTCCCGTCATTCGTTTCTATGGCTGGAATCCTCCGTCCCTGTCTGTTGGATATTTTCAAAAGGTTGAAAAAGAAATTGACATGGATGCGGTGAAAGCACATGGGCTGGGGTTTGTCAGGAGACCTACGGGTGGGCGCGGCGTTCTCCATGAGCATGAGCTTACATATAGTGTCATTGTTTCAGAAGAGCACCCTGCAATGCCTAAAACTGTAACAGAGGCATATAGGGTAATATCGGAAGGAATTCTAAAAGGCTTTCATCATTTAGGTCTTGAAGCTTATTTTGCTGTACCAATGACAGCAGAGGAACGAGATGCATTGAAAAATCCACGTTCTGCTGTCTGCTTTGATGCACCGAGCTGGTATGAGCTGGTGGTGGAAGGCAGGAAGGTAGCAGGTAGCGCGCAAACAAGGCAAAAGGGTGTCATCCTTCAACATGGAGCCATTTTATTGGATTTGGATGAAGATAAGTTGTTTAGTTTGTTTAAATATTCAAGCGAACGGGTAAAGGAACGGATGAAGAAGGCCTTCAAGGATAAGGCGGTTGCCATTAATGCAATCAGTCCAAGGCGGATTTCACTAGAAGAGGCAAAAGAGGCCTTTTATAAGGGGTTTGCTGAGGGGCTGAACATTGATCTTGAACCATATCAATTAACGGATGAAGAACTTGCATATGTTGAAAGAATAGCAAAAGAACGCTATGAGAGTGATGAATGGAATTTTAAACGGTAATTGGTAGCGGCTGCGGCCGCTTTTTCTATTTTCTTTTTAAAAAAAGTGGCAAGCCGCAAAATTTGTTGAATTTTCCTGTTTTAGGGCGAAAAACAAATAATAGCTTTTGTTTTCTCCCAAATCTAGTTTATTTTAAGTTTGACAAAATTAATGTTATTTGCTCGTCATACAATATATAGTGGTGTCGAAAATATTTTCGGTACTATATATTGATTTTTATGATTTATTTTGTTAACGTAAGTGTATTAAGACAACTAGATATAGCAAAACTTACTAGAACTTAACATAAGAGAGATTTATATTGAAGGAGTTGTTCTCATGTCTGTAGTTTTTAGACAAAAAATGAATATTGATTTTGAAAGGTTGAATGAGGATATCCGCCTGTTCCCCCAAGTACACCCGGTTACCCCAGATATGAAAATAACTCATAAGGGTGTTTCACGTTTGGTCATGCTAGACCGTTACACCTTCAAAGACACAGCAAAAATTACCCTAACAAATGGCGACTTTGTTGTTTTAACGATTAAAGAAGATCCGAAATTTCCAGCAAGAGGTTTAGGAACGATCATGGAAATTGACTGGGAAAATAAAAAGGCTAAGGTTTTGATTGAAGAGGAGTTTAGAGGAGCGCTCGACAATCCTGAGGAAACAAGTACAGGGATCATCATCCGGTCTTTAGATGTCATTGAAAAGCCGTTGGAGCTCTTCTACGAGCAAATTGCGAAGCGGAATGCTACAGGCCTTGCATCTGTTGAAGAAACGGAAGAAAAGCGTAGAGAGTGGTTTGAAAGGTTCTATCAAGAGCTTGTAACGATGAACTTTATTCCAGCAGGCCGAGTCTTGTATGGTGCTGGGGCAAATACTGACGTGACATTCTTCAATTGTTACGTAATGCCGTTCGTTGCAGATTCCCGCGAAGGTATCTCTGACCATCGTAAGCAAGTAATGGAAATCATGAGCCGCGGCGGCGGTGTTGGTACAAATGGTTCAACGTTGCGACCGCGTAATACCTTGGCTAGGGGCGTTAACGGAAAATCATCTGGATCGGTATCGTGGTTGGATGATATTGCGAAGTTAACGCATTTGGTTGAGCAGGGTGGGTCAAGACGCGGAGCACAAATGATCATGCTAGCGGATTGGCACCCAGACATTATTGAATTTATTATTTCTAAGATGCAAAATCCTAGAATTTTACGATTCTTAATTGAAAATACCAACGACGAAACGATTAAAAAGCATGCAAAAGATAAGCTGAAGCTCACACCATTGACCCTGCAAGAAACTGCTATGTATCAGGGAATTGTTAACTACAAAAATATCCCAGGTAATGGTGGTTTTGATGAAAATATCATTGCTGATGCAGAAGAAAAATTAGCTACAGGTGGAAATTACACTGTCCATAATTCAGAATTCTTAACGGGTGCAAATATATCTGTATGTTTAACAAAAGAATTTATGGAAGCCGTTGAAAATGATGCTGAATATGAACTTCGTTTCCCGTATGTTGAACACTACAACGAAGAGGAAATGAAAATTTACAATGAAGAATGGCATCAAGTCGGAGATGTCCGCGCGTGGGAAAAACTCGGACATAAAGTACGCGTGTATAAAAAGATTAAAGCAAAAGAGTTATGGAATTTAATTAACATTTGTGCTACTTACTCTGCCGAGCCGGGAATCTTTTTCATTGATAATGCAAACGACATGACCAATGCTAAAGCATATGGACAACAAGTTGTTGCAACTAATCCGTGTGGTGAAGTGGCTTAGTTTGCCTCACGTTAAAAATTGCGGAATTAAGCGGGAAGGCTGAGAGGCTAATCCGAACCGAAGGCTAGATGTAAAAGTTTAGTCAGGGGCAACGCATAGATGGTGAACCTGCACAGCAGAATATAATCCATCCACGAGGCCGCAACATTACACACAAAACCATAGTCGATTATTGAATGAATGGAATTAAGGTGATTAAAGTGAATAGAGGGTATGCGGGTTTTTACAAAGGGCATTATTTAAGAAGTTCTTATGAATACGCATATGCTAGATACCTTGATTTTTATTCGATTCATTGGGCCTATGAAGCCCAGGTATTTGATTTAGGTTATAAATTGTATAAACCAGATTTTTTCTTTTACGATAAAGATAATAAGCTAAAAAAAATAGTGGAAATAAAATCAAGAAATTGTTCTTGCAACTCCTTTCAATAGGGTAAAAACCACTATTAAGCCATTATTAGAAGACATTCAAAAACTGTTCGATGTGAAAGATATTAGGGTCATTTCAAAGGCAGTTTTTGGTGAAGATCGTGGAAGAAAAGAATTGTTAATATTTATGCAAAAAGTGTGTAATGAAAAGATATGCTGAACTAACAGGAATTCAACTGTTAGAACTAGGGGATAAAAAGCCTCTAGGATAACAAACTGGAACAACCTCTCGCACCATTTTCAGTGTGTAACCTAGCCGCTGTTAACCTTGCCGAAATGGCAGACAAAGAAACAAAAACTGTTGACTTTGAGAAATTAAAGAAAACGGTAGAAGTTGGCGTCAGAATGCAAGACAACGTTATTAATGCAACACCATATTTCTTAGAAGAAAATAAAAAGCAAGCCCTTGGTGAGCGCCGCGTTGGACTTGGTGTAATGGGATTACACGATTTACTGATTTACTGTGAAACGGAATATGGTTCACCTGAAGGAAATAGACTTGTTGATCAAGTATTTGAAACAATTGCAACGACAGCTTATAGAACATCAGTTGAATTAGCAACAGAGAAGGGAAGTTTCCCATTCTTAAACGGAGAAACAAGGGAAGATACAAACCGTTTAAGAAAAGCTTTCATTGAAACGGGATTTATGAAAAAAATGCCTGAAGATATCCGTCAATCGATATTAGAAAACGGAATAAGAAATTCCCATTTGCTAACTGTTGCTCCAACGGGGTCCACTGGAACAATGGTTGGGGTTTCCACCGGATTAGAGCCTTATTTCTCATTCTCTTATTTCCGCAGCGGACGTCTTGGTAAATTTATCGAAGTAAAAGCAGATATTGTACAAGAATATTTAGAACAGCATCCAGAAGCAGATGCAGACAATCTTCCAAATTGGTTTGTATCATCGATGGAGTTAGCTCCTGAAGCTCATGCAGATGTTCAGTGTGTGATCCAGCGTTGGATTGACAGTTCAATCAGTAAAACCGTTAACGCACCAAAAGGCTATAGCGTCGAACAGGTAGAAAAGGTTTACGAACGCCTATATCGTGGTGGTGCTAAGGGGGGTACTGTCTATGTGGACGGATCAAGGGATTCACAAGTATTAACACTTAAAGCTGAGGAAAATACAAACGAGCAATTATCGATGTTTGAAGATAAACCAAAGCAGCATGTTGTCCTTGTTGATACCATTACTGACCTACGATCAACAGATGTAACAATCGGTTCTGAGGTTGGCAACACCTGCCCGGTCTGCCGCAAAGGAAAAGTTAAAGAAATGGGCGGCTGTAATACTTGTACCAATTGTGGTGCCCAACTAAAGTGTGGTTTATAGAGTTTTAGGGGATGGAGATTATTTTCCATCCCTTTTTCAAATTTAAATTCAGTGAAGGACAAATCGTGTAATTGGTAAGGTGGATTTGGCATTCATAAGGGAGATGAAGGACAAAGAGGGTGATCGAGAGGAAAGATTTGCCCTTCATGCTGCAATGAGGAGTTCTTTTATCATGCATGAAAGAAGATAAAAATGATCAATATGCGGCAATTATTTGAACAATCTACATTCTTCACATGTTCTTCATCCTATTATGGTATCGTAAATCTATTCCAACATGGCAGGGTGAGTATATGTACAATTTATTTAGTCAAATAAGTTCTGTCTTAAGCCAACCGTTTTTGAATATGACCAATAGTTTAGAAGCCTGGCCGATCATATTTGCATTAATACTAGGACTGGTAGGAGCCCTTGCCCCGTGCCAGCTTACGGGAAATATAAGTGCAATCACGCTGTATGGAAACAGTTCGATTCAAAAAAGAATTGTCTGGAAGGATGTTTTCAGTTTTACCTTGGGTAAAATAGTGGCCTTTTCCCTATTAGGCGGATTAGTTTGGCTGCTGGGAAAAGGAATTGAACAAAATTTCATCCTTTATTTTCCGTGGCTTCGGAAAATTATGGGCCCAATCTTAATCATTGTGGGATTATATATGTTGGGTTTTATAAAATTAAGGGGGACTATCACTCTATTTAAACAATCAACAAAGTACAAGCGGGAAAATCAATTCGGTTCTTTCATGCTAGGGTTTAGTTTTTCTTTGGCTTTTTGTCCAACCATGTTTATTTTGTTTTTCGTCACATTAATGCCAGTAGTGCTGTCAAGCCCATATGGCTTTATTCTTCCCTCCATTTTTGCGTTAGGAACTGCGTTACCGCTCTTATTCGTCATTTTGATTATTTGGTATCTTGGTGGTGGTGGTGTATTAATGAAAAAGGGAAGGAAATTTGGCACTAGTATTCAAAGACTGGCTGGGGTCCTAATGCTCCTGTTAGGTATATTTGATACCTTAACGTATTGGTCACTCTAAATTAAAAAGGCAGTATTGAGAATCAAGTACGTTGCAACTAATTAAGTGATTTTCGACACTGTTTGTACCGTTATAAAAAAATATAATGAAATTATGATTGAAAAAGATTTTGAACAAATGATGAAAAGCCAAAAATCTTTTTAAAAAAATAAAAGCCAACCCCTTTACATAGGGTAGGGGGGTATGGTAGTATACAATCATAGTAGTTCACATATAAAATTTTAACAATGAAAGGTTGGTTTTTTATGGAGAAGATTACTCTAAGCGTACAAGGTATGTCTTGTGACCATTGTGTGAAAGCAGTAGAAGGAAGTGTTGGTGCACTAAACGGAGTTGCCGCTGTAAAGGTAAATTTAAAAGCTGCAACAGTTGATGTGGAATTTAACAAGCAGCAGGTTTCCTTGGATCAAATTAAAGAAACCATCGATGACCAAGGTTACGATGTGAAATAAGTAGTAAAATAACGTGCTTTCTCATAGCACGTTCTTTTTCCTAAATTATATACCTATATGGGGTATAAGGAGTTGGCTTTTATGAGTCATAGTCTCAAAGAAACAAATATACAAATTTCGGGGATGACCTGTGCGGCCTGTGCAACAAGAATTGAAAAGGGTCTAAACAAGCTAGTTGGTGTTGAGTCGGCTAATGTAAACCTTGCCTTAGAAAAATCCGCCATTAAATATGACCCATTGCAAATCAATGTTGACGATATTGAAAAGAAAATTAGAGATTTAGGGTACGAGGTTGTTACTGAGAAGACAGAGCTTGACATCACCGGAATGACCTGTGCCGCCTGCTCAACAAGAATTGAAAAAGGCCTAAATAAATTAGAGGGAGTCATCAAGGCAAATGTGAACTTGGCTCTTGAAAAAGCAACAATAGAGTTCAACGGCTCCGTCCTTTCGACAAACGATATAATAAAAAAGGTTGAGAATCTGGGTTACGGAGCAAAGATTAAAGAAGGAGCGAAGGATTCTAGTGACTATCGCGAAAAGGAAATTGCCAAACAAACGAAAAAGTTACTATTTTCGGCGATCTTGTCAGTGCCCTTATTATGGGCAATGGCTGGCCACTTTTCGTTTACATCCTTTATTTGGGTACCAGAAATATTTATGAATCCTTGGTTCCAGTTTCTACTGGCCACTCCCGTCCAGTTTATCATTGGCAGCCAATTTTATATCGGGGCCTATAAGGCGCTTAAGAATAAAAGCGCCAATATGGATGTACTTGTTGCTTTGGGTACTTCAGCCGCTTATTTCTACAGCCTTTACCAGGCCATCTTAACCATTAGCGGTAAGGTTCATATGGTGGAGCTCTATTTTGAAACGAGTGCTGTATTAATTACCTTGATTATTCTAGGAAAGTTGTTTGAAGCAAAAGCAAAAGGCCGGTCCTCTGAAGCCATAAAAAAATTGATGGGACTTCAGGCGAAGACGGCCGTTGTCGAACGAGAAGGAATGGAGCTAGAAATTCCTCTTGAGGAAGTAGTCGTTGGCGATTTCCTCCATATTAAACCGGGTGAAAAGATTCCAGTTGATGGGATTATTATTGAGGGTCAGTCAGCAATTGATGAGTCGATGTTAACCGGTGAAAGTGTGCCTGTTGATAAAAAAATCGGCGATCCCGTGATTGGTGCAACCATAAACAAAAATGGCTTTTTAAAGGTTAAAGCCGCAAAGGTCGGTAAAGATACAGCGTTAGCACAAATTATTAAAGTAGTGGAGGAAGCTCAAGGCTCAAAGGCTCCTATTCAACGACTTGCTGATAAAATTTCCGGTGTGTTTGTTCCGATTGTTGTGGGCTTAGCAGCTCTAACGTTTATTGTGTGGTATCTATGGGCAACTCCAGGGGATTTTGCGGAGGCTCTCGAGAAAATGATTGCAGTCCTTGTCATTGCCTGTCCATGTGCCCTAGGGCTTGCTACGCCAACATCGATAATGGCTGGTTCCGGTCGTTCTGCTGAATACGGCATCCTTTTTAAAGGCGGCGAACATTTAGAAATGACCCACCGGATTATTGCTGTTGTCCTAGATAAAACCGGCACGGTTACGAACGGAACTCCTGTACTAACCGATGTTTTCCCAGTTGAAACATGGACTGAAGAAGAATTCTTAGTAATCGTTGGCTCAGCAGAAAAACAATCGGAACACCCGCTGGCCGAAGCTATTGTCAAAGGAATAAAAGAAAAGGGAATGCCTTTGAAGGGGGTTTCGAGGTTTGAAGCTATCC
Organism: Bacillus sp. MM2020_4; assembly: GCF_011250555.1. GTDB lineage: Bacteria > Bacillota > Bacilli > Bacillales > Cytobacillaceae > Neobacillus. Next base: position 94,778 of record NZ_JAANMZ010000002.1, on the reverse strand, counting down.
CCGGGTTTGGCATTAAAGCAACTGTGGATGGAAATGAAGTGTTAATTGGTACACGAAAATTAATGAACATGTATGATGTCAATGTTGAAAAATCTCTTAAAATAATGTCTGAATTAGAGACGGTTGGTAAAACTGCCATGCTTGTGGCGATCAATGAACAATATGCAGGGTTGGTTGCTGTTGCAGATACCATCAAGGGAACTTCCAAAATGGCAATCGGGCGTTTGAAGGAAATGGGACTCGATGTCATTATGATTACAGGTGATAATCAGCGGACTGCGGAGGCAATTGCCACACAGGCGGGGATTGATCATGTTATCGCTGAAGTTCTTCCCGAGGGAAAAGCCGATGAAATCAAAAAATTGCAGTCACAAGGCAAGAAAGTGGCTATGGTTGGAGATGGAATTAATGATGCCCCGGCATTAGCAATTGCTGACATTGGAATGGCCATTGGCACCGGTACAGATGTCGCAATGGAAGCGGCCGATATCACACTGATTCGCGGTGATTTAAATAGCATTGCAGATGCCATCTTTATGAGTAAAAAGACCATTACGAATATTAAACAAAATCTGTTCTGGGCGCTGGCCTATAACTCATTGGGAATCCCAATCGCGGCTCTTGGGTTCCTTGCACCATGGCTTGCCGGTGCTGCGATGGCATTCAGTTCTGTTTCGGTTGTTCTGAATGCATTGCGATTACAAAAAGTAAAACTATAGAATGTTAACGACAGATTGTTTTTATTGGGCTGACACATAATTGTCAGCCTTTTTCAATTTTTACACTATCTATAGCTATTATACTGAATACATATAAATTCTCGTTAAGGGTGATTTCCATGAATCAGATCTTATTAGTTGAAGATGAACAAAGCGTTTTAGGAGTAATAAAAGCCTATTTAGAAAAAGCAGGATACCTGGTTCGCTCCGCTGATACGGGATTAAAAGGAATTGATCTTTTTATGGCTGAAAGATTTGACCTGGTTATTCTAGATTTAATGCTGCCGGATATTAGCGGTGAAGAGGTCTGTAAAATTGTTCGACAAACCTCTGATGTTCATATTTTTATGTTGACAGCAAAAGGGTCTTTAAATGACCGCATCGAGGGATTAAGGATTGGGGCGGATGAATATTTAATCAAACCATTTAGTCCAAGGGAGTTGATTGCGAGGGTAAACGCTCTTTTCCGCAGACTAAACGGTAGGGTTCATTCATCTAGTGTCATTTTTGATGATGGGAATCTGCTAATAGATTGCGCGAAAAGGACGATTAAAGTTAGCGGTGCGGAAAAGTCCTTTACTCCAAATGAGTTCGATATATTAAGGACACTTGTTGCAAATAAAGGAAAGGTTTTATCAAGGGATCAACTCATTGATACATTATATGGAGAAGAATTTAATGGCTTTGATCGGACAATTGATGTCCATATCAAAAATATTCGTAAAAAGATTGAAAAGGATACGAAGAATCCCAAATATATTGTAACCGTGTTGAAAGCAGGATATAAGTTTGGGGGAGTGTGTTAAATGCACTCCATCAGTAAAAGACTAAGTATTTTATTTATACTGTGTACACTTGCCACCATCCTGCTCGTTACATTGTTTGTCAACTTTACCGTTACCAATAAGTTTGATCAATATATGGTTGATATTCAAAATAGGAGATATCAAAGAATTGTCACCTATTTGGAAGATGTTTACAAGAGAGAAGGGGAATGGTCAGTAAATACTGGTGTTGAGTTGATGCATGAGGCATATATGGGGAATTATTGCTTGACACTAATGGATGATAAGAAACAAACAGTGTGGGGAATGAATCCTAATGAAATCAAAAACCAGCTAAATATGAATGAAATGCCTACTCAGAAGAATGGTGTTTACACAACCAAAACTTTTGCCATAAAGGTAGATTCAAAAAAAGTGGGATATGTCGATATTGGGCAGTATTCATCAATCCTCCTCACAGAGGAGGATATCAACTTTAAAAGCTCCATTAATAAAAGCATTATTGCCAGCGGGATTCTGACCCTCATTATTATAGGCGGATTTAGCTTTTATTTTTCAAAACAATTTTCCAATCCAATTAAAGATGTGGCACAGTTATCAGTAAATTTATCTAAAGGAAATTTTGAAACCAAATCCAGTATTAAAAGTAATCTTTTGGAGCTGGAAGATTTACAAAAAAGTGTAAATATCTTAGCGGGAAAATTAAAGTATCAGGACACACTGAGGAAAAGGTTAGTTTCCGATATATCACATGAAATTAGAACCCCATTAAATGTCTTGCAAAATAATCTAGAGGCGATGATTGATGGCGTATATCCGGTGACAACTGAGAAATTACATGCTTTAAATGAAGAAGTCATCCGGTTCGGAAAATTAATTAATAGCTTAAATGTGTTAAAGCATTTTGAAGCTGAAAGTACAAAGCTAACCTATGAAACCATCTATCTGGATGAATTCATTACTGAAATTTGCAAGGGCTTTTACCTAGATGCAGAAAAAAAGAATATCAGTCTTCAGTATCATGTTCAACCGAATCATAAATACTTGATAACTGGTGACAAAGACCAACTTAAACAGGTATTTATTAACCTTGTCGCTAATGCCATTAAATTTACTACATTTGAAGGCATAGTGCTGATCAAATTATATGAAAATGGAAAAAATATTGTTGTCGAAGTATGTGACAATGGGATGGGAATTAAGGATGAAGATTTGCCCTTTATCTTTGAAAGACTATATCGCGGGGAGATGGGCAGGCAGAAAATTGAAGGGAAGGGGATTGGCTTAACCATCGTGAAGAGTATTCTGCAGCTTCACAATGCTGGTATAGATGTAGAAAGTAAAGTAGGAATCGGAACGAAATTTACGATCTATTTTAATGAAAATAAAAAAAGTTAATAAGTTGGGGATAACATCCCAAATTATTAACTTTTTACTTACTGAATGTATTTGCTTCTCATATCCTCTAAATCAACGGAATTTACATCTTTAACAACATCAATTATTCCAAGCAATTCCTCTTCATTTAGATAAATACCGTATGTGCCAGCTTTCTCGATCGAAAATTCAATATCAACGATTTCCTTCGCGCCAGTAAATTCAGTCACGATTTGTTTAGTATTGGCATTCATGATAATAAAAGATCCGTTAGGCTGATCAAAAGAAGTTAAATCAATGGACATCTTCGTTTTTAATGCTTGATTAGCAACAATGATGAGCGGTTCTAGTTCGTATCCAATACCTTTAATGGCAATGGATTGTTCATTATTTGATAGTTGAATCGTTTGCACTAAACGTTCAGTAGGGACCAAGCTAATATCAGTACCATAAATACTTGGCTTAGTTTGATTAGAAGCCGGTGCCGTAGAATTGGTCGAAGAATCCATACCCTTGGCGCCACTGCTTGCTGTTTTAACTTTCTTTAGGTCATCTACTACCTTAATGACTCCCCGTTTCATTCCCATCCAACAGCTAAACGGAATATCTTCATTACCCGGTGTGAATTCGATAATGTTTTTGCCAGTTTGAAGTTTCTGTTCAACATTGATATCAGGAACAACAATCGTACTATTACAGCCTGTGATTTGTTCACCCTCTACGACCCATTTAACAGGCATACCTTTTTGAACATAAAGCGTATTAGGTGTATAGCCATAAACGTTGGCTGTCATATGTAGAACTTGAATCCCATCCTTGATGGTAGCTTTTGTAGCATTTGCGGCCGAAGCGGAATCATCTCCGGAAGTGATCACATTAGCTAACATAGAGCCGGGGCTAAAATTCATTCCCGCAAGTGCTAAACCCCTATTGCTCATAACTAAGCCAAGAACGACAATGAGAATTCCACTAAATTTAAGGATTTTCTTTGTGTAGCCTTTACTTAAAAGACTTGATACAGCCCCGAAAGTCAACATTAGCGGGACAGTTCCAATGGCAAACATGAACATGGATAGCGCTCCACTGATTGCGCTGCCGGTACCCAACGCATAAAGCTGCATCGTTTGCAGGGGACCGCAAGGCATTAACCCATTAAGCATGCCAATAAAAAACGGTGTCTTCGGTTTTGATTTCGTTAACATTTTTATAGCAGAAGATGGCAGCTTAAACTGAACCTTTCTAAACGCCTTAAAACCTGCCATATTAAAGCCCATCATAACCATGAATACACCGGCAAGAATTTGCATGATAGATTTAGTGGTTAGTGAAAGTGCAAATACAGAACCAATCGCACCAACGATTCCCCCGATGATGATATAGGCTGTAATCCTTCCAAGGTTATATAAAATAGCCGGTTTCATTGCTTCAAATTTATTTTTACTTTCCTTCCCAATGGTTTGTGAAAGCATAATTCCGCCGCACATTCCTACGCAATGGAGGGAAGTAATCACCCCAACAACAAATAAAACGGCATAGGAAGCATTTTTAAGCTTATCTTCCATATTAAAGCTGCCGGTATTTATGCCAAGCAGAAAAATAGCGGCAACAACCATAATGATTCCAATGACCTTAAAGCCTTTGCCATTTTCAGTGCTGTAGCCGATACGATTGATTGCTGCCTTTATCTGGTCCCTGCTACATGATTCCTCATTAAACACAACATCTGCGAATTGGCCCGTAAAATTCGCCTTAACTTCGATCACACCATTTATCTTTTTTACTGTTCTTTCAATCCGCTTTTCGCATGATGTACAGGTCATATCGTACACCTTTATTCTTTCCTTCCGTATACCCATAAGGTTCTCCGCCTTTACAAATTAATGAGAATCATAAAATGATAGGGTAAGTGTATGAAATCGATATGTTGATGATATGAAGAAAAATGATAGACTGGTGAACATTATGTAGACAAAATGGGTACAAAAAATGTCCAGCTTAATAAAAATTTTCCCCCTGTCCAATGTACTATTTTGGCGATGTGCTGATTAAAGATGTAAAAATGAGTTCATCTTAGGAGTGGCTGCCATGAAAATAGACGGGGTTTTTTCCGGAGGGGGAATTAGAGGGTTTTCACTCATTGGAGCTTATGAAGAAATTGAAAATAGGGGTTTGGAGTTTGTAAGAGTTGCGGGAACAAGTGCGGGATCCATTGTTGCAGCTTTAATTGCCGCAGGCTATACGAGTAAAGAAATTTATCAATTAGTTGACGAGTTCGATTTGCCCAAAATGCTCGATGCCCGGAAATCCATCATTCCATTTTCAATTGCGAAATGGCTGCATGTTTATTGGAGGCTAGGTCTTTATAAGGGAAATGAACTAGAAAAATGGATGAAAGAAAAGCTTGAAGCAAAAGGGCTAAGGACATTTTCTGATCTTCCGTCCCATGCCTTAAGAGTTATCGCGTCAGACCTTTCCAATGGGCGAATGGTCGTTTTGCCTGATGATTTGGAAAAATACGGAATTTCCCCTGGCTCATTCTCAATTGCAAAGGCAATTAGAATGAGCTGCAGTATCCCCTACTTTTTTGAACCTGTGAGATTGCGCTCAATAGATGGTGTAAATATTTTGGTGGACGGCGGGGTCCTTAGTAATTTTCCCATGTGGCTTTTTGATAAGGATAATGTAAAAAAAGTTAGGCCGGTACTAGGGATTAAATTGAGCCCCAGCGAATATGAACATGAAAAACATCAAATAAAAAATGGCTTTCAACTAATGGGGGCATTGTTTGAGACCATGAAGGATGCCCATGATCAACGGTATATTTCGAAGAAACATGTCGAAAATATTATTTTTATAAAAGCTGAAGGAGTATCTTTAATTGAATTTAATTTAACAGAGGAAAAAAAGCAAAAATTATTTGAAATTGGAAGAGAACATGCAAATATATTTTTAAATAAATGGGGGTATTAAAAAAATCGAGTGTCTAAAAAGACGCTCGATTTTTCTTTTTTCCCTTTTTTCCGTCGATAACAGTCAAGTGAGCAGGCGATTTCTTTTTGGTCTTGTTGTTTTTCTTTAATGTTGTTAACGTCCCAAGAGAAGAGGTTTTCATGGTTGTATCCCCACTCTTTTGCTGCAATCGTTTTTTTGACCTTTTTGCTGCTTTAAGAAATGCCCGCTGCTCTTTTTTCTGAGGGCTCGAATTTGAAAACTTACGAAAAAGGAAAAATATCGCCAGTCCGATCAATGCGATGACAGCTATTCTCTGAATGAAACCGGCAGGATTGGCTGTAAATGAACCGAAAAGGCCAAGTAGAGCAAGAATAATGAGTATCCCAACAATAATAACAGGCGCCCGATTTTTCAAGAATGCCACCTCCCTAAGAGCATCTTAAGCATTTTTTTATTCTTTTAAACACATAAAAACAAAGATTTAGACAATTTCTTTACTTTCCATTTCAAATTCCGATTCCCTTTCCCGTTTAAGTAATTCGTTAAAGGAAAGAATTGCCACTTCCACTTGATCATTATTTGGTTCCTTCGTCGTTAGCAATTGAAGCCAAAGCCCTGGAAGTCCTAAATACTTCAAAATTGGAATATAACGAAGTTTGTTAGTGACCTGCAAGACTTCAAAAGCAATTCCTAACACGACTGGTATGAGGAGAAGCCGATCGACTATTCGTAACCATAGCGGTGACGTAGGCACTAACATATAAACAAACACACCAACGATAACGGTAAATAAAATAAAACTGCTGCCGCATCGGTAGTGCAGTCGAGAATGTGCCTGAACATTTTCGACAGTTAACTCTACCCCTGCCTCAAAGGTGTTAATTACTTTATGCTCGGCACCATGATATTGAAACACTCGTTTGATTAACGGGGTAAGTGAAACAAAGTATATATAGGTAAGAAGCAACAAAAGCTTAAAGAAACCTTCAACCAAAACTTGAGCAAAATCCGAAGGGAAAATGGGTTTCGTTAGGACTGCTAAAAAGACTGGTATTAACGTAAAAGCAAATTTCCCGAATAAAAAGGAAAGGACACCAATAGCGGCTACACCTAAATACATGGTTAACTTAGAAACTTCTTTTTCTTTTATTGTATCATCGTCTTTTGGATCTACATCGTATCTCTCTGTTGAGAAATTTAAATGTTTTGACCCATTGGCACTAGATTCAATAATCGCAATAATCCCGCGTAGGAAAGGGATTTTCTTAAATCCTGTTAAAGCAGGATTTGCTTTTCGCGGTAAATGAAAATATTCAACAGAACGGTCGTTTCTGCGAACTGCGGTAATATAATGATGCTTTCCGCCAAACATGACTCCTTCAACGACCGCTTGGCCGCCATATACGGGTTTTTGAGAATTGGACATGGTTATGAACACCAACCTAAACTGTAGTTGCACAATTGCAGACATATGAAAAATCTGTTTGTACTTACATTTATTCTACTAGAAAAATGAAAAAACCTCTAGGAAGACAGAATATTTCCAAATAAATTTCGTGAAAAAATTTTTTCATGTAAAGATTGGACAGCAATGGGCATAATAATGCTTGAATTTACCATCATCATATCAAATGAATTGCTTGCTGATCATAAGGCATGGATGGTAAGGATATTTCCAAAGTTAACAAAAAAACAGGGGGTTATTACTTTGTCAGATAATAAAAAGTTAGGAAATTATCCAAAACAAATGTCCTTTACTGTAATGGTTTTTTGGACAGGTTTATTTGGAGGGCTGTTTTGGGGAACGATTGGGTACATTGCGTCCTTTTTTAATTTTACAGAAGTTAGCCCCCATGTCATTATCGAACCATGGGCTCTTGGTGATTGGAAAAATGGCTGGCTCGGGACAGTTATCTCCATTATACTTATGGGTGCATTATCGATTATTGCTGCGTTTGTTTACTACGCTTTACTACGGAAATTCAAAGGATTTTGGTTTGGTCTTGGTTATGGTGTCGTGTTATTTCTATTGGTATTTTTTATCCTGAATCCTCTATTTCCCGGAATGAAGCCATTTTCAGATTTAAGCAGGGATACCGTCATTACATCCATTTGTTTATATATCGTATATGGAATTTTCATTGGATATTCCATTAATTACGAGTTTGAACTTAATAAGGTGCAAGTGAACGAGGCTTCAACCTAAGCCCAAGATTAGTTTGAATTATCAGTTTGTGTTAAACTATTCTTATCCTTGACAGAAGAGAAATGGAGAGTAGAAACTTATGGAAAAAGTAGATAAATTAAGATCGAATTTTTCGCAATATGGTATTGATGGAATTCTAATTACCAGTCCTTTTAATCGCCGTTACATATCTAACTTTACCGGAACTGCCGGTGTTGTTTTCATTACAGCCGATAAGGCGCAGTTTATTACAGACTTCCGCTACATTGAGCAAGCATCAAAACAGTGCCAAGGTTTTGAAATTGTCAAATTTTCTGGTTCCATTCCTGAAGAAATAGCACGACTCGCTAAGGAATTAGGAATTAAAAAACTAGGTTTTGAGGAAGCTCATGTTACCTATTCTTTATTTAAAGTATATGAGAAAGAAGTGGAAGCTGAACTTGTACCGATTTCCGATGTAATTGAAAAGTTACGCTTGATTAAGACCGATGCAGAGATTAAGATATTAAAGGTAGCAGCAGATATTGCTGATGCTGCATTTAAACACATTTTAGACTTCATTCGACCTGGAAAAACGGAACTTGAGGTATCGAATGAATTAGAGTTCTTTATGAGAAGGGCCGGAGCGACCTCATCTTCCTTTGATACTATTGTTGCATCAGGTCATCGTTCTGCATTGCCGCACGGTGTCGCAAGTGATAAAGTGATCGAGGCTGGAGATTTTGTTACTATGGATTACGGTGCCTATTACAATGGGTATGTCTCTGATATAACCAGAACAGTTGCTGTTGGTGAGCCCAATCCCAAGCTTAAAGAAATTTATGACATTGTTCTAGAAGCGCAGTTACTTGGTATGGCAGGATTCAAACCAGGACTAACAGGTAGGGAAGCGGATGCTTTAACTAGAAACTACATAACGGAAAAGGGTTTTGGAGACTACTTTGGTCATTCAACAGGTCATGGCATTGGACTTGAGATTCACGAAGGTCCTGGCTTATCAATGAAATCTGAAGTTACTTTAGCACCAGGAATGGTTGTAACTTGTGAACCGGGTATCTATATCCCAGGTCTTGGCGGTGTTCGAATTGAAGATGATACGCTCATAACCCAAAACGGTAACGAGGCATTTACCCATTCAACCAAAGAACTAATTATACTGTAATGGATTTAGGAGGATTTAATTATGATTTCTGTTAACGATTTTAAAACAGGGTTAACAATTGAAGTAGATGGAGGCCTATGGCGCGTCCTGGATTTCCAACATGTTAAGCCTGGTAAGGGTGCAGCGTTTGTACGTTCAAAGCTGCGTAATCTTCGGAATGGTGCGATTCAAGAAAAAACATTCCGTGCCGGTGAGAAAGTAGAAAAAGCGCAAATCGATAACCGAAAAATGCAATATCTGTACGCAAGCGGTGATTCTCATGTGTTTATGGATATGGATTCCTATGAACAAGTAGAACTTCCAGCAAGCAATATTGAATACGAACTAAAGTTTTTAAAAGAAAACATGGAAGTCCATATTATGATGTTTAATCATGAAACATTGGGTATTGAATTGCCAAATACGGTTGAATTAGAGGTAACGGAAACGGAGCCAGGAATTAAAGGTGATACAGCTTCCGGCGGCACTAAGCCTGCAACCCTTGAAACGGGTCTAATGGTTCAAGTTCCATTCTTTGTTAACCAAGGAGATAAATTAATCATCAATACAACAGAAGCTTCTTACGTGTCACGTGCGTAATTTGTTTCCAATCAAAAGGTCTTTGTCCGAAAACCGGACAAAGACCTTTTCTTTTAAATAAATAAGAAAGTATAGATTTCGACTTCGAGAATTGTCTAGCTCCAGCGCCCTAGCGGCTAGTGTCCTTCGCGCTCCGCCCTACGATAAGTCAACATCGGATCGCTCCGCTCTCAGTGTTTCCTTTATCTCAGTTGGAGCGCTCCAGGCCATACGCCGCTGACCAGGGCGCATGCGCTTTTCATATTATAATTACCACTTTTATAAGATTAAAAACTTCACTAAATAGTAAGAATTAGGAACAATTAGACCAGTCCCTTTTTGTTAAAATAAACTAGAATAAGACCTTAAAGGGAAGGGGTGAAACAGAACTATGAAACGAATAACATCTCTTTTGTTCCTTTTCATTTTAATTGCGATTGCAGCAGCTGGCTGCAGCTCTAAAATGGATGATGTGACGCTTGATAAAAAACATACGCCACTTCCAGATTATGTATTAAATTCTTCGGAAAAAATTCAAGAGACCTATATCTTGGCATCCACCTATCCGGAGGTTGTTGCACAAGTCCCTTGCTATTGCGGATGCTTTGCACAGGATGGTCATAAAAGTAATTTAGATTGCTTTATTGATCAAATGGGATCAAATAATGCTGTTAAAGAATGGGATTCGATGGGTATATCGTGAGACGTCTGTATTGATATCGCCCGGGAGGCGATCGAAATGCATCTTGACGGTAAAAGTCCTAAGAAAATTTATCAGTTAATCACTAAGAAGTATGAAGATTTTGGGGAACCAACTCCAACACCTGAACCAAAGTAGGGAATAACCCATGAAAAGAATATTAATCGGGTTCTATATTTTGATTATTATTGGAATTATTGTTTGTATAAGTAATAGCGATATTTTTGCCAGGAAGAATTCGAAAGCAATTGCCGCAGGAGAAAAGCTATATACAAAAAATTGTCTTATCTGCCATGGGAGCACAGGAAAAGGTGAAGGTGCAAATGCTGGAACTGCACTTAATAGTCAGAACCTTCTTAGCTCTGTATCAGATAAAGACTTGTATAATTCCGTGAAATTTGGCAGGGAAGGCACTGGTATGCCAGCTTATGGACCTAGATTATCCGAAAAGGATTTACTAAATCTTGTCGACTTTATACGGAATTGGCAAACAGAAGATATTGAATTTGATGTACCAAAAGTAATTTCCGGTGATCTGGAACGTGGAGAAAAACAATATAATTTGTATTGTCTTAATTGTCATGGCGAAGCAGGTGCCGGTAAATTGAAAATGGGAACCGCTCTCGCCAATCCCCAGTATTTAAAATACACAACGGATCAGCAAATTTGGATTGGTACAGCCTATGGTCGGGAAGAAACAAGAATGGGCCCTTCGTTAAAAGGACTTGAAGGTGCCAGGCAATTAAAAAAAGAGGATATAACCGATATTGTTACTTATATTCGTTCCTTAGAGAAAAAATAATAGAATGACATCAAAACCCTGAATCCAAATAGGAATCAGGGTTTTTCTTTTTCCTCTTTTGGAATTTGTGTCCATTTTGTGGTGTTTTTTTGACAAAAACACAAACGTTTCTATCCTTTAACAAAATGTTCAAGAGTGCGTCAACAACATTGGTTTGATAGCGGTTATATTTATTTCAAAGAGGTCTATAGTGAAAAACGGAACCTTCTATGAGTAAGTTTTTGAAGGTCAAGGAGGATTAATATGCACAAAAATAAATGGTTGGCATTGTTTGTCATTGCATCGTTCCTCACTAGTTTTATTAGCCCAAAAGCTAGTGCTGAAACTGCATTTCAGGCAGAAAAGTTTCCTTTTAAAGAAATGCAAGTTCAGGTAATGCCGGAGTTTGATTACCCTGAGGATTGGGGAACAAGAGATATCCCGTCATTACTTGTAGGTCAATACGGAACCATCACCAACAAGAGCGGTCAGGACTATGAGGGGAAAATTGAAATTCCCGTCCCGGCATTGGAAAAAGGATTTGAAGCCTATTTGGTAGCGGAGTTTCCAGAAGAGAATAAGCCAGAAGTACAACGTCCATATGATGTAGACAAAGAAAAGGGAATTGTGACCTGGAAGCCGGCAAAAGCAATCAAAAATAATGGAACATATAAATTTGTCATCGAGTACTATACCAAATCTATCGACGTTAAAGATAAAAAGAGCTTTACATATCAACTAGTTAATAATGCTGATATTGAACAATTGGATGTGGTCTTTTACGCACCAATGGAAGCAAAGGAAATCAAGCTTGAGCCTAAGGCGGAAAGCAATACAAAAAGTGAGTATGATGAAGAGCTATATTACTACCAATATAAAAATGTAAAAGCTGGAGATAACTTGAACTATTCCTTCTCCTATAAGAAAGACGGAACAGAATCTACCATGGAAGCAATCAATAAAAAACAACCGCCAAATGATGAAAACCATAGTGGAGTGACGGCAACAGACCAAGTTACTAAAGGAGGAACGGACAATTCAAAGCGTCCAATCATTGGCGTAGGCGGAGCATCGATTATTGGAATTGCCCTTATTATTGCTGGACTATTTGTTTTCCTAGGATTGAAAGGTAATGCCGTAACACGACGAGGAACAGCAAATAAGAATACAAAAAGTAAACAACAACCAAAGCATACGACCGGCAAAAAGGATACCATGTCAGCAAATGTTGAAGAAAAGAAAGAACTACGGAAAAAGCTTTTAACCGGAAAGATTGACCAAGAAATGTATGAAGAAGAAATGAAAAAATTAATGTAATGAGGTGGGTCGAATGAAAAAGAATACGATTGTGATGCTAGGAGGATTTATTATAGCCGGAGCTATTGTGTTCCTTCTTATGGCAGCAACGCCGGGTTCGAGCGGTGTTGAGTTAACAATGAAAGAGTTAATAGCGACACAAGAAAAGCATAAAGAGGACTTTGTTACAGTAGAGGGTCTATTAATTGAAGACTCAATTAAATGGAATCCAGACAAAATTGAATTGAAATTTGATGTAAAAGACAACGAAGGTAACCTTATGCATGTCATTCATAAAGGGCCCAAACCTGATAACTTTTCCGAAGGGGTTATTACCATTCTCCAAGGATCTCCTACTAAAAAAGATACATTTGCAGCTGAATCTGTGAAAACTAGATGTCCTTCAAAATATGAAGGTAAAGACATGAAGGATTATGATCCTGAAACACATAAAGAAAAGTTAAATCAACCACCGAAAGAAAAATAACAGGCTCAAGAATAAGAAGGTGACGACATGTTTTTATTTGCCAACGCAACAATTTATATTGGATTAGCCATTGCCATTTTTTCGCTCCTCATTCTTACCTTGGGGATCAGTACCAAAAACCAAAAATTTATTAATAGCGGAAAAGGTGGAATGATTGCATTATTTATCTGCGCAGCATTTGCGATGCTTTCCTTGTTTTACCTTTTAGCAACATCTCAGTTCCAGTACGAATACGTAAGTGATTATACAAGCAGTGAATTGCCAATCATTTATAAACTAACTGCTCTTTGGGCCGGAAATGCTGGTTCCTTATTATTATGGACATTCTTTTTAACTCTTTACATGATTATGATTACCTTTTCGCGGAAGATGAAAGGAAATCCAATGGTTCCTTACATCTCTGCCATACTGATGGCCAATGCGGTTTTCTTCTTCTTTATCTTAGGATTTGTCGCAAAACCATTTTTATTATTAGATACCGTTCCGATTGAAGGAAAAGGGTTAAACCCTATGCTGCAAAACCCTGGAATGATCATTCATCCTGTTACCCTTTACCTTGGGTACGTAGGTCTTGCCGTTCCATTTGCCTTTGCAATGGCTGCCCTGCTTCTGAAAAATGTTGATGATTTCTGGATTAAAATGACGAGACGCTGGACGATAGTTGCTTGGTTATTCTTAAGTCTTGGAAATATCTTTGGCGGTCAGTGGGCATATGTGGAACTGGGCTGGGGCGGCTACTGGGCATGGGATCCGGTTGAAAATGCTTCCTTTATGCCATGGTTAACAGCTACCGCCTTCTTACATTCCGTGATGATTCAAGAGCGGAAAAATATGCTGAAAATATGGAATATCAGCCTAATAATTGTTTCTTATGCACTTACACTGTTTGGAACATTCCTTGTACGAAGCGGCGTTCTAACATCAGTCCATGCATTTGCAAATTCAAATCTAGGATTATACTTCTTAATCTTCATGGGTATTGCCGTCATTCTCGCATTATATGTTTTAATGAGCCGCTACAACCTGCTTAAACGCAGTGCAGGGGAATTTAATTCGTTTGTATCAAAAGAGAGCAGCTTCTTAGTTAACAATCTACTACTTGTCGGGGCGGCATTTGCTGTGTTCTGGGGAACCATTTTTCCACTAGTATCTGAAGCTATTCGCGGTACCAAAGTAACTGTAGGTCTGCCATTCTTTAATAAAGTGGAAGCACCTATTCTTTTATCGATGATGTTTGTCATGGCCGTTTGTCCCATGCTTGCCTGGCAGCGTTCTACTATTAAAAATCTAAAGAAAAACTTTATGATTCCAGCAATCCTTGCGATTGTTGGCATGTCACTCATGGTGGTATTAGGGATTCAAAAAGCGTGGGCCGTCATTGGCTACGGAGTTATCATTCTATTATTAATTACCCATTTCCTAGAGTTTTATAGAGGGGTAAAAGCTAGAAGAAAAATGACGAAAGAAACACCTATTGTAGCATTATATCGTTTAATGATCCGGAACCGCCGCAGATATGGCGGATATATCGTTCATCTTGGGATTGCTTTCATTACTATGGGGATTATTGGCTCACAAAACTACGATGTTGAGACTATGAAAACGGTACCTCTTGGGGGGACGATTGAACTTAAGGACTATCGGATCAACTATGAGCGTTTAGACCAGAAAAAAGAAGGAATTAACGATATCGTTTATGCAGACTTAACTGTATTTAGGAATGGGAAAAAGTTAGGAACTTTCCAACCTGAAAAAGTATTCTATGGAAACTGGGAACAGCCTTCATCCGAAGTGGCGATTATTTCTTCCGTTAAAGAAGACCTATATATTGTCCTAAGTGCTTGGGAGGATGATGGTAAAGCCACATTTGTAGTGAAAATAAATCCGATGATGAACTGGTTATGGTTCGGTTCTTTCATGATCGTGATTGGTGCACTATTCGCCGTTTGGAACGGAAAATATGGAAATGTCACTCCGAGATACACAGGAGTACGCAAAGAGGTATCTTAAAATGAAAAATAAAATGTATCTTGGGCTCCTCATTATTGCGTTTATCTTTCAAGGTTCTTTTATTCGCGTGGAAGCAAAAGAGTTTGATTATAAATCTCCTGAATTCAAAGCGGTTGCCCAGCAATTTGCCTGCACTTGTGGCTGCGGGCAGGATCATTACGAATGTGATCCCAATACCTGTAATCTGACAACTGATTTTAAAAAGGACTTAGTTGAAATGATGAACAAAGGCTGGGATAAGGATAAAATCCGTGAGTACTATGTCAATATTTACGGTGAAGAAATATTGACTTCACCGGAGAAAAGCGGTTTTAGCCTGACTGCATGGGTTCTTCCATTTGTGGTAATAGGAGTAGCTGGAGTAGCTGTGTTGCTCCTCATCCGTAAATGGGTGAAGAAAAAAGGAACCGAAGAAACAGTCAATGAATATGAGACCACTGAGGATGAAGTGGAAGGAGAAATCCTTTCTTCCATGATCGATGAAGAACGCAAAAAGTATCTTTAGGATGTGAACATAATGCACGATATCTCAATCATTTCGCTGCTTTTCACAGCGGTATTGGCGCTTGTTTGTTTATTTCTACTATTGGCACCGCTATTTAAGTGGGATCGTCTACCCTATTTACATGTAGGAACCAAGGGGCAGGATTTAGCGACAACGAAAGAAGCGCTTTTAACAACTCTAAATGAGATCGAGTTTGAATACAAAATGGATAAAATCTCACATGCAGATTATAGACATTTAAAGAAGCAATACGAAATTGAAGTGGCCAATATTATGAGAGAAGAAGAACAGATCGTTGAACCAGCTGTTGATCATGATTTAATGGCAGAAGTGGAAAAAGAAATTGAAGCGCAAATGAAGAGCTACAAAAAGAAAAAGGGGGAAGAAAAGTGATCAAGAAAATCACCGCCCTCCTCCTTGGAGTGCTGCTGCTAACTCCTACATTTGGTTTAGCAGCCTCCGATGCTAAAATCACCATTGATATGCATTACCTTGTCGTTAGTCCGGCAGAAGATGGTTCAACAAATCTAATGAATATGACGAATTATACCAACACTTCAGCTGCGGAATATAAGGGTGATGGGACAAGTAAGGCAGTATTACATGTAACCTTGCCTGAAGGTGCAAAGGATCTAAATTTTTTAGATAATAAGATTGCTTTTGAACAAGTGGAGAAGGGCTTTATTACCACAACACCAATCCCGGCAAATCAAACAATGGTGCTGCCATACAGTTATCGAATGCCGAAAGATAAAGAAGTCAATGTTGTAGTTGATTATCCTATTCAAATGATGCAGATTCTTGTGCCTGAGGGAAGAGGCAGTATTGAGGTGAAAGGCGCCGACGCAACTAGTCAAGGTCTTTTCAAATTTGATGATCAAAATTACTTTGGGTACAGTATCGAAAGTATTAAGGAAAATCAGAGCTTTACACTTGTCTATAATAAAGACAAACAGCCTGCTGTTGATGAAACCAAAGCCAAAGCCGCAACCAATGAAGGTGAAAAAAATAGCACTGTTACCCATACAGCACCTGCATTTCACAATCCCGGACATTTAAGAATGTGGGGGCAATCACCATTACATCGTTTTAACCCGCATATCTTCATGATTATTATTGGGGCCATTATTATTGCGGGAATTGCCTATTTTGCCTATTTTAGAAGAAAAGCAAGGCTAGAAGAGGAAAGGCTCGGAGCAGATAGGGAGGAGAAAGCCTTTAAGCTCTTGATGATGAAGCAAAAGGCAATTATGGATAAGATTATTGAATTGGAAGAAACCTTTGGAGAGGGTAAGCTTTCAGAGGATGAATATCAGGCAAAGCTTACTGCTTATAAACAGCATTTAGTCCAGGTTAAATTAAATTTACGCAATTTTGTTGAGTAACTGCTTGTTGGGGGGGACCTGCAGATGATAGAAATAAAAAAACTAACCAAGCAAGCTGACAATAAGCTGATACTGCGTGGTGTAGATCTCCATATAGAAAAAGGAGAAACGGTAGCGATACTTGGACCAAATGGTGCTGGTAAGAGTACGCTGTTAAAGGTGCTGGCAACCTTAATAAAACCCACATCAGGACGAGTGCTGATTAATGGAATGGAATTGAAAAAAAACCAGATTGAAATCAAAAAATTATTAGGTTATTTACCCCATTCCAGCTTACTTTATGATCATTACTCCCCGTTAGAAAATCTCGTTTTCTTTGGGAATATATATGGGGTAAAGGATGCCGAACAAAAAGCCGTTCAACTTGTAAAAGAAGTAGGATTGTCCTTCTTTTTAAATGAACCGGTGAAGAATTTTTCACGCGGTATGATTCAGAGGATTGCTATCGCTCGGGCAATTGTTCATGATCCGGCCGTTCTACTTTTAGACGAACCTCATACTGGGCTGGATCAAGGTGCAATTACGATTCTCAACAATGTGATTCTTTCTATGAAAGAAAAGGGTGCAACAACCTTGATGGTCACTCATGATTTCAAACAAGCAGCTGAAATTTGTGACCGGGTCATCATTGTGAAGAATGGGAAGATTGTCGATGACTTTAAGATAGAAAATCAAAATTTAGGCTATGTTTCTGGAAAATATGAGCTTCAAGTGGAGGCTGTGTCATGAATTTATATCGAACAGCCCTCTTCCTAGCAAAAAAAGATTTATATTCAGAGTTAAAAACAAAACAAATTCTCACGACACAGATTATATTTGCGGGACTTGTGATTGTTGTTTTCAGTTTTGCATTTGACCCGGCGAATAACACAACTAAGGCTGTTATTCCAGGAGTCATTTGGGTCATTATCGTGTTTGCTGGTATTTTAGGTCTGAACAGATCGTTTATCTCAGAGCAGCGAAATGATACAATACAAGGCTTACTTGTTGCACCAATGGAAGCCCAAAGTATTTATTTAGGGAAGTTCCTGGCCAATTTTGCGATGATGCTCGTAGTGGAACTTGTTTCCATCCCGTTTCTATTCTTATTGTTTGATTTTAAATTTCTGGGCAGTCTTCCTTATTTTATTTTAACCATTTTCTTAGGCAGCTTTGGATTTATTGCGATTGGAACATTCTTAGCAGCCTTGGCCGCCAATTCTAAAAGCAGTGAGATGCTCTTGCCATTATTGCTTTTTCCCATTACAACCCCAATCTTAATTGGAGTGGTTCAGGCCACGAAAATCATTTTATCGAATATGGAAAAGCTTTCGAGTGCGATTGCCTGGATTCAATTGGTCACGGCGTATGATGTTATCTTCTTTGTTGTATGTTTCTTATTAATAGATTATGTGCTGGAGGTTTAAGTGATGAGTATGAATCTCGAACGAGAGAAAGCGACGCTTCCTAAGACACAGGTGGCAGATGCGAAATCAACTAATCTCTCAAAAATGTTGTTTGCTGCTACAGTCATCTCAATGTTGGTTTCTCTTTACTTTATTTTCATCTTTGCAGCGGAAGAAAAATCGATGCATGCCGCCCAAAAGATCTTTTATTTTCATGTAAGCTCTGCATGGTTAGCGTTTATGGCATTTTTTGTAACATTTGTTTTTAGTATTTTGTTCTTAATCAAGCGGAAAAGAATATTTGATACGTATGCCTATGTTTCAGCTGAAGTTGGAGTTGTGTTTACAATTATTGTATTAACGACAGGTCCTATTTGGGCCAGGTCGGCTTGGAATACATGGTGGGTATGGGAGCCGCGTTTAATCACAACATTAATTCTCTTCTTTATCTATATTGCCTACATAATGATTAGGCAGATGGATGGCGTATGGGATAAAAAGGCTCGACTTTCAGCAGTCTTTGGCATCATTGGTTTTGCAGATGTTCCAATCGTATTCTTCGCCATTCGTTGGTGGCAAACGAAATTTCACCCAATTGTTTTTGGAGATGGCCCATCTCAAAAGGGCGGCGGGATTGAGGATACAATGTTAGCAGCATTACTAATCACAATTACTGCATTTACCATTTTTTATTCCTACCTGCTTTATAAGGGTGTTTCTTTTGAAAATATGCGAATTAAAGTTGAGCAATATAAAGAAAAATTAAGAGAAAAAATGGAAAATTAGGAGGGTTTAATCATGAATTATGAATATATGTTAGGTGCTTATTCTGTTGCTTGGGTGGTTATCTTTGCTTATATGTTTATTATCGGAAAAAGACACGACAAGCTTAAAAAGGAAATTGAATTTTTAAAGCAGCTCGATCAATAGACTGTAAGTCTCGAGTGTCAGGGGGAAATACGATGAACCAGCGAGTTATCAAATTACTCGTATTGATACTGATTGTGGGGATGTTTGGCTTTTTTGGATATAGTTTGGTATCCAAGGGCAAACATACGGATATTGGTGATAAAGCCTATAATTTCGAACTTCCAAAGATTGATGGAAGTAATACCAAGCTCTCGGACTATAAGGGGAAGGTTGTTATTTTAAATTATTTTGCCAGCTGGTGTGCACCTTGTAAAGAGGAGCTTCCGGAACTTGAGGCTTTTCAAAAAGACTATGGTGATCAGTATCCATTTCTTATGATTAATCGCGGTGAGACCATTGATAAGATAAATAAGGTAACAGATCATAATAAAGCAGGAATGAATTATCTATTCGATTATAATGCCAAGGTGTCGAAATTGTATAATGTGACAGGACAGCCTGAAACATTTGTTATTGATAAACAAGGTATCATAAGAGAGCATTTTAATGGACCAGTAACAGAAATGCAGTTATACAACTGGGCAAAGAAATATGACAAATAGCAATAATCAAAAAGGATTGAACCTTATATTTGTGGTTCAATCCTTTTTTTCATTAAAGTGGTGCTTTATATGGTGTTTGATAATGAAATTCAGCAGAGATTGTTGCCTTTACTATGATTTGTCCTGGTTCGAATTGTGTTGAACTGACGCTTTTAACAAATGTTTCAGACTGGTGGTTGAAGGGTTGAACCGTACCCCCTCCCTCCACCACTAAGCTTGGTGTCGGTATTAGCGTTACATTTAATGTCCCGGCAATTGTTTTGGCCTTTTCGATGGCATTTGTAAGGGCAAGGGATAGGGCTTGCTGATAAAATGCATCTTTATTCTTCGCTTTAAATTGTACATTAGAGACATAATTGACACCGTTTTTAACAGCTGTATCCACTACTTTCCCTATGATTGATAGATCTTCTATTTTCACCTGTAATAGATGAGTTATTTTATAGCCACGAAAAATTTGTTTCCCTTGATCGTAATCGTAATCCGATTCAATTCGATAATCGAAGGTTTGTAATTGGTTTTGTGGAATTCCAAGTCCGAGCAGTGCATTGATTACTTTTGACACTTCATCAGAGTTCTGCTGCTGCGCTGCGATTAATTCCTTGTATTCAGTGATAACCCCTAAGTTCACTGAAGCCGAATCTGGCTGGATTGCAAGTTCCCCTTCGCCTGTTACCCTTATTAACTGGCCTTTGTGATGGAATCCATTTCGATTAGGCGGCAAGTATTGATACAAACGTATCTCCCCCTTTACTATTGTCCCTCTTATAAAATACGAAATGGACACCGGAAATGTTCCGTTTTTAAAATCTATTCTTTTAAAGTTAGTTCTACTAATCTTATCCAAAAAATAGAAATGAATTAACAGATTTGAAAGTCATATTGTGTCCAAGCAGGCATACATTTTAACTAATGAGATATGCAAATAAAAGGAGGAAGCATACATGGAAACCATCCTTCCCTATTTACCGAAAAATATTGCCGACCTAATCAACAAAATCCCTCCTGACCAAAAAGAAGAATTAGAGGAAATTCGAATTCGTGTTAACCGGCCAATTGAAATGATGGTAAAGGGAGCCCCGAGGTTTTTATCCTATATTGTTCAATCTGAGGATGCTATTCATCTTCTAAATAAAATTAGCCATTTCTCCATTTATACGCTGGAGGAAGAACTAAAACGCGGGTATATAACCGTATCTGGAGGACATCGGATTGGACTGGCCGGAAAGGTCATTCTTGAGGATGGCAAGGTTAAAGCGATTAGGGATATTTCCTCTTTTAATATACGAGTTGCTAGGGAAAAGGTGGGGATTGCCGAACCTATCATTCCGTTTATTTATAAAGGCAACTGGATGCATACGATGATTATTGGACCGCCACAAACAGGAAAGACGACACTGCTACGTGATATTGCCAGAATTATTTCTACAGGCAACAGGGCAGGAGGAATTCAGGCAAGTAAGGTGGGAGTTGTGGATGAACGGAGTGAAATTGCTGGTTGTGTCCATGGGGTTCCGCAATTAACTTTTGGCCACCGTCTTGATGTGTTAGATGCCTGCCCAAAGGCAGAAGGAATGATGATGCTGATCCGTTCGATGAGCCCAGATGTCCTAATCGTGGATGAAATTGGTCGAAAAGAAGATGCTGAAGCCATTCAGGAGGCTGTTCATGCTGGTATAAAACTAATCATGACCACGCACGGGACGAGCATAGAAGAACTAAGAAAACGGCCATCCCTAAGGGATCTAATTGACCAAAAAATTTTTGAACGATTTGTCATCCTTAGTAGGTCATCGGGCCCTGGGACCATTACCCATATACTTAACGAAAGCGGGCACGAAATGAATCAAAAAGTGAGAGTGACAAAATGATTAAGTTAATTGGCGCCATTATCATTATTGTTGCGACAACTTGGACTGGATTTGAGGCTTCCCGGAATTTTAGTGCACGGCCAAAGCAGCTTAGAGCATTAAGGTCGGCGCTTCAATCTCTTGAGGCTGAAATTATGTATAGCCATACCCCATTGCATGAAGCAGCCCGAAGATTAGCAGCCCAACTTGCTAAGCCACTCTCCACGTTTTTTGAAGCATTCGCAAAAAAACTTACCGATACGGAAACAACAGTAAATGAAGCATGGGAAACTAGTTTAAGAGAGGTATGGAAATCAACTGCTTTAAGACAGGGAGAATTTGAAATTATGAAGCAATTCGGGGAGACTCTTGGCCGTCATGATCGCTTTTCCCAACAAAAACATATTATGCTAACTCTTTCCCACTTAGAAAGAGAGGAAGCAGACGCCATTGACCGGCAAGCCAAATATGAAAAAATGGTAAAAAGTCTCGGATTCTTATCAGGATTATTATTGATCATTTTATTATTCTAGGGGGAAAAGCAATGGGTTTAGAAGTGGATATTATTTTTAAAATCGCCGGAGTTGGCATTGTTGTAGCCTTTTTGCATACGGTACTTGATCAAGTCGGGAAGAAGGAATACGCGCAGTGGGTCACTCTTTTCGGGTTTATCTATATTTTGTTCCAGGTAGCCTCCATCGTGGATGATCTTTTTCAGAAAATAAAATCAGTATTCCTGTTTCAATAGAAAGGAGGTCTTTGCGATTGAAATCATAAAAATTATCGGTTTTGCTCTCATCGCAACCTTTCTTGCCTTAATCATTAAAGAGCAAAAACCAAATTTCGCCTTCCTTATAGTGGTATTTGCTGGCTGTGTCATTTTCCTTTTTTTAGTGGATAAGATTTTTGAAATTATTCATATGCTCGAAAAGCTGGCAGTGAATGCAAAGGTGAATATGGTTTACATTGAAACAATCCTTAAAATCATTGGGATTGCCTATATTGCCGAATTCGCCACCCAAATTACCAAGGATGCGGGACAGGGCGCGATTGCCTCCAAGATTGAATTAGCAGGAAAGATTATTATTCTAGCAATGGCGATTCCGATTCTAACTGTATTGATTGAAACCATTATCAAACTAATTCCGAGCTAATGGACAGACCTTAAAAAAGAGGTGTTACTCATTGAAGCAAAGGCTGCAGATTATTCCTATTATCATTCTTCTTTTTCTTTTCTTGTATATTCCAAGTGTCCAAGCTGCCGAAGAATCTAAAGACACCTTAAACCCACTTTCTCCACAGGAATTAGTAGACGAACAGCTAAAGACCTTGGACTTAACTGAACTCAAACAATTCTGGGAGGATATTACCAATAAATATGGGGGCTTCCTCCCGGAAAGCCAAAAAGGAAGTCTTTATGATTTTGTAAAAGGTGATAAAAAATTCTCATTTAAGCAATGGGGTCAGGGCGTTTTAAAGTTTGCCTTTCATGAGTTTGTTGCGAATGGAAAATTACTTGGTTCGTTGATCATGTTAACCATATTCAGCATGTTTCTTCAATCCATGCAGAATGCTTTTGAGAAAAGCGCGATTAGTAAGGTTGCCTACTCGATTGTTTATATGGTGCTGGTCATCCTGGCCCTAAATAGTTTTCATATCGCAATTAGTTATACTACTGAGGCAATTGGGACAATGACCTCCTTTGTCCTTGCACTGGTTCCTCTTCTGCTCGCCCTTATTGCGGCATCAGGGGGTCTAGTATCCGCTGCCTTCTTTCATCCAGTAATATTATTCCTAATGAATATAAGCGGAACGTTCATGCAATATGTGATCCTGCCACTCCTCTTTTTAGCTACCTTGCTCAGTATTGTCAGCACGATGTCTGAGCAGTATAAAGTTTCACAATTGGCTGCCCTTTTGCGAAACTGGAGTATCGGATTAATGGGACTTTTCTTAACAATCTTTCTTGGAGTCATCTCAGTGCAGGGAGCATCGGCAGCCGTTACTGATGGGGTTGCCATTAGAACCGCAAAATTTGTGACAGGAAACTTCATTCCCGTCATTGGGAGAATGTTTACTGATGCCACGGATACAGTTGTTAGTGCATCTGTGCTTTTAAAAAATACAGTTGGTATTGCCGGAGTGGCCATCCTACTAATAATCGTTGCCTTCCCAGCTATAAAAATATTAATGATTGCCTTTATTTATAAATTTGCAGCCGCCATCCTTCAGCCCTTAGGTGGTGGTCCAGTGATTAAATGTCTAGATATTATCAGTAAAAGTGTTATCTATGTTTTTGCAGCTCTCGGGATTGTATCACTGATGTTCTTTTTAAGTATTACCGTCATTGTTGCGGCTGGAAATTTAACGATGATGATGAGATAGGAGGGTGGGCATAACCATGGAATTTTTAAAAGAGTGGGTAACAAATATTATTCTTTTTATCCTGTTAGCGACTGTGATTGACATGCTGCTTCCAAATTCCAGCATGCAAAAATATACCAAGATGGTCACAGGGCTGCTCCTAATTGCGATTATTCTTACGCCCATTTTTAAATTAATCTCCAAGGACTTTGAATCAGCACTTGGTTCAATCCCCACCTATCAAGTACCTGGAGAAAAAAATATGAAAAATGTAATAGATTCAAAGAAAAAAGAAATACAAGCTTCAACTGATGCATATATTTTAAAAGAAATGGCTGTCCAGCTGGAAAAGGACGTTAAGGAGGAGTTGATGGACCAATACGGATTGGAGATTGAGAAAATTGACCTAGCTATAGACGAAAAAAGCGACCAAGCATTCCCTAAGAACCTCCAAAAGGTAACAGTTCTTCTAAAACAACCGGAACAGGGCGTAAAGACAGTCGAAGTGATTAAACAAATCGAAATAAACACAGAAAAACCTCTTCCTTCTAATGGATCAACAGAAGATACAAAAAAAATAACCGCATTTCTATCACAGAAATGGAATGTAACCAAAGAAGCTGTGGAAGTTTCGATTGAAGGGGGGATTAAAAAGAAGAATGGATAACAATAAAGGGCCATTATCATGGCTCAAAAAAATAATGAAATTGGATGAAAAAGGCGAGAAGAAGCCAGGAAAATATCAGTATATGCTTCTCGTTCTATGTATCGGTGCCGCCTTTATGCTTGCAGGTAACATTTTGTTTAAAAAAGATCCAAGTACTGCAGCGGTGTCTGTTGGAGCAAACGAAAAAGCTGCTTCTGAAGATGTACCGACATTTAGTCTAAAAAAGAGTTCGGGAAATAAGGCAATCGCTGAGTATGAGGAAAAATATGAAAATCAATTGAAGAAAGCACTGGAGGAAATGCTGGGTGTAGATGATGTAACTGTTGTGGTAACCATTGATTCAACCGATAAGAAAGTATTTGAGAAAAATAGAGTAACTAAATCGCAAAAAACCGACGAAACGGATCGAGATGGCGGGCAGCGCACGGTGGTGGATTCTTCTTCAGATGAACAATTGGTCATCATCCGTAAAGGAGACCAAGAGGTTCCAATTGTTGTAGAAACAATAAGGCCGGAGATTCGCGGTGTCCTCGTAGTTGCCAAAGGTGCAGATAATATCGAGGTAAAAAAATGGATTAGGGAAGCAGTTACCAGGGCTTATGGTGTGCCAAGCCACCGGGTTGCTGTTATGCCTAAAAAATAAAAGGGGGATTTAAAAAATGCTTTTGAAAAAACAAACGGTATGGTTATTAACAATGTTAAGTTTAGTGGTGGTGTTATCAGTTTATTACATTACCTCTCCAGAGCAAAAAACGAACGATCTAGCAGCAGTGCAACAAAATGCAAAGGATCAAAATCAGGGTAAAACAAAGACAGAAGTGAAGAAAGACGGCAAGACAGTCGTTTCTACTGTTGCCGGCGATAATGAGTTTGCAGAACTTCGTATGAAGCTTGAAGACTTAAGGAGCGAGGAGCAAACGAGTTTAACCGAAGAGCTAGCCTCGACAGACCTTTCTGCAGACGAAAGAAGTAAAGTGAAGGACCAAATGGATAAATTGAATAAAATAGCCCAAAGTGAAGAAATGCTTGAAACCTTTATTAAAACAATGGGGTTTGATGATGTTCTAGTAAGAGCAGATGGATCAAAGGTAATCGTCACAGTCAAATCCAAAAAGAAGCCTTCTGCCTCAGAGGCAAATAAGATTATGTTAGAAGTGAAAAAGGAAATTGATGAAACAAATTATGTTGCGGTTGAATACCAACATGCAAAATAATGTTCGTTTACAAAGGGAAGTCATTGGCTTTCCTTTTTATTTAGTTTAATATCTTTAGTCAATGGGAAAAATAATTAATTGAATTCAAAAGGCACCCAAAATTCCTTTTTTCTACTAAAAATATTATGATGGAAGTGGGGCATTTGATGGATGTTCGTATTCTTATGATTTAAAATATTGAACTATTACTAAATATTATCGTATAGTATTAGTAGTAAGTCCTAATTAAAGTTGTACAAGGAGTGTTACTCAATGTTAAAAGTACAAGAAATTCGTGAATTGATTAAATTGGTTGACCAGTCCAGTATTGATGAATTTGTATATGAAGTTGAAGGTTCAAAAATTAAAATGAAGAAAAATGCAGCATCAACTATTGTTTCACAAGTAAGTCCCGTTGCACCTGCATCTGAAATAGCGCCTGTGATCCAGGCTGCCCCTATTGCAGCTGCTGCAACAGCAGCTCCTGTTTTGGAAGTCATACAGGAAGCTCCCAAAGCAGATGAAGGGAAACAAGTGGATGCTACAAATCTACACAAAATTACCTCTCCAATGGTAGGTACCTTCTATGCATCGCCAACTCCGGATGCGGACCTATATGTAAAAGCCGGTTCAAAGGTCTCAAAGGATTCCATCGTTTGTATTGTTGAGGCGATGAAACTATTTAATGAGATTGAGGCAGAGGTAAATGGGGAAGTTGTGGAAGTCCTTGTGAAAAACGGTCAATTAGTTGAATACGGACAGCCATTATTTTTAGTAAAGCCAGAATAAGGAGCGGTAACAGGATGATAAGAAAACTGTTAATTGCAAACAGAGGAGAAATTGCTGTTAGGATTATACGAGCCTGCCGAGAAATGGGCATTGAATCTGTTGCTGTATACTCCGAAGCGGATCGTGAAGCACTACATGTCCAATTGGCAGATGAAGCCTATTGTATTGGACCAACATCATCAAAAGATAGTTACTTAAACGTCACAAATATTATCAGTGTCGCAAAACTGACAGGCTGCGATGCTATTCATCCTGGCTATGGTTTCCTAGCCGAGAATGCTGATTTCGCGGAGCTTTGCCGCGAGTGTAATATTATATTTGTCGGCCCAAGCCCTGAAGCGATTACCAAAATGGGCACCAAGGATATCGCCAGAGAAACGATGCGTGAGGCTGGTGTTCCGATTGTTCCTGGTTCAACCGGAATCATCAATGATATGGATGAAGCACTTGAACTTGTCAAAAAGATTGAATATCCCGTCATCATTAAAGCAACAGCAGGCGGGGGCGGGAAGGGAATTCGTGTTGCTAAGAATGAACAAGAATTAATTAAAGGCATAAATATTACCCAGCAAGAAGCCTTAACGGCCTTTGGAAATCCCGGTGTATACATAGAAAAGTATATTGAGGATTTCCGCCATGTTGAAATTCAAGTGCTTGGTGATACTCACGGTAACACCATCCATTTGGGTGAAAGAGATTGCTCTATTCAACGAAGGCTTCAAAAGCTGCTAGAAGAAACACCTTCACCGGCTTTAGATGGAGAAATTCGCGCAGAAATGGGCGAGGCAGCTGTAAAAGCTGCAAAAGCAGTTGATTATTCAGGTGCTGGCACGGTAGAATTTATCTATGACTATCGCAATCGTAAATATTATTTTATGGAAATGAACACAAGGATTCAGGTGGAGCACCCCGTAACAGAAATGGTCACCGGAATAGACCTTATTAAGGAACAGATTCGAGTAGCAAACGGTGAAAAACTAACGATTACCCAAAAGGATGTCACTTTTACTGGCTGGGCAATCGAATGTCGGATCAATGCAGAGAATCCAGAGAAGAACTTTCTACCTTCAGCTGGTAAAATCAAAATGTATTTGCCGCCCGGTGGGTTAGGGGTTCGGATTGATTCAGCAGCATATCCGGGATATACAATTCCACCTTACTACGATTCCATGATTGCGAAAGTTATCACATACGGCAGCAGTAGGGAAGAGGCAATATCCAGAATGAAACGTGCGTTAAGCGAGTTTGTGGTGGAAGGTATCCATACCACGATTCCGTTTCATTTAAAACTGCTGGAAAATGAGAAATTTGTCGAAGGCAACTTCAATACCAAATTCCTAGAATTGCATGATGTGATGAAATCAATCTAATTGCTGGAGGTGTTTTTAAATGAGTGAATTTAATGTCTTAGAAATGGATCAAGGAAATAATGGTCATGGGAAAATTGAAATTGCCCCTGAAGTTATTGAAGTTATTGCAGGCATTGCTGCTTCCGAGGTAGAAGGTGTAGCAGGAATGCGAGGTAATTTTGCCGCAGGTGTTGTCGAACGCCTAGGGAAGAAAAACCATGGCAAAGGTGTAAAAGTTGAACTAACTGAATCAGGAATAAAAGTGGATGTATATTGTTTAATGAAGTTCGGCATATCTATACCAACTGTTGCTGGTGAAATACAAGATAACATTCGTCAGGCGCTGCTAAATATGACGGCCTTAGATGCAGAAGAGGTAAATATTCACGTTGTTGGTATTCAATTTGAAGCTCAAAAGATTGAGCCAGTGATCGAATCAGAGCTATAACAAGTGGAACCAAAGGATTAGTCCTTTGGTTTTTCTTATTTATTCACATTCCTAGCAAATAAAAAATTCACCTTTGTGTGCGATTCTCCTTTAGTTATGCTATTATCTTTTTATGTGTAAACAAGTAACTAATAGTTCTTGTATGAAAAATCGACAAAAATTATTTATATATCTAAAGGAGTTAACGGTATAATGAAGAGAAGAACAGCAAGGGAAAAAGCGCTTCAGGCACTTTTTCAAATTGACGTAAGTAACACGGAACCTTCGGATGCAATTGAACATGTTTTGGAAGGGGAAGCGGGTGACGAGTATCTTTCGAAATTGGTTTTAGGGGTAATCGAACAAAAAAACGAAATTGATGAATTAATCATGCAGTACCTTGAAAAATGGTCTCTTGATCGATTGGCAACGGTAGATCGAAATGTATTACGGATGGCTACATATGAATTGAAATATTTCCGAAATGAAGTTCCTGAAAATGTCATTTTAGATGAGGCTATAGAGATTGCTAAAATATATGGAGATGACCAGTCAAGTAAGTTTATTAACGGAGTTCTTTCAAAGGTGAAACAAAAGCTTCTTACTGACTAATTAATTAGGGCTTCTTGGAATAGGGGGAGATGTGAAAATGACTGCACAAATTATTAATGGACAAGAAATCGCTGCAAAAAAAAGAGTAGAAATAGCTAAAAAGGTTGATGACCTTAAAAGTCAGGGTGTTACTCCAGGTCTTGCCGTTATTCTCGTTGGAAATAACCATGCGTCGCAGACCTATGTAAAAAGTAAAGAAAAAGCATGTAATGAACTTGGTATGTACTCTTTATTAATAAAAATGGAAGAGGAAATTACCGAAAGGGAATTATTGGTTAAAATTGAAGAATTGAATGCTGATCCCAAAATTCATGGAATTTTAGTTCAATTACCGCTTCCAAAGCAGATAGATGAAAGAAAGGTTATTGAAGCCATCTCCCCTTTAAAGGATGTGGATGGTTTCCATCCAATTAATATTGGCAGGATGATGACTGGCCAGAATGCTTTCTTGCCTTGTACCCCCTACGGAATTATGGTGTTACTTGAGGAAACGGGTATTTCCATCCCTGGTAAGCATGTTGTTGTTGTTGGAAGAAGCAATATTGTCGGAAAGCCCGTTGGACAATTGTTCCTTAATCAACATGCAACAGTAACGTATTGTCACTCTAGAACCAAAGATTTAGAATTCCATACAAAACAGGCAGACATCCTTATTTCCGCTGTCGGGATTCCAAACTTTATTAACGCGGAACATGTGAAGGATGGGGCAGTTGTCATTGATGTTGGAATGAACAGAAATGAAGCAGGCAAACTTTGTGGGGATGTTTCTTTTGAAGATGTATCTGAAAAAGCAGGGTATATTACTCCAGTTCCAAAAGGAGTCGGCCCGATGACCATTACGATGTTAATGTACAATACACTAAAATCCGCTGCTGAAAGTTTTGCTCGTATATAAATTGCTTATTGTGGATGTCCCTAATAGGGCATCCACTGTATTCGTTGAATGGTTGAAAAGAGGAATTAGTTATGCAGGAGCAAAGATATCTATCAGTAAATGCCCTAACCAAATACATAAAAAGAAAATTTGATGCCGATCCACATTTACGCGATATTCATGTAAGAGGAGAAATTTCAAATTTCAAACAGCATTCGAGTGGACATATGTATTTTACCTTAAAGGATGAAAAAGCCCGAATTCTTGCCGTGATGTTTGCCAGTCAATCGCGCTTTATGAAATTTTCTCCAGAAAACGGTATGAAGGTGATTGTAAAAGGGGATATCACTGTTTACGAGCCCAGCGGTCAATATCAAATTTACATAAAAGAAATGCAGCCTGACGGAATTGGCGAATTATTCTTAGCTTATGAACAATTAAAGCAAAAGCTTGAAGCGGAAGGTTTATTTGCGCAGGAAGCAAAACAGGCCATCCCAATGTATCCAAGGACTGTTGGTGTTATAACCTCACCAACTGGTGCAGCAATTAGGGATGTGATCACAACCATCAAAAGACGATATCCCATCGCTACTGTTCTTGTGTTTCCAGCTCTAGTTCAAGGCGATAACGCAGCCCCCTCCATTGTTAAAGCAATTGAAAAGGCAAATAATATGAAGGAAATTGATGTTTTGATTGTCGGTCGCGGTGGAGGATCCATTGAGGAACTGTGGGCTTTTAATGAGGAACTGACGGCCCGCGCCATTTTTGCCTCGAAGATCCCTATTATCTCAGCAGTTGGACATGAAACCGATTTTACGATTGCTGATTTTGTAGCGGATTTACGTGCTCCAACCCCAACAGGGGCTGCTGAACTTGCGGTCCCGCATTTGGATGAGTTAATGGATAGGATTCTGCAGCGGCAAACCCGCCTACTCCGTGCGATGAACGGAAAGTTTCAGTTTGAAAAGGAACGCTTACATCGAGTTCAAAAGTCTTATGCCTTTCGCTATCCTCACCGGCTATATGAACAAAAGCTTGAACAGCTAGATAAACTAACAGAAATGCTCGTTCGCGGAACCTCTCGTTTATCGATAGTGAAAAAAGATCAGCATGAGGTCCTCCATAAACGGTTACAGCGAAACCATCCAGACCAAGCACTAAGCAAGGCAAAAATTAATTTTGATCGTACACAAAAAGACATGAAACGTTCTATGCTTCAGATACTTTCAAAAAAACAAACTGACTTCGATCGAATCCTTTCGACCTTACAGGCATTGAGTCCTCTAAAAATAATGGAGCGCGGTTTTAGTTTAGCGTACTCCGAAGATAACCGTCTGGTGAAAAGTGTGAAACAGGTTAAAGAAAATGAGCAAGTCCAGATTCAATTAACGGATGGCAGCCTTTTCTGTAAGGTGGAGAAAATAAAGGAGAGAGAAAATAGTGACCAATGAAAGCACCATAACGTTTGAAGAAGCAATGGTAAAGTTGGAACAAATCGTAGAAAAGCTTGAAGAAGGTGACGTTCCATTAGAAAAGGCGATACTTTTTTATAAAGATGGAATGGAACTATCAAAACTTTGTCACGATAAATTAAAAAGTGTGGAAGAACAACTGACGCAAATCATTACGGAGGATGGTCGGACGGAGAGTTTTTCTATTGAGGAGGAATAAAACGTGGAAACCGGGTTACTGGACGCATTTGCACAAGAATATAAACATCTGTTAGATTCGGAGCTCCGTGCACTAGTTGAAAAGCTGGATGCTCCTTCTATTATTAAGGAATCCATGATTTATTCCCTTGAAGCAGGTGGAAAGAGAATCCGCCCTTTATTGCTATTTGCAACCTTAGACGCATTTGGAATTGATCCCAAAAAGGGACTGCCTGTTGCGGCTGCAATAGAAATGATCCATACCTACTCTTTAATCCATGATGACCTGCCAAGTATGGATAATGACGATTTAAGAAGAGGAAAGCCAACCAATCACAAGGTTTTTGGAGATGCCATTGCTATATTAGCCGGAGATGCCTTATTAACCTATAGTTTTGAAGTAATCGGGTTGCTTCCAGATGAGTTTGCTTCAGCTGATAAGAAAATAAAATTAGTAGTTGAAATGGCAAAAGCTGCAGGAACTGAGGGAATGGTGGGCGGACAAGTTGCCGATATGGAGGGAGAAGGAAAGAATCTCACCCTTAAGGAACTTGAGTATATACATATTCATAAAACGGGTAAGCTGCTTAGATTTAGTGTGATTGCAGGAGCAATTCTGGCGGGTGCTAGTCAAGTCCAATTAGACCATCTATCAGGGTTTGCCCATCATCTTGGACTTGCATTTCAAATACAGGATGATATTCTAGATTTGATCGGTAATCCACAATTAATTGGAAAGCCTGTTGGGAGCGATACGATAAACCACAAAAGTACCTATCCACAATTGTTAACTATGGATGGGGCAAGGGCTGCTTTACATAATCAAATCAACCTGTCAGAAGAATATCTTAAAAAGACAGGTATAATGACGAATTTGCTAAGAGAAATAACGGAATTAGTTGCTTCAAGAGATCATTAATGATGGCTGTTTGAGGTAATGAATGTAGTATGATATAATCGTTTTCAATGTAGAGAACGTTGTGAATGCCGTTATCACAAATTGTGTTAGCGGCTATTTTTTCAAAATGTATGAAAGTGAGTGGTCCAAAATGGATTTATTATCAATAAAGGACCCATCCTTCTTAAAGAGGATGTCGAATAAAGAATTGGAAGTGTTGAGTCAAGAAATTCGCCAATTCTTAGTTGAGAAACTGTCAGTGACAGGCGGCCATATTGGCCCTAATTTGGGTGTTGTTGAATTAACCATTGCATTACATAAATGTTTTGATAGTCCAAAGGATAAAATTATTTGGGATGTAGGCCATCAATCCTATGTTCATAAAATATTAACAGGCAGGGCTCGTGAATTTGATTCCTTAAGACAATTTAAGGGGCTTTGCGGTTTTCCGAAGCGGATTGAAAGCGAGCATGATGTTTGGGAAACAGGACACAGCTCTACATCCCTTTCAGCTGCGATGGGGATGGCAATTGCCAGGGATTTAAAAAGGGAAAAATCCTTCGTTGTACCAGTGATTGGGGATGGTGCCTTAACTGGTGGAATGGCATTAGAGGCCTTAAATCACATTGGTCATGAGAAAAAAGATATGATCGTTATATTGAACGATAATGAAATGTCCATTGCTCCTAATGTTGGGGCTGTTCATAATATCCTTGGCCAATTGCGCACGGCCGGGAAATATCAATGGGTAAAAGATGAACTTGAAGTATTATTGAAAAAAGTGCCTGCTGTTGGCGGTAAGCTTGCGGCAACTGCAGAACGGATCAAGGATAGCTTAAAGTACTTAGTCGTTTCAGGGATGTTTTTTGAAGAATTAGGTTTTACATATTTAGGACCGATTGATGGTCATAATTATGATGCGTTATTTGAGAACCTTAGTTATGCTAAAAAGACGGAGGGCCCCGTTCTCCTCCATGTGATTACCAAAAAGGGTAAAGGGTATCAACCGGCAGAAAGTGATAAAACAGGTACGTGGCACGGAACAGGCCCCTATAAGATCGATACCGGTGATTTTGTTAAACCTGCTAAAAAACAGCCGCCAGCATGGAGCAGTTTAGTAAGTGAAACAGTCCGAAAGCTGGCAAGAAGCGACGAACGAATTGTAGCGATTACTCCGGCAATGCCAGTGGGTTCAAAGCTTGAAGGCTTTGCAAGTGAGTTCCCTGATCGAATGTATGATGTTGGGATTGCCGAACAGCATGCTGCAACCGTTGCGGCAGGTTTAGCTACCCAAAAGATGAAGCCTTTTTTAGCCATTTACTCTACGTTTTTACAACGAGCCTATGACCAGGTTGTCCATGATATCTGCAGGCAAAATTTAAATGTTTTTATTGGAATTGACCGTGCTGGTCTAGTTGGGGCTGATGGGGAAACACACCAGGGTGTTTTTGATATTGCCTTTTTAAGGCACATACCAAATATCGTCTTAATGATGCCAAAAGACGAAAATGAAGGGCAACATATGGTTTATACTGCATTGAATTATGATGATGGTCCAATCGCACTTAGATTTCCGAGAGGTAACGGGCTTGGTGTCGCATTGGACGAGGAATTAAGCGCTATTCCCATTGGCACATGGGAGGTATTAAAGGACGGCGATGATGCAGCTATTTTAACCTTTGGAACCACCATTCCAATGGCTATGGAAGCAGCAGTGGCTCTTGAAAAGAAAGGGATTTCAGTAAGGGTTGTAAATGCCCGCTTTATCAAGCCGCTTGATGGAAAAATGTTGACTAGCCTGCTTGAAAAAGACATCCCGCTTCTCACCATTGAAGAAGCCGTTTTACAAGGCGGATTTGGAAGTGCAGTACTAGAATTTGCTCATGACCATAGTTTTTATCAGGCAAAAATTGACCGAATCGGAATCCCAGACCAATTTGTTGAACATGGGGATGTCGGCTCCTTACTTGAAGAGATTGGCTTAACGACGGATGCAGTCATCCAAAGGATTTCCATTCTGGCAAGGAAAAAACAGCAAAGGGCTTAAATAATGAAAAATAAAGAAAGAGTAGATGTGTTACTCGTGGAGCGAGGTTTAATTGAAACGCGAGAAAAAGCTAAACGGGCCATTATGGCAGGGTTAGTTTATACAAATGAAGAGAGATTAGATAAACCAGGTGAAAAAGTTAAAATCGATATTCCGTTAACTATAAAAGGAAAAATGCTACCGTATGTAAGCCGCGGGGGATTAAAGCTCGAAAAGGCGATAAAAGTGTTTGATGTGAACGTTCAAAATAAAATACTATTAGATATTGGTGCTTCAACTGGTGGGTTCACCGATTGTGCCCTTCAAAATGGGGCGAAAATGTCCTATGCCCTTGATGTAGGTTACAATCAGCTAGCTTGGAAGCTGAGGCAGGACGAACGTGTCGTAGTGATGGAGAGGACTAATTTTCGCTACGTCACACCAGCTGACTTAAACGGGGAAATGCCGAACTTTGCGTCGATTGACGTATCATTTATATCCTTAACATTAATATTACCCGTGTTAAAAACACTTCTTATACCAGGAAGTGATATTATCGCCCTTATTAAGCCGCAATTTGAAGCCGGACGAGACCAAGTAGGTAAAAAAGGGATTGTTCGGGATGAAAAGGTCCATTTACAAGTAATAGAGAAAATCATCCATTTTTCTGTCGAGCAGGGATTTACCGTAACAAACTTATCGTATTCACCTATAACCGGCGGTGATGGAAATATTGAATATTTGCTTCACCTTAAATGGAGAGGCGATGAATCAGCTGGACAAATACAGTTACCAGTCAGCCCCTCCGAAATTGTAAATGAATCACATAAAGAATTTCATTCGAAATTAAACTAGAAAGGATGGGCCATGCCTATCCTTTTATTGCATATACATGTATTTTTATAAAGAATAAATGTACAAGTTTGGAAAAATGGGCTAACATATGGGTAGATACGACATTATAGTACAAAATACTCTAATGTTTTCTATGACTATGGGGTGAAAAGATGAATAAAGGTCAACGCCATATAAAAATCAGGGAGATCATTGCCAGGAATGATATTGAAACACAGGATGATTTAGTGGATGAACTGAAGAATGCAGGATACAATGTAACGCAGGCAACCGTGTCACGAGATATTAAAGAATTACATCTTGTAAAGGTTCCATTGATTGATGGCCGGTATAAGTATAGCTTGCCTGCAGACCAAAGATTTAATCCATTGCAGAAATTAAAGCGTTCATTAATTGATGCATTTGTTAGGATAGATTCGGCCGGACACCTACTGGTCCTGAAATGTCTGCCTGGTAATGCAATGGCTATCGGTGCATTAATCGACAATCTTGACTGGGAAGAAATATTAGGAACAATTTGCGGTGATGATACGATGTTAATCATATGCCGCACACCGGAAGATACCGAGGTCATCACAAACCGGTTCCTTGATATGCTTTAATTGGGGGAGAGTTTCTTGTTAGCAGAACTATCAATAAAAAATTTCGCCATTATCCAAGCTCTTGAGATTAGTTTTGAAAAAGGATTAACCGTTTTAACCGGTGAAACAGGTGCCGGAAAGTCCATTATTATTGATGCTATTCATTTATTAGTTGGTGGAAGAGGTTCAGCAGAATTTGTTCGCCATGGAGAAGACAAAGCTGAAATAGAAGGTTTATTCCAATTGGATACCCCGAACCATCCTATTCTATTGAAAGCATTAGAATTCGGGATAGATATTGAAGAAGGAATGGTGGTTTTACGACGAGATATTTCCCGGACAGGAAAAAGTGTGTGTCGTATTAACGGAAAATTAGTGACGATAGCAACCCTTCGGGAAATGGGCGGAACTCTTGTCGATATCCATGGTCAGCATGAACACCAAGAATTGATGGATGAGACAAGACATTTAACATTGCTGGATCAATTTGGTTCTGAGGAAATCCAAGCTTCACTGGGAGAATACACTGATGTATTTCGCCGATACGAGCATACATTACATAAGCTTAAAACTTTAAGCGAAAATGATCAGCAAACAGCCCATCGCCTTGATTTAATTCAATTTCAATTAGACGAAATTCAAAAGGCTAAATTAAAGCCAAATGAAGACGAGGAGCTTTCCGAAGAAAAAAGAAAACTTGGTAATTTCGAACGGGTATTTGAATCCATTCAATCAGGCTATAATGGCCTAAATGGTGAACAGAAGGGCCTTGATTGGGTTGGAATGACTATGGGGTACTTGGAGGATGCAGCCTCCCTTGACACGGCCTATAAAGAAATATTTGAATCTGTTTCGAATAGTTTCTATCAATTGGAGGACGCAGCACGATCATTAAGAAATGAATTGGATGCTCTGGAGTATGATCCAGGAAGGTTAAATGAAATTGAAGACCGCTTAAATGAAATTAACCAGTTAAAACGAAAATATGGGAAAACCATCAATGAAATAATGGAATATGGTGCAAAAGTTGAGGAAGAAATTGAAACACTTATGAATAAAGAAACACATATAGAAGAACTGAAAAAAGAATTAGCATCCATTATGAAGGACTTAGTCCTAGAGGCAAAACAATTATCCGAACTCCGCCAAAAATGGGCTAATAAGCTGACAAAATTAATTCATACTGAATTAAAAGAATTATACATGGAAAAAACGGTTTTTGAAATTCGTTTTGAAACAGATCTTCAGCATTTTTCTAAAAACGGCGTGGACCATGTTGAATTTTATATTTCGACGAATCCGGGAGAACCATTAAAGCCATTATCAAAAGTGGCTTCTGGAGGAGAGTTATCACGGATCATGTTGGCGTTGAAAAGTATTTTTTCGAAACATCAAGGTGTTACTTCGATTATCTTCGATGAAGTGGATACAGGTGTGAGCGGAAGGGTTGCTCAATCCATCGCAGAAAAAATTTATAAAGTTTCTTCAGGCTCACAGGTTTTGTGTATTTCCCATTTGCCACAGGTCGCTGCAATGGCAGATACACATCTGTTTATTGCTAAGATGATAAAGGGTGGAAGAACGAAAACCTCGGTTACACCACTAAGTATTGATGAAAAGATTAGAGAGATCGGCCGGATGATATCTGGTGCAGAAATCACCGACTTAACAAAAAAACATGCTGAGGAATTGTTACAATTAGCAGTAAAGACGAAGGTAAATTGAAAAGCTTCCCAATTTGGGTAGCTTTTTTATGTTTATACCAGTTATAAATGATTGTCAAGGAGGCAAAATTAAAGATGTAGCCATTTTTGAAGTGTGTAGTGAAAAGAAGCGAGGAGAGTGAAGAATTTGAAGTTAGAAATAATTAGAAAGATTATTGGTGGAATTCTCCTTGTTTCATTAATTAGCCTTATATTTTTTCAGCCGTTACAGCAATACCTGGCAATCCCTAAGACGATTACTATGTTTGAAGGACAAGATTATACCTTCCAGAAGGCTGCTCCGGTATCTGCAGCTCTAAAAAATAATTCTCACAAATCGAATATTACACTTAATCAGGAAAATCATTCAATATCCGTGAACGCAAATGAAAAAGGCAAAAATGAAGTGCTACTAGAATATGCAGGCATTCCGATTAAAAAGGTCGATGTACATGTCTTAAACGATTTTCGAGTACTGCCCGGTGGTCAATCAATTGGTGTGAAATTAAATACTGTAGGCGTATTAGTAGTTGGACACCATTTGATTAATACAGAGGATGGCAAAAAATCACCCGGTGAACTTGCAGGAATAAAAATTGGAGACATGATTACCGAAATCAATGGTAGCAAAATTGAAAAAATGACAGATGTTGCTCCGTTCGTACAAACGGCAGGACAAGATGGTAAAGCTCTTGATATGGTTATCAGTCGGGAAAGCGGCAAAATTACGACTAAACTCACCCCGTTAAAAGATAAAGGGGAAAACACCTATAAACTTGGATTATATATTAGAGATTCAGCAGCTGGAATTGGAACCATGACTTTTGTACATCCACAGTCTAAAAAATATGGTGCCCTTGGACATGTTATTTCAGACATGGATACAAAACAGCCAATTGTGGTGGAAGATGGTCAAATTGTCCGTTCCACTGTAACGTCTATTGAAAAGGGTAGTAACGGTGATCCAGGAGAAAAACTTGCCCGTTTTTCTTCAGATCGTGAAATTGTTGGTAATATTAAAAAGAACAGTCCATTTGGTATTTTTGGTGAATTAAACAAAGAATTAAAAAATGGGGTGCTAGATAAACCACTCCCAATAGCACTATCCCATCAGGTTAAAGAGGGACCGGCAAAAATTTTAACAGTAGTGAATGATGACCGAGTGGAAGAATTTTCGATTGAAATTGTCAGCACAATTCCGCAAAAGTTTCCGGCTACAAAGGGCATGGTGATTAAAGTGACCGATCCAAAGCTCCTTGAAAAAACAGGAGGTATCGTTCAAGGCATGAGTGGAAGTCCGATCATTCAAGATGGAAAGCTGATCGGAGCAGTTACACATGTGTTTGTAAATGATCCTACATCTGGATACGGTGTGCATATTGAATGGATGCTAAATGAAGCTGGAATTAATATATACGAAACACCAAAAAATAAAGCGAGCTAAACATTGTTTAAGCAAAATAGGTATATTTCCCTATTTTGCTTCTCTTTTTATATAGAAATTATTCGACAAAACCATGTTATTAAATGGTAATAATGCGAAATTAGTCGAAAAGAGAAGGAAAACAAAGAAAAGATAAGATTTTATCACTATTTTAAGAAATATTAAAAAAATGAAAGGATTTTTAGTTGCATTGTCGAATTTCTTATTTAGAATAGAATTTAGAGATGATAAATGAATAATGCGGTATGATGAAAATAGAGATTTGATTTGAATGAGGAGGAACTGGAATTGAAGAAAATAAAGGTTTGTGTCGTGGATGATAATAGAGAGCTGGTTGGACTATTAGAGGACTATATTTCGTCCCAAGAAGATATGGAAGTTGTCGGCATCGCCCATAACGGTCAAGAGTGCTTAGAAATGTTAGCTTCAACAGACCCTGATGTCTTAGTATTAGATATTATTATGCCGCACCTTGACGGTTTGGCAGTGCTTGAGCGCTTGCGTGAGTTGAAAAAAGGAACATTACCGAATGTTATTATGTTAACAGCTTTTGGTCAAGAGGATGTAACCAAAAAAGCCGTTGAACTTGGTGCTTCCTATTTTATTTTAAAACCATTTGATATGGAGAATTTAGGAAGCCATATTCGGCAGGTTAGTGGAAACGCCAGCACCTTTATTCGTAGGGGCCCCGCTACAAGCTACCGTTCCCAATCAGAACAAAAACCAAAAAATTTAGATGCAAGTATTACAAGTATTATTCACGAGATCGGAGTTCCAGCACATATTAAAGGTTATTTATATTTGCGTGAAGCGATTTCGATGGTGTACAACGATATTGAGCTTTTAGGTTCCATAACGAAAGTATTGTACCCTGATATCGCCAAAAAATATAACACGACAGCGAGCCGCGTTGAGCGTGCTATCCGCCATGCAATCGAAGTGGCTTGGAGCCGTGGTAATATTGATTCGATCTCAAGCCTTTTTGGATATACGGTAAGTATGTCAAAAGCAAAGCCAACCAATTCTGAGTTTATTGCCATGGTGGCTGATAAACTTCGTCTTGAGCATAAGGCTTCTTAACAAAATAAAACATAAAAAAGCCTTCATTTCAGTAAAGTGAATGAAGGCTTTTTCTTGTATGAATGAAATTTCTAGGTTGGGAAATGTCCAGCTCCAGAGCCCTAGCGGCTAGTGTCCTTCGCTCTCCGCCCTACGATAAGTCAAGCACGAATGCGCCTCCGGCTCTTCGTGTTTCCTTTATCTCAGTTGGAGCGCTCCAGGCCATACGCCGCTGAACAGGGCACTTACGCTTTTCTTAGTTCCATTAGTTTTTGGATGAGAATATGCTGCGGCATATGCATAAGCTGTTCTATCGGTACATTTAATTTCTGAGAAAGTTTTATTGCTGTTTCCGGTGATAACTGTAAAGGTTTCATTTGTAATGCCTCCATAATAAAGTTGGGAAGTGAAAAAATGACACAGATTTTTGCTCATCGCGGTTATTCTGCTTCTAATGCAGAAAATACTATGGCAGCCTTTTGGGAAGCAGAAAAGGCAGGTGCAGATGGTATAGAGCTTGATGTTCAATTGACAAAGGATGGCGAAATTGTTGTAATCCATGATGAAAAAGTTGACCGAACAACAAGCGGAAATGGCTTTGTCAAAGATTTTTTATATAAAGAAATTAGAAAACTTAATGCCAATAAAAAGGGAGTCAAAAAAGAACCCATTCCCTCTTTAACAGAAGTTTTGGAATGGATGAAAACAAATAAGCTCATTTGTAATATAGAGCTAAAAAATGGGCTGATTCCCTATGAAGGCATGGAAGATAAGGTCATCGAGTTAATCCGTAAATACAGTCTAACGGACAGGGTTATTCTTTCTTCTTTTAATCACTATAGTATCGTCTATAGTTATCGGATAGCACCGGAAATTGAAACAGCCCCGCTTTTTATTGAGGGGATCTATATGCCTTGGATTTATTCACAGTCCATAAGAGCAAAAGGGATTCATCCAAAACATTCAGCGATGTCTGATAACATCATCATTCATACGATGGAAAATGGAATTGCCGTACGTCCTTATACCGTTAATAAAGAAGCTGACATGAACCGGCTCTTTAATATTAATTGTACAGCCATTATTACTGATGACCCTGCAAAGGCACTTCGAATAAGGAAACAGTATGAAAAGAGACCATAACGGCCTCTTTTTTGTTTAGCTCCATCTCCTGGCATAGCGCTCCCGCCGCTTTTCTTATTACTTTTTAAACCTTCCCTGTACTTTATTTCTTTTACGATCCCTGCGAAAAATAAAGCCGGCTACAAAACCAAGTCCGCCAATAAAAAAGATCAATCCAACTAAAAATTGTAACAACAAATTTGGAAATGGCGCCTGTAGAATCCCAAAAGTCATATCGCGCATTAATTTAATTCCCAAGGCAGCTAAAGCACCGGGAATCACAACGATGAAAAGGGCTATAATACGTATCATAAATAAATCCTTCCAATTTCGATTTTACTTTTTCGGTATATGTAAATTATATCTCATGAAAATATTATTACATAGCTGAAAATTGTCAAGGTTTGTGTTTGAATATAAAATAGATAATAATGAAGAAAATTGCATGTATTTCCTAAAATGGGATGAAATAAGTTTCTTGACATAAAAGGGGTAGAAAAAATGCAAAACATTATGATTGTTGGTGCCGGCAAAGGTGGAACGGCAATCTTAAAAATATTAAAAGAATCAGAGGTCTTAAATGTCGAAGTGGTCATTGACAGAAATGAAGATGCACCAGGCATTTTATTGGCAAAAGAGGAGGGGATAAAAACAGGAACAAGCTGGCAGCCTTTTCTAACTAAACACATCGATATTATTATCGAAGTAACAGGGGATGACACTGTTTTTCAAGAATTACGAGAGACAAGAAATAAAAAAACTGTATTAATTCCAGGAAGTGTGGCCTTCCTTGTTTCAAAATTAATAGAGGAAAAAGAGGAACTGGTTGCTAAACACCAAAATGAATCATATCAGCAGGAACTAATTTTTAACGCTACAAATGATGGAATGGTGGTCATTGACCAACATGGAAAAGTGATTTTGTTTAATAAACGCGCTGAAGAAATTATGGGCGTGAAAAAAGCGCAAGCAATCGGAAAAACGGTATTAGAAGTTATTCCTTCAAGCAGGCTTCCCATCATCTTAGAAACGAGGAGAACAGAGGCAAATCAAGAAATGGTTTTAAGTAATGACCGAAAAATCATCACAACACGGATTCCGATTATTGAAGAAAATGGTACATTAATCGGTGCCTTTGCGGTTTTTAAGGATATAACAGAGGTTGTTAATCTGGCAGAGGAAATCACAGATTTAAAGGAAATTCAAACCATGCTGCAAGCCATCATCCATTCGAGTGATGATGCTATATCTGTTGTCGATGAGAATGGACGGGGAATCCTGATAAATCCTGCCTATACCCGCTTAACAGGACTGACAAAAGAGCAAGTAATAGGGCAGCCTGCAACGGCAGACATCTCTGAGGGTGAAAGTATGCATATGAAGGTACTGCAAACTAGAAGGGCTGTTCGGGGTGTGCCGATGAGAGTGGGGCCAAATAAAAAGGAAGTAATTGTGAATGTTGCCCCGATCATTGTTAAAGGGAAATTAAAAGGCAGTGTCGGAGTTATCCATGATATGTCTGAAATGAAATCACTAAGCAGGGAATTAAGCCGAGCAAGACAAATTATCCGTACCCTAGAGGCCAAATATTCCTTTGAGGATATCATTGGCCATTCTGATGAAATGATGCTTGCCATAGAGCAGGCAAAGTTAGGAGCTAAGACACCTGCAACCGTCCTTCTTCGAGGTGAATCAGGAACGGGTAAGGAGTTATTTGCCCATGCTATACATAATGCAAGTGATCGTAAATATAACAAGTTTGTCCGTGTCAATTGTGCGGCTATTTCTGAATCGTTATTAGAAAGTGAATTGTTTGGTTATGAGGAAGGGGCTTTTTCCGGTGCTATTCGTGGGGGCAAGAGAGGTCTTTTCGAAGAAGCAAATAATGGCAGCATTTTTCTAGATGAGATTGGGGAGCTTTCAGCTAATACTCAGGCAAAGCTATTACGGGTACTACAGGAAAATGAAATCATTCGTGTTGGCGGAACAAAGCCTGTTACCATCAATGTAAGAGTCATTGCTGCTACGAATGTTAATTTAGAAAAGGGTATTGCAAAAGGATCCTTTAGGGAAGACTTATACTATCGTTTAAACCGCATGCCAATTCATATTCCACCGTTACGGATGCGAAAAGCAGAGATTCCCGTTTTATGTGAGCGGTTGATTCAAAAAATAAATCGGGATTATGGTAGAAATGTTGAAGGGGTAACGCACGCGGCTTTACTCCAATTAATGGGCTATAACTGGCCCGGAAATGTACGGGAATTGGAAAATATTCTTGGCAGAGCCATTATTTTTATGAATTATTATGAGACGTTAATAGATGTTCATCATTTACCCGAGTTGAAAAAAGCAGGAAGTGAGCCTCCTGTCACAAGTTTTAATGAATCCTATGAGTTAGAGCAATCATTATCAGATATGCTGGAGACATATGAAGCCAAAATCATCAAGCAAACTCTATTCCGGTTAAATGGGAATAAAACATTAACAGCTAAAACACTTGGATTATCCGTGAGAAATTTATATTATAAACTAGACAAATACAAAATTGAAAAAAATAGCATGCAATAAATTGCATGTATTGAAAAATTTTGCGCAACGAGAATACGGAGAATAAAGCGTTTTCATTAATTTATTCTTGGCATGGTTCTTGCATATTAATATATCGGTGTTGCAGAAAAGGGGAAAGGGTTGATGACAACTTGTTGCTAGATTCACTAATTGACAGAGCAACCCAGGGAAGTAAAAATACAGTTGCGGTTGCTGCGGCAGAAAATGCTGAAGTTATTGAAGCAGTGATTGATGCATTGGACCGAAATCTTGCACGTTTTATCCTGTTCGGTGATCAAAAAGAAATTATTTCTCTAATTGAAAAGAAAAAGAATAAGCCGATAAACAGGAATGAAATAAAAATTGTGGAAACCGGATCCATTGCCATGTCTGCTGAGTTAGCCGTTAAGTCTGTATCTAACAAAGAGGCAAATGTATTAATGAAAGGTAATGTTCCAACCAACGT
The DNA here is from genome assembly GCF_011250555.1 of Bacillus sp. MM2020_4. Classification (GTDB taxonomy): domain Bacteria; phylum Bacillota; class Bacilli; order Bacillales; family Cytobacillaceae; genus Neobacillus. The sequence continues at coordinate 50,541 of NZ_JAANMZ010000002.1, read as the reverse complement.
CCTTTTAAAAGCTGTTCTGAATAAGGAATTTGGTCTTAGAACCGGAAACGTTTTATCGCATGCTGCTTTTTTTGAAATTCCTGGTTACGATCATTTTACTATTATAACTGACGCTGCAATGAATATTGCCCCTGACTTAGAACAAAAGGCGCAAATTATTATGAATACCGTTTCACTTGCTAAGTCAGTTGGAATTGACAACCCAAAAGTGGCGCCAATCGCCGCAGTCGAGGTAGTTAATCCTGTCATGCAGGCAACAATGGATGCAGCAGCGTTAACGGTAATGAATAAACGAGGACAAATATCCGGCTGCATCGTGGATGGGCCGCTTGGCTTAGATAATGCTGTATCAACACTGGCTGCCGAACACAAAGGAATTATCAGTGAGGTTGCAGGAAAAGCTGATATCCTATTAGTACCTACCATCGAAGTAGGAAATGTATTGTATAAATCGTTAATTTATTTTGCAAATGCTAAGGTTGGTGCGATAATTGCGGGAGCAAAAGCACCAATTGTGTTAACATCTAGAGCTGATTCTGCGGAAAGTAAGCTGTATTCGCTTGCCTTAGCGCTATGCTGTGTAAAAAAATAGATAGTCAACATTCGAGGAGGAAACAAACAATGGAATTATTCAAGTACTTAGAGAAATTTGATTATGAGCAAGTCGTATTCTGTCAAGATAAGCAATCTGGTTTAAAAGCGATTATAGCTATTCACGATACAACCCTAGGGCCAGCATTAGGCGGCACCAGGATGTGGACATATGCATCAGAAGAGGCTGCAATAGAAGATGCCCTTCGTCTAGCCAAAGGGATGACGTATAAAAATGCGGCAGCTGGATTAAATCTTGGCGGAGGGAAAACCGTTATTATTGGCGATCCTCGGAAAGATAAAAATGAAGCTATGTTCCGAGCATTTGGCCGATACATTCAAGGATTAAATGGCAGATATATTACAGCAGAAGATGTGGGTACAACGGTGGCTGATATGGATTTAATTCACGAGGAAACCGATTATGTTACGGGAATATCCCCTGCATTCGGATCATCAGGTAATCCATCACCAGTTACAGCTTATGGCGTTTACCGCGGAATGAAAGCTGCTGCAAAAGAGGCATTTGGAACGGACTCGCTTGAAGGGAAAGTAGTAGCGGTTCAAGGTGTTGGAAATGTAGCGTATACCTTGTGTGAATATTTGCATAAAGAAGGAGCGCAACTGATTGTTACAGATATAAATAAAGAAGCAGTTAATCGGGCGGTTGAAGCATTTGGTGCACTTGCGGTAGACCCTGATGAAATCTATGGTGTTGAATGTGACATTTACGCCCCATGTGCTTTAGGAGCGACCATTAATGATGAAACAATCCCACAATTAAAAGCGAAAGTAATTGCCGGTTCGGCTAACAATCAATTAAGGGATACTCGCCATGGTGATATCATTCATGAAATGGGTATTGTCTATGCACCGGATTACGTTATTAATGCGGGCGGAGTGATCAATGTTGCGGATGAGCTTTACGGATACAACCAAGAACGGGCAATGAAAAAGGTTGAACAGCTCTATTCAACAATTGAAAAAGTAATCGAAATTTCAAAACGTGATAGCATCCCTACCTATGTGGCAGCTGACCGGATGGCGGAAGAAAGAATTGAGAGAATCCGTAATTCCAGAAGCCAATTTTTGCAAAATGGCCATCACATTCTTAGCCACAGAATTTCTAGGTAATCGGAAAAGCGTAAGCGCCTTGATCAGGGGCGACAGGCATAAGACGAGCCGGCGAGAAGGTTGTTCTTTACCTTCTTGACGGATTGGCTTATGACCCCGAGCCCCTAGGCGCTGGAGCTAGACAGATATTCATTGAAATATTAGAACGGCAAAGCGCTGAATGGAAAATTCAGCGCGTTTGCCTTTAATTAAGATGTTTTTGTTAATGGAGGTCACTACGTTGCCAGATAATAAATATCGGATTCTCATCATCAACCCAGGCTCAACATCAACCAAAATCGGAGTCTTCGATAATGAAATTTCCATTTTTGAAAAAACAATCCGCCATGAGGCGGAGGAAATTAATCATTTTTCAACTATAATTGATCAATATGAATTTAGAAAAAATACTATTTTGGAAACACTGGATCATGAAGGGATCAACATTTCTAAATTATCGGCTGTTTGCGGACGGGGTGGATTGCTGCGTCCGATTGAAGGCGGAACTTATGCTGTTAATGAATTGATGCTAAAGGATTTACGTTCTGGTTTTTACGGACAGCATGCATCGAACCTAGGTGGAATTATTGCTTATGAAATTGCCAATGGTCTTAATATTCCTTCTTTTATTGTCGACCCGGTTGTTGTCGATGAACTGGATCCAATTGCACGGATCTCTGGATTCTCCTTAATTGAGAGAAAAAGTATTTTCCATGCCTTAAATCAAAAAGCTGTCGCAAGAAGAGTGGCAGGGGAGATGGGGAAAAAATACAACGAATTAAATCTGATTGTGACCCATATGGGCGGCGGAATTACCGTTGGCGTCCATAAACATGGTAAAGTAATAGATGTCAATAATGGTCTGCATGGTGATGGCCCCTTTAGCCCTGAGCGCGCAGGAACTGTACCGGCTGGTGATTTAATAGCCCTTTGCTTTTCAGGAGAACATTACCGGGAAGAAATCATGAAAAGACTTGTTGGTCAAGGGGGTCTTGTTGGCTATCTCGGAACAAATGATGCCGTTAAAGTAGAACAGAGAATAGAAGCTGGGGATCAAGAGGCAAAGCTTGTATATGAGGCGATGGCTTATCAGGTGGCAAAGGAAATTGGGGCAGCTAGTACTGTACTTTCCGGCAGGGTGGATACGATTATCCTTACAGGGGGACTGGCATACGGGAAAGACTTTGTGAAATCCATTACAGATCGGATTAATTGGATCGCCGACGTTATTGTTCATCCAGGTGAAAATGAACTTCAAGCATTAGCTGAAGGCGCTATAAGGGTCTTACGTGGTGAGGAAGAAGTAAAGTTATATCCGGGAAATTTTACAACTGCAAAAATTTAAAGAGAATGGGGAGGAATAAGAAATGTCACAGGAATACGATTTAGTCGTTCTTGGCGGTGGAACAGGCGGCTATGTAGCTGCTATTCGCGCCTCACAGCTTGGCTTGAAAACAGCGATTGTAGAAAAAGGAAATCTAGGCGGCACATGTCTTCATAAGGGCTGTATTCCCAGTAAAGCGCTGCTAAGAAGTGCAGAGGTGTTTGCCACTGCCAAACATAGTGAGGACTTTGGAGTCATCACGAGCGAAGTATCCTTGAATTTTGGTAAAGTACAAGAAAGAAAAAATAAAATAATTGATCAACTACATAAAGGTGTCCAACATTTGATGAAGCAAGGTAAGATTGATGTGTATGAAGGGCTTGGCAGGATTCTTGGACCATCTATCTTTTCGCCAATGCCTGGAACTATTTCGGTTGAAATGAACAATGGGAACGAAAATGAAATGCTTATTCCTAAAAATGTAATTGTTGCTACTGGTTCAAGACCAAGAACACTTCCCGGACTCGAAATAGACGGCAATTATGTGATGTCTTCTGACGAAGCTTTACAGCTTGAAGCACTTCCAAGTTCCATTATTATCGTGGGCGGCGGTGTTATTGGCATCGAATGGGCATCCATGCTTTCTGATTTCGGTGTTGAGGTTACTGTGATTGAATATGCTGATCGCATTATTCCGACGGAAGATAAGGAAGTTTCAAAGGAAATGCAACGGCTGATGAAGAAAAAAGGTATTAAACTTGTAACAGGTGCAAAGGTTTTAGCCGAGACGCTTGTAAGGGATAACGGTGTCGCTATTTCTGCGGAGGTTAAAGGTAGCGTGAAGGAATATAAAGCTGACAAACTCCTTGTCTCTGTTGGTCGTCAGGCAAATACGGAAGGAATTGGACTAGAAAATACCGAAATCCAAGTGGAAAAAGGCTTTATTGCCACAAATGAATTTTTCCAAACGAAAGAATCACATATTTATGCTATTGGCGATGTGATTGGCGGATTACAATTGGCCCATGTGGCATCACATGAGGGGATTGTAGCTGTCGAACATATTGCCGGTAAAGATCCGTCACCATTTGATTATAATTTAGTGTCAAGATGTATTTATAGTAATCCAGAGGTATCCAGCGTTGGGATAACAGAGGATCAGGCAAAAGAAAAAGGTTATAAAGTAAAGGTTGGAAAGTTCTCTTTCAGGGCAATTGGTAAGGCACTTGTTTTTGGAGAATCCGATGGATTTGTGAAAATTGTCGCCGATGATGAGACCAATGATATTCTAGGGGTGCATATGATTGGTCCGCACGTAACAGATATGATTACAGAGGCGGGACTTGCAATGGTTTTAGATGCGACACCATGGGAAGTGGCTCATACGATTCATCCACATCCAACTTTATCAGAAGCGATTGGCGAGGCTGCACTTGCAGTCGACGGGAAAGCAATTCATTCATAAATAAATAATTTTTTTAGGCGAACATTCGGGAGGTATGGAATTAATGGTAGAAAAGCGTCATGAAGCTTTAGGTCTAAGCGATGAAAAGGTTTTGGAAATGTATGAAACGATGCTTTTGGCTCGCCGTATAGACGAGCGGATGTGGTTATTAAACCGTGCAGGTAAAATCCCGTTCGTTATTTCATGTCAAGGTCAAGAAGCCGCCCAAGTTGGTGCTGCCTTTGCCCTAGATAAGGATAAGGATTACGTACTGCCATATTATCGTGATATGGGTGTGGTGTTAACGTTTGGTATGACACCAAAGGAATTGATGCTTTCAGGTTTTGCCAAAGCGGAAGATCCGAATTCCGGCGGGCGGCAAATGCCAGGTCACTTTGGTCAGAAGAAAAATCGGATTGTTACTGGTTCATCGCCGGTAACGACACAAGTTCCACATGCAGTAGGTGTTGCCCTGGCAGGAAAAATGGAAAGAAAAGATCTTGTAACCTTTGTCACGTTTGGTGAAGGTTCTTCTAACCAAGGGGATTTCCACGAGGGTGCAAACTTTGCTGGTGTTCACAAGCTTCCTGTCATATTTATGTGTGAAAATAATAAATACGCCATTTCCGTCCCGATTGAAAAACAATTAGGCTGCGAGAAAGTATCGGATCGAGCAATTGGCTACGGAATGCCAGGATTTACTGTTGATGGGAACGACCCGCTCGAAGTCTATAAAGCGGTAAAAGAAGCTGCTGACCGCGGTCGCCGCGGTGAGGGCGCCACGTTGATAGAAACGGTTTCTTACCGTCTGACACCGCACTCATCTGATGATGATGATCGTTCATATCGGGCACCTGATGAAGTGGCCAAAGCAAAAACACAAGATCCAATTATCACTTTTGGCGCTTATTTAAAAGAAACTAGCGTCATGAATGATGAGCTGGAAAAAGAAATCAATGATCGCGTAATGAAATTAGTAAACGAGGCTACTGATTATGCAGAAAATGCCCCGTATGCAGCACCAGAGGATGCATTGAAATATGTTTATGGGAACATGTAAGGGGGACGGAACATGGCAGTAATTTCTTATATTGACGCAGTAACAATGGCCATTCGAGAAGAAATGGAACGGGATCCAAAGGTGTTTGTTCTTGGTGAAGATGTTGGTGTAAAAGGTGGCGTTTTTAAAGCTACTCAGGGTTTGTATGAGCAATTTGGCGAAGAAAGAGTTATTGATACACCACTTGCCGAATCTGCAATCGCGGGGGTAGGAATCGGTGCCGCGATGTACGGCATGCGTCCGATTGCTGAAATGCAATTTGCTGATTTTATCATGCCGGCAGTAAATCAAATTATTTCAGAAGCGGCAAAAATTCGCTATCGATCAAATAACGACTGGAGCTGTCCGATGGTGATTCGGGCACCATACGGCGGTGGGGTGCATGGGGCACTTTATCATTCCCAATCGGTTGAGGCCGTATTTGCAAACCAACCCGGATTGAAGATTGTGATGCCTTCTACTCCCTATGATGTAAAAGGTCTATTGAAGGCAGCGATTCGTGATAATGATCCTGTGCTATTTTTCGAACACAAACGTGCCTATCGCTTAATTAAAGGCGAAGTACCAACAGAAGATTATACATTACCAATCGGAAAAGCAGATGTAAAACGTGAAGGCGATGACATCACGGTAATCACTTATGGACTATGTGTTCATTTTGCCCTTCAAGCAGCAGAAAAACTTGCTAAGGATGGAATCTCAGCTCAAATTCTTGATTTACGTACCGTTTATCCACTTGATAAAGAAGCGATCATTGAGGCCGCGTCTAAGACAGGTAAAGTGCTGCTTGTAACAGAGGATACAAAAGAAGGAAGCATTATGAGTGAAGTCTCAGCAATTATCGCCGAGCATTGTTTGTTTGACCTGGATGCTCCAATTAAGCGCCTGGCTGGTCCTGAGGTTCCGGCAATGCCGTATGCACCAACAATGGAAAAATTCTTTATGGTAAACCCTGAAAAGGTCGAAAAAGCAATGCGCGAGCTTGCTGAGTATTAAGGAGGTTTGGAAATAGTGGCAATGGAACAAATTAAAATGCCTCAGTTAGGGGAAAGTGTAACCGAAGGTACGATTAGCAAATGGTTAGTATCTGTCGGCGATAAAGTCAATAAATATGATCCCCTTGCAGAGGTAATGACAGATAAAGTAAATGCGGAAGTCCCATCCTCCTTTACAGGTGTGATCAAAGAGCTAATTGCAGACGAAGGCGATACATTTGCCGTTGGGGAGATTATTTGTACGATTGAGATTGAAGGCGGTATTGCTGAGGAACCGTCAGCATCTGGAAGCGAACAAAAGGAAACGTCCAGTGACACTGTTGATGCGATTCAAGCAGAACAAGGCAGCAAAGCCCGTTATTCACCTGCTGTTCTGAAAATTTCACAAGAACATGGGATTGATTTAACCCAAGTGTCAGGTACTGGTGCGGGCGGGCGGATTACAAGAAAAGACCTGTTGAGAGTAATCGAGTCAGGAAATATTCCTACTACTTCTCAAAAGGTTGAAGCGCAGAAGGAGCCAGCATCGGCACCGTCTACTAAACAAGATGTAGGAAAGCCAGTGTCTACCCCAGCCCCAGCGGTAAATGTTCCAGTGGCAGCCGGCGATATTGAGATACCTGTAACAGGCATTCGAAAAGCAATCGCTGCAAATATGCTGCGCAGCAAGCATGAAGCACCACATGCCTGGACAATGGTCGAAGTCGATGCAACCAATTTGGTGGAATATCGAAACTCTCTTAAAGATGAATTCAAGAAAAAAGAAGGATTTAATCTAACTTTCTTTGCTTTCTTTGTGAAGGCAGTTGCCCAAGCTTTAAAAGAATTCCCGCAGATTAATTCGATGTGGGCCGGGGATAAGATTATTCAAAAGAAGGATATCAATATCTCAATTGCGGTTGCAACCGATGATGCGCTTTTTGTTCCTGTTATTAAGAATGCAGATGAAAAGACGATAAAGGGGATTGCCCGTGAAATTTCTGAGCTTGCTGTGAAAGTGAGAACTGGAAAGTTGAAGTCTGACGATATGCAGGGTGGAACATTCACGGTAAACAATACAGGCTCGTTTGGCTCTGTTCAATCAATGGGAATCATCAATTACCCACAGGCTGCGATTCTCCAAGTGGAATCCATTGTCAAACGCCCAGTTGTGATGAACAATGGCATGATTGCGGTCCGTGACATGGTGAACCTATGTATGTCACTTGATCACAGAGTCCTGGACGGACTTGTTAGCGGCCGATTCTTACAGCGTGTGAAAGAAATTCTAGAAAATACATCAAAATCTACAACGTCAATTTATTAAGAAATAACCGCTGCATCCGATGCAGCGGTTGTTTGGTTTAATGTATTGCTAGTCTTATGTAAATACCATAAAATAGTACGTAGGAGAATTAATTGAATTTTATTTCAATTAAATAAGTGGAAGGGAGTTGAGAAGATTGGGGAAAATAAAAAGTCAGGCATTTGCTATTAAAACAATGGATGAATGGAAGGAGAAAGCGGAGTCATCTCTAAAAGGAAAAACAGTTAAATCCTTAGAAACTACTACATATGAAAATATAGTTTTGAAACCGCTTTATTCCAAGACAGATGAGCAGCCAATTTCGGAATTTCCAGGTGCTTCGGATTTTAGAAGAGGGATTTACCCGCTTGGATATAGGACAAATGAATGGATAGCCGCACAGCGTATTTCCTATCAAACGCCTGAAGAGTTGCAAGTGAAACTCCATCAATCGTTTGAAAAAGGACAATCTGCTATTTCATTTGATGTTAAGGAGGCACTATTTGAAAGAGAAGAAAGCCTTGTCAACGTTTTAGGGAATTTCAATGTCCAATACCCATTTGCTATCAACGCCAAAGATTTACAATTGGCTTTTCATAAGCAAGTAACTAATTTGGATGGACAAGACCAAATCTGCGGATATATCGGTGCTGATCCGGTTGCACTATTTGCAGAGGATGGTCTTATTTCAGAAGAATTTCTCAAGGATTGGCTTAAAAATATCCAACAATCGAGTATATTATTTCCTAATTTACGTACGATCTTAATCGACACGGTGCCATATCATAATGGCGGGGCGAATGGGGTTCAAGAGCTCGGTATTTCTTTAGCAGAAGGGGTATATTATCTCGAAAAGCTTCAGGAAAAAGGAATGGAACTAGAAGAAATCCTCGGTAAAATGGTCTTTCAATTTGCGATTGGCGGAAACTTTTTCATGGAGATTGCTAAACTGAGGGCAGCACGTGTTCTGTGGAATCGAATCACCCAACTATACAGTGTAAATGAAAAGTCTCGCGGAATGATGATTGCTGCAGAAACATCTTCTTCCACTAAAACTGTACATGACCCACATGTAAATTTACTTCGAGCAGGGAATGAAGCATTTGCGGCTGTCATTGGTGGTGTTCAATATTTACATGTAAGTCCTTTCGATGAACACAGTGGCGCAACACCCTTTTCAGAAAGGATTGCTAGAAATGTCCAACTTCTTTTAAAAGAGGAAGCACATCTGAAAAAAGTGATTGACCCTGCAGGTGGTTCCTGGTATGTGGAAGAATTAACAAACCTATTAGCTGAAAAGGCGTGGTCCTTCTTTCAACAAATCGAAGCCAGTGGCGGCATCCTTGAAGTATTAAAAACGAATTGGCTGCAGCATGAAATTACCTCTGTCTATGAAAGAAGGAATCTTGATATTCAGACAAGGAAGCAAAGTATTGTTGGCACAAATGTTTATGCGAATTTAGATGAAACAGTACCCAGCAGACCACTTTCGAGGGAACAATCTCGTTTTGCAGGTGGAGTAAGAATCGAAGCTGTCACATCTAAGAGATTGGCCGAACCATTTGAGGAATTGCGCAGTAAAGCGAAGTATCTTGAAGGGAAATTTGGATCTGTACCGACTGTCGGCATGATTTGTCTAGGAGAATTAAAACAATATAAGTCAAGACTCGATTTTATGAAGGGATTTTTTGCTTCCGGTGGCATCAACACTGTAGAAGGCCGCCCTATTTTAACGGTAGAAGATGCTAGACAATTTGTTACACAACAACCCGTTAAATACTTTTGTCTATGTGGTACGAATGACCAATATGAATCCTTGGGTCATGAAATTTTAATGGGCTTGAAGGCAGAATTGCCTGAGCGAACTTTTTACTTAGCGGGGCTCCCTGAAAAAGAAAATCAAGCCAGGTGGATGAACGAGGGTATTAAACAGTTTATTCATTTAAAAAGTAACTGCTATGAAGCCATTTCCACCCTTTTAGCTGACATGGAGGTGAACACCATTGAAAAGACAAAAGCCTGATTTTCAAAATAGTTCATTGTTTGATGAGCAGAAATTTATTACTAAGGAAGAATGGCAGGAAAAAGTTAAACAGGAAATTGTAACGACTATTGATGACTTACTGTTTGAAACAAATGAGCAAATCACATTAAAACCGCTTTATACAAAAGAAGATCGGGATGAGCTAGAGCATCTTGAAAACCTTCCAGGACTCCCTCCATATACACGAGGGCCATATCCAACCATGTATGTAAACCGTCCATGGACGGTAAGGCAGTATGCAGGATTTTCAACTGCTGAAGAAAGTAATGCTTTTTACCGCCGCAATCTGGCCATGGGGCAAAAAGGATTATCGGTCGCCTTTGATTTAGCTACACATCGCGGCTATGACTCAGACCATTCAAGAGTGGTTGGGGATGTGGGGAAAGCGGGAGTTGCAATCGACTCAGTCCTTGATATGAAAACACTATTTGATGGGATACCACTTGATCAAATGTCCGTTTCGATGACAATGAACGGTGCTGTATTACCAATCTTAGCATTCTTCATCGTGACGGCGGAGGAACAAGGGGTAAGTCAAGAGAAATTATCAGGCACCATCCAAAATGATATTTTAAAAGAATATATGGTGCGGAATACGTATATTTACCCACCGGAGATGTCGATGAAAATTATTGCCGATATTTTTGAATACACTTCCAAATACATGCCAAAGTTTAATAGTATCAGTATTTCCGGCTATCATATGCAGGAGGCCGGTGCACCTGCAGATATTGAATTGGCTTATACTTTAGCTGATGGGTTGGAATATGTAAGAACTGGCCTTAAAGCGGGAATAGAAATTGATTCATTTGCTCCAAGGCTATCGTTTTTCTGGGCAATCGGGATGAATTACTTCATGGAGGTTGCTAAAATGCGTGCGGGACGCTTGATTTGGGCAAAAATGATGAAATCATTCAATCCTAAGAATGAAAAGTCATCGGCATTGCGAACACATTCGCAAACATCCGGCTGGAGCTTGACGGAACAGGACCCATTTAATAATGTCACAAGGACACTCATTGAGGCACATGCAGCAGCAATGGGTCATACACAATCCCTGCATACTAATGCATTAGATGAAGCGATCGCCCTGCCAACAGATTTTTCGGCCCGAATCGCACGTAACACGCAATTGTTTTTACAAGAAGAAACGGGTATTACCAACGTGATTGACCCATGGGCGGGCTCTTATTATGTAGAAAAGCTGACGGATGAATTAGTCCAAAGAGCATGGACGCATATTGAAGAGATTGAAGGTCTTGGGGGTATGGCGAAGGCAATTGAAACAGGACTGCCGAAAATGAGGATAGAGGAGGCTGCTGCAAGGAGGCAGGCACAAATTGACTCCGGGAAAGAAACAATCATTGGCGTCAATCGTTATCGTCTTGAAAAAGAAGAGGCCATTGATATTTTGGATATTGATAATACTGCTGTCCGATTAAAACAAATTGAAAAATTAAACGAATTAAAGTCCGCCCGTGATGACCAAAAAGTTGGCGAGGCACTTAGCGCATTAACAAAAGCAGCGGAAACAGGGGAAGACAATTTGTTAGGTCTTGCGGTTCAAGCGGCAAGAGTAAGAGCAACGCTAGGAGAAATTTCTGATGCAATAGAGCGTGTTGCCAGCAGACATAAAGCGGTAATCCGTTCGATTAGCGGTGTATATAGTACCGCCTTTAACAATGAAGAAGAGATAGTAGAAGTGAAAAGAATGACCGATGAATTTCTTGAGAATGAAGGAAGACGACCGCGGATCCTCATTGCCAAAATGGGGCAGGACGGTCATGATCGCGGGGCAAAGGTTATTGCCACAGCATTCGCTGATCTTGGGTTCGATGTGGATATCGGCCCGTTATTCCAGACACCCGAAGAAACGGCGAGGCAGGCTGTTGAGAATGATGTCCATGTTATTGGGTTCAGTTCGCTTGCGGCAGGACATAAAACTTTATTACCGCAGCTCGTGAATGAATTGAAAAAATTAGGACGAGAAGATATTTTAGTTGTCATCGGTGGTGTTATACCGGCTCAAGATTATCAATTTTTGTATGAACATGGAGCCTCGGCCATATTTGGTCCGGGAACGATTATCCCAGTGTCTGCACAAAAAGTAATCAAGGAGATATATAAGCAACTTGGTTATGAGGAAGTGGCACAATAAATGGGCACGGATCATAAACCGGAATGGAGTGACCCAAATAACCCAGGAAGCTGTTCTAGCGTTGTAAGAAAGGGACAGGAGATCGAGGGTCAAACGGCAGCCATTCAAAAAAATATCCGTTTTCAAAAACGCAGTTCCTCTGAGCCCACAGTTGATGAGCTCTATGAAGGAATCATAAAAGGAGATAGGGGAATTCTGGCAAGGGCGATTACCCTAGTGGAGAGCAATGCCGGGCAGCATTTCAAGAAGGCGCAGCAGCTGCTGCAAAAGCTCCACCGCCATAGCGGGAAGTCGATACGAATTGGTATCACCGGTGTGCCCGGTGCCGGCAAAAGCACCTTTATTGAAGCGTTTGGAACTTACCTCTGCGGCTTGGGCCACAATGTAGCCGTGTTAGCCATTGATCCAAGCTCCAGTATTAGCGGCGGTAGTATCCTAGGGGACAAAACAAGGATGGAACACTTGTCTAGAAATCCGAGGGCCTTTATCCGCCCTTCTCCAACAGCGGGAAAACTGGGTGGGGTTCATCGAAAAACGAGGGAAGCGATGTTACTTTGTGAGGCTGCCGGTTTTGATGTGATTCTAATCGAAACGGTTGGTGTTGGACAAAGTGAGGTCATTATTCGCGATATGGTGGATTTTTTCATGCTTCTTGTACTGACGGGAGCCGGTGATGAGCTCCAGGGAATGAAAAAAGGGATTATGGAATTAGCTGATTCCATCCTTGTTCATAAAGCAGATGGTGAGAATAAGCCAAAAGCAGAGCAGACTAGAAAAGAGTATAACCGAATCCTCCATTTTCTGCAGCCTGCAACAAAAGGCTGGGCAACAAAGGCATATACCTGTTCCTCCATAACACATGAAGGAATCAGTGGAATCTGGGATGTTATTCAATCGTTCGAACAAACGGGGAAAAGATCAGGGGTATTTGAAAATAGAAGAAAGTCTCAGTCGCGAGAATGGCTTTATTCCATGATTACCGACCAGCTCCAATTTTATTTTTACCATCATGAGGGTGTTAAACAGGAACTGCCAAAATTAGAAAATGAGGTTATTGCGGGTGAAACCACAGTGGCGATTGCTGTAGAAACATTATTCCATACTTTTTTAAACGAATGAGCTGCCGGTTTCGGCAGTTTTTTTAGATTGGAAAAAATGCATTTTTACTGTTATGATGTAGTTATATTGTTATATACATTACATAACATAAAGGAGTGTTTTTTATGAGCATGGATTTTAATTTTTTCATGAATGATGTGGTTAACCAGGCACGTCAGGAAATTGCATCAGCTGGATATAAAGAACTGAAAACACCTACTGACGTAGAAGAGGCATTGTCGCAAAAAGGAACGACTTTAGTTATGATCAATTCTGTTTGTGGTTGTGCCGGTGGTGTGGCAAGACCCGCAGCAGCACATGCCGTCCATTATGATAAACGTCCTGATCATCTAGTTACCGTTTTTGCTGGACAGGATAAGGAAGCAACGGAAACGGCGCGTAGCTATTTCACAGGCTATCCGCCATCCTCACCTTCTTTCGCCCTATTAAAGGACGGCAAGATTTGCTCCATGGTGGAAAGACATCAAATCGAAGGCTTTGATCCTGCGACAGTCGTTTCCAAACTGCAGAAGGAATTTGATGAATACTGTGAAGAATTTTAATGAAGTAAAGAGCCAATCTCCCAATGGAGATTGGCTCTATTTTTTTGGAAAAAGTTACTTTAAAAAAATTTAAATGAATCTTTAAAAATATATTTGCATAATTATTAGTTTGTGTTAAAATTCATTACAATGAATAATTATTAATCAAACATTCTATTATTCTTGAAAATTGGACTATTTAAGGAATAGGTTAATATTTCAATTTTCAGATAAGTTATAGGGGGAAAACAAATGAAGAAGGCACTTATTTTATTATTAATAATGATGATGACTGTAGGTTTACTTGCTGCTTGTGGTACAAGTGAAAAAGCTAGCAAGAAAAGCGGGGAAAAGAAGGTATTAGTGATGGCAACGTCTGCTGACTATCCGCCATTTGAATATGTGGAAACAGGAAAAAGCGATGAAATTATTGGTTTTGATGTGGATTTGGCTAAAGCAATTTCGAAAAATCTTGGCTACGAAGTAAAGGTAAAGGATATGGATTTTGGCGGTTTAGTTCAATCACTTAAATCAGGACAAGCTGATTTTGTATTGGCAGGTATGACACCTACGGAGAAAAGAAAGAAAAACGTTGATTTCAGTGATATCTATTATACAGCCCAGCACTTAATTGTTTCTAAAAAGGACAGCGGGATTGAATCGGTAGAAGATTTAAAAGGTAAAACAGTTGGCGTACAGCTTGGTTCCATTCAAGAAGGAAAGGCTGAGGAAATTAATAAACAGGTTCCTATTAAAATAGAAAACCGCAACCGTATTCCAGACCTAATCCAAGAAATTAAATCAGGCCGCTTTGATGCTGCTATCATTGAGGATACTGTTGCCAAGGGTTATTTTGAAAAAGAAAAAGAATTTAAAGGTTTTACGATTAGTGATGACCCAGAAGAAGCGGGCTCAGCGATTGCTTTCCCAAAAAATAGTGATTTAACAGCAAAGTTTAACAACGAGTTAAAGAAAATGAAGGAAAACGGTGAACTGCAAAAGTTGGTTGTCAAGTGGTTCGGTGGGGAACAATAGGTCTAGGTGTACTAGAGACGTTCGATTCTGAACGTCTCTCCATTTTTGATAGAGAGGACGGACGATGAATGAACTTAGATTTTACTCAATTCATTCCCTCCATGCCATATATTTTAAAAGGTATCCTGGTTACCCTTCAAATCGTGGTACTAGCAGGGGTATTGGGGTTTGTGCTTGGAATTATTTTATCATTATTTAAAATTAGCTCGATAAGAATTCTTAATTGGTTTGCAGATGTGTATACGTCGATTTTTCGCGGAACACCGCTTGTTTTGCAATTAATGTTGATTTATTATGGTTCACCACAGGTGATTGGCTATCAAATCGAACCATATACAGCAGCAATATTATCGTTCGCACTAAATTCTGGGGCGTATATCTCGGAAATTATTCGCGCTGGTATACTTGCCGTTGATAAGGGACAGCAGGAAGCGGCGATGGCCCTAGGGGTACCGTACGGAAAAATGATGTGGGATATTATCCTTCCGCAGGCACTAAAAAACATTCTTCCCGCCTTAATGAATGAATTTATTTCATTAACGAAAGAATCTGCCATTGTCACAACCATTGGGGTTATGGATATTATGCGCCGCTCTTATCAGGTTGGCGCTGAAAATTACTCCTTTTTTGAACCATTACTAATAGCCGGGTTAATCTATTATTTAATGGTTATTACTTTGACCTTCTTAGGAAAAGCGCTTGAGAGGAGAATGAGACGCAGTGATTAAGATTGAGAACTTGTATAAAAGTTATGGCAGTCTTGAAGTATTAAAGGGGATTTCCACTACTATTAAAGCGGGAGAGGTTGTAGCGATCATTGGCCCATCAGGATCAGGGAAATCTACTTTCCTACGTTGCTTGAACCTGCTGGAGGAACCTACCAATGGAGAAATTTGGATTGACGATAAAGAGGTAACCGATAAAAAAACTAATATCCTTCATGTGAGACAGAATGTTGGTATGGTTTTCCAACACTTTCATTTGTTCCCTCACAAGACGGTCCTGCAGAATTTAACCTATGCACCTATGAAGGTAAAAGGATTGTCGAGGGATCAAGCTGAAAAAGTTGCCTTTGAATTATTAAAACAAGTAGGATTATCGGAAAAAGCTAATGAATATCCAACAAGATTGTCCGGTGGGCAAAAGCAGCGGGTGGCCATTGCCCGGGCATTAGCGATGGAGCCTGAGGTTATGCTTTTCGATGAACCTACCTCTGCACTTGATCCAGAAATGGTTAAAGAGGTTTTGGAAGTAATGAAATCACTTGCCCATACAGGAATGACAATGGCTATTGTCACGCATGAAATGGGCTTTGCGAGAGAAGTGGCTGACAGAGTCTTATTTCTTGATGGCGGGGTGCTTGTTGAAGATGCACCGCCAAGTGAATTCTTTGCTAGTCCTAAAAGCCAGCGTGCCCAAGATTTCTTGCAAAAAATGCTTTAATAATGATCTGCAGAAAGATGGTCTTTATGATCATCTTTTTTTCTTTAACAGTAGCGAATAATACCTGTTAAATGATGCAAACTATGGAAAAAAAGAGGTGGTGGCTCCATTGATAAAACTTCTATCGCCGATCCTAATTTCTTTTTTTATTTCACCGCTTTGGCCGTTAGGGGCGAACCCGATGCCTGGTGATCCGTTTGTCATCATTAACAAAACGAAAAATGAGCTAGCCTTTATTAATGAAAATAAAGTTCAAACTGTTGTGAGTGTTGGTACAGGTAAAACGCAAGAATTAACTCCAGAAGGACTCTTTACGATTACCGTAAAAGCCAAAGATCCCTATTTTCGTAAAGGAAATATTCGCGGAGGAGACCCAAAGAACCCGTTAGGAGCTAGGTGGATTGGCTTTGATGCCAGGGGAACTGATGGCAGAACCTATGGGGTTCACGGGACAAATCAGCCTGCCTCGATTGGCAAATATGTCTCACAGGGATGTATTCGCAGCCAAAATGAAGTGATCTCTTCACTCTTTCCATTAATCCCATTAGGGACGAAAATTTTAGTTATTTCATCAAAAAAGTCGTTTGAGAAGTTAGCGCAAGAAAATGGTGCAATTGATTAATAGAGAAGGGACTGCCCTTAGTGGAACAGTCCCTTATTTATGTTTGTTACAGTAATGAGCCAATTCCAATTAGGAGAGTAGAGGCAAGCATGGCGAAAAGCATTAAATAAACGATAATTTTCCTAGTCTTCCTATTTTTCAAAAATGAAACCTCCCTAACATTTAGGCTTTTATTACATTGTACATGGAAAAGCCCAAATGGACAACGGAACTACTTAGCAATTTTGGGAAGGATTTATGAACTTTTTACCGAATACAGTAATTGTCGAGTAAATTTAATAATGGAACAGAGGGGTATACATGATTAAAAAGGTCGACCATATTGGAATTGCCGTAAGGTCTCTAGATGAGACACTTCCATTTTATACCGATGTGTTAAAGCTGACGCTATTAGGGATTGAAGAGGTAGCTAGCCAAAAGGTGAGGGTTGCCTTTTTACAAGCAGGTGAAACGAAGCTAGAACTGCTTGAGCCGGTATCAGCGGAAAGCACAATTGCTGCTTTTATCGAAAAACGCGGTGAAGGGATCCACCATGTGGCGCTTGGAGTTACATCGATAGAAGCAAGAATTGCAGAAATGAAAGAAAATGGAATTCGAATGATTGATGAACAGCCAAGACCGGGTGCAGGAGGAGCAGATATTGCTTTCATGCATCCCTCATCATCATCAGGTGTTTTATACGAGCTTTGCGAGAAGAAAGGGATGAAGGGGTAACATGATAGACATCTATGAAAAATTAAATGAATTGTATGATAAGAGAAGAGAAGTTGAGCTTGGCGGCGGTGACGACCGGATTGATAAACAGCATGAAAAAGGGAAATTAACAGCACGTGAAAGAATTGAATTGCTAGTGGATAAGGGCACGTTTGTCGAATTAAATCCGTTTATCGAGCACAGGACAAATGATTTCGGACTTGATGAACTGAAAGGACCCGGGGACGGAGTTGTAACAGGGTACGGGAAAGTGAATGGCCGGCCAATCTATTTATTTTCGCAAGACTTTACTGTTTTTGGCGGTGCATTAGGGGAAATGCATGCAAAGAAAATAGCCAATGTTATGGATTTGGCAGCCAAAAATGGGACACCATTTGTCGGCCTAAATGACTCCGGCGGGGCCCGGATTCAAGAAGGGGTTGTTTCCCTGGATGGCTACGGTCATATTTTTTATCGAAATGCTATTTATTCTGGGGTAATTCCGCAAATCTCTGTTATTATGGGTCCGTGTGCCGGCGGTGCCGTGTATTCACCAGCGATTACTGATTTTGTGTTTATGGTCGAAAAAACGAGTCAAATGTTTATTACCGGTCCGAAGGTAATTGAAACAGTAACAGGGGAAAAGATTTCAGCAGAAGATCTTGGCGGGGCAAACGTTCATAACTCCATCAGCGGCAATGCTCATTTTCAAGGTGAATCAGAAGCTGAGGTTTTAGAAAATGTCCGCAGACTGTTAAGCTATTTGCCGCAAAGCAATGAAGAAAAGCCGCCTGTACTCAAGGTAGAAGCTGAAAACGATTATCGCCCGGATTTAACAGACGTCATCCCATTTGATGCAGTAAGACCTTATGATGTCCGGAAAGTAATTGAACAAGTTGCCGATGCCGACTCGTTTATGGAAATACAAAAGGATTTTGCGAAAAATATTGTTGTCGGATTTGCCAGAATCAAAGGAGAAACAGTTGGTCT
Source organism: Bacillus sp. MM2020_4 (assembly GCF_011250555.1). Classification (GTDB taxonomy): domain Bacteria; phylum Bacillota; class Bacilli; order Bacillales; family Cytobacillaceae; genus Neobacillus. The sequence goes on along the minus strand of NZ_JAANMZ010000002.1, from coordinate 32,104 downwards.
TGTTTGCAATCAGCCGAAAGTGATGGCGGGGGGGCTTGATATCGATTCATCCGACAAAGCAGCTAGATTTATCCGTACCTGTGATTCTTTTAATGTCCCGATTATTACGTTTGAAGATGTAACCGGATTCTTTCCAGGAGTAAAGCAAGAACTAGGGGGAATTATTCGCCACGGGGCAAAGATTTTATTTGCTTATTCAGAAGCAACTGTGCCTAAGTTGACTGTTATTTTACGGAAAGCTTATGGTGGTGCATATGTAGCCCTAAATAGTAAGTCGATTGGTGCTGACTTGGTATTTGCTTGGCCGAATGCTGAAATTGCTGTCATGGGTCCGCAAGGGGCTGCAAATATTATTTTTGCAAAGGAAATTAACAATAGTGAAAATCCCGAACAAACAAGACAGCAGAAAATTGATGAATACCGGGAAAAGTTTGCGAATCCCTATGTAGCCGCAAGCAGAGGTATGGTCGATGATGTCATTGATCCAAGGGAAACAAGAATTAAAATTATTCAAGCATTGGAAATGTTACGGAATAAAAAGGAATCAAGACCATACAAAAAGCATGGAAATATCCCTCTATAATGTGAAACTCACTGTTTCTTTCATTTGATGATAAGAATAATAAAGAGGTATACTGATATAGAAAAGCGGAAGCGCCTTGCCCAGGGGCGTGAGTCTAGACAAGCTGGCAGGAAGGTTGTTCTTTAACCTTCTTGTCGGATTGGCTTATGACCCCGAGCCCCTAGGCGCTGCAGCTAGACAATAGTGAGTAGAGTACATAATCGGAGGGGTTTAAAAAATGGTGAATCAAGAACGTCTTTTGAATGAATTTTTAGAACTTGTACAAATTGACTCGGAAACGAAATATGAGACTGAAATTGCAAAGGTTTTAAAGCAAAAATTTACCGACTTAGGTCTTGATGTTTTTGAGGATGATACAACGGCTGTAACGGGCCATGGAGCTGGGAACTTAGTTTGCACCCTGCCTGCGACGAAAGAGGGAGTAGATCCGATTTATTTTTCCTGCCATATGGATACCGTAACACCTGCAAAAGGTGTTAAGCCATCGATTAAGGATGGATATGTTGTGACCGATGGTACAACGATTTTAGGGGCAGATGATAAGACAGGTATATCAGTAATGCTTGAAACCATCCGTCTGTTAAAAGAAAACAATCTACCACACGGTTTAATTCAATTTGTGATCTCTGTCGGAGAAGAGTCTGGTCTGCATGGCGCGAAGGCACTAGATCCATCATTATTAAAGGCGAAATATGGTTATGCCCTTGATAGTGACGGTTTAGTAGGTAATGTGGTCGTTGCCGCTCCAACCCAGGCAAAGGTTACAGCTGTTATTTACGGTAAAACAGCCCATGCGGGTGTTGCACCTGAAAAAGGTGTTTCAGCGATAACCATCGCAGCTAAATCCATTGCAAGGATGCCGCTAGGTAGAATTGACCATGAAACGACTGCAAATATTGGCAGATTTGCAGGTGGGCAAGCTACTAATATCGTCTGTGACCGCGTTGATATTTTAGCGGAAGCACGTTCACTTATTCCGGAAAAAATGGATGCACAGGTCAGCAAAATGAAAGAGGCATTTGAAACAGTTGCAGTAGAGATGGGCGGCAAAGCAGAAGTTAAAGTGGAAATCATGTATCCAGGCTTTAAATTTGGCGAGGGCGACCATGTTGTCGAAATCGCTCGCAAAGCAGCAGCCAAAATTGGCCGCAGTTGTGAATTGCAGCATAGTGGTGGCGGAAGTGATGCCAATGTATTTAACGGTTTCAACATCCCAACTGTAAACCTTGCAGTCGGCTATGAAGAAATCCACACAACAAACGAACGCATGCCGCTTGAAGAATTATACAAACTTGCAGAAATGACGATTGCAATTATTGATGAAGTAAATAATCAATAATTGTAGCAGCTTTATGAGGGAGAGCCATTGGTTCTCCTTTTTGTTATAATTAAGGAGCAATAAAGGTTTTAAGGATGTGTTTGACGTGAAGGAAATGTATCCAAAGAACGGACGAGTCATTTTACATGTTGATATGAACAGCTTTTACGCTTCAGTTGAAATGGCTTATGACCCGACACTGAAGGGCAAACCATTGGCCATTGCCGGAAACGTTGAGGAGCGTAGAGGAATTATTGTCACCTGTAGCTATGAAGCAAGGAAGTTTGGCGTCAAAACAACGATGCCACTTTGGGAAGCGAAAAAGCTTTGTCCACAGTTAATTGTGAGGAGTCCCAATTTTGATCGATACAGAGCGGCATCGATGGGCATGTTTGAAATTCTTAGAAAATATACTGCACTCGTTGAACCTGTTTCCATCGATGAGGGGTATCTGGATATCACAGAAAGCTTTGAATTTGGCAGTCCGATTGAAATCGCCGAAAGTATTCAAAAACGAGTCTTTGAGCAGCTTGATTTACCTTGCAGTATCGGTATTGCCCCCAATAAATTTTTAGCTAAAATGGCGTCTGATATGAAGAAACCAATGGGGATAACCATCCTTCGTAAGCGTGATATTCCCAAGGTACTATGGCCCTTGAACACGAATGAAATGCATGGGGTTGGAAAAAAGACCGCGGAAAAACTGACAACGATAGCTATCTACACCATCGGTGATTTAGCAAAAGGAAATGAAATCCAACTGAAATCTCTCCTCGGCATTAACGGGCTTCGAATAAAAGACCGTGCAAATGGAATTGATCACCGCCCAGTTGACCCAGATTCAATAGAGGAGTTTAAAAGTATTGGGAATTCAACCACATTACCTCGAGATATTAGCAACCAACAAGAGCTTTTTCATGTGCTGGAAGCATTAGCGGAAACAGTTTCGATAAGGCTAAAGCGGAAAAATGTCCTAGCATCTGCATTAGCCATCACAATCCGGTATAAAGATCGGAAGACGATTACCAGAAGCAAAAAACTTCCGAATCCTATTCATCAAAAAGAAGAGGTTGCCGCGTTTGCCAAACAGCTTTTTCTAAAATCCTGGAATGGTGACCAGATCCGATTATTGGGGATTACTGGTAATGATTTAGTCGACCAAGATCATGCATACAGACAGTTAGATTTGTTTTCTTATGAGAAGGATGCAAAGAAAGAACCGCTGCTTAAAACACTTTCAAGTCTTCGCGATAAATATGGGAAAAATATTATTGAAAATGCAGGATCCCGTAATGTTGATCCTAATCATAAAATTGGAACTGGTACAAGCTTTAATAAAGACTTTCTTCGCTCTTTTCCTGAAAAAAATAAAGAAGATGATTAAAAAGCTCCACTTTGCTATAAGAACAAAGTGGAGCTTTATCGTATATGCCGCTATCAAAGGCTTAGCGCTTTTCTTACTTACATATATCTACATCTAAACCCGTTACTGGCCACCAGAATCTGCCGTCTTGTTCTAACAGTTCATCCGCTTCCTTAGGCCCCATTGACCCGGACTCATAATTAGGAAAGTTGGCCTTTGTCTTTTCCCATGCTTCTGAAATTTTATCAACAAAAGCCCAAGAATAGGCAACTTCATCCCAATGAGTGAAATTGGTGGCATCGCCGCGCATACAATCATATAGAAGTTTTTCATAACCTTCGGGAGTATTCATCGCATGAACCCCTGTATTAGCGAAGCTCAATTTCACTTCCTGTGCATCCAAATGCCCGCCTGCTTTTTTGGCATTCAGGTGCAGGGTTATCCCTTCCTCCGGTTGAATATGAATCACGAGTAAATTTGGATTTAGCAATTTATCAGTTTGATAATATAAATTCATCGGAATGTCCTTAAATTGAATCACAATTTTTGTTGACTTTGTGGTCATTCGTTTACCAGTACGGATGTAAAAAGGTACACCCGCCCAACGGAAATTATCAATCATGATTTTGCCGGCAACAAAGGTTTCGGTATTGGATTCTTGATCCACCATGACCTCATCACGATATTTTGGAACTTTCTTATCTTCTATTACGCCTTCGCCATATTGGCCGCGGACGAAATAGTCATTCACTTTATCCCCTTCGACTGTTCTTAACGCCCGGAATACTCTCACTTTTTCAGACCGGATTTCATCAGTTGTCAGATTAATTGGAGGTTCCATCGCAAGTAGCGCTACCATTTGCAGCATATGGTTTTGCAACATATCCCGTAAGGCTCCACTTGTTTCGTAATAACGGCCGCGTTCTTCGACCCCAAGTGTTTCACTTGATGTGATTTGAATATTGGAAATATATCGGTTATTCCATAGTGGTTCAAAGATGGCATTGGCAAAACGAATCACTTCGATGTTTCGAACCATCTCTTTCCCCAAATAATGGTCAATTCGGTAGACTTCTTTTTCTAAAAAAGCACTTCTAATTTGCTTGTTTAATTCCTTGGCAGATGCTAAGTCGTGTCCAAATGGTTTTTCAATTACAAGCCGTTTATAGCCTTTGACCTCTGTAAGCCCATCCGATTTTAGATGCACAGCAATGGGGCCGAAAAATTCCGGTGCCATGGCTAGATAAAAAATGCGGTTCCCTTCAAGCTGATAATTTTCGTCTATCTGGTCAGCAAACTTCCTTAACTGTATGTATGAGCTTGAATCTGCTACATCATGTGACTGATAGTAAAAATGGGAGATAAATTGATCAAGATTATCCTTATTCCCTAAAGCAGATACCACGGATTCCTTTACAGACTTCTGGAACTCATCGTTGGATAAAGTTCTTCGCGCCACACCAATCACCGCAAATTTATTTAGTTTGTTTTTTGAAAATAAGCGATAAAGGGAAGGAAATAACTTTCGTTTTGCTAAATCACCCGTTGCACCAAAAATCATAATTAACGAAGTCATGTTTTGTTCCACGTTTTGAACCCCTCTTCTAAAAGCCTGATTGCTCAGTAAATAGTTTTATCAAGTATTAAATTTATCTCTTTTGTCTAGGATTCGCAAATAGTTTGTTTTGCATGTAACAATTATTTTACACAAGAGCATCTGAACGATTATTGTGATATATTATCACTAGTAAATAACATGTGCGGATACGAAAGGAGTTATTTATTGTGGATATTTTTTTCTTAGGAACGGGAGCGGGAATGCCTGCCAAGCTTCGCAATGTAACATCGATCGCCTTTAAATTGCTGGAAGAGCGCGGAACTGTTTGGCTATTCGATGCAGGAGAAGCAACCCAGCATCAAATTTTACATACATCCATCAAACCACGAAGGATTGAAAAAATTTTTATTACTCACCTTCATGGTGACCATATATATGGTTTACCTGGTCTGTTGTCAAGCCGTTCTTTTCAAGGCGGGGAATCAGAGGTAACCGTGTACGGGCCAAAAGGGATAAGAGAATATATTCAAGTAAGTCTTTCTTTGAGTCAGACGTATTTAAAATATCAGTTGACGGTTATTGAAATCGAAGAGGGTATTATTTTTGAAGATGAACAATTTACAGTAGAGGCACGTCTGCTTGAACATGGTATCCCTTCATACGGTTATCGGATTTTTGAAAAGGATCGCCCGGGAACATTACTTGCTGATAAGCTTATGGTGGCAGGAGTACAGCCGGGGCCTATTTTCCGCAAAATAAAAAATGGTGAGAGTGTCACCCTTGAAGACGGCCGGGTAATTGAACCAGATGAGTTTTTAGGACCCGTGCAAAAGGGGCGCATTGTCACGATTCTTGGGGATACAAGGTATTGCGAAAATGCTCTGTTACTAGCAAAAAATGCTGATTTATTGATTCACGAGGCAACCTTCTCCAAAGGAGAGGAAAAGCTGGCATTTGATTATTTTCATTCGACCACCCATCAGGCTGCCGACATTGCCTTACGGGCAGGTTGTAAGCAGCTGTGTTTAACCCATATAAGTTCGCGCTACGATCGAAATGATTGGCGTGAATTGGTGAAGGAGGCAAAGGAAGTATTTGAGAATACGGAGATTGCCGAGGATTTTAAAGAAATGACTATTCCCCTTAAATAATAGAAGCACTTACCGTGAGGGCAGTGCTTCTATTTTGGAAATATTATATCCAACCACGTTCATATTGTATGGGTGCTTCGATGTTTACACCGAGTTCTTTTGCAGCTGTTCTTGGCCAGTACGGGTCGCGTAGTAATTCACGGGCTAAAAAGACCAAGTCCGCTCTGTCATTTTGTACTATTTCCTCTGCATGGTGTGGTGAAGTGATTAAACCTACTGCACCTGTAGCGATTTTAGCTCCATTCTTCAGCGTTTCCGAATATTTTACCTGATACCCTGGATAGACATGAATACGGGCTGGAACAACCGACCCAGAGCTGACATCAATTAAATCGACGCCTTGCTCTTTCATCCATTCGGCAAATACAATGTAATCTTCCGCGGTTAATCCCTCCTCATGATAATCATGAGCGGAAACTCTTACAAATAACGGACCGTTCCAAACAGTTTTAACCGCATCAATGACCTCACGAATGATCCGGTAACGATTTTCATTACTTCCGCCGTAATCATCGATTCTTTTATTGGATAGTGGTGAGAGAAATTCATTTAGCAAATATCCATGTGCACCGTGAAGCTCGATTACATCAAAGCCAGCTTTGGCAGCACGTTCTGCTCCTTTTTTAAAGGCATCGACAGTTTCAGCGATATCTGCTAAAGTCATCTCGTTAGGTGATTTCGATTCTTCATTAAAGGCAATAGCAGTTGGGGCGATAATATCGCCTTCTAAATTCGCTTTCCTGCCAGCATGGGCGAGTTGTATCCCTGTCTTGGCACCATGCTCCTTCATCAGATTCACGATCTCTTTCAATCCCTCTACATGTTCATCACTCCAGATGCCTAAATCCATAGGTGATATCCGGCCTTGTGGTGATACTGCCGTTGCCTCAACAATAATCAGGCCGACTTGCCCTACTGCTCTGGTTGTGTAATGAGTACGATGCCAGTTTTGGATGTGGCCGTCTTCGTTGTGGCTGGAATACATGCACATGGGTGACATTACGATTCTGTTTTTAAAAGTAACTCCCTTAATGGTATAGGGAGAAAATAATTTTGCCGCCATTTGAGAATCCCTCCTTTACATATCTAAACCCCTTTAGTATAACAAATGACGGGCAAATAATGTGATGTCCTGCTTTACTCTTTGTCTCGCAGTTCACTTAAACGGTAAGTGGTGCCCCGCCAGACAATGCCACCTCGTTTAAACGTAAGAAAACTTGCCCTGATAATTGAGTAAATAAAGAGAAGCGCTGTAATTGGTACTACAAGAAAAAGGGCAGCGGAGAAAACTGTCATTCGCTTGATGACCAAGACATATAGAATCCCGCTGGTAATAATATTTCCTAGGCTTAAGAGGACGATAAAGGTATTTCCAGAAAATATGGTCAGAAATGGAAGGACATTTGTGATAAACACGCCGAAAATAGAAAAGAAAACCATACTGATACGATAATTTAACCCAGCAAATGTATTTTTTTCAAGCCCGACAAAGGCCTCCTTTAAACTTCCATACCATTCTACTTCTATTAGGTGAAGTGCCGTGACAATTCGTTGGCGGAAGCCAGCCCTTTTCATTTGCATTCCTAGCTGCAAATCGTCATCGGGTCTCATTTTTATTTTTTTATGGGTACCAAATGATTCATACGCCGCTTTCGAAACAAGATTGAACGCTCCAATTCCTGTTCCAATCTTCGATTTTGGATTGTTTGCCATCCATGGCCGTTTAAAATAGGAAAAACCAAAGAGAAAAAAAGCAACAAATGACTTTAGCCAAAAACGGTTAGCGTTTAAATTTGGGGCTGCCGTTAAAAGATCTAACTGGTGTTTTTCAAAGTAATGCAGCGCCTTTCCGAATGCCTCCTTTTCAAATCTTACATCAGCATCGGTAAACAATAACCATTTTCCTGAAGCATTTAGCGTTCCTTTATACAAGGCATGATTCTTGCCAAGCCATCCTTCAGGTAATTCATTGATATGAAGTACATGTATGCGTGAATCTATTTCTTGCAGCTCGTTCATTATATTTCCAGTATTATCGGTGGAACGGTCATTAACCATGATCCATTCGACATGTTGATAGGTTTGCTTTAATTGGCTAAGCACACTTGCCTTGATTTGCTTTTCTTCATTTCGTGCCGCTATGATTACCGAAAGCACGGGACCCGGTGCGAGCTCCGCTTCTTTTTCAAGTGCGTCTAAATTTCGAAAACCAAGCAGTGCATCAATAAGAAAAACTAGCCACACAAGAATGCCTATTGTGAATAAAACGATTAGGATATTTTCCATTTCCTCAAGCCCTTTTTATATTGTTATAGCCCGCTATTTCCGAGCTTTACAATTAGTTTATGGCATCCGGGAATAAACATCCAATATTAAGAGGATTTTCCGACTTTGAGTTGTGAACAAAGGGCATTTCCCATCTTTTTCGATTGGGCTGTGGCTGCTTGAATACAAGAAATGAATGCTTGCTGCACCCCATGTTCCTCCAGAACCTTAACTCCTGCCTCTGTTGTTCCACCAGGGCTTGTCACTTCCCGTCTTAATTGTTCAGGTGATTTTGAGGAGTGCTTCACCATTTCTGCAGCGCCAATTAAAGTTTGGACAATGAGTTCTTGTGCCATTTCTTTTTCAAGGCCAATTTCAGCGGCACTATTTTCCATTGCCTCGATAAGATAATAAATATAGGCAGGGCCGCTTCCAGACAGTCCCGTTACCGCATCAAGTTGTTCTTCTTCAACAAATTTTGCTAATCCCACGGTTGCAAAGAGTTGTTTCGTGGTTTCGAGCTGCTTTTCGGAGACACGGCTATTTATGGCGATGGCGGTAGCCGATTTTCCAACCGCTGCCGAGGTGTTAGGCATGGCCCTGGCAATTGATAGTGAATTTTCCGCTAGTGATTCTATTGTAGTCATTGAAACCCCCGCTAAAACGGAAATCACCAGCATTTGCTTGGTTAAGTGATGACGAATGGTCGTGATTGCTGTGTCCGCATCTTTTGGTTTCATTGCCAACATAACCACATCGGCATTGTCAAAAAGTGTGTCTAAATCATACGTACTGCAAATGCCATATCGCTCATTAAGACTTTCCAACCTTTTTACATTTGAATGATTAGTCACCCAGATACTTTTCCGATCAATTAGTCCTTTTTCGAGAATACCTGAAATGAGCGCTTCGGCCATCGAACCGGCCCCAACAATGGCAATCTTTTTCATGACATTTCCCCCTTTTCTCATACAAAAAGACCCTTCATCCATAAAGGACGAAAGGTCTAGCTTCCGCGGTACCACCTTCATTTACCCTAATTTAATGGTTACAAACAGGGTTCACTTGATTCCCGATAACGTGGGAGGACGTTAGGTTTTCCTAAGTGCTCATAAGGTAGGTTCAATGATTAAGAGGGCGGTGAAGTCTTTCAGCCGTAGAACTTCACTCTCTTTCGCCGTTTCACATTTACTGGCCTTATTCATCGCTTTTTAACGAATCAAATTTTACTAGTGATTATCCTTGAAAAACAGCCTGTCTGTCAAGAGAAAAATAGTATGAATTTTTTATTTTTTCTAAAAAGTTATGTAAGAATAATGACATTTGGTGGAAAAATCGCTACACTGTATTTACTTAGATTTTTAACAGGTAAGGAGTTTTTATATGCCAGAATGGAAAAACGGAATTGCTAAGATTACTTTACCAACGCCTTTTGCAGTTGGTGATGTAAATGCCTATTTGATTAAAGGGGAGCGCTTAACTCTTGTAGATGCAGGAGTGAAAACGGATGAATGCTGGAATTCATTTGTAGGGCAGATGGCTGAATTACATTTAACTCCAAATGACATTGAACAAGTAGTGCTTACCCACCATCACCCTGACCACACCGGGATGCTTGACTTTTTTCCTGATTCAGTAGACGTGTTTGGCCATCCGCTGAATGAACGCTGGATTCATCCTACTGAAGAATTTTTCCAAATACAAGAAGAATTTTTCAAAGTGAACTTTCAAGAGTTCGGACTGTCAGCTGAGTATATCCCATTACTTTCTAAACTCAGAAAAACAGTGAAGTATTCGTGTAATCGTTCCTTAACCGGACATCTCGTTGAGGGGATGCAACCGCCGGGGTTGGGCGGCTGGCAGGTTATTGAAACACCAGGACATGCTCAAAGTCATATTGCCCTTTTTCGGGAAAAGGATGGGATCTTAATTGGCGGCGATCTCATTCTTGCTCATATTTCACCGAATCCACTGATGGAGCCGCCTGCCCCTGGTGAAAAAGAAAGGCCCAAATCGCAGTTACAGCTGAATGACTCGATGAGGAAACTTTTATTTTATCCGATTCAATGTGTCTATACAGGTCACGGTGAGGAGGTTTATCAGTTAGAGGAACTGATTAAAAAAAGACTTTCGCGGCAGCATGAGCGTGCGATGATGGTTAATAATTGGCTGAAGGAAGAGCAGCTTACAGTATTTGAAATTTGTAAACGGCTTTTTCCGACGGTTTATCAGCGTGAGCCGATGTTGACCATTTCGGAAACAGTTGCCCAGCTTGACTATTTAGCCTCTATCGGGGAAATTAGTAGTAGTAATAGTCAGCCCGTTCTCTTTCAAGCTAAATTGTAATCGTGCGGGCTTAGGCTCTGATGAGGTGTTAGGATGGTAAGGGATCAGTTAAAAGAGAAAAATGTTGTAATTACCGGGGCATCCGGTGGTATTGGGGCAGAAATTGCCAAGCTTTGTGCGGCAAGCGGGGCTAATCTAATTCTCCTGGCACGAAGCTTTGATAAGCTTGAGCAGATGCAATCCGATTTTCAACAAAAGTATCAAGTGAAAGTGGATGTTTTCAAACTTGATGTGTCAGACACCAATCAAGTTCAGATCGTTTTTGAGGCGATTTTTGATGCAATCGGAAACATTGATATTCTTGTGAATAATGCTGGCTTCGGAGTATTTCGTGAAGCCCATGAAGCTTCAATCGACGAAATTAAAGGGATGTTTGAAGTCAATGTGATTGGGCTGATGGCATGTACAAGCATGGTCTTACCAAAGATGCGCGCTCGTCGTTTTGGCCATATTATTAATATTGCTTCACAGGCTGGAAAGATTGCCACGCCAAAATCGAGTGTCTATTCCGCAACGAAACATGCCGTGCTTGGCTATTCAAATGCACTGCGAATGGAAATGGGTGATTACAATGTCCAAGTCACCACAGTAAATCCTGGGCCAATTGCCACCAATTTTTTCACCATCGCGGATGAAAAAGGTACTTATGTCAAAAGTGTGCAGCGGTTCATGCTGCAGCCGGAATTTGTTGCAGGTAAGGTTGTTGACAGCATGCTGACAAAAACGCGGGAAATCAATTTGCCGCGCTGGATGAACATGGGAAGTGCCGTTTATGTTCTTTTTCCACGGCTGTTTGAGCGTATTGGCAAACGAATGCTGAATTCTAAGTAATTGGCTGCCTTTTTAAAGGCAGTCTTTAATTTTGGGTTAATGGTATAATGGTTTAATCTATTAACATAGATGTCTTCCTGGAAAGGAGCAGTCATGTGGATATTAAAATAACGCAAAAAATGATTAAAGAGTTGTGCGGGGCTGTCTCCTTCAAACGGGGTGAGGCATTTTTCCGTGCGAATAAAGTAACCATTGAAAAATATAATCCTAATTGTTGTGAAGCTATCGTAGCGGGAACAGAGGATTTTCAAGTAGTGATTGAAAAGAAAGATGCAGATAGTTTTCAATCCAAGTGCAGTTGCCCCAAGCTTGCTTCATTTCAAAAGGACTGCCAGCATATTGCCGCGGTTTTGTTAGCAATTGACGATAATCATCGAAAAGTAACGATCCCGCTGGGCGACAGTACCAGCACTACAAACGACGAGCGGAATTTGGCCGGAGGTTTACTCAAAATTTTCAATAACCAGCCAAAACGGACAAGCGGTCATCAGCTTCATTTTGAAAACAGGCAAGTACTTGATGTGGAGTTTATCATTAAACCCGTTATGCTAGAATCGGAATCCTGCATGTTTGGAATTGAATTGTTCATCGAACAAACAAAGGTAGAAAATATCAGGCGTTTTCTAGAGGCTGTGAACCAGGGGCATTCAAGCTCGTTATTGTACAATCCAAGCCTTCACTGCTTCCAAAAAGAAGCTGATATCGTGATTCAGCATCTTATCCAGGTAGTTCAAGATGATCAGAGCCCATCAAATTACACTAGTACGGAGCTGCTGCTGCTTCCCTCATCTTCCTGGAAACAACTGCAGGCATTGCTTACCAGGGCACCATTGGTGAAATTGGAATATGAAGGTCATGTGTACGATGGATTGTCTGTAACAGATGAGCTGCCTCCTCTACAATTCGATTTTACTGAAGCGGAAGGTAACGGCTATTTGTTAAAAGTTAAAGGGCTATCGCGGATGATTTTATTTGAATTCTATGATTCTGTATTATCGGCTGGAAAAATCATCAGAATGAAAACCGAGGATTGTCAGCGGTTGGCGGATGTTAAACAGATGCTTGATGTTTCAGGAACGAATCAAATTTTCATTCCCCACGAGCAGATCCAGCATTTTTTCGAAAAAGTGATTCCGGGTTTAAAAAAATTAGGTCATGTTCAATTATCCACTTCGCTAGCAAGGGAATTTATGAAAACACCGCTGAATGCCAAGCTGTACCTTGATAGAGTGAAAAATCGTTTGCTCGCAGGTCTGGAGTTTCACTATGAAAATATTATCGTCAATCCCTTGGAGGAACGAGGTATTATTGCGGGTGCTAGAATCATTAGAGATGAAGAGAAGGAGAACGAAATTCTGGCGCTGATGGAGGAAAGTTCGTTCGCCAAAACCGAAGGCGGCTTTTTTTTACACAATGAGGAATTAGAATATGAATTTCTAACCCATGTTGTTCCGAAGCTGCAAAAGCTGGTGCAAATTTATGCGACCACTGCAGTGCGAAATCGAATTTTTCGCAGCAATACTCCTCCAGCCATTAGGGTGAGACTAAAAAAGGAACGGACGAATTGGCTGGAATTTAAGTTTGAACTAGATGGAATCTCACATCAGCAAATCAAAGAGATTCTAGCGGCACTGGAGGAAAAAAGGAAATATTATCGTCTGCGGAGCGGCTCGCTCCTTTCATTAGAATCCAACGAGTTTGGAGAAATTCAACGTTTTTTAAATGGGTTTTCGGTGGAAAATAAAAACCTGGAAAATGGCTTCGAGGTTTCAATTTTACAGGGGCTTCCATTGCTTGATTCAATTGATGAAAGTCACGTGCTTATAGTTGAGGACTCTTTCCGACAATTTCTTGATAACCTTATCCATCCTGAGGCTATGCAGTTTGAGGTACCTGAAAGCTTGGAATTCATTTTGCGTGACTATCAAAAACGTGGTTATCAATGGTTGAAAACGATGGCTCACTACGGGTTCGGCGGTATTCTTGCCGATGATATGGGGCTTGGTAAAACGCTGCAAAGTATTACGTTTATTTTATCAGAGCTTGCTGTTATTCGTGAAGAGAAACAGCCAGTCCTAGTTGTTTGTCCGTCCTCTTTATCATATAACTGGCTAAGCGAAATGATGAAATTTGCCCCGGAAATGGAAGTGGTTGTCGTGGATGGAAATCAAGCAGAACGGTACGATATCCAGAGAGAGGCCATGAATATGGATGTGATTATCACATCCTATCCGTTACTACGGCGAGATATTAAGTGGTATGAGAAACAAACCTTCCACACGGTCTTTTTCGATGAGGCACAAGCCTTTAAAAATCCAGTGACGCAAACCGCCCGGGCAGTAAAAAGACTTAAATCCAATTTCCGTTTCGCGCTTACCGGTACACCAGTGGAGAATTCAACGGAAGAGCTCTGGTCTATTTTTCATGTTGTTTTTCCCGAACTATTCAAGGGATTGAAGGAATTCAGCAATCTTACGAGGAAAAAAATCGCACGAAGGGTCCGCCCCTTTTTGCTACGCAGGATGAAGGAGGATGTGGCTTCCGAGCTTCCAGAAAAATTGGAATTTGTCGAGCTGGCTGAACTGCTTCCAGAGCAAAAGAAATTGTATGCTGCTTATTTGGCCAAGCTGAGGGAAGATACGCTGAAGCATCTCGATAAAGATACGATTCGGAAAAATAGAATCAAAATTCTTGCTGGCTTGACAAGATTACGGCAAATTTGTTGTCATCCGGCGTTGTTTGTGGATGGGTACAAGGGCGGCTCCGCGAAATTTGACATGCTAATGAGTATTGTAGAGGAATCCAGGCTATCCGGTCGAAGAGTACTGATTTTCTCCCAGTTCACGAAAATGCTTCAGCTGATTGGAAGGAATTTAGCGGAAAAGGGACTGCCCTTTTTCTACTTGGATGGCGGAACTCCTTCCGAAAATCGATTGGAGATTTGCCGGCAATTTAATGAAGGAGAACGTGACTTCTTCTTGATCTCTTTGAAGGCCGGGGGAACAGGGCTTAATTTGACGGGAGCGGATACGGTCATTTTGTATGATATCTGGTGGAATCCAGCCGTTGAGGCGCAGGCAGCTGACCGAGCGCACCGCATCGGCCAGAAAAATGCCGTTCAAGTGATTAAGCTTATAACCCGTGGAACCATTGAAGAGAAGATTAGTGAATTACAGGACAAAAAAAGATATTTGATTAAGGAAATTATTGATTCTAAGGAGCAACGTAGTTCTACTTTGACGGAAGATGACATTATGGAAATCCTGTCTTAAAAAATATTCATGTGGACAGTTTTCATAGATCATTGATGATTAATGTCCTCATGGTATCATCATGAGGACAATCAACCTGCTAAAAACTCATATACGACATCATTTACAACCTCAAATAAATCCGCAGTTGGATCTTCTTCTTTTATTTGAAAAATCCGCCCAGCCAGATCTTTTAAATCACTATCACTAATCGGTACCATATCCGCCTCATAATACTGTTTAAAACAATTCCTGATCATTTTGAGCACAAGCTTTTTCTCCATCGACGCACACCTCTCCAAACAGTATATCTCTTTTCTTAATCAGAATCCTGCGAAAAATTTCCATTGAACACGAACGCATATTCGCTTATGATATTATATATAATATAAAGGAACGTATGTTCCTAAAAGTAAGTATGGGGGAAAGGTCATGGTCGATTACAACGCATTACCGAAAAGTAAAATTTTATGCGTCGACATGAAGAGTTTCTATGCAAGCTGTGCCGCTGTCATACTCGGGCTCGACCCTTTGAATTGCTATCTGGCAGTGGTTGGGAACAAGGAGCGGCAAGGGAGTGTCGTGCTTGCTGCCTCACCACGGCTCAAAAAAGAATTTGGCATCAAAACCGGATCTAGGGGTTTTGAGATTCCCGACGATCCGCGTATCCAAATTGAGGAGCCCAAAATGGCAACCTATTTGCGGATTGCAACAGAAATTTCCCGTGTGTTTAATCGCTATGTACCAAAAGAGGCCATTCATGTCTATAGCGTCGATGAAAGCTTTATTAAAGTCGACGGTGCCATTCATTTGTGGGGTGATGCCCACACGATTGCTCAAAAAATAAAAAATGACATTGAGCGGGAGTTTCAGCTCCCGTGTGCCGTTGGAATTGGCCCCAATATGTTACTCTCGAAGCTTTGCCTTGATCTTGATGCCAAGAAAAAAGGAATAGCTGAATGGACGTACGAAGATGTCGAGACAAAGCTTTGGAACGTATCGCCGCTCCGGGAAATGTGGGGAATTGGCAGGCGTGTTGAGAAAACATTAAATGGCATGGGCATCTTCACGGTTGGGCAGCTAGCCCGCTATGATTTAGAAAAGCTGGAAAAGAAATTCGGCATTATGGGGAACCAGCTTTATTATCACGCCTGGGGGGTCGATCTTTCCGATTTAGGCGCACCACTCATTCAAGGACAGATCAGCTTTGGAAAAAGCCAAATTTTATTAAGGGATTATAAAGAGGAAGAGGAAATTAAGGCGGTTATTCTAGAAATGTGTGAAGAGGTCGCCCGAAGAGCACGGACGCATCGCAAAGCGGGGAGAACGATTAGTCTCGGAGTTGGCTACAGTCAAGATGAATTTGGCGGCGGCTTTCATCGCTCCAGAACCATCCAGCAGCCAACGAATGTGACAATGGAGCTTTACCGCGTTTGCCTTGAACTGTTTCATGAGCATT
This sequence comes from Bacillus sp. MM2020_4, assembly GCF_011250555.1. Taxonomy (GTDB): domain Bacteria; phylum Bacillota; class Bacilli; order Bacillales; family Cytobacillaceae; genus Neobacillus. Next base: position 15,979 of record NZ_JAANMZ010000002.1, on the reverse strand, counting down.
ATACCGGGAAGACGGTACGGCAGATTTCGCTAGCCATCAGTAATATTATCGATGACCATGAGCTTCAGCTTGACCTCTTTGATATGGGTGCTTATAAGAGGCGGGAGCTTGGCTATGTAGTGGATTCTGTCCGCAAGCGCTTTGGCTCAGGTTCACTCCTGCGTGCTGTATCCTATACGGCTGCAGGAACAGCCAAGCACCGTGCAACGTTAGTTGGCGGACATAAAAGGTAGTAAGAAAAGCGTAAGCGCCTTGCCCAGGGGCGACAAGCATAAGACGAGCCGGCGAGAAGGTTGCTCTTTAACCTTCTTGACGGATTGGCTTATGACCTCGAGCCCTAGGCGCTTACGCTTGACAGAGGGAGGTAGAAACGGTATGATTCGCGACCGTGGGAGAATCAAATGGACGTCAATGATGCTTCCTGAACATGTGAAATTGCTCAGGGATTGGGTAAAAGAAGATGGATACGAACAGAAACGAGAAATGGATGAGCAACAGCTGGAACTCATGAACGAAACCTTATCTGAGGCAATTGAGTTCGATCAATTCGTTACGATTACTCATTATCAAAATCGAAATTATGAAATTGTAATTGGAAAAATTCATTACTGGGATGAACTAACACAAAGGCTTCATGTGATAGATCGCTTTGAAGAGGTGCACCGGATTCCAACTAATGCAATTGCCGACATCAGGATGACAGATGCATAAAAAAAGCGGCCCCAAACGGATGCCGCTCTTCTCTCCTTTAATCCTCTTTTGGAACACGAACTTGGGATTGGAAATTCCCTTTATGCGAGCCATCACAAAACGGTTTATTTTTAGACAAACCACAACGGCAAAGAGAAAAAGAAGGTTTTGTTGTATATACGTTGCCTTCACCATCTAACAATTCTACATCACCAGTAATTCGCAGCGAACCATTATCGTTTACCTTAATTTGAATCTTTGACATAAAGAGCACCCCTTTAATACGTAATTAGTTTGAGAATAACTGGAATAACAGGGAAATGCAAACAAAAGGCGGTCAAGCAGAACAATAAGCAGTGTTTAAAAACTGTGATACAATCATTGTATGCATAGTAAGGGGGGTTTTACGTATGGAAATAATCATAACAGAAGCAGCAGCTGAAAAAATAAATGCGAGAACAGAGAGTAGAGAAGGGTATCTAAAACTAAAATACGATACAGACGGCTGTGGTTGTGCCGTAAATGGTGTTGTTGCCTTGTGGTTTGTTCCGGAAACAGCAGACGATGAAATCGCCATCGAAACAAATGACAGAACCGTTTATCTAGAAAAGTCAAAAATGGTTTTCTTTGATGAGCAAATGAAGATTGATTTTTCGCGAAGCACCAATTCCTTCCAATTAAAAAGTCCACAACAAATGTTAAATGGATACATGAGCCTGATTGTCAAAGAAAAAACAGACTGATCCCAAATGGGCAGTCTGTTTTTTAACTAGGTAAGGCAGGATCAATATATTTCTGTAAAAACTCATCAATGACCCGTTCATAATCAGCACGATTTTCGTTAAAGGATTGGGCATGTCGGCCGTTTTCAGCGATATATAGCATCTTTGGGCCCTTTTTTTGTTCAAATAAATCCTTCGACATGGATGGCAAAATAAAGTCGTCTTTTCGGCTATGGATAAAAAGGACAGGATGTTTGATATTTTCAATCACCGAAATCGGTGAGACGTTTCGAATTGAATATTTGTCTCGCAGCCGTAAAAGGGCATCCCCAATCGGCAGTAAAAGACCAGGGATAAGCTTGAAGTCTTTTTTTATCAAGTAGGCAAGCTGCTCCTTAAAATCAGAGAATGGACAATCGGCAATATAAAAATCAGCACCGTCCTCAAGAAGCCCGGCGTATAACAGCATGGTAGCGGCCCCCATTGATTCACCGTGGATACCAAGTTCCAATTCAGACCCTTTCTCCCTTTTGAGCCAGTCAACGACCGTTTTTAAATCGAATTTTTCATAATGGCCGAAGCTGGTCGTCTTGCCTCCGGATTCCCCATGGCGGCGATGGTCATAAATTAAAGCATTAAACCCGCGCTCTAAGAAAAGGTTCGCATATTTAATCGAATTGATTTTCGTTTCTGTTACACCATGTGAAATGATGATATAGCGATTGGTCTTATGCGGCTCTACCAGAACGGCTTTAATCATATAGCCAAATGGAGAGGGGATATCAACATCCCGCTTAGGCAAGGATTCAAATTCATCAGGTTTATACCTGCCTGCTTCCTTTTCCCGCCGTAAAATCAATTCCTCATCCTTCTTTTTCATATACATGACACGATTTGTAAAATATAATGCAAGTGATAACCAGAAAAATAACAACACAAACAGGGCTCGAAATGCCTTCCTCAATAAAGGCCACCTCCCGAAGTATGATTTTAAATAGGATATGGTAAACAAGTTCTCTATGTCCATAAATTAACAATTTTTATTGTAACATGAAAAAAGCCGCGGACACCAATGGGCGGCTTCTAAGTTTCGAGGATCCTTTATTGCTCTGAATTCTGCCTTTTCGTTGGGTGCAGGGCTTTTTCAAGTTCTTCGGCGGCGATCATCCGCTTGCCTCCACCTGCTGTATCAGCATAGTTTTTCCCGCTTTGACTGTTTCCTTTATCGCGTTTTTGGCTCATGAATATAATCTCCCTTCAAAGTTAGTCCCATTTAATAAGATGGATTAGTAGAAGATTGATTATTCATGATAAAAATATTCTAGACAATTTGGGCATGAAGCCGATAGTAGCCGGTTTCAATCTGCCTTGATAGATGTGGGCGAACAATTTCAATCGCATCCATCAACTTTTTAAGATTAACAGAGGTATCAATCCCCATCCGCTCAAGCATATAAACAACATCCTCCGTCGCAGCATTTCCGCTCGCACCCGGTGCAAACGGACAGCCGCCAAGCCCACCTGCAGAGGTATCGAACCGATCAATCCCAGCCTGAAGGGAAGCAAAAATATTTGCAAGGGCAAGCTTCCTCGTGTCATGGAAATGGGCGGTTAAGAGGATGTCAGGGAAAACTGCTTTTAATTTAGAAAATAAAGAGTAGGCTTCATTCGGTGAAGCCATCCCAATCGTATCTGCTACGCTTAATTCATCAACCCCTGCCTCGACAAATTCACGGCAAAGCGCTAACGTATCACTTTCATTGATTTTCCCTTCATAAGGACAATAAAACGATGTTGAAATGCAGGCACGGACAAAATAATTTTTTTGTTTTAATTCGTGGATCATTGGTTTCAGCTCTGACATACTATCCTCAGTTGTCTTGTTAATATTTTTACGATTAAAGCTGTTACTGACACCAACGAACACAGCAACAGCTTTACAGTTAGTAGAATAGAGCCGGTCAATCCCTTTACGGTTTGGGGCTAAAACAATATCTCGAGAATTTCCGTCAAGGCAGTCGGCCACAATTTCAGCAGCATCCCCCATCTGTGGAACCCATTTGGGTGACACAAATGAAGTCAACTCCATCTCCTGCAAACCGGCTTCCCTTAAACCAGCTATAAATTGTTTTTTTATTTCAGTCGGTACGAATAACTTCTCATTTTGCAGCCCATCACGTGGTCCAACCTCAATAATCGTCACTTTTTTAGGTAAAGTAAACATCATGATCTACCTCCATTCTTCATACTTTCATTGTAGTGGGTTTAATTTCAAAAAATCAAGAATTATAGAAATTTTGACAAAATAAGAGGATTTTCTTTTGTTTTCCTAGAAGTAGTAAAAGTAAAAAAGGTTGAAGGAGAGAAGCATAATGAGTCTGGAAGAAGTAGTTATTGTTAGTGCGGTTCGGACTGCACTTGGGAATTTTAATGGGGGTTTAAAACATGTATCTGCACCTGAATTAGGCGGCACGGTGATTAAGGGAGCGCTTGAACAAGCCGGGATAAAGCCAGAACAAGTCGATGAAGTCATCATGGGGAACGTGCTTCAAGCAGGCCTAGGACAAAACCCGGCAAGACAGGCAGCCTTTAAGGCGGGGATTCCTGAAAGCGTTTCCTCGTTGACGATAAATAAGGTTTGCGGTTCCGGGTTAAAAGCTGTGCACCTGGCTACACAGGCTATTTTAGCAGGAGACGCTGAAATCGTTGTGGCCGGTGGGATGGAAAATATGAGCCAGGCACCATATCTGTTAAAAAATGCCCGCGACGGTTTTAAAATGGGCGACCAAAAATTAGTCGACACGTTAACATCAGACGGGCTTACATGCGTCTTTAATGATTATCATATGGGGATAACGGCTGAGAATTTGGCAGAAAAGTATTCAATTACTAGGGAAGAACAAGATGAATTTTCCGCATGGAGTCAGGAGAAGGCAGTTGGGGCAATGGAAGCGGGCAAATTTAAAGATGAAATCGTTCCGATTGTTATCCCACAGCGTAAAGGTGAACCCATCATATTTGAAACGGACGAATATCCGAAAAAGGGAACTACGGCGGAAAAATTGGCAGGTCTCCATCCAGCTTTTAAAAAGGATGGCAGTGTAACAGCAGGAAATGCCTCCGGAATCAATGACGGGGCAGCGGCTGTTGTTGTAATGAGCAAGGAAAAAGCTGATGAACTTGGCATAAAACCATTAGTTACAATCAAAGCAAACGCAAGTGCCGGAGTAGACCCAAGCATCATGGGAATCGGTCCGGTACCAGCAGTAAGAAAGGCACTTGAAAAGGCATCTGTTTCAATCGAGGATCTAAACTTAATTGAAGCAAATGAAGCCTTTGCGGCACAATCTTTGGCAGTTGACCGCGAACTGCATTTTAATAAAGAAATCCTAAACGTAAATGGCGGTGCCATCGCCCTCGGACATCCAATTGGAGCTAGCGGGGCAAGAATTCTCGTAACCTTAATCCATGAGATGAAACGCAGAAATGCACAGACAGGATTGGCTACTCTTTGTATTGGCGGCGGTCAAGGGGTCGCAACGATTGTTGAGCTAGCGTAATACCTTACTATGAGGGGGAGAGGGCAAAAATGAAGAAGATTTGTACATCCTTCAAGGATGCGGTTGCCGATATTCGGGATGGGGCAACATTAATGGTTGGCGGGTTTGGTTTATGCGGGATTCCAGAGAACTTGATTTTAGCATTAGCAGAAAAAGGTGTGAAGGATTTAACGGTCATTTCAAATAACTGTGGAATTGATGAGTGGGGACTTGGTCTTCTATTAAACAATAAACAAATCAAAAAAATGATAGGCTCATATGTAGGTGAAAATAAAGAGTTTGAGAGACAGGTTTTAACAGGTGAACTTGAAGTAGAATTGACCCCGCAAGGCACATTGGCAGAGAAAATCCGCGCAGGTGGGGCAGGTATACCGGCATTTTATACGCCAGCAGGTGTAGGAACGCCGATCGCCGAAGGAAAAGAAACGAAAATGTTTAACGGTCGGGAATATCTTCTAGAAGAGGGGCTGACGGCCGACTTTAGTTTGGTAAGGGCTTGGAAAGGTGATAAGATGGGAAATCTTGTTTACCACAAAACAGCAAGAAACTTTAATCCAATAATTGCCGCAGCCGGGAAAGTGACGATTGCCGAAGTTGAAACACTTTATGAAATCGGTGAACTGGATGCTAATTTTATTCATACCCCAAGCATCTATGTTCAGACAATTATTGAAGGAACACAGGAAAAAAGAATTGAGCGATTAACCGTGAAAAAATAGAGTGGAGGAAGGGAGAAACATCGATGGCAAATGAAAAGGCCTCTGTCAGAGAAAGAATTGCAATTAGAGCAGAAAAAGAAATAGAAAACGGCTTTTATGTCAACCTAGGTATCGGGATGCCAACCCTCGTTGCCAATTATATTACGGAAAATAAGCAGGTTGTCCTGCAATCGGAAAATGGACTTCTCGGCATTGGTCCATATCCTCACGAAGACATGGTCGATCCTGATTTAATAAATGCCGGGAAAGAAACGGTGACGGCCATAAGTGGTGCAGCCTATTTTGATAGTGCTGAATCGTTTGCGATGATTCGCGGCGGACATGTCAATCTAGCAATTCTCGGCGGTATGGAAGTATCTGAAACAGGGGACTTGGCGAACTGGATGATTCCGGGAAAGATGATTAAAGGAATGGGTGGTGCAATGGATCTTGTCCATGGAGCACAGAAAATCATCGTCATCATGGAGCATGTAAATAAAAAAGGCGAATCAAAAATCTTAAAAGAATGCACCCTTCCACTAACGGGAAGAGGGGTAGTCAACCGAATTATCACCGAGCGCGCAGTCATGGATGTGACTGATTCCGGGTTAAGGCTTGTGGAAGTGGCCCAAGGGTTTACGGTTGATGAAGTTGTCGCGTCAACAGAAGCAGCATTGCATGTGGATGAAAATGTTATATTAGAAGCTTTTTAAATCGTGAAGGTAGACTGAGCAAGAACAGTCTACCTTTTTAATATTAAGAAGATTGTTTGAAATGGTATAATAGAAAACGAGATTTTGATTTTGGAGGCGTTTAGAATGAAAAAGCAAAGGAAACAAAATAATCAATCTAAACCAAAAAAGGAAGATTCAGCGGTAACACTGAAAGATTTAATTGATCCTAACTTAATGAAGCAATTAAAAGAACAACAGGATCACCTTAAGGCTGAAGAGGAAAAAAGAAAAGCAGCGGATGAAGAGCGAAAGCGGGAAGAACGAAGGCTGAAGGAAAAAAATAAATCCTTCGAAGAACTGTTAAACGAGAGCGGAATGAATTGGAAGGAATTTAAATAAAAAGGGAGAGCGGCAAGCTCCCCTTTTTAACGATGATCCTTATAAATACTCGCTTTCGTTAACTCCTTAATCACTGTAACCTCCTCATCAGAAAGCGACTGGCTTCGAACTGCCTCGGCATTATTCTTTATCTGCTCTGGGCTGCTTGCACCGGCAATAACAGATGCTACAGTAGGGTTAGCGAGATTATACTGTAGAGCGACTTCCGTAAACGAACGGGTTGCAGCCACTTTTTCCTTTAACAAAGGTAATATCGCACGCAGCTCTTCATAGTTATAATCGAGATACCCTTTTTCAGAAGCCTTTTCTAACAATTTATCACTTAATAGTCCCTTGGCAAGTGGCCCACGAGTGACAACACTAATACCCTGTTCCCGAAGAAGAGGTAATGCTTCTTCCTCAGGGCGGCGGTCTAGCATATTGTATTGCATCATCACAGACACAATGTCGGACTTCTCAACATACTCCCTGATTACGTTTGGACGGATCGATGAAATTCCATAATAGCGAATAAAACCTTCTGCCTTCAATTCTTCAAACGCCTCAATTGTTTCCTCAATCGGGTCTTCGATCGTGCCTCCATGTAATTGATAAAGATCAATATAATCGGTTCCAAGCCGCTTCAAACTATTTTTCACCGCTTCTTTTATATACGTCTTTGAAGGATCCCACGACCATCCTTCCTGATTCTTGTTCCAGCGGTTCCCGACTTTTGTGGCAATAATGACTTGTTCCCGGACATCTTTCAAAGCCTGTCCAACTATCTTTTCATTTTCACCCAAATCATATAAATCGGCCGTATCAAAAAAATTGATGCCCTCCTCAAGTGCTGCCTCAATAATTCTCTGAGCAACCGCCACTTCTGTGCCAACAGACATACAACCAAGCCCTAATTCGCTCACATACAAATCGGATTTCCCAAGCTTTCTCTTTTTCAAAAAATCACCCCGTCCTATTCCTTGACTAGCTCTCTTATAATTTTACGCAAGGACAGGGCAGACTACAAACAACAGGTCTTATTTTTGCGTTACATTTTGAATCCAATCGGAAACGGAAGCGTATTCCTTGTTATATTCCTTAAGCTTTTGCAGGATTTCCCAGCCCTTGCCAACAAGGGTAATTCCCTTTTCATGCACGATAACCTTCATCCCATACCCCTCCATTTAAAGTATGATAAAATGTATGACGAGAACTAATTGGAAAGAACAGGAGAGACAGTAATGACTAAACTCGAAGAAAAAACGCTCCATAGCGAAGAAATTTTTTCAGGAAAAATAATCAGCCTCCATCTGCAGGATGTTGAATTGCCGAATGGTAAACAGGCGAAACGTGAAATTATAAAACATCCTGGTGCTGTCGCCATATTAGCTATTACGGATGACAACAAAGTGGTAATGGTTGAACAATACCGCAAAGCGTTAGAAAGAATAATTGTAGAAATACCGGCAGGAAAACTTGAAAAAGGCGAAGAACCGGCACTTTGCGCGCGCCGCGAATTAGAGGAAGAAACGGGTTATGAATGTGAAAGTCTGGAACTACTTACTTCATTTTATACTTCACCCGGATTCGCCGACGAGATCGTCCATGTCTATTTAGCAAAAGGACTTACCAAAAAGGAAAATGCTGCTGCTCTTGACGAAGATGAGTTTGTCAATCTTGAGGAATTAACGCTTGAAGAAGCGGAACAATATGTAAAGGAACAAAAGATTTATGATGCAAAAACAATATTTGCTGTTCAATACTTACAATTACAAGAGGCGTTGAAAAATAAATGAATCGCTACTATGTAGACTTACATATTCATATCGGCCGGACATGGACTGGAAAGCCGGTCAAAATCACCGGGGCCAAAACATTAACGTTTACGAATATTATTGAACATGCGCGCCATGAAAAAGGGCTCAATATGGTTGGAATCATTGACAGTCATTCTCCTGAAGTCATTCAAGAAATGGAAAGCCTGATTGAAAGTGGAGAAGTCTTTGAACATCCGGAAGGCGGGTTGGTCTTTGGCGATTTAACTGTGATCCCCGGTTCGGAATTGGAGATATATGATGAAGGGTGTAACGGCCCGATTCACTTACTGTGTTATTTCCCGAATCTTTCAGTGATGAGGGAATTCTCCATGTGGCTTTCGGGGCATTTGAAAAATATTCAATTAAGTTCTCAACGAATTTACGTCACTGGTCGTGTCCTGCAAAAAAAAGTAAAGGAATTGGGCGGTATTTTTATACCGGCCCATGTGTTTACACCCTTTAAAAGCTTATATGGTAAAGGGGTTAACAAGTCATTAACAGAGGTATTAGATCCGAAGTTGATAGATGGGATTGAACTAGGATTAAGCTCTAATACCGAAATGGCAGACCAGATAAAAGAGTTACACCAATATCCCTTTGTAACCAACTCTGATGCTCACTCGCTGGCGAAAATTGCCCGTGAATACCAAGTAATTGCGATGGAACAACCCACGTTTTTAGAATTGCAAAGGGCGTTAAAGGGAGAAGACGACCGAAAAATTATCGCCAATTATGGCCTTGATCCATATCTCGGAAAATACCACAAAACAGTGTGTGCGGAATGTCATAATCCAGCCACTGATGATGACCAAATATGCACGCTTTGCGGAAGCAAAAAGATTATTAAAGGGGTAGCAGACAGAATTCTGGAACTGAAGACAGCTGAAAAAGGACGGGAAGACCGGCCCCCATACGTCCATCAAGTACCGCTTGAATTCATTCCAGGACTCGGACCAAAGTTACTTGAAAAGCTTGTCAACCACTTTGGCAGTGAAATGGCTATTTTACATGAGGTTCCATATGAGGCACTACATGAGGTGGTCCCGCCCAAGATTGCTGACCTTATCATGAAAGCACGCGAAGGCAAAGTGAATTTAGCTGCAGGCGGCGGTGGTAAATACGGAAAAATCGCTGATTAAAAGTATAGAACGAAAACGAACCCGATAGCCTCAGGCTATCGGGTTTTTAGATACTCTATTAAATAAAATTTGGTCATAGAAAAACTAGATCGGCATAGAATGTAATAACTTACCTTGAGAATTATAGGAGGAAAAGCAGATGAAAAAACGATTGTACCAGTCCGATGCCGCTACTTATTTCCGTGAGCATTCCTCAATTTTCCTATTTATTGTCGTATTATTTTTAATGGGGGTAATCTTCGGGGCTATCGTTGTCAATAGCATGAGCATTACTCAGAAGGAAGATTTATTCTACTATCTGTCTCAATTTTTTGGCCAAGTTTCTGACGGTAAAGTGGCAGAAGACAACGACTTATTTTTGCAAAGCCTTTTCCATAACGGTAAGTTTATCGGCCTTATGTGGATCCTTGGAATATCGATTATCGGCCTGCCAGTAATCCTTATCCTCTTGTTTATAAAGGGGATGGTGGTTGGATTTACAGTTGGCTTTCTTGTTAGCCAGATGGGATGGAAAGGCTTCATGCTAGCCTTGGTATCGATTTTGCCCCAAAATGTGATTATCATCCCTGTGTTCATTTTGATGGCTGCATTCTCAGTAATATTCTCATTAAGAATGATTAGAAAGCAGTTTATGAAAAAATACTCCCAGCCTATTATACCGTTTTTTAAAGGATATATTTTTGCTTTGATGGCTGCAGTCATTTTTATCTCTGTGGCATCTGGGATTGAAGCCTACTTATCACCATGGTTAATGAAGACTATCATTAGTTCTACTAGTTTATAATAGTTATTAAATAATATAAATTATATATTCTTGTTTATAATAATTTTATTTTGAATCTCTTTTGTCATCTGTTATAATGAGAATTAACAGTGGCGAGGGAGGGCCTTCAAGATGGAAACTAGAATCGATAGAATTAAGAAACAGTTGCATTCTGCAAGCTATAAATTAACGCCCCAGCGTGAAGCAACTGTTCGAGTTTTGCTAGAAAATGAAGAGGATCATTTAAGTGCAGAAGATGTGTACCTCCTCGTAAAAGAAAAATCGCCTGAGATTGGTTTAGCAACTGTTTATCGGACCTTAGAATTGCTAACAGAATTAAAAATTGTCGATAAAATAAACTTTGGTGACGGAGTATCCCGCTACGATCTTCGCCAGGAGGGGGCAGCTCATTTTCATCATCACCTTGTTTGTATTGAATGTGGTGCTGTTGATGAAATCCAGGAAGATTTACTCGAAGACGTAGAAGAGGTTGTCGAGCGCAGATGGAATTTTAAAATCAAAGACCATCGCCTTACCTTCCACGGAATCTGTTACCGATGCCAAGATAAAGTGAAAGAAGAAGAGAAAGCTGAATAATAAGAATAAGGTCCTTTTAATCGAAAGGGCTTTTTTTCATTCCTGGCCACATGGGTGACGCATTGATTCGGAACAAATAAATCCCTCCATTTCTGATTTACAGGTATAAAACTTGTACAATTAGGCATACCTTTTACTAGATAATCGCAAATGGGGGAAGAAGGATGATTTCTTTTATTAAAATGGCGCTGCAAACGGTAAAGGTTTTTATCCTATTCACCGGGTGCACGATTCTATTTTATTATGGTATCATGTGGGTATCCGAAGAATACCAAAATTATCATCGCTATGATGAACCAGAAGGTGCTGCATTAAGAGTTTCAACGGCAGTGAGTGAAAAAAGTTCATCCATGTTGGATCGGCTGATGTTGTTTTATTTAAATGGGGAGTAAAAGTGATGGAAGAACAGTTAAAAGCTTTTATAAATTACTTGAATGTAGAAAAAGGGTTGGCTAAGAATACAATTGTTTCATATGAGCGTGATTTAAAAAGCTATCTTCATTATCTAAAAGAAGTGGAGTCCATTCAAGCTTTAAATGAGGTACAACGTGTCCATATCATTCATTTTTTAAGCTTTTTAAAGGATCATGGGAAGTCCGCAAAAACACTTGCAAGACATATTGCCTCTGTTCGCTCTTTCCATCAATTTTTATTAAGGGATAAGGCAACAGACCAAGACCCATCCGTTCTAATTGAGTCACCAAAGCTTGAAAGGACGCTTCCAAAGGTATTAAGTTTAACCGAGGTTGAGATTCTGTTGAATGCACCGGATCCACATGACCACTTTGGAATAAGGGACAAGGCTATGCTAGAGCTTTTATACGCAACCGGTATTCGTGTAAGTGAGCTAATTGGCCTTGATATGGAAGACATCCATCTGACTATGGGATTCGTTCGTTGTATGGGGAAAGGTAATAAAGAGCGAATTATTCCAATCGGAAGAACTGCTGCGGAGGCAATTAAGCAATATGTTGAAAATGGAAGACCTCATTTTGTTACCATAAAACACCGTGATGATGCCTTGTTTTTAAATCATCAAGGTCATCGATTAACAAGACAAGGGTTTTGGAAGATCTTAAAAAGACTAGCAAAAGAAGCCGGAATAGAAAATGAGCTTACACCTCATACCCTTCGCCATTCGTTTGCCACACATTTACTGGAAAATGGTGCAGACCTAAGAGCCGTTCAAGAGATGTTAGGACATGCAGATATTTCCACTACGCAAATATATACAAGTGTTACAAAGACAAGATTAAAGGATGTATATAGTAAGTTTCATCCGCGAGCATGATAGACTGCTAGTTTGGGTAAAGTGAAATTTTCATCAGTTACGTTCTCCGCCCGTTAATATATGAACAAAAGTGTCAAAAAGTTGCCGAAATTTTGGGCAGCTTTTTTCTTGTAATTTTTAAATCATTTAGTACAATATAGATGTCAGACTTCTGACGAATAAAATTGAATAGGTTTCATATTCTTTAGAAAAATGGGAAACATAGCAGTGTTACTTTTATGTTTGCAAACGGTTTCTATTGAAAGAAGGAGGAAGAATCTATGTCTCTAACTACATATAAACGTATTTTTATCATTGTAATGGATTCGGTTGGTATTGGTGAGGCACCCGATGCAGAAAAATTTGGTGACAAAGGTGCCGATACTTATGGACATATTGCGGAAAAAATGAACGGGCTTACCATGCCAAATATGGCAATGTTAGGTCTCAGTAATATTCGTGAAATTAAGGGGATTGAAAAAGCAGAAAAACCGCTAGCATTTTATACAAAAATGATGGAGGCCTCTAATGGGAAGGATACGATGACAGGGCACTGGGAAATCATGGGTCTTAATATACAAACTCCCTTCCGCGTTTTCCCAGAAGGGTTTCCTGATGAACTTTTATCTGAATTAGAAAAAAGGACTGGTCGAAAAATTATTGGCAATAAGCCTGCAAGTGGAACAGAGATTCTTGTTGAGCTTGGCGAAGAGCACATGAAAACGGGCGCATTGATCGTCTATACTTCCGCGGACTCGGTCCTTCAAATTGCTGCTCATGAGGAGATCGTCCCTCTTGAAGAGCTATATACTATTTGCAAAATTGCACGTGAGTTGACACTTGATGAAAAATATATGGTAGGTCGCATTATTGCCCGGCCATTTTTGGGCGAACCAGGAAACTTTAAACGGACACCAAATCGACACGATTATGCTTTAAAACCATTTGACCGTACGGTGATGAGTGAATTAAAAGACTCCGGCTTTGATGTTATTGCCATCGGAAAGATTTCTGATATTTATGATGGGGAAGGTGTGACTCAATCGCTTAGAACAGTTTCCAATATGGATGGCATGGATAAACTTGTCGAAACCTTTGATATGGATTTTACAGGAATTAGTTTTGTGAATTTGGTAGATTTTGATGCGTTATACGGCCATCGCCGTGACCCTGAAGGCTATGGGAAAGCACTGGAGGAATATGATGCCCGTTTGCCAGAAGTGTTTGCAAAAATGAAGGAAGATGACCTGTTAATGATTACAGCTGACCACGGAAATGATCCTGTTGCTCCAGGTACAGACCATACAAGGGAATATGTGCCATTACTTGTTTACTCAAAAAGTATGGCAGAAGGAAAAGAACTTCCTTTACGGGAAACATTTGCTGACTTAGGAGCAACTGTTGCTGACAACTTTAAAGTGAAAATGCCTACCTATGGTAAAAGCTTTTTAAATGAATTGGAATAAGGAAGGAGAAAAAGGATGAACTTTGAGAATATCCAAAATGCAGCTAGCTTTTTAAAAGAAAAATATCCAAATACGCCAAGAATAGGTCTTATTTTAGGTTCTGGATTAGGGGTTCTAGCAGATGAAATTACAACCCCTGTAAAAATACCATACAATGAAATTCCAGATTTTCCAGTATCAACAGTTGAAGGTCATGCCGGACAACTCGTATTTGGATTACTGAATGGTATCGAGGTTGTCGCCATGCAAGGCCGGTTTCATTTTTATGAAGGCTACAGCATGGACAAGGTGACATTCCCAGTTCGTGTCATGAAAGAACTTGGCGTTGAAATGTTAATCGTCACCAACGCTGCAGGTGGAGTAAATGAAAGCTTCTCTGCCGGAGATTTAATGATCATTACCGATCATATTAATAATATGGGGACTAATCCGTTAATTGGACCTAATGACTCTAATCTTGGTGTTCGTTTTCCTGATATGTCTGAGGCATATTCAAAAGAATTGCGTGCGGTTGCAAAGGAGGTTTCAGGCCGCTTAAACATCAAGGTTAAAGAGGGTGTTTATTTTGGAAATCCAGGGCCAGTTTATGAAACCCCAGCGGAAATTCGAATGGTTCGGGTAATGGGGGGGGATGCGGTCGGCATGTCTACCGTACCTGAGGTCATTGTTGCCCGCCACAGTGGGATGAAGGTTTTGGGTATTTCATGTATTTCGAATATGGCTGCCGGCATCCTTGATCAACCGTTAACACATGATGAGGTAATTGAAACGACTGAAAGAGTGAAAGCTGATTTCCTTTCCTATGTAAAAGAAATTGTAAAAAATATCGCAAAATAAATGACCAATTTAATGAAGTGGTGATAAAAATGAGAATGGTTGACCTAATTGAGAAAAAAAGAGATGGACATGAACTATCAACAGAAGAAATAAACTTTATTATTAATGGATACACCGACGGTTCTATACCAGATTATCAGGTAAGTGCCTTAACAATGGCTATTTACTTTATGGGAATGACGGAAAAGGAAAGAGCCGATCTAACGATGGCAATGGTTGAATCGGGTGATCAAATTGATTTATCGCAAATCGAAGGAATTAAAGTGGATAAACATTCTACTGGAGGCGTAGGTGACACAACCACACTTGTTCTTGGGCCGCTTGTTGCTGCACTGGGCGTCCCTGTTGCCAAAATGTCTGGCCGCGGCTTAGGTCATACAGGCGGCACGATTGATAAATTAGAGGCGGTTAAAGGCTTCCATGTTGAAATTGAAAATGATGAATTTATGGATCTTGTTAATAAAAACAAGATTGCCGTTATTGGGCAAAGCGGTAATTTAACACCTGCTGATAAAAAGCTATATGCGTTAAGAGATGTAACAGCTACTGTTGATAGTATTCCGCTCATCGCAAGCTCCATCATGAGTAAAAAGATTGCTGCCGGTGCGGATGCGATTGTTCTTGATGTTAAGACAGGTGCTGGTGCCTTCATGAAAACACTGGACGACTCACGTGAATTAGCTAAGGCAATGGTTCGGATCGGGAATAATGTGGGCAGAAGAACAATGGCTGTTATTTCCGATATGAGCCAGCCCTTGGGATTTGCTATTGGAAACGCACTTGAGGTAAAGGAAGCGATTGATACCCTAAAAGGGGAAGGTCCTGAAGATTTAACAGAGCTTTGTTTAACCCTTGGAAGTCATATGGTCTACTTAGCGAAAAAAGCTGATTCATTAACAGAAGCCCGTACCATGCTGGAAAATGTGATTAAAGATGGTTCTGCACTTGAAAAATTAAAAGTATTTTTAAGCTCTCAAGGCGGGGATGCTTCCATTGTCGAAGATCCATCTAAAATGCCGCAAGCAAAATATATTATTGAACTTGAAGCAAAAGAGGACGGCTATGTAGCTGAAATTGTGGCCGATGAGGTTGGGACGGCAGCCATGTTGTTAGGAGCAGGAAGAGCAACAAAAGAATCCGTAATTGACCTAGCGGTAGGCCTTGTATTAAGAAAGAAAATCGGAGACCAAGTGAAAAAAGGCGAATCAATTGTAACCATATACAGCAACTTTGAAAATGTTGAAGAAGTAAAAGAAAAACTATATCAAAATATTAGGATTTCAACAGCCAAAATAGATGCACCAATCCTCATTCACGAAGAAATAACACAATAAACACAATAGAAAAATGGTAAAGGGTGACAGGCAC
>NZ_JAANMZ010000029.1 GCF_011250555.1 Bacillus sp. MM2020_4 | reverse complement strand
GATATATGTATCACTATTGTGCACTCCTTATATTTATTCAAGTAGTGTTTTGAATAAAAAAACAGCGGGGTGATGAAATGGCTTCAACCAAAAGGAGTAAGTTTTTCGATAATGCGAAATTTATTTTGATTTTTCTTGTTGTTTTTGGACATCTTATCAGTCCTTTAAAGGAACAGGATGGTATTCTTTTCACACTATATAGTGTAATTTTTTTATTCCATATGCCAGCGTTTATCTTAATCTCCGGATATTTTGCAAAAGGATATAAAAAGAAGGGATATTTGAAAAAGTCTGTAAAGAAGGTTTTAATCCCTTATTTGATCTTTCAAATCATCTATTCGATTTTTTATTATGTGATTGGGAACGAGGATCGTCTAACCTTTGATTTATTACATCCTCATTGGACACTTTGGTTTTTATTAAGTTTGTTTTTTTGGAATTTGCTGTTATATGGATTTGCAAGGTTAAGATGGATAGGGTTTGCAGTTGGTATTGTATTGGGGATTTTGGTTGGATATGTAGATAATGTGGGCAGTTATTTAAGTTTATCAAGAACGATTGTATTCTTTCCCTATTTTTTATTGGGGTTTCTATTAAATGGAAATCAACTTAGAAAAATAATCAGGGCAAAATATTCACTTCCCCTTGGAATGGGAATCATTATTACTATATTATTATTCTTTGGAATGGCTTTTCCAAAAGATGCGGTGCCATGGCTGTTAGCTGACAGTTCTTATGAACATATGGGAGGGATGGAGTGGTCAGATGGGCTCATTCGCGCACTCCAATATGGTGTCACATTACTCGTTGTGTTTGGATTTTTGGCGTTAATCCCATCCACCCAATATAAAATAACCAAAATTGGCGAAAGAACCCTATATGTCTATTTGTTCCATGGTTTTATTATTAAATCACTTCAAGCCTTGGTACCGGCTGATAGTTTACCGTCCATTTCAGGGAACTATCTCTTACTTGTCATCCTGTCCTTTATCATTTGTCTAATTCTAGGCAGTTACTTTATTAAAAAATATACTCGGCCACTTGTTGAGCTTACGTCTTAACTGGCCTATTAGCGACTTTTTTGTTTAGATATGGTAATATTATACTAAGATCTTCCATTCATCTGCCAGGAGAAATGGGAGGTCTCATTTTTTTATTTAGGAGGAGTTAAGGATGAATCAATTCATGGAGGTTTGCCGGGTGTTTGACCCTAGCTTGGAGGTTACGTATTATGAACCATAGAAACCAGACACGTGAATTTTATGCTCAGCAATTGGTGTACTTGGATGAAAATATCAAGGATTTAACCAATCTTTATTTATCTTCAACACCAATCCAAGAACGGATTAAACACTTTTTTAACCTGTATGTTTTAGAGGTGGAAGAATTACTATCAAAAGCGAGCAAAAAGGGTCCACCTTCAGTGTTTCCCAAAGTTTTTATCGGTACAAAGGTGACGGTACTCTTTGAGGAGGATCAAGAAACAGAAGACTTTGTCATCTGCCTGCCAGAACAATCAAACCCGGATAGCGGCTTTATTTCCTTTTTATCTCCGGTTGGCAGACAACTACTTCTAAGGAAACACGGTGAGCAGCTTTCACTTAAAATACCTACCGGAGATCTCCAAGTAACAATTAGGAATATTTCCTTTGTTGGGGATTTATTTGAAATGGAAGGGCAGTATAAAGAAGCGTAAGTACTTGTAACCATATTCATTGAAATCATTCGTAAAGACCGACTGTATCCAATACGGTCGGTCTTTATTTTGCCTTTTGTAGAAGTCTTTCAAAAGCCAAAAATGGAACTGACGAAATTTTTCCTTTTTCTTTTGACTTTGCTTGAATCCAACAGGATAGGTTTTTCAGTTTGTATAGGATCGTTTAGCTCTTTGACCTGGTTTTGAAGTAGGTCAAGTTGTTGGGTTAATAATTTTATTTGATCCTGCAATTCCTCAATTTCACGGCGATGCTGAAGGAGTTGATAGGAAGCAACTGAATCTGCCTTGTCATTCAGTTTTATTTCCATTTCGCTCACTTTTGCGGTTAATTTTTCAAATGCTTGATCATTTTCGACTGATTTCACAGCACCTCTTCTGACACTTTTTTTCTCATTGACTGGGGTTATTTCATGCAATAAGGTTCCCTTTTGAAGTTGATCATGAATTTCTTTTAATAGATGAATATCCTCGCGGCTAAAGTGATAATGTCCCCGCTCATTTTTTTCCATTGGCAGCTCAAGCTGTTTTACCCAGCGCTGAACTGTACTAGCAGATACCCCTAATAATTTTGCTACTTCACTTGTATTCATGTCGAATCCCCCTAATGATTAAATAACCGTAATCCACGAGTGACGATATGCAAAGTAAAACGCACAAGAAATTAAAGGAGCTTTATATAATAGTAACCTTTCTGGTTAAGACCAAAATTTCCACCATTTCTTCTCTTTTGCAGCTGCGACATCACGAAAACTGGTCAACATTTGCTGAAAGGCTGCTTCTCTTTGTGTCACTTCATGTCGGTATTGATTACGCTCTTCAATAAAGAATTCACGGTCTTGTGAAATCACTTCTGAAAGATTGGAGATTTCATTATTGGTTACATCCACATAATGAGATATTTCTTCAGTGGTCTCCGATAGCTGTTTGGACAGTGAAAAGATCTCTTCAGTGGTTTCATGAGAAACATTTGCTATATTATTGGCAAGGTACTGCAAAGAATCAGCTGTGACCTCTGAAGACCTTTCAAGATTCTCCGCTAACAGATGAATTTCTGCTTTTGTGTTTTCAGTGGATTTATAAATCGAGTCGGAAATGGATTTCACTGTATAATAAGTGCCTTTTGTGATTTCCTTTTTTACTTCTTCTAAAACCTCTTTCCGGACGACACTGCGGATTTCTTCCTTTACTTCACTTAAGAACGTTTTTTTATAGGATTCCATTGCTTCGAAAAAGAGCTCGGTATTTTTAAGGGCGCTTTCTTCAATTGACACAGGGGTAATCATTTCTTCAGAAACGATTTCTAAGGAGACTTCAGGCACAGGGGAGAGTTCTTCTTCAACGGGCTCCTGCCTTTTATGTAGCCATTGCCGGATCATTTCCTTGCTGACCTTTTTGTCGGCCATTTGTTTAATTTCTAACAATTGTTCAATTTCCATGTCTGTATAAATTCGCGCTCCCTGTTTGGAACGTGAAATATCAAGGAAATCAACATAATCTTTTTCCCATTGGCGAATCATTCCCGGTGGAACATTTATTTTTTTAGAAACTTCTTTTAATGTATAAGTCTTCAAACTTCATCATTCCTCTCTACTAATCTCTAGGAAATAAATCTTCTTTTCATAATTATTCACCATCTAGTAGTTGTTTTTCCTGCTCCATGACAAAAGCTCTCAAAACAAGACTGAAATCACGAAATAACAACATATTCTTGCAATATGCGCAGTTACTCCGGATTAGGGTAATCATTTTTTTATGTTATTTTCTGTTTGTCATAACAAGATTTATGTTTGAATGAATATGCTCTTATAAGGAGGGATGGGATGGCAACGACTATTAGTGTGTGGGAGGAGCATTTATTTTGGTTGGAAATCTTGCAGGATCATGCTATCTTCGTTCGTGATCATTTGTCGGTGGAAGAAGAAAAGGAAATCACGGCGGCTAAAAGTTTCATTCAATCATTTGGAACCGTGCTCAATCAACTTCGGCAAATGAATCCCGCATTAGGTTTCTCGTCAACTCAAATGACTGCATTTGCGAAACGGGCATATTCAGTTGCCTATGAGTATTTCCTTTTTGAAGGGCATTTGCAAAATTTACGGATTAAAAATCAGATTAACCTAAATTTATCACCAACTTACTTGAATGGTACATTAAATGAAAATCAAGAGTATTTGCGGCTTTTGTCTTACCAGTCTAATGGACAACAACCTGTGCCGCTTAAACTCGATGAACTGTTGGATTTATGGCTTGAGGATCAATTAGGGCATATTATTTTATTAAGGAATTTAATAGACCCAATAGAATTAGCGGTTGACAGGCAAACAAATGCCTATGCGCAAAAGTTCCAGATGTTTATCCTTCAGAATCATCACATAAAGGGATTTTTACGATTTACCGAGCAGGGATTCCCGCGGCAAAAAGAATTGGCATTGGAAGTCGGCAGAACCGTCATTGAAATGAATTTGTATATCCGGTCTGTCGTTGAAAAGTACAATGGAGAACGAATACTTAATAAGACTACCTTAAGATTTTTAGAACATCACTTTCCGGAAACCTGCTATTTCATCAAGAAATTAGCCGAATTTGCGCCAGAGCTTCATGCAGAGAGTACAAATTGTTCATTAAGGAAACCCTCTTTTAGTTAAAAAAAAATAGAACTGTGCCGCCATTTCGAAAGGATTGTCACAGTTCTATTATGTTTGATAATATTCTGTAAACTGTCCGAAATCTCTATGTAATCAAACACCGTTATAATAGTGTTAATATAATCTAGACTAATAGGGCGGGTGTTTACATGGAAGAAACATTAGCAAAATCGTATTTACAAAAATCACTTGATGAGTGGAAGGACGATATTTCATTAGTCTTGACTGAAATTGCGAACGAATATGATGAAGTGGCACAGGAATTGAAAGTGTACTCCTATAAATATGGAATCACAAAACAGGTGATTCAATCGACAGTAAACGAGGAAATCATTGAAAAAATTCGTGAAATGTACCATAAGCCGTTTGAAGAAAGCTATAACCAGCTGAAGGAATACATAAAGGACCTTGAGGAAAAAAGAAGAGTTTTTCAAATGTTTATTCAAAAAATTGATGAAGTAACTAAAAAGGAAACCGCCCGGATTACCACTTACTAAGAACCTTATTCATTAGGCAAAAAAACCAATCATTTTATCAATGGCCTTCAGGCTGTCGAAAACTTTCGATAGCCTTTTATTTTTTCCCCTCTTTTTAATAATTCGCAACGTTTAATAAGTTATTAATAATATTATATAGGATTTCAACTTATTGGAGAACTAAAGAACGGTTAAGGTCTTTTCAAGAAGGAAATTAATTAACTAGTATGGAATAAATAAGATTAGGTAAATGTTAGGGGAAGGTGGTTTCCCGTTGAAAAAAAATTTAATACGAAAAAGAAAAATATAGATGAATAATATCAATTGAAGTAGAAGGGTAGTAAAGTTAAAAAATTGTAAAAAAAAGTTAAGTTTGTAATATAATATTAGTAATTCGTTGGTTAGTTTGGAGGTGTTATGATGATTTGGATTTATATATTTACACCTATCATTATATTAGCTGGAATAGCCATTTATTTTGATAAAAAATCTGGGGCGACTTCACCAGATGAAAGAACAGCTGATAAGTTAGAGGAATATCCACCAGAAAATCCCTTCGGACCCAATAATTTTGGACCTTAAAATGTTGATTTTAGCATTTTCTCCTCATCAATTATTATTCACGAAACCGCACGTAAGCTGTACAAGATCATTAGATGCTAAAGGAAGTCTGATAAATAAGCAGAGAAATTTCGCTTATTAAGGAAATAGCACTGAAAATTGATTCAATAGACGGAGGAATTCCGCCTATTGAATCAAAAAACGTAAAAATAGTGGATTTTTCTTTTCATAACCGGAAAACCTCCACTTATTTACCCCGAAACAATCTCCGTTATGGAATTAACCGGAAAATCTCCTCTTATTTAAACATTATTGGTTATTCAATTATAATCCACGTTCTAAATCACAAAAAATTCACACACCCTCAAAAAATTAAAACATCCTTTTGATAAAAGCAAAGTGAAACAGCATAAAAGTGTCCTGCATATAGTGAGTAACAAGACTTAATTGTGAGGTGGAAACTAATGATTACTGCTACTATTGGAAGGAAAACCATTCGTATCCCAGATCATCTTGAGGAATATTTTCAAACGTTTCGCTCACATGTGATTGGAATGAACCAGGAATTTGAGGCTCCCTTTGGAAAGAAGACCATAATCTATGCGGATTGGACGGCAAGCGGGCGACTATATCGACCAATCGAACAAAAAATTTCTGAGGTATTCGGGCCCTATATGGCGAATACGCATACAGAATCAAATATTACCAGTTTAATGATGACGGGCATTTATAGGCAATCAAAAACGATCATTAAAGAACATGTAAATGCGGACCCGCATGACGTTGTGATTCTTGATGGCTTTGGGATGACATCTGTTATTAATAAGCTGCAGCGGATATTAGGACTTCGCGTGCATGAACAATGGAAAGATCGCCTTCGGCTACCTGAAAAGGCCCGGCCCGTTATTTTTTTGACTCATATGGAGCATCATTCGAATCAAACATCCTGGCTAGAGACGTTAGCGGATGTAGTGCTTATAGATCCTGATGCAGATGGAAGGGTGGATGTACATCACCTGGTGCAGCTCCTAAATTTTTATAAGGACCGACCCTTGAAAATTGGTTCATTCACTGCGTGTTCTAATGTAACCGGAATCCAAACCCCCTATTATCAATTAGCAAGACTCATGCATCAACATGGAGGACTTTGTTTTGTTGATTTCGCAGCATCTGCACCATATGTAAAAATGGATATGCATCCCAAGGATCCACTCGAAAAACTAGATGCCGTCTTTTTCTCCCCACATAAATTTTTAGGGGGCCCGGGAACGAGCGGAGTTTTGGTCTTTGATTCGAGGATTTATACGAACAAGATCCCAGACCACCCCGGTGGAGGGACGGTAACTTGGACAAATCCTTGGGGGGAGCACCAATATTATAAGGCTATTGAGTTACGGGAGGATGGAGGGACACCTGGTATTCTTCAAGCCATTCGCACGGCGCTATGCCTAAATTTGAAGGAGCAAATGGGTGTGGAAAATATCATCAACAGAGAGAGAGACCAGGTTACACTTTTACTCTCAAACTTGGAAGATATTCCAGGTGTGCATATATTAAATGGACATATAAAAGATCGTCTTGGGATTGTTTCATTCTATATTGATGATATTCATTATAATTTAGTCGTCAGGTTACTTAATGATCGTTTCGGGATCCAAGTTAGGGGTGGATGTTCCTGTGCCGGAACGTACGGGCATTACCTTTTTAAGATCGACCAAGAGGCTTCTAAGCAGATTACGGAAAAAATTAATCTTGGGGATTTGTCGAACAAACCGGGCTGGGTGCGATTCTCGGTTCATCCCATCATGACAAACGAAGAGATATTATTGTTTGTCAAGGCAATTAAGGAAATAACACTAAATATTGACGAATGGAAAAAGGATTATCTCTATGATTCGGCAAGTAATGATTATTTTTATATAAATCACATCCGCGAAGATATGTCACCATTATTCCGATTTGAATGATACTTTGAATAGGTGGGAAAAGCATGATTTATACAGTTAAATCTGGTGAAACACTTGGTACCATTTCGGGAGATTTTCGAGTTAGTTTGCAACACCTTTATGCCGCCAATCCCGGGATTGGGCATTTGCATGTCGGCCAAAAGATTAAAATTCCTGGGCTTCCGGAGCCCAGTTCAATACCTTATAGTATTCAAATATCGGTAGGAAAGAAGAAACTTACACTTTATCATAATGGAAAGCTGGCAAAGATTTATCCGATTGCCGTTGGCAAGATGCTAACACATACGCCATCAGGGGATTTTGTCATAGTGAATCGGCAGTACAATCCCGGTGGTCCATTTGGTGTATTGTGGCTATCCTTGTCAAAACAAAGCTACGGGATTCATGGGACGAATGACCCTAGTTCAATTGGAAAGGCGGTTTCTCATGGCTGTGTGCGAATGTATAATCGGGATGTCCTGCAGCTCGCAGGTATGGTTCCCAATGGAACAAGCGTAAAGATTCACCCATAATAGCAAAAAAGAGGCTTCTCCGTTTGGAGAAGCCTCATTCTTGATAAAAAATTACTCAGCTTTAGCTGCTTGGATCTGTAAATTGATTTTTACTTTGTCGCCAACAAGAACGCCGCCTGTTTCAAGTGCAGCATTCCAAACTAATCCATAGTCTGAACGGTTTATAGTTCCTTGTGCACTAAAACCTGCCTTTTCATTGCCCCATGGATCTTTTCCTTGACCTTCAAAAATAACCGCGAAAGTTTCTTGTTTTGTAACACCGCGTAGGGTTAAATCACCTGTCACATTGTACTCGCCCTCATCTGTTTTTTCGATGTTTGTAGCTTTGAATGTCATATTCGGGTGATTTTCAACATCAAAGAAATCTGCAGATACTAGGTGACCATCACGGTCTTTGCTGCGAGTATCTACACTTTCAGTTTCAACTGAAAATTCAATGTTTGCAGTTGTTAAATCAGCAGGATCTGCTTCAATTGTTGCATTAAAGGTGTTAAATGTACCTTTCACGTTTGCAATCATCATGTGACGAACTGAAAAATCTACACTGCTGTGTGCTGGATCAAGTGCCCATTTTGTTTTTGTCATTTTATTTTCCTCCAGTTGTTTTGAAAATATTTATCTCGAATTAATAATAACTTATTTCAAGGTAAATTATATGTTGTTTGCCACTATATTGTCAATTCTTTTTTATTAATTTTTTTTTTGTTTTTTTCAAATACTACCTATAAAGCATCCTGTGGAAAGGGGGGGTTAAATGAAGATTCCTAAGCGCAATAGAATTCCCTTTTTTATTTTATTTTTAATCCATATCTTTTTAATGGGCTTAACCTTTTACCGAAATAAAAATAGAAAGGAAACGTTTATTTTGCTTGTTTCCACGATGGGATTTGCCTACCTTTTTGAGTACTTTGTTTTAAACCTTTTTAATGCCTATATCTACAAGCCGAAGGTATTAAAAAAGCCCATTTTGGACAATGTATTTGGGGCGGTATTATCGCAAGCGATTTTTATTCCCTTTACCGCAGTGTTCTTAACCCTTTCCAAGTCAGGCTGGGTGGCTAAAATATTCAGCAGTATTTATTTTTCGTTAATAGAGATGCTTTTTTTGTGGCTGAGGGTTTACAAACACAATTGGTGGAAAACCATTTATACCTTTATTCTCCTTCCTTTTTATTTCAAATGGTGTGATTTCTGGTACAGCTGCCTTCGTAAGAAAAATCAACTGGTTCAGTTTGCATCCTTTTTTTTATTGATTATGGTAACAGAGACAAATTTATTTTTTATGTTGGCGATCATACGAAAATTCCGATTTGGAATGGGCAGATACCATTCATGGAGGGAACATTTTATTTTATCTCCGCTATATTCCATTACAATATCTGCCTTTACTGCGATCTCATTGAAGAACCATAATAATGTTTCTACGAAGCTTAAAGTAATAATATTGGGAACAGGATTAAATTATTTTTTTCAGAGGATTAAGCTTTTAAAAAATAAACTGCGCTTTTTTGAATATTTATTAATAAGGATTGTCATGGTCTATGTGTATGGGCAATACAGGGAGTGGGTATATGGAGAAAGAGATGGAGGCTGATACAATAAGAAAAGCGCAGGCGCCCTGCTCAGCAGCGTATGGGCTGGAGCTAGAACAGTCAATAAAAAAACGCCACGGGTGGCGTTTGCTTTTTGTTTATAGAAATAGCTTATTGAAAATAGAAAAAAATGTGATAATATAACATTTGGCATAAAAAAATTTTTAGAAAAATTATTTAAAATACCTATTATAACATTATCATAAATGCGTTTGATTGTCAAGAAGGTGGAGTTAAATTTAATCTGGAGAGTGGTTGCATGAGCGATTTACAGAATAAAGACTGGCTTGCGGAACAAGAAAGAGTCTGTTCAGTTGGCAAGGAAATTGATCGAAAGATAAAATCTCTTAAGCAAAATACCGGTAAGGTTCGCTCAGATGTGCTTGAACTACGAAAAACCTTTTGGGAAGACGTAACCGTAAATACAGATGAACCAGACGATATGATTGAAACAGCTGCGAGTATAAAGCAGCAAGCTGAACTACTCTCTGAACGGGAACGAACTCATAATCAATTGGGTCAGCATCTTAAAACTCTCGACAGGTTAAAATATTCCCCCTATTTCGGACGAATTGATTTTCATGAAAACGGCGAAAAATCCCCCGAACAGGTTTATTTAGGAATCGCCTCCTTTATGGATGAACAGGATGAAAATTTCTTAATCTATGACTGGCGGGCACCAATATCCAGTCTTTACTATGATTATTCCCCAGGCCCGGCGCAATATCGTACCCCTGAGGAAGGAGCAATCGAAGGGGAAATGACATTAAAGCGTCAATTTATTATTAGGAATTCAGAAATTTTGGGAATGTTTGATACCGGGGTAACCATAGGGGACGAAATGCTTCAAGAAGTACTAGGTAACAATGCCAGCACCCAAATGAAAAGTATTGTTGCTACGATTCAGCGGGAGCAAAACGAGATCATTCGAAATGAGCACAGCAAATTTCTTTTCGTCCAAGGGGCTGCAGGAAGCGGTAAAACCTCTGCGGCACTTCAGCGTGTCGCTTACCTGCTCTATCGGTACCGAGGAACATTGAATGCAGAAAACATTATGCTGTTCTCGCCGAATCCTTTATTTAATAGTTATGTTGCAACGGTTTTACCTGAACTTGGCGAGGAAAATATGCAGCAATCTACTTTTCAGGAATACCTAAATCACAGGTTGGGAAAAGCATTTGATGTCGAGGATCCCTTTACACAAATGGAGTATTTGCTAAGTGGGAAAAATAAAGTTGACGATCAAATAAGGGTGGATGGAATCCGTTTTAAGTCAAGTCTAAACTTTAAAAAAATGATTGATCGCTATGCATCAAACTTATCCATTAAAGGTTTATTATTTCGGGATTTATCCTTCCGGGGAGATGCCATCATTTCGAAAAAGGAAATTCATGATTATTTTTATTCCCTCGAAAAAAACTATTCCATCCCTAACAGGATCCAACTCGTCAGGGATTGGTTGCTAAAAGAATTAAGGCGTGCTGTGAAACGGGAACGTACACGGAGCTGGGTGGAGGAAGAAATCCAATTTCTTGAAAAAGAAGATTATATGGAGGCCTTTAAAAAGCTCCAAGAGAAAAATCGATTTTCGGAAAATTCATTTGATGATTTCGAGCAGGAACAAAAGTTTCTTGCGGAAATGGTTGTGAAAGAAAAATTTAAGCCACTATTTGTAAGAGTAAAGAATTTGAGATTTATTGATATGACTCAAGTGTATCTGCAATTATTTGAGCAAGATAACATAATAGATAAAGATCTTCCGCTAATTTGGCCAAAGATTTGCACGTTAACAGTGGATAATTTCCACAATAGAGTTATTCCCTATGAAGATGCGACACCGTTTGTATACTTACAGGATTTAATTGAGGGTCGGAAATCGAACACGGCGATTCGCCATATTTTCATTGATGAGGCGCAAGATTATTCACCCTTCCAATTTGCTTTTATCCAAAGGCTTTTTCCGTATAGCAAAATGACTTTGCTTGGGGACTTTAATCAAGCGATTTTTTCGGGTGCAACGGGTTCCGAAACAGTCCTAACGGATTTAAACGTTAGCGAGGAAGAGGTTGAATCGTTCGTGTTAACAAAGACCTATCGTTCCACAAGGGAAATTGTCGAATTTGCAAGTGGATTGATTGACGGCGGCGAAAAAATAGAACCCTTTAATCGGAAGGGAAGGAAGCCGGTAATAGAGAAGGTAGAATCCACTAAGTTGAATAATGCGATCCTCGCGAAAATGAAGGCATTGAAGGATGAAGGACATCGCACGATTGCGGTTATTTGTAGAACTGCCGGAGAGAGTAAGGCGGTATTTGAAGCATTAAAAAATGAAGTGCCTGTTCATTTAATCGAAAAGGGGACTGTTTCCTATGAAAAGGGCTATCTCGTGATACCTTCCTATCTGGCAAAAGGGATTGAATTTGATGCAGTCATATTGTATGATTGTTCGCAGTATAAGCGTGAAAATGAGCGAAAATTATTCTATACGGTTTGTACGCGTGCGATGCATGAACTCCATATGTTTGCAACAGAAGGGATTAGTCCGCTCATGGATTCCGTGTCAAGGGAGGCTTATGAGCTAACCTAAAACCATAATAAAAAGGCTGTAGAAAACTTTATGAATTCTACAGCCTTTTTAGGTTGAAAAATAAAACATATGGTTGACTTTGAGAATTGTTCAGCACTAGGCATCTTGCGTTTTTCTATTTTTTCCATTGCTTCTTGACCTGTTCAAAGGCAAGGCGTAATATTTCTTCTTCAGAAGTTTCTCGATGGGTAATGACATTTGTTAAATAGTATTTTCCTTCGAAGGTTATTGTAACTTCCACCTGTACCATATAATCACCTTTCTTTACTTTATACTTCAACCACCATGAATTCCTCTGCGAATAATTGTACTTGATGTTTATCTATTTTGTTCTTTTTCAGTAATGATTCTGTAATGACTAGCTGGGCTTGAAATGAGACATTTCTCTTTAAATCGCGAAGTGATACATCGCCATTCAATAATTCGATCGCTTTTTCCTTGATGTCTTGATTCTTAGATGACTTGTATAAAAGATAGGCAATACATGTAACCTTGTCCACAAAGTAACCCCCAATCAAGAATCGATTATTTGTTATTAAATTCGACGACTATCAGAAAAATCCTGCTAAATTTCTGGAAGTTATCAAAAGTATTCAGAAAAGTGAGATAAGCTTTAGATTCTCCTATTGTAATAGAAATTTTGTTGTATATTGCTTATTTGGTATAATGTTTTATATAATATTGAAGGGATTATAAGAAAAACGATGATAGTCTGTTAATAGTACCTTTCGTCCCAATTGGGAGGGGAGTTTTTTTAGTTGTCTACATATGACAAGCGGAATCGATTTAATCCTACTGACTATTAACTAAAGCTTATACATATGATTTAGGAGGAATACTCATGAAACAGGCCTTAATCAAGGATTTGTACAGAAATACAGATAGTTATATTGATCAAAAGGTACAGTTGTCCGGATGGATTCGGACGATTCGCGACTCTAAAACCTTTGGATTCATTGAATTAAATGACGGCAGTTTTTTTAAAGGAGTGCAAATTGTTTTCGATGAACAATTGGCGAACTTCAAAGATATTGCTAAGCTTCCAATTAGCTCATCGATAAAAGTGGAGGGGGATTTTATTCATACTCCACAAGCGAAGCAACCGTTTGAAATTAAAGCGACAGAGATTGTGATAGAAGGATCCTCCAATGCGGACTATCCATTACAAAAAAAGAAGCATTCCTTTGAATATTTAAGAACAATAGCGCATCTGCGCCCAAGAACCAATACGTTTTCAGCTGTATTCCGTGTGAGATCACTTGCTTCATTTGCTATTCATAAATTTTTCCAGGAAAAAGGGTATGTCTATGTGCATTCCCCTATCATTACAGGAAGCGATACAGAGGGTGCAGGGGAAATGTTCCGGATTACTACCCTTGATATGGACAATCTCCCTAAAAATGATGAAGGTAAAACGGATTCAACAAAGGATTTCTTTAACAAAGAAACCAATTTAACCGTTAGTGGGCAACTCTCTGCAGAGTCTTTTGCGTTAGCGTTCCGTAATGTGTATACATTTGGACCAACATTTAGAGCGGAGAATTCAAATACAGCCCGGCATGCAGCCGAGTTTTGGATGATAGAGCCAGAGCTTGCCTTTGCTGAACTGCCTGATATTATGGATTTAGCTGAAGAAATGGTGAAATACGTAATTGGCTATGTTACGGAACAAGCTCCTGAGGAGATGAATTTCTTTAACAGCTTTATTGAAAAGGGTTTGTTAGACCGTTTGAATAATGCCCATACTGCAAACTTTGGCCGTGTGACGTATACGGAAGCTATTAAGATGTTACAAGAGTCGGGTGAAACGTTTACCTATCCTGTGGAATGGGGAGTAGATCTCCAAACTGAGCATGAACGTTATTTATGCGAAAGGATCTTCAAACGTCCAGTATTTGTTACGGATTATCCAAAAGAAATTAAAGCCTTCTATATGAGATTAAATGAAGATCAAAAAACAGTTGCGGCAATGGATTTACTTGTACCTGGTATCGGTGAATTAATCGGTGGCAGCCAACGTGAGGAACGGGAAGATATTCTTGCTGGAAAAATCAATGAGCTTGGTATGAATGAGGAAGACTATTGGTGGTATTTGGAGTTAAGAAAATACGGCGGTACAAAACATTCAGGTTATGGAATTGGTTTTGAACGCTTAATAATGTACTTAACCGGTATGTCAAACATTAGGGACGTCATCCCATTCCCAAGAACACCAGGTAATGCAGAGTTTTAGTTGGTAAAGAAAAAGAAGACCCATTCATTGAATGAGTCTTCTTTTTTGATGCCATTTTTTATTTATTAGTCCTGCAGCTCTTCTTCAAAATAAAATGTACCCGGGTGCTCTTTTACGATATAAGAATATCTTTTCATATTTTTTACATATTGCCATTTCAAAATGGTGACCGCCTCACCTGTTTCTTTAATATTTACAGTTTGGCCATTCATGTAGCGGTTATTTGAGTTTTTCAAATTACAACACCCCTTTACTATTCCTTCTTAAGTATACCACAAAATGAAAGTCACATAATGTTACTTATCGGGATTTGAGAGCCGCCAATGGAAAAACAAAATGCCATTACCTTTCCATTATAAGCAAACTATGGTATGCTTTACAAAAGCGAGGTGTCATTTTGACTAATTATAAAGCAAGAAAAAGTAACCTCAAGGATTTATTATCTAAGAACGGAATGGATTTGGATGGTTTAGAAAAGAATACAAATATTCCTAGGAGTCAACTCGACGGCTACATATCTAAGAAGGTAATGAACTTAAATACGGCGATGACTATTTCCAAAGAATTGAATTGTCAGATTGAAGATTTATATGTGTGGGCATCTGAGGAAGAATAGTGTGTCCTATATCGCACGATACAAAAAACAGACCGGCTAGGGTCTGTTTTTTTGTGCTCATTCTTAGTGAATTAATTTGTTAAATCACATTTCTTTAATGGGATTAGCTTGGTTTTCTTCGTGAATTTATAGCCAAGCCATAAAATAAGGAATAGTGGCAGGCCGATGTAAGATACTAATACCCCGTTCCAATCAATTTGGTCACCCATGAAAGCTGAATAGTTTTGTCCTAAAACAACAAATCCACAGACTAGAAAGGCGAAGATTGGTCCAAATGGGAAGAATTTAGATTTAAACGGTAATAAGTTCATATCCAACCCTTGTGCTACAAACGCTCTGCGGAAACGGTAGTGGCAAATGGCGATCCCGAGCCAGGCAATAAAGCCTGACATACCTGAAGCGTTTAAGAGCCATACATACACAGTTCCATCGCCGAAGAATGAAGCAAGAAAAGCTAATGTTCCGACCAATGTTGTCGCAATTAACGCATTGACAGGTACACCTTTTTTATTTAATTTACCAAGAAATTTTGGCGCTTTCCCTTGACGTGCCAAATCCCAGAGCATACGTGTTGAAGCATACATCCCGGAATTCCCAGCAGACAATACCGCAGTTAAAATAACGGCATTCATGACAGAAGCAGCAAAGGCAATGCCCGCTTTTTGAAAAACAAGCGTAAATGGACTGACAGAGACATCACCATTTGCTAAGTTGCCATTGGTAAAAGGGATTAATAGTCCAATGACTAAGATGGCAAGTACGTAAAATAAAAGGATCCGCCAAAAGACTGTTTTGACAGCAAGTGGAATAGCTTTTCCGGGATCTTCCGTTTCACCAGCAGCAACCCCTAAAAGCTCTGTTCCTTGAAAAGAGAATCCAGCTGCCATAAAGATTCCGAGCATGGCCATAAATCCGCCGTGGAACGGGGCGTCGCCAATCGTGAAATTCTTAAATCCTACCGCGTGATCTCCCATAATACCAAAGATCATTAATGTCCCAGTAATAATAAAGATGATAACAGTTACTACTTTAATAAGAGAGAACCAATATTCAGCTTCCCCAAATCCTTTTACAGAAAGATAATTTAATAGGAACATCATCACCAAAAAGAGGCTGCTCCAAATTAATGATGGCGTATTTGGAAACCAGAATTTCATAATCATGGTGACCGCAGCTAATTCGGCGGCAATGGTAATGGCCCAGTTGTACCAGTAATTCCAGCCAAGCGCAAAGCCCAGTGCAGGATCAACGAATTTAGTGGCATACGTGCTAAAGCTTCCGGCAACAGGCATATAGGCGCCCATTTCAGCTAAGCTTTGCATTAAAAAGTATACCATGACCCCAATGATAAGGTAGGAAAGTATAGCACCACCAGGTCCGGCAGAATGAATAGCCCCGCCGCTTGCAAGGAAAAGCCCGGTACCAATTGTTCCGCCAAGGGAAATCATCGTGAGGTGCCGTGATTTTAAGCTTCGTTTCAGTTCGGTTGTTTCCTTTTCCAGGGATTGTTCACCCGAATAGATTTGTTCTTCTAAGGATCTAGCTGTTTGCATAATCATGACTCCTTTTTCTTTTACTTTTTCGAGAAGGAGTTTTGGAATAAAAAATGCCATCGAAGTAGAATCGATGGCATTATCAATACCCCGCATCATACCTTCCGAAAGATAGCTCAACACGAATAGCTGGTAGGACTATACGTGACAGTTCTGTTCCTTTTTGGAGACAGCCCCAGCATGATTTTCCAGAGATGAAAAACACACTTCGGCAGCTTTTCCTTTCAAACGGAGTCAAGGGTGTCTCTGCACCTCGTCCGCATTACTGATAAAAACCGCGACCTCTACCTCATCGGTTTGATGAGGATTTTACTATGAAGTTAATATATTTATATAGTATAAATATTTTATTTAAAATGTCAATGGTAAAATTTACAGATAATTGAATGTTATTGTAAAAAACTATTAAATTTACATCGCTCCGGAGAATCGGTATTATTTTATAAAAGACAAGTGGCAGGCAGGAGATGAAAAAATTGCAGTTTCTTGGTTTAATACTAGGGTCGCTCATCGTCGTATTTGGATTCAATCTTTTCTTAATTCCGCATCAGGTGTTAAGCAGCGGGCTTAGCGGGATTTCAATGATGATTGGCATGATTTCTCCCATCAATACAGGTTTGGCAAATTTCCTATTAAATTTTCCATTATTAATTATTGGGTACAAAATGCTTGGGAAAAAGTTTATCATGAATTCAATCTTTTCCGTGTTTATTATCTCGGTAGGACTATATTTGGTTCCTGTGCATGAAATTGCAAAAGACACAATCTTATCGTCCATTTTTGGCGGTGCTTTAACAGGGATTGGGGTAGGAATCGTGTTTCGTTCCTCTGGTTCAACAGGGGGGTTCGACATCATCGGGATGATAGTATCACGGAAAAGAGATTTTCCTATTGGCACCTTGCTTTCGGGAATGAACGCCGTTGTCATTGTGATTAGCGGGTTTTTATTTAATTGGGATTCGGCGCTTAATACATTAGTATCTATATATGTGACTGGTAAAGTGGTGGATGCCATTTATACCGACCATGCAAAATTAACCTTAATGATTATTACGGAAAAAGGTCAAGAAATGAGAGAACATTTGCTGACAAACTTATATAGAGGGTTGACCATCATGGACGGTGTCGGCGGTTATTCCAATAACCAACGGAATGTGCTAATTACCGTTATCTCAAGGTACGAATTAAATGAAGTGAAAAACCTAATTACGGAAGTGGATCCCGCGGCTTTTGTAAACATTACAGAGACTATTGAGGTAATGGGGCTGTTCCACAGGCCGAGTCCTTCTTAATTAAGACTCTATGCAGAGATTTCGCTATAAAAATGGTAGAACCCGACTACTTCGATGTTCCGGTGGATTCTAGGGGAATACATCGAAGTAGAACCCGTTGAAATGCGAACAATTATTTTAAAACTATTAACTTTTTCTCCCTAAGTATCCTCGCGTTTTTTCACCCATTTTATCAGGATCGTAATAACTTCCTCAAGTTCTTTTCCAATTGGTGTTAACTCATATTCCACTTTTTTGGGGGATGTAGTAATGACATTTTTGATAATCAATCCTTCATTTTCGAGGTCACGCAGCCGTTCGGTTAAAAGTCGATCAGAAATTCCTGGTATAGAGGAAATAATTTCATGGTATCGTTTTGGCCCTGCCAATAAAGCATAAATAACAGCACCCATCCAGCGTTTGCCGATAAATTCTATCGCCTTGTGGAAATTCGTACATGTATGCTGTATTTCTTTTTCTGTGCAATTAACTTCAGTTTGTTGTTTATGTTCACCCATCATTCATACCTCATTTTTACTTTTATCATACCATAATTGTTTTACTTGACGGTAGGTACTTACTAATAGTAAGATGTAATTTAACTTACTAATAGTAAGTTAAATTACACTAGGAGGATTTGTCCACCATGCAAACAGTAATGTCAAAGAGTTTATCTGAACTAATCAATGAACGCCACTCCGTTAGAAAATACGATTCATCATATATAATCTCACAAGAGGAAATTAAAAATATTCTTAAGGAAGCAACACTTGCACCATCCTCGAGTAATCTTCAGCCATGGAGATTTATTGTGATTCAGGATCAGGAAGCCAAGAAAGAGCTACGGGCCATTGCTAACAACCAAGAACAGGTTGAAACGGCATCAGCCGTTATTGCCGTGCTAGGTGATAAAGAGATGTATAAGAGTGTGGAAAAAGTATACAGAGGTGCTTATGAAGCAGGGTTTATGGATGAAGCAAATATGACGCGATTAATCGAAAGCACAAATAAAACGTACCCGTTTGCACCGGAAGAAGCCCGGAAAAATATTGCTGCATTTGATGCAGGACTGATTTCTATGCAGATCATGCTCATTGCAAAAGACAGAGGCTACGATACAGTTCCTATGGGTGGCTTTGATAAAGCGCAATTCAAGGAGAAATTTGCCGTCGAAGATCGGTATTTTCCCATTGTTCTGATTTCCTTAGGCAAAGCCGCTGCACCTGCATTTAAGACAACACGCTTACCATTAGAAGATGTATTAATCGAGTACAGATAAGCAAAAACCCCAAGCCTGATAGAATATATCAAGCTTGGGGATCGTTTATTCATTGTTTATATATTTTTCAAAAATCTTTCACACAATATTGTTTGGATAAACATCAGAAATTTGGTTAGTAACATAACTGAAATACCCTATGTTATACATAGATAAAGATTACATGAATTTCTGGAGGGAATTAACAAAAAATTCACTAAATCTGCTATACTAAATAGAAATGAAACGGGGTTGTAATGGAGGATGTCCAATGTAAATAAACCTTACTTTTTAATAAAAAAAATAAATAAAAAGTGAGGGTGTACGATGTCCATTTTTTTCGGAAAACGAGCTTCTTTCCGGTTTCTTTGGTTTGGGCAAATGTTTGCTAATCTTGGTGATATTTTATATGTGGTCTGTTTAATCAAGTTGATCTTTGATGCCACCGGATCCGTAACGTATATGTCACTTGTTCCTTTTTTTACTACCATTTCGGCTTTAATTAGCGGAATATTGGCTCCGTTGGTCATCAATAAATATAAACTTAAGTCGATTTTAGTTTATTCGCAAAGTGGTAAGACGTTGTTGCTGTTTGTTTTGTGCTTATTTGCTCTTCATTTTGAAAGTGACGGGCTATTTTGGATTTATGTGCTCATCTGTTTTATTTCTTTTTTAGACGGTTGGGCTTCTCCAGCTCGAAACGCACTTGTTCCAAGTATGGTTGAAGAGAGTAAATTGGTCCAA
Source organism: Bacillus sp. MM2020_4 (assembly GCF_011250555.1). Classification (GTDB taxonomy): domain Bacteria; phylum Bacillota; class Bacilli; order Bacillales; family Cytobacillaceae; genus Neobacillus. The sequence goes on along the minus strand of NZ_JAANMZ010000029.1, from coordinate 38,021 downwards.
ATCAATAGTATATTGTCCATTTCCGATCAAATCGTTCAACTGATTGCCTGGCCTTTTGGCAGCATCCTATTAGTCGCAATGGGGGCTGGGAAAATTCTATGGTTAACCTTTAGCTTATACCTACTAGCGACAGTATGTATGTGGTTAATCAAACATGTTGCGAATCATCAGACAATTGAAGAACAAACGCGAATGGAATCGTTAAAAGAGGGTTGGCGGATTATTTGGCATTCAAAGCAGTTGCGGACAATCAGTTTCATGAATATCCTTGAAACGTTTGCTAATGGAGTTTGGATTGCTGCCATATTGTTTGTCTTTGTAGCTGAAGCGCTAAATAAAGGGGAGGGCTGGTGGGGGTTTATTAATGGCTCCTTCTTTGCGGGAATGTTATTCGGCGGGCTTTTGATTTACCGCTTTTCTGTTCTCATTGAAAAGAATTTAGGAAAAACGATTCTATGGTCTACATTCTGCTTAATTTCTATTACGTTTTTATTCGGGACCACCTCAATTCCATGGTTTGCTTTACTTGTTTCCTTTATATTTGGCATGCCGCAGATGGCTCGTGACGTGGCGGAGACAACGATTATCCAAAGAAGTGCAAAAGAACAACTTTTAGCTAAAGTCTATTCTGCAAGAGGGACATTAATATTCGCTGCCTTTGGAATTTCGTCGCTTGTGATGGGCTGGATCACTGAGACCTTTGGTGTAAGGATTACTTTTTTGGTGGCGACAGGGCTTTTCCTTTGTTCTTTTACGGTTGCACTGATGGGAAGAAAATATCTATTCCTACATGTAGGAGAAAAGATAGACTAATCATTGTGAATTTTGGGAAACCACTTGAAGGTTTCCTTTTTTTTATGGAAAATAACACTATATCCATATTAAAAAGGAGAGTAGAAACCATGCGGCCCATTATAACAGGCATCTTTGCTGCCTTCTTTTTTGCCTTTACCTTTATCTTAAATCGATCAATGGAGCTTGCGGGGGGAAGTTGGATTTGGAGTGCCTCATTAAGGTATTTCTTTATGGTTCCCTTTTTATTCATAATCGTGATCGTGAGGAAGAATTTAAAACCTTTGCTCCAGGAAATGAAACAGCAGCCAGGTGCCTGGTTAGTGTGGAGTTCGATTGGCTTCGGATTATTTTATGCGCCGATTTGCTTTTCGGCAGCATATGCCCCTGGCTGGTTGATTGCTGCCACATGGCAGATTACCATAATCTCCGGTTCACTGCTTGCGCCGTTTTTCTATGAAACGGTGATGACAGATAACGGCCCAAGCCGAATAAGGGGGAAAATTCCCTTTAGGGGATTAGGGATGTCTTTGATCATTTTACTTGGTATTATTTTGATGCAGGTAGAACAAGCTAATCATTTGTCGGTAATTGCCTTATCCTTAGGAGTATTACCGGTTGTTGTAGCCTCGTTTGCTTATCCATTAGGTAATCGTAAAATGATGGATGTATGTGGTGGGCGCCTGGACGTTTTTCAACGCGTATTAGGAATGACACTGGCGAGCATGCCCTTCTGGATCATTTTATCCATTTATGGGCTTCTGTATGAAGGCCCTCCTAGTTTAGGACAAATCGGCCAATCTGCACTGGTTGCCATATCTTCAGGGGTCATTGCAACCATTCTCTTCTTTCATGCGACAGATCTTGTAAGAGGGGATATGCAAAAGCTTGCTGCTGTGGAGGCAACCCAATCGATGGAAGTGTTATTCGCAGTAATCGGAGAATTACTCCTCTTGACATCATTAATGCCTTCAGCCCTATCTTGGGCTGGCATGGCATTGGTCATGGCTGGAATGGTCCTGCACAGCTATTATTCGAACAAAGTAGCGAAGCAAAAAATACAAGAAGTGAGTACATCGAAGGGGCTGTGAACAATGAATCCTTATCAATTGGATTGATAAGGATTTTTTCATGTCTATTTCAGCCATATAGATAGGGAGATAATTTATCAATCGTTTCCTGCAAGATCGCCGCATTTTTCTTATACATAGCTTTTGATTTTTGACAATCTGTTTCAAGAGAAAATATTTCTAAGTCTGCCTGTGTTTTTTTTAAGGTTGCCAGTAATAATGGACGGACAGCGGGGGCAGGTACTTTAATTTTATCATCATAAAGGTCAACAGTAATATCTCCATAAGAATCCACTTGACCGAGAAATACATTATCAAGGGTCACTCCAAGTTTCTCTAACTCGGTGTAAAGCCAACCTCTGCCCTTTCCCGCACATCTAAGTGCTTCGTCTACGATATTCCCATCCATAATAATTGTTTGCGGCTCTTTTTCGTTGGGCATTTTCATTTGCAAATCTTTGGGTGTTAATGGTTGGTTTTCTTTTTTCAATAATGCACTTAAATTGCCGCGTGGTTCCAATACAGCAAATTCAACGTCTGCAACTTTAAAGATATTCTTTTGACGGAGTAGGGCTGATAATTCGTCAATTGTATACTTTTCCTTTTTTAAATTATTTTCTAAGATTTTCCCATCTTGGATGACAACAGTCCCTTTACCCTCCACGAAATCACTGAACTTTTTACTCTTTATCGATAAATAATTAGATAAAAAAGTAGAAAAGCCAAATACGGCTATTGCTAATATCCCGTGATATACGTTTGCCTCAAGACCAGTAACTACCTCGCCGGCAATACTTCCAATCGTAATACCTGCAACATACTCAAAAAAGGAGAGCTCAGAAATTTGTTTTTTTCCAAGAATTTTTGTAGTAATAAATAAGAGCAGCAGGAAAATGATCGAGCGAAATATGATAAATATCCAACCTGGCATATGCTTCTCACCTCGAAATATTAGGAACCTTTATATTGTGGTTCATGGCGTTCAAGTTCTAAAACCCGGTATTGCAGATCCTTTTTTACATCCCCTATGAGTAAACTTGTTTCATGAAATACTGCCTTTGCTTCCTCATCGAGTGAATCTAATGCCAATGAGGACAGTTGGGATTCAATTCCCTTTATAGTGGAAAGACATTGTTTGACATTTGAAGCGATTGTCAAAATGGTTACTTCCTTTCTTAACTAATTCTAAAAATGAAAAAGGGGCTGGCAGAATGCCAACCGAATCCCATTTATTGATTGTACTGAGGTTCTTCAGCCATGATTTCTTGAAGGCGTGGTTCAAGGCTGTCTAGAACTGTTTGCGTTTGCTGGGCTGCCTGTTGATAAAGTTGTTTGGCGTTTTGGTTATCGGTTGCAAGTGCAAAGGTTTCAAAGCTGGCCTGTGCACTTTTTAACCCGGCTAATGCTTGTTTTACTTGTGTTCCTACAGTCATGGATGATCCTTCTTTCGTTATAATTTTGATTTACAAAAATAGTATGTGGATTAAAGTTTTGCTTATGTATGGTTTTCTTCCTTTTTAAAGTGAAACATTTTCCATTTATCTCGAAAAATGTTATTTATCGTATTGAATTTATTCCGAATGTTTCTATAATTACTAATCATCAAATAAAATAATAGTAATGAATAGTGATAAATGCTAGGAGGGCTATTAATGATTTTAGTAAGAAGAAAAAAGGTCGATGAGGAATATTCAGTTAAATTAGTCGCATATACGATCATATTATTTATTAGCAGCTTTTTTGCACCTTTTGTCATTGTTGCATCCTATCAGAGTGTGATTTATTTTTCGCGATCCTATTGGTTCTTTGCAACACCGTTTTCTGCCTACATAACTTTCATGGGGGGGATGCTCTATATCTCAGTTATAATGACCATATATCTGATTTTTTTTAGACAGCGGTGGGAAGGTGGCAAAATGCAATGGAAAACTGGCCTTTTCCTTCTTGTCAGCCTACCAGCATTTATGTTAAGCATGACCAATTATTATTATATGGACGAAAAGGGGATTCACTATAATGGGTTGACAGGCTTTGCGGAAAAAGAATATAAGTGGAATGACATGTCTAATGTACAAATTATTTATCGAAACCACCAGGGGACTACAGGATTCTTTCAATATAAGTTTGAGATGACAGACGGCAGAAACATCGTCCTTCCATTTAATGATAAACTTTCTGAAAATAAATATCGAATCGAAGCGAAAATTAAAATGCTTAAGCTCCCTGTACATGATAATTTCGAAAATCCAATTGTTGATTAAATCGAAAGTCATCTTTTTACAGAAAGAAGGTTTTTTCCTAATTTCTCCAAAAGTTCACCACTTTGTCATAAGTTTCTGATAAATTTAAAAGATTCCGTGATATACTAAAAGTGTAAAAGATAATCAAAAGTTAACATCTTAGGAGGCTCAACCATACGTGTTCGTTCCGTTTGTGAACGAGTATTTGTAAGGTTATTCCAACCATCACTTGGAAGGTGGAGCGATGAAGATTCATTTTGTAAAGGTCTAAATCTAAAACCAAAACCTTTCATAGTTGAATTCTAATGAAATTCCAAGGAATTCATATCAAAGGAACAAGTTAAGGATTTATAGGTTAGTACATTTGATCAAAGAATCTTTTTATCAATGTATTCATAACTGAAAACCTTATTAAAAATCCATTGCCAAGAAGCCTGCAATCCAAATAGGTTGAATAAAGAGTCTTAACGGTGACAATCCGAAAATTTGTTTCTTTTAGGGATTTGAATTCCATTAAACATGCGAATTAATTCCTTCAACGGAACAAACACACATCGGCTGAGTTTTCAAAGTTTCCATAGGATTGAAACGTAAACTAAAGGAAACGAAAATCTGAAAACAAATTGTCTGATGCCATGGTTGGGTCCCCTAAGGTGTTAATCCCAATTAAGGAGTTACTTCAAAAATGAGGTAGCTTCTTTTTAATTAGTTAAAAAAAGCATATAAATATTAATAACACTTTCATTTCGTTATAATAAATATAGGAAATTACTTTTGAAAGGGGCAAGATAATGACAGAATTTCAAGAAATGAGTTTAACCGAGCAGCAAGAAGCCATATTGGCAAATATTCAACATCGTCGATTGACTAAAAGAAAAATCTTTCAACGAATATTGTTAATCACCATAGGTGCCATTTTAATGTCCGTGGGGCTTGAAATCTTCCTCGTTCCGAATAATGTTATTGATGGCGGGATTACAGGTATTTCCATTATGCTTTCTTATCTAACCGGATGGAAACTAGGTATTTTCCTTTTCATTTTAAATATTCCTTTTTTCTTTATTGGCTACAAACAGATTGGAAAGACCTTCGCTTTATCCACTCTATATGGCATCATTATTCTTTCAATTGGTACCACGCTGCTTCATCCGGTTCCGGCGTTTACTCAAGATATCCTTCTTGCTACTGTTTTTGGGGGAATTGTTCTTGGCATTGGGGTTGGTCTGGTCATTAGGTACGGGGGTTCACTTGATGGTACTGAAATACTAGCCATTCTCTTTAATAATAAACTTCCTTTTTCAGTCGGGGAAATTATTATGTTCTTTAATCTCTTCATCCTTGGTTGTGCCGGGTTTGTGTTTTCATGGGATCGGGCGATGTATTCGCTCATTGCTTATTTTGTTGCTTACAAAACGATTGACGTTACGATTACTGGACTTGATGAATCCAAATCGGTGTGGATCATTAGCGATAATGCCAGACAAATTGGTGATGCCATTATGAATCGCTTAGGCCGTGGTGTTACTTACATTAATGGCGAGGGAGCCTATTCAGGTGACGATAAAAAAGTTATCTTTTGTGTCATCAATCGTCTTGAGGAAGCAAAATTAAAGGAAATTGTTACCGAAAGTGATGATAGCGCCTTTTTAGCGGTTGCTGATATCGCTGAAGTTCGTGGTGGACGGTTTAAGAAAAAAGACATTCATTAGAAATAGTATAAAATGACGAACTAAAACAATTGTCGGTATTAGGCAATTTGATGAAAAAATCCTGGTTAATGATTGTTAGTTTTCTGTAGATTGTGTCGTTTAATAGGGAATAGAGTCATTTGGGCGAATCGTGTTTTGTCGGACTCTGCGCTTACCTAGGAAATAGTTTTGCGAATAATAAGATATTTCCAAAAAAGATGACAGAGAATTCTGCCATCTTTTTCAATTCTTTAAAATAGCAGCTCAAAAACCTCATTAAGTTCATGTGCTCTCTTCTCATCTTGTTCTTCTTTTGCGTAATTAATTTCTTTAGGCAGCATCCGATTTAAAAAATATATTTCTTTCTGACCTAAATCTCGTACAAAGGAAGCTTCCGATGCATAAGCGCCCTCCGATAGTTTCATGTATAGATGCCGACCCTCTGCATAATCTTCTGTATAATTTGATAATGTTTCTCTTAAATATCTCAGAGTCTGATCCATTTTCACATCATCCTTTCAGCCTTTATTTTTTGATGTGATGGTACAAATATACATGAAAGTTGTAATAAAAAAATGAGTAAGTACAAAGTACTTACCCAATTTTTGCTTAGAAAAAGAAGAACGGAGCAAAACCAAATCCAACGAACGGGACAAAAACAGGAGGTCTAAAAAATGGCCGTGGTCCCCAAAAGCCAAATCCGAAACCATCAGAAGAGTGGGAAGAAGAAAACTCTTCAATTTCGAGGCCTTCCTTTTTGACCTTAGCTACTCTCCCAACCACCAATTCTCCAGACTCATTTTTATACTGAATCATTTTACCTTCTAAATGACGTGCCTGTTCATAATTTAACTGCACTTCAACTTCCTCCTTTAAAAATGGACTTGCTATAAAATATGTAAGGAATTGGTGGAATGTAAAGGCTATAACCCAAGCCTTGTCCATATTAAAAGGAAATTTATTTGGCATAGTATGTATGGAGGTTTCCTAATGAAAAGGCCCTTTTTCCCACAGAAAAAAGGGCTTTCGATTATTTTGACACAGTGATGACCCGATAGCTTAAAATATCCTGATATTTCAAGACAATATTTCCATGCTCATTCAAGATATGAAAAAGCTCAGGTTCAAAATCTTTTGAAAAATTAAATTCCGGGGCATGGTTCCCATTACTGAGAGCTGGGTTTTGTGCCTTAATTTCAATGTTTTGAAAACCAACTTCTTGTAATAAGCGGTTCCAATCTTCTTCCATTAATAAGGAATCAACTGCGTAAAAGTTCATTATTTCTGCTTCTTCTTGCGGATTAAGTTTCTTGTTAATCGTCATTTCGTTGGCAATTAAACGGCCGCCTTTTTTTAGTACGCGATGAAATTCCCTAAGGGCCTTAGGTTTATCAACAAATGCTAAAACAGACTCAGATAAGATAAAATCAAAGGTATGATCGTCAAATGGAATTTCTTCAATTGATCCGTGGATTAATTGGATGGGAAGTTGTAGTGTCTGAAAGCGGTCTCTCGCTTTTTCGACCATGATTGGATTTATTTCCAATCCACAGACTTTCGCTTTATATTGTTGGTGCAAATATGCCGCTGTTTGTCCTGTGCCGCAGCCTGCATCTAAAACATGGGAGTTTTTGGAGATATTTTCACTTGAAAGAATATTTTGCGTCAATAGTATACCACCAGGATGGGCACCGCCAACGCCAAACTTCGCCAAGAAATCAAAATAGGTTAGACCTCCCATAGACACCACCTCAAATCTACTTTTTTGCATTGTATGTAATAAAGCGGAAATAGGTGCTTTCCTGAAAATAAAACACTTAAGCGGTGGTTAATATAATATTATTATGTAAACAAAAAGACAAAAAGTCCTCATCCAACAATTTACAATGTATGCATGGTTTCCTAAACATATTCTTCATCAAGATGCACAAATTAAGCTAATGGAAGGGTTATGACAACCTCCATACCATAAACAAAAGGAGTGCTGAAATGAAAAGCATAAGAAAGCAGCCGTTTTTCAAGTTGTTTGCACCTAAACGAAAAAGCAAGGGTGCTTTATGGGCATCACTCTTAGGCATTGGCGTTAGTGCCGCCGTTTTTGGCGCGACAAAAGGGAAGCGTAAAGATATTGCACTTCCTTTTCAAAATGTAGTCAAAAACTTTTCACCAAAGACAAATCTTAATTTGATGAACAATGCCGCCCTGACCGAATTCTCTGAGGAATTAATGGAAAGCGCCTTACAAAATGATCGTTAGAAAAAGTCCGCAATCGCGGACTTTTTTTTAACGATAAGTATATGAGAAGTATCTAGCTCTAGCGCCCTAGTGCATTTCTTAATAAGGTGCTTCGGGAATTCTTCTTGGTATGTACTGTATACTTTCTGAAGAATACAGTTTAATAACTAGCATATTTCCAAGCGTATTTGCCCGAATTAATACCGGTTGGGAATATATATTTTTAAATACAAAATCGGGTCCGTACCAGCTTACAGTTGCATCCCTGCCAGGGGGAATATAGGGAACCTTTCTACTATGGGAGAACCGCTGGACAATCTTTAGCCCGGCATTATCTACTGCATTAAAAAGGGTTGAGGATACCTGACATATTCCGCCGCCAATGTCTTCTGAAAATTCACCTCTAACAATTACTTTAGCCTTTAAATACCCTTTTGTAGCCGTCCGTTTCCCGACCACTTTGTTAAATGAAAATGTTTCGCCCGGAAAGACGACATAATTGTTAATGGCCGCCGTTGCCAATTTAATATTAGTAGTGCGTTTTTTATTGCTAGAATTAAAAGTGGTGACATATCGTCCAATCCGCATGCTTCGAATATCCCCGAGTAACTCGCTATCCACTTTTGGATAAACGGGCTGCATGGGAATTTCTAATTTTCCCTGTCTATGTGAAAAAAAATAAGCATAGAATTGTTCAGTAAAGGCTTGACGATGGACCTGGTAACCAACTTGTTCCGATAGGATATTACCAGCTGAATCTAGGCTAGCATCAGTAGGCGCTGTGGAAAATTGTTTGTCTAGCTGGTCTAATAATTGATTGAACTTGTTGGAATCGATAATCGGCAAATCTGTATATGGAAAAGAAAAATCCATACGATCGATATAGGTGACATTGGTGCCGTCTTTTGTAATGACTAAATGATCTGGAGTATGTATTTGTTGAGCCGTAAGTAATAGTCCGAAAATCCAAGGTAAAATCATCTGTTCGCACCCCTCCTCGTTCTAATATTTGAAGTAATTTACCATTTCATGTACCATTCTTAAGAACAAATTACTTTTTAAAATTTTCCAATTTGCCCTTTACAATTATTAAAGAGGAGAGATTGAACAATAAGGGGGATATTAAATGAAATCGATCGAAAAAGAAGTAATGATTCAAAGCAAAGTTGCACTTAAGGGGACTCTTAGTCAACCAGAGGTTCGGTCCGAAAAATTGCCAGCTATTCTTATCATCCCTGGGACAGGAAAATTGGATCGAAATGGCAAAGTTAATAAGAAACTGGATGTGAAGCTGTACCGCCAATTAGCCGAGTTTTTAACATCTATTGGCTTTATTAATTTGAGATATGATAAACGCGGCGTGGCAGGTAGTGAAGGAGATTATTTAACAACTGGATTATGGGATTTAGTCGATGACGCACAGGCCGCCGTTCAATTTTTAAAAAGCCTTCCCGAGGTGGATCATAAAAAGGTCATTGTTTTAGGTCATAGTGAAGGAGCAATGATTGGAACGGCATTAGCTGCAAGGGAAGAACTAGGAGGGCTAATCCTGCTGGCCGGGGCTGTGGAAAATCTAAGTGAAGCAATGAAAAGGCAAAGAGATATTGGCACACAAGACATTTTGAATGCCAAAGGATTTCAAGGCATGTTCCTTCGCTTAGTAGGGGCGCACAAAAAGATAGAAAAACAAGCGCAAAAATCAATTGAAAAGATAGTAAACTCCACCAGTGATGTCATAAGGATGAGTTTTGTCAAAATAAATGCAAAGTGGTTGCGGGAACATTTTAGCTATAATGTGAGAGAGGATTTGGCAAAGGTTACCTGTCCTGTCCTTGCCATTACAGGAGCAAGGGATATACAGGCAAATCCAGAAGTATTGAAAGATTTGCCAATGTATGTAAAGGGCGATGCCCAGTATCATATTGTCGAAAATATGGGGCATGCATGTAAAATGGAAACAATCCCCTCCACAATATTAACAGCGAAAAAAGATATTATAGCGGAAGGAAACTTGCCTATTCATCCGGAGTTAGTCCAGCTGCTCGAGACTTGGCTTCAAAATTACTTTGTAATAAATCTTCCTAAGATGAAGGTAATCCTCTAATAAACGGTTCATAAAATTGGCTGTCGACACGATAGCCAATTTTTTATTTTTCGAATGAAAAAAATGTAGAATTATAGTATAGTAGCAATAAATAACAAATAAATAGTTACTTGCTAGCACTATGCTAATAAGTAGATAGGGGTATCTAATCATGTCTGAAAATGAAAGAATTCAATTAAATGTAAGAATTACGAAAGAAACCTCCCTAATGCTAGATGAAATTGTCGAGTATTATCAACAAGGAATTAAGCTTGGCAGAATTTATAAAGGTGACGTCTTAACAGATATTATTGAAAAATCGTATGAAATAATGAATAAACAGAAAAAATCGACCAGAAGATTTTAGACTATAGAAACAGTCTGGTAAAGGAAATAAAAATTTATTAGAATATTTAGAAAAAGGTAGGAATATGTAAGTCTAAGAGGTATAATTGTACATATTACATACTAACTGGTCAGTATAGTTTGGATTGTAAAAGGCCTTAGATGATTGACTATTATGAAAGAGGGATGATGGTTATGAAATTGAGTGGTAAAACCTCCATAGTAACTGGTGGAGGGGGTGGAATTGGCCGTGCAGCCGCCATTCGTTTTGCATCGGAAGGTGCATGTGTGACAGTTGCCGATGTTGATTCTGTTACCGGAGAAGAAACAGTCAGCCTCATACAAGAGAGTGGTGGAGAGGCAATTTTTGTGAAAACAGACGTATCGGACTCAAAACAGATAATAGAACTAATTAACAAGACTACAGAAACCTATGGCGGCTTACATATCATGTTCAACAATGCTGGAATCGGTAATAGCGAAGTAAGAAGTGTTGATTTGTTGGAGGAAGAATGGGATCGTGTCGTCGACATTAACTTAAAGGGTGTTTTCCTAGGAATTAAGTATGCTGTCCCTGAATTAATCAAATCGGGTGGTGGGGCCATTATTAATACCTCAAGTTTGTTGGGATTAAAAGGGCAGAAATATGTTTCCGCTTACAATGCCTCAAAAGCGGGAGTGGTTGTGTTAACGCAAAATGCTGCTCTTGAATATGGGAAACACAATATTCGGGTGAATGCGATTGCACCCGGGGTCATTGATACGAAAATTATCGATAACTGGAAACAAAACGAACGAAAATGGCCGATTATTTCACGTGCCAATGCATTGGGGAGAATTGGCACACCCAATGAAGTAGCCAATGCTGTTTTATTTTTAGCATCTGAAGAAGCCTCGTTTATCACTGGAGCAACTCTTTCCGTTGATGGGGGCGGACTAACATTTTAGAGAATGGTTTAGAACCATACATTTTGGAGGGGAAATTATGAGTGAAAAGAGAGCATGGCTGGAGCATTATCCTGAAACAATTGAAACAAATGTAACCATTCCAAATAAACCATTAGGACAAATTCTTCAAGAAACAGCCACAACTTACCCTGCTAAAGATGCCTTATCTTTTTATGGAAAAAAGATTACTTATGAACAATTACAATCACTGGCGTTCGCCTTTACATCTGCTTTGCAGCAAAATCAGGTTCAAAAGGGGGACCGGGTGGCGATTATGCTGCCTAATTGTCCTCAATACGTCATTGCATACTACGGAATACTGTCAGCCGGGGGGATCGTAACCCAAGTGAATCCGATGTCAGTTGAACGGGAGCTTGAATATATTCTAGGGGATTCAGGTGCCGAAACAATTGTGGTCCTCGATGCCCTTTATCCACGAGTAAAAGCCGTTCAGCCACTAACAAATTTGAAAAATATTATCGTCGTCAGCCTCCAAGCCACTGGTCAAGATTTCAAACCGGACCGGAGCTTTGATCGCTTTTTGACTGAAGGAAATGGAAAAACTCGTCCAGTTGAATTCGAACCAGAGCATGATGTGGCAGTCCTTCAATACACAGGCGGTACAACTGGAAGATCAAAAGGGGCGATGTTAACTCACCGCAATATTCTGGCAAATGTGATCCAGTGTCATGAGTTTTTTAAAGATGATTTGAAATTTGGCCAGGAGAAATGTTTAACTGTTATTCCGCTCTTCCATGTGTTTGGGATGACCTCTTGTATGAATCTATCTATCTATATTGGTGCTGAATCGATTATGCTGCCGCGATTTGATTTAGAAGAGGTATTGAATACGATAAAAAATGAACAGCCAACGACTTTTCCTGGGGTGCCAACCATGTATGTCGCCATTACCAGCCACCCTCATGCGGAGCAGTATGGCATTAATAGTATAAAGACGTGTAACAGCGGATCAGCACCGATGCCGGTAGAACTGCTTCGCAGCTTTGAACGGAAAACAGGTTCGAAAATATTAGAGGGCTACGGGTTATCGGAAGCTTCTCCTACGACACACTGTAATCCTCCATTTGCGGAGCGGAAACCAGGAAGTGTCGGTATTGGGATGCCATCCACGGAATATAAAATAGTGGATGTAGCAACGGGTACAAAAGAGGTTTCTGTTGGTGAACTTGGTGAAGTAATCATTAAGGGGCCGCAGATTATGAAGGGGTATTGGAATTTGCCGGAGGAGACGGCAAATACACTTCGTGATGGCTGGCTCTACACTGGTGACATTGCAAAAATGGATGAAGATGGCTACCTCTATATTGTTGACCGTAAAAAGGATTTAATTATTGCCAGCGGCTTCAATATTTATCCGCGTGATATTGAAGAGGTTTTATACGAACATCCGGCAGTCCAGGAGGCCGTTTGTATTGGTGTTCCAGATCCGTACAGAGGAGAGGATGTGAAAGCAGTTGTTGTCTTAAAGGCTGGAAAAAGTGCAACAGAGCAGGAAATCATCCACTATTGTAAGCAAAATATGGCGGCTTATAAAGTACCGCATATTGTTGAATTTCGTGATCAATTACCAAAAACCGGTGTTGGGAAAATCCTCAGGCGGGCGTTAAGGGAAGAATCTCTAAAGAATTAGTGATCCTTTAGATTGAAGATTAAAGGAGAGGGTAATGATATGATATAATTTTCACCAGACCATTTAACAGATTGTGAGGACAGAACAGTGAGAGGGAAAATAACGGAACAAAGCATCCGCTTATTTGAAAAAAAGGGGTTTAGTGAGACATCGATTCAAGATATAGTGGATTCACTCGGTGTAACGAAAGGAACTTTTTACTATTATTTTTCAAGTAAAGAAGAATTGTTAATGGATATCCATTTAGGGTACATTGATGAATTACTTGTCCACCAGGACAGGATTTTTAAGGACCCATCAAAGTCCTGTAAAGAAAAATTATTTGAAATTGTCTTTATGCTTCTTTCCGATATCAAAACGACGGGTGCTGCCGCAAAAATATTTTTTCGGGAATTGAAAAATTTAAATGAGGAACACACAGTGCTCATTCATTCCAAACGGGACCAGTTTCGATTAAATATTGAGGATGTAATCAAGAAGGGAATTGAAAATGGTGAATTCCGTCATGATTTAAATACCTCGATCATCACGTTCGGAATTTTGGGAATCACGAATTGGAGTTACCAGTGGTTCAATCCAAACGGAATCTGCTCTGATCGAGAGGTAGCTGAAATTTTTGTCGAAATGATTTTAAAGGGAATTCAAGGTGACTGACGAAAAAATGTAAAGAGGGGCATTGTGGAAATACCCCTCTCTTTTTTTCAGGTAAATACCAACCGGTTAGTATTAAAATCGTCACGTCCAAACAATTGAGGTGAAGTGGTTGTGCATGAAACAAAAGTAACAGTACGTTTTGGCGAAACGGATGCGCTCGGTCATATAAATAACACAAGCTATTTTATTTATTTGGAAGAGGCACGAATCCGTTTTATTGAACAGTTAGGTTTTAAAATGAATATTGAAAATTGGAATTTTATTTTGGCCTCCACCAAATGTGATTTTATCAGTCAAGGGTATTTCGGTCAGGAATTAACGATTAAAACCTATGTTTCGAAAATTGGCACAAAGAGCTTTCAGCTTGAGCATGATATCGTCTCAACCCAGACAAATGAGCTCATCGCTAAAGGGAATGCGATTATGGTTTATTTCGATTTTGAAACACAAAAAAGTGAACAAATACCTGAATTGTTAAAAGAGGAATTAAAGGATTATTTAGTTCTTTCATAACCACTTTTAGTAATCGGAATCTTCTAAAGGGGGAGGCAAGACATGCGCCGCCAAATGAATATGGATACGATCCCAGTTCGAAAAGGTGAGGAATTGGATGTTCTTGGTTTGGAAACGTACTTACGGGAAAATGTCAAATCTTTGCCGGGGGATCCGCTTGAAGTCTTACAATTTTCTGCCGGGCATTCAAATTTAACCTACCAACTAAAGATGGGTGACTGGGAGGCTGTATTAAGACGCCCCCCTCTTGGGCCAGTAGCACCGAAAGCCCATGATATGGGAAGGGAATTTAAAATTCTCTCAGAGTTAAACCCTATTTTTTCTGTTGCGCCAGAACCATTCTTGTTTACGGAAAATCAGGCAATCGTCGGCAGCCCCTTCTTAGTGATGGAAAGAAAAAATGGTGTTGTGATCGATACATCCTTCCCAAAAGAGGTTCAAGTCACGAAAGAACTGTGCCGACATCTTTCCGAAGTGATGGTTGAAAAACTAGTGGAATTACATGCCCTAGACTATAAACAGACTAGACTTGGGGAAATAAGCAAGCCAGAGGGATTTATGGAGAGGCAGGTCCATGGCTGGATTGGGCGCTATGAGAGAGCGAAGACCGATGATATTGCGGTTGTCGATTCATTGAAAAAATGGCTTGTGGAACATACACCTAAGCACCACGAGTCAACAATCATTCATTATGATTATAAATTTAATAATGCGATGTTTAATGAAAAGTTAACAGAAATGGTTGGGCTATTTGATTGGGAAATGACGACCGTTGGCGACCCGTTAGCAGACCTTGGCGTGGCAATGAGTTATTGGAATCACGGGGATGATTCAGAAGCTTTAATTAACGGCTTGGGAAAGTCTTCGGTTACAGCTGTACATGAAGGCTTCTTTACAAGGAATGAATTTATCGAGCGCTATGCAAAAAAAAGTGGTCGGGATGTCACCAATTTTAATTTCTACTTAACCTTTGCTTATTTTAAACTGGCTGTCATAGGCCAACAAATCTATTATCGCTATAAAAAAGGGCAAACGAATGATACTCGGTTTGCTAATTTCAATCATTTTGTAAAAAATTTAATTTTACATGCAGCTAGTATTGCTGATGAAAAGCAGTAAAGGGGATCTGGTTCGGATGAAGAAAATTCATCTTCTTATGAAGAAGGAAGACATCAAAGAGGAGAAAATCGCTGATGGGAAAAAACACGCAGTTATCTTAGATGTTCTTCTGGCAACAACCACGATTGTTTCGGCGTTAAAGGATGGGGCTAAGGAAGTTATTCCTGTTTTACATAGCAGGGAAGCTATGGAACTAGCGGCAGCGTTTCAAACAGGTGAATATGTACTTGCCGGTGAGCTCGATGCAAAACCAATAGACGGTTTTGTCTATCCTAGTCCCACCCTGATTAAGGAGTCAATCAACGGGAAGACATTGATTTTATCAACAACGAACGGGACGGTTGCCTTACGAAAATCTGCTTCGGCAAAAAAGGTTTATATCGCATCACTATTGAATAACCCGGCCGTTGCCAATGCTCTTAAAAACCTTCCTGAAGACCAAACCATTCTAGTTATTTGTTCGGGAAACTCTGGTGAAACGAGTTTGGAAGATTTCTTCGGCGCCGGTCATTTCATAGATTGCTTGCTGAAAAATGGCGAATATGACTTAACAGATGCCGCGAAGTCTGCCATGTATTTTTATCGTGGCCAACAGGATGCTTATGAAATTCTACGGGATTCCTATGTTGGAAAACTATTAGACAGATATAATCAGGACAACGACTTAAAACTGGCGGCTTCCAAGGGAGTTACCTCGATTGTGCCTATTTTATGTGAGGGAAAAGTAGTTATGGAATCATCCTGTTCTCCTACATCTTATGAAAACTTTGTGTAAATAAAAAATGGAAGACGAAAGGAAGATGAAAATGACACAGGAACATTTATTGGTTGAAAAATTAGGTCCAGTCCTGTCTTTAACATTAAACCGCCCGGAAAGCTTGAATGCCTTTAGCCCAGAGATGATTTTAGGATTGAAAGATGCTCTTCATAATGCTCAAAAGGATGAAGATATTCAGGTCATTGTGTTGTCTGGGTCCGGGCGTGCATTTAGTGCCGGTGGTGACGTTAAAACGATGGGGCAGGCAAAAGGTGCTCAAGTGTATGAACACATCGGAAAACTCAATGAATTAATTTTGTTAATGAAAGAAACTGAAAAGCCAATTATTGCCGCTGTTCACGGGTTTGCAGCGGGGGCTGGATTTAATTTAGCTATAGCTTGTGATTTAATTGTTGCTGCAGACGATAGTAAATTTGCTCTTAGCTTTTCGCAAGTCGGCTTAATTTCAGATGGTGGTGGTTCCTATTTACTGCCAAGACTGATTGGCCCGCACTTAGCAAAACAATTCTTCTTTACGGCAGAGCCGATTCCTGCTGAGCGCCTCTATCATTTAGGGGTAATCAATTATCTTGTTCCATTGGAAAAGCTCCAAGAGGAAACAACGAAATTTGCCCTAAAATTAGCGCATGGACCCGGCAAAGCTTTTGGTAAGCAAAAGAAATTAATCGATCAATCGTTTACCTCTTCGCTTGAGGAAATCCTCGAACAGGAACGTTTAATTCAGACTTTAATGGTGGAAACAGCTGACCACCAAGAGGGCATTTCAGCATTTAAGGAAAAGAGAAAACCAGCATTTAAAGGGAAATAGGAGATGAGTTTAGTGAAGGGTGTACAATTAGAGGAATACGGTGGACCGGAAGTATTACAGTTGATTGATATGGAAAAGCCGGTACCTACCGGTCACGAAGTAGTAATTGAAATTAAAGCAATAGGGGTCAACTATGCGGACACGGCACGGAGGGAAGGGAAATATGTGGTGAAAACGCCGCTGCCTTTTATTCCTGGTGCCGAAATTGCCGGGGTTGTCGTCGAAGTGGGCGATCAAGTGACGAAAGTCAAGCCTGGCACAAGAATCGTAACGTTAATCGAATCCGGTGGCTATGCCGAATTTGCCCTAGCCGATGAACGTTCCGTGATCCCAATTCCGGAACATTTAGATTTTCACACGGCTGTTGCCCTGCCGCTGCAAGGCTTAAGTGCCTATCATATATTAAAAACGATGGGCCGCTTGGAAAAAGGGGAAAGTGTCCTTATCCATGCCGCTGCAGGTGGGGTGGGCACCATCGCCGTTCAGCTTGCAAAATTGTTTGGCGCGGGAAAAATTATTGCTACTGCAAGTTCTGATGAAAAATTGGCATTGGCCCAGGAAATGGGAGCGGACGTCCTTATCAATTACACCGAGCCTGACTGGGAACAGCAAGTTCTTGATGCAACAGGCGGCAGAGGGGTAAATGTTGCACTTGAAATGGTCGGTGGAGATGTCTTCAATAAAACGGTCAAATGTCTTGCCACATTTGGACGCTTGGTTATCTTTGGAGCGGCAAGCGGAGAACAAAGCCGTTTCTATCCAGGAACACTTATGGCAAGAAATCAATCCGTCATCGGCTTCTTCCTGCCGCAAATTATGAGAAAACCAGAGCTGTTGCAGCCTAGTTTAGTAGAATTATTTTCATATCTCGGAGAGGGGAAATTGAAGCTTACCGTTGGCGGTGTGTTCCCGTTAAAGGACGCAGCAATGGTTCATACATTATTACAATCGCGAAAGACGCAAGGGAAATTGATTTTAGAGCCATAGATGAAAACATCAAGTGTAACAATTGAACCGTACTATTTTTTTCCTATCGAAAGGGTGGAACCAATCAATGAAAACAGTTGAAACAGTAACAGGCCCTATTTCAGTCGATCGTCTCGGAAAAACACTTATACACGAGCACTTTATTTTCGGGTACCCAGGATTTCAAGGAGATGTTACACTTGGTGCATATAAGGAAGATGAAGTTTTAGAAGCGGCCATTGGTGTGGCAAGACTGATGCAGAGCTACGGTGTCCAAACGGTTGTGGACCCTACCCCAAATGAATGTGGTCGAAATCCACAATTATTACAAAAAATCTCGGAAGCTACTGGATTGCAAATTATTTGCGCAACTGGATATTACTATGAAGGGGAAGGGGCACCTCCATACTTCAAGTTTAGACAGGGACTAGGAACCGCCGAAGAAGATATCTATCAAATGTTTAAGACTGAAATTACGGAAGGTATTGCCGGAACGGGGATCAAGCCTGGCATTATCAAACTGGCATCAAGTAAGAATGAAATCACGGAATATGAAAAAATGTTTTTTCGTGCCGCAGCAAGAGTTCAGAAAGAAACAGGAATTGTTATCCTTACTCATACACAAGAAGGAACGATGGGACCTGAGCAGGTAAGTATGTTAATTGAACATGGTGCTGATCCAAATAAGATTATCATCGGCCACATGTGCGGCAATACTAATCCTGAATACCATAAGATAGTTCTGGATCAAGGGGTTCGAATTGGCTTTGATCGCTTTGGTATTCAGGTTTTAGTTGGCGCTCCTCTGGATCATCAGAGAGTGACAACTTTATTGTCATTATTGGAACAAGGCTACGAGGATCAAATTTTATTAGCCCACGACACAGTAAATGTTTGGCTTGGCCGGCCACCTGTGATGAATGAGCAGGTCATGAAAATCATGGAGAACTGGAATCCCGTTCATATTTTCGATCATATTCTGCCTAGCTTGCGTGAATCAGGTATAACAGAAAAACAAATTGACAAATTGCTTGGTGGAAACGCGGTTTCATTATTTGCCGGAGCATCTGTAAAAGTATAATAGAATTCCTTAAAGGGAGGCCTGATTTGTTTAGGCTTCCTTTTCTTTGCGCGAATTTCTAAATATTAATAAACTATGAACAAAGGATTAATATATTTGAAAGAATCGGGCATGTGGTTTGATATACAGGAAAATTCGTTTAAACTAGAGAGAAGAATAGCTTTTTGCACGGGGAGATGGCAATAATGCACATATTAGTGATTGAAGATAATAAAAGCGTTTGTTCGATGATTGAAATGTTTTTTGCTAAAGAAGGCATTGATGGTGTATTTGTAAACGATGGCGTAGAAGGCTATAACCGCTTTAAAAGCGGTACATGGGATGCCTTGATTGTTGACTGGATGCTACCCGGAATGGATGGGGTTTCGATTTGTCGGAAAATTAGAGAAGAGAAGTTTACCGTTCCGATTATTATGTTAACTGCTAAGGATAGTGAATCGGATCAGGTTCTCGGACTGGAAATGGGCGCGGATGATTATGTCACGAAGCCATTTAGTCCTCTTACCCTTATGGCCAGGATAAAAGCAGTCACAAGAAGAGTTCAGGCACAAGTACCGAAAGAGGATGCCCATTACCTTAAAACAGACCATTTTAAGGTGAATAAAATGACAAGAGAAGTTTTTGTAGACGATACACAGATTTCAAACTTAACGCCTAAAGAATTTGATTTACTCTACTACATGGTTGAGCATCCTCGCCAGGTTTTCTCAAGAGAGCAATTACTTGAAAGGGTGTGGGGGTATCAGTTTTACGGAGACGAACGAACAGTTGATGTCCATATTAAGCGGCTCCGAAAAAAGGTTGAGACCACAGCACAGCCTTTCTTCCATACTGTTTGGGGGGTAGGGTATAAGTTCGATGATTCCATCAAAACCGATGAAGTTTAAGTATATTTATCAACAATTTTTTAGTCACATTAGTGTCATTGTTGTTGCCTTTTTATTGTTAAGTATGCTTTTTACCCATTATATGGAGAATTTAATTTATGAAAATAAAGCGGAGGAACTGATTTCCTTTGGAAAAGCGATTTTAACCGATTTAAAAGAGGCTCCGGTTGCATCAGACGAGATATTAAATCAATATAGCAATGTATTGGCTGCGAGGAATACCAGTTTTAGTTTATTTGATCAAGATGGTGTGTATCTGATTAATAAACGTGGACTGACCATAAAAAATTTACCTGAAAAACAGTGGAATTTTGTGAAAAAAGGGCAAACCATCATTGTTAAAAGTGATTATAAAAGTTTTGGACAAGGGGGAGTTACATTTGTTGTTCTTCCCTATTTAGATGATGGTAAGTTTTTTGGCGGAGTGCTCTTAACTTCCCCAATCAGCGGTTCGAGTAAGATTATTCAGGAAATCAATAAATTTTTGCTTTATACCATTTTGATTGCCTTCGGAGTTGCCTTTTTGCAAAGCTGGTATTTGTCACGCATTCATGTCCATCGGATAACACGACTTCGTGAAGCGACATCACTTGTCTCTGAGGGGAATTATCATGTGAAGGTAAATTCCTCTGATTTTGACGAGATTGGAGAATTAGCCAATGATTTTAATCACATGGTCGATAAAATCAATACATCCATGCTTGAAATTGAAAGTCTGGAAAATAGAAGACGACAGTTTATGGCCGATGTTTCCCATGAGATGAGGACACCTTTAACGACAATCAGCGGTGTGATTGAAGGGCTTAAAAATGATATGATTCCTGAGGAAGACAAAGATCGGGGAATCCAATTAGTAAGCCAGGAAGCCAAGAGATTGATTCGTCTTGTGAATGAAAATCTTGACTATGAAAAAATCCGCTCCAATCAAATTCAATTATTTAAGGAAGAGATACAGCTTTTGGAAGTGCTCGAAGTTATCCAAGAGCAATTGAGTATCCTGGCTGACGAGAAAAATAATCGGATCGAGGTTGAAGTCGCACCAGAAATCATGGTGAACGCTGATTATGACCGTCTGGTTCAAATCCTCATTAATATTACGAAAAATAGTATCCAATTTACCTCTGACGGAACGATTTGGCTACGTGGAAAAACGGAGCCCAACTGGACGATTATCGAGGTGGAGGATACCGGAATTGGCATTGACGCTAAGGAGATTGAAAACATCTGGCGCCGTTTTTATAAAGCGGATCTTTCCAGAACCACCAATCCCTACGGTGAATTTGGACTTGGTCTTTCAATCGTTAAACAATTAGTGGTTCTCCACCAGGGAGAAATTGAGGTATTTAGTGAAGCAGGAAAAGGGACTAAATTTGTGATTCGCTTAAAAGAAGAATAAATGGGCAGAAGCTGCAGAGAAAATTGCGGCTTTTTTTTAATTAATTCATATATTTCTTACTCTCGTTAAAGTTTGTTAATAATTTGTTAAGATTTGTCGGTTAAAGTAAAGACAAGATAAAGAACAAACTTAAAGGAGATCGATTGTGATGGAATTCAAAAATGATCATGAATTCGAACAAAATCAACCCGATTCAGTAGAAAATACAGAAACCACAAACAGGAATCAAGATTACAGTCAGATGGAAGAAAATTCAACTGCTGTGGATGCTACCTTCATGGCGAGGTCAACCGAATCTGAAGAGATAGAGGAAAGAGTGGAGACAGAGGAAGTTGTTGTTGCCCCACCTGTTAACGAAAAAACTCGTTTATCCACTCAGCCGGAAACAAAAAAATGGAAGGGTCGGGGTTTTGTTTCAACCTTAGCGGCAGGCGTGATTGGATCTGTTTTGACATTAGCCGTTCTTCCACATACCGACTATATGAAAAACTTTAATCAGAATACCGAAAACCAAGTGACAAGTAATTCAGCAGCCCCTGTCAAGCAAGTTTCTGCTCAGCCGACAATGGCCTCGTCTAATTCAATTGCCGATACCGTAGAAAAAATTTCTAAAGCGATTGTCGGGGTTGTCAATTTCAGGCAACAGCAAAATAATGATCCTTGGGGGAATAGTAGTGCTTCACAAAGTGTAGAATCCGGTTCAGGATCCGGGGTTATTTTTCAAAAAAGTGGAAGCATTGCCTATATTGTCACCAACAACCATGTGGTCGAAGGTGCGTCAAAGCTCGAAATCTCCTTATTTGATGGTCAAAAGACAACTGCTGAGGTCGTCGGAACAGATGCCTTAACGGATTTAGCTGTTTTAAAAATCGATGCAAAATATGTTACAGCTACGGCAGATTTCGGAGATTCGTCCACACTCCGTCCTGGTGACCAAGTATATGCGATTGGAAATCCGCTGGGACTAAATTTATCAAGAACAGTGACACAAGGAATTGTCAGTGCGGTTGACCGAAGCATTGCAGTATCGACATCCGCAGGTAATTGGGATACGAATGTCATTCAGACAGATGCTGCTATTAATCCTGGAAATAGCGGAGGTGCCTTGATAAACCCACAAGGCCAGGTCATTGGGATTAACAGCTTGAAAATTTCCGAGAGTGGTGTTGAGGGATTAGGATTTGCGATCCCAAGTAACGATTTTATCCCAATTGTTAACCAATTAATCAAGAGTGGAAAAGTGGATAGACCCTATCTTGGGGTAGGACTTGCTGACTTAGACCAAGTTCCGCAAATGTATTGGCAAAACATGCCCGAAAATGTGAAAAAGGGTGTGTTAGTCATGAACATTGACCCCAACTCTGCTGCAGCCAAAGCAGGTTTCGAGCCCAAGGATGTCATTGTATCGATGAATGGAACGGAGATTGCGAATTCAGCAGAACTAAGAAAATTCTTATATACAAAAGTGAAAACGGGTGACACGATTAAATTTGATGTGTATCGTGACGGAAAACAAGTAACGTTAACCGCTAAATTAACTAATAATAAGGGAGCATGATTCGCGGTACAATAAGACCATTCTAATTTGGTCTTGAGGTGAAAAAATGAATAAAGTAGGTAAGTATGCATTAAGTGCTGAGGTAGACGACATTCAACTGATGAGCATGGTCTTTGAACTTACTGAAAAAGATAAAATGGTGATGTGGTCAGAAGGCTACATCGACAAGGTTATTGATCAATTACCGGAATATGCCCGTGATATTTTAAAAGAACGGCAGGTAAAATGGGAAGATACAAAAGCTTTTTATGAAAAGAAGCTGAATGAAATTGTGAGTGGCGAGGATTTTAATCGGAAATTGAAGGGCGAACGGAAAGAGTTCGCCCTTTTCGTCATGGAGATGTATCCGGAGTTTCGCTCGTTACTGTTTTTAATTTATGATGGGAATTTAAAGGATGACGACTTGAGGAGGTTTGTCTATCGAAGAAGGTTTGCATCCCGGAAAAAGTACCTTCATTAAAGTGTGATGAAAATGTGATATTTCGAATTCTATGTCAACACCTACCACGTCTAGAATAAGATATAAGGCAGCAAGTATGGAGGTGACATGAGTGGCAGTAGTGAAGGCAAGGAAGTCCGATGTTGATCTGTTGGCTCGATTACTTAGGGCAGAAGCTGAAGGGGAAGGAACAATGGGGATGCTTCTAGTCGGTAATGTAGGAATAAATCGGATTCGCGCCAACTGTTCTGATTTTAAGGGATTGCGAACCATTTCGCAAATGGTTCATCAACCACATGCCTTTGAAGCAGTAACACATGGATACTTTTATCAAAGACCCAGGGAATCAGAAAGGCGTTTAGCAAGGAAAGTAATTGATGGGCAAAGATTCTGGCCGGCGAAATTTAGTTTATGGTATTTCAAACCACCCGGCGATTGTCCGGCAACATGGTATAACCAGCCATTTGTGGCGAGGCATAAACGCCACTGCTTTTATCAACCAACTGCCGAAACATGCGCAAATGTTTTTAATACCTTTTAATTTTCTTAGGTCGCTGCATTTGCGGCCTATTTTTATGCCTCCCTATCGAATGAAGCACCGACTTTTATCATATACGTAGTAATAAAGAATTTGGACAAGGAATGATGGGATGTTGAGAAAATTAGCGATTATTGGATTTGGGAGCACGATGATTGGTGTTGGCATTAACGGTTTTATCCTTCCCTTTCATTTAATCAATGGGGGAATATTTGGGATTAGCCTCCTTCTGAATTACATATGGGGCTTTAAGGCAGGCTTAACATTCATCCTGCTAAATATCCCAGTATACATGTTTGCCTATAAATCAGATCCGGTTTATTTTTTCAATGGGTTGATTGGGGCGATTATTTCGGGAATGATGATCGAATTACTACTCCCATTAAATGGAATAGTCCAACTGCCGATTATCAGCAGTGTGATTTTTGGGGCTGTGTTGATTGGCATCGGGGTTGGTGTCATGCTTCGAAATCATATAAGCCCCGGAGGCATGGATTTACTTGCCTTATTACTTGCAAAATGGTCAAAGGTGAATGTGGGAGTGATTATGGTGGTGATTGATGCATTCATCATCTTAACCGGGATCTTGCTCCTGAAGGATCCAAGGCTATTATATTCACTTCTAATAGTTTCCATTGTCGGTCTGCTAGCTACGATTATTACTTCCTTTCATAAAATTGAAATATATCATGACTAACTGATATGTTCACCGTTTTTTCACTCCTTTTTCAGTTAAGCTTGCTATGATAATAGTAATAGGAATTTTTATAAAAAAGGGGGGGAGAACGTGAACATATTACTGGCTGAGGACGATGTTAAACTCGGAAGGCTGGTGACCCACTTACTGCAAGGAGAGTTTCACCGGGTGGATTGGGTGCAAAATGGAAAGGACGCTTACGACAATGCCCGTTTCTTTACATATGACGTGGTTATTTTGGACTGGATGCTGCCTGGAGAAAATGGGCTTTCGGTTTGTAAACGGCTGCGTGAAAAAGGAATTCAAAGTGGAATATTATTTGTCACCGCTAAAGATGCCAATGAGGATATCATTTCAGGACTTGATTCAGGGGCCGATGATTATATTGTCAAACCCTTCGAATTTACAGAGTTATTAGCACGGATTCGGGCCATAGGCCGCCGTAAAGAAAAACCGCTCGAAGAGTTGATAACCGCCGGAGAATTTACCCTCAATGTAAACACTCATGAGTTAAAACGAAATGATTCCTTGATAGAACTTACGAAAAAGGAATACCAGTTCATTGAAATATTAATGCGAAATCATCATCAGGTCATGACAAGAGAAGTGCTGTTTGAAAGACTTTGGGGCTATGATACCGAAGTATCGGAAAATGCCTTGGATGCTTTGGTAAAATTGGTACGAAAAAAGATTGACCAGCCTGGAGCACCTTCCTTTATTCAAAATGTGCGCGGAATCGGGTATAAAGTGAGACCTTACGATGTTTAATCAACTAAAAACAAAGTTAACCCTGCTCTATACCTTATCGCTCCTTTGTTTACTGCTCCTCTTTATCGGGGTCCTTTACCTATTGATTTCACATGAAATCAATGAGAAGGAACTAGATGAATTACAAGTTTATTTTAATAAAGAAAAATGGGACTTTATCGAGGATCTTGATGAAAGGGATCATCATGGCCTGAAATTTGATCCGAATCGAAGAATATTCTACTTTGTATTTAATCAGCAGGATGAACTTGTATACGGGGAGGAAACAGTCCGGGACCTTTCAAGTTGGGTTGCAAAAGGTATCTCTTCAAAAGGAGAGTTCTTCACATGGAGGACTGAGTGGAAACAAAATCATCTCTTACTTGTGAAGAAACCACTCATGAGTAATGGGGGTTCACGGGGCTTTGTTGTTATTGGCATGAATATCACAAGTGAACAGCACCTAATTCAAAATATTACTTGGACACTTTTTATCCTAACCTTGTTCTTTAGTCTGCTATTTGCTTTCCTTGGCTATTATTTTGCGGGTCAAGCGATGAAACCAATTAAAAATTCCTATCTTAAGCAAGAAAAGTTTGTTTCCGATGCCTCCCATGAATTGAGGACGCCGCTCAGTATTTTTTATAGTTCAGTGGATTTGTTGATGCGAGAGGAAAAAGACCGTCTTAGTATATTTGGACAAGAAGTCCTTGAGGATGTTAAAAAAGAAGCAATGCTGATGAGCAATCTCATTAACAATCTCCTCGTGTTAGCGAGGAGTGACAAAAAAGAATGGATGCTAGAAATGAAAGAAGTCAATCTATCAAGGTTAGCAGCCTCTGTCTATACTAGATTCTCAAGAAAAATGATTAATCCTATTCAATTTGATCAAAAGATTCAAAAGGATGTTTATATAGTCTGCGATGAGATGAAAATTCAGCAATTGCTTTATATTTTGCTAGATAATGCCTTTCGCTACACAAAGGAAGGAAAGGTAACCCTATCATTAAAGGCAATCAATTGTAAAATATTCTTAGCCGTAGAAGACACGGGTTGCGGCATCGCAGGAAATGATCTACCGTATATTTTTGATCGTTTTTATCGGGCGGATTTATCAAGGGGAAAGGGAGGTTCGGGCCTGGGGCTTTCGATTGCTCAAACGATTGTTAACGCCCATGGTGGAACCATTCAGGCAGAGAGCACGATAGGAAGCGGAACAATCCTTACGGTGATTTTCTCTGTAAACAAATAAAACGGCAGCGGTTGCTGTCGTTTTATTTTTGGGAGTTATTTCTTCCTATGGGCTGGTGAAGCATTATGGACTCCACTATCCTCATAAATAGCAGAACGAGGATAAAGGAACTGGATAACAGGTAAATCAATAATGCCCAAGGCTCTGATGAATCTGTCCCAATTGCCAGTCCGTGAACGAGCATAAAAATCCATGCAGGGATAACAGCAAAGTGAATCTTTTTCCACTTTTTTACTCCCAATTTTTTAATGAAAAAGTCAGAGGAACCAATTACGATCAAAAATAAGTAAAACGAAAGGGTTCCAAGTCCGGAGAACAATGGTTCATTTTTTGCCATAAAAGGGACGAATAGCTCCCTTAAGGAATAGGGAACGTACTGATCCTGCCAGATTAAAAGGATATGAAAAAGAATAGTTAAGAGCCCATACCAGCCGCTTGTCTGATGATAGGATAAGAACCGTGCTTTCTTTTTCTTCATGATTGAAAATGAACTAAACAGCCCGATTGCAAGCGAGAGTGTCATAAAATAAAACGCTAAAAAACCGGACACACGAATTAAGGTCCAAACTGAAAAGAAATCACTCATGGGTAGGTTCCTCCATTTCGAAAGCAAATAATTTTCCTTGATTATTGACAAGCAGAAAGGAATAGGCGGTATCTAGATTACGTAGTTGGTGTTTAATATCTGAATCATTCTCAATCAAGCACAGTTTCGCGCCTACCTCTGCATCAAGGCAATTTTCAGCAATAACAGTTGCCTGAATATAATGGTTATCTGCGGGCAGACCGGTTCTTCCATCTATAATATGATGCTTCTTTTCATCTCCTTGGCTCCAGCTCCGATATACCACATTGGAGGTAGCGATCCCTCCATTTTTCAAGCGGAGCTGGGCGATTTCCGTTTCCTGGTGGTATGGATGAGAAACACCAATTGTCCATTCCTTGCTGCCATCCGACCATACCGAAATATCACCTCCCCCGTCAACCATCCCTGCTGAAGCCTCACCAACATGCCTTAACCATTGGGCAGCGGCCTGAACGGTATATCCCTTTCCAATCCCACCCAAATCGACTAGACCATCTGTGATTCGTGTGACTGAATTTGTGTTTGGACTAAATTGAAAAGGTGAGATCTCGTTTTCATAAACTGGCGGCATCTCACTGTCGACGAGCCTGCTGGTATCGAAAGGAAAGGAGTTTTCATAGCCGTGAAATTGCATTTGTGGTAGTAAATAGGGTGAAAAAAGGCCATTTGTCTTCCGGCGATATTCCTCCGCTCGTTGGATAATATCAATAAATGGCGGAGACAAAGTTATCGTCCTTCCTACTTTCAATTGGTTTAATCGCCCCAGTTCATTCCCAGTTCGAAAACGTGACCATTCTTTTTCAACGTGGCGAACCCACCCCTCCATGACTTCTTTCCAATTTGACAGTTTACAGCTAGTAACGGCAAAATAAAAAGTTGTATTCATGGCTGCGATCAATAGCGTGTCCAATCCATCAAGATCTTCGGGTTTTTCGGTCACTTTGCTCAACACCTTTTGAAAAATGAATCCCATTAATGTCATAATTCGACCAATCCAGTTGTACGAATTCTTTTTCCTGTTTGCTCATGGATTTGGTTATCGTTGTTTCTAAGGGCTGCGAGTTCTGAGCCTGATCATGCGCACCCACTTGGCTGATGACAAACGCAGTAAGGGCGGTACCTGTTAGGCCAATTACCCATTTTGGTTTTTGTGACTTTGCCATTCTAATTCACGCTCCTTTAGATAGATTGAAAAATTATTGCTTTCTTGTTACCATCCCATGTAACACGATAACCTAGGGCGTTTGCCGCAACGGAAACAGGAAGATAAACAGATTTTTCGTAGAATGCTGCTTGAATGGGCATCGGGTTTTTTACCTTGTTTTCAAATGCGGCATTTGATCCTGCTTTGACAATTAATTCAAGCCCATCCTTCGTTAGTATGGAAATTTTACTTTGTGAATAGAGCTGACTTTCCGCCCCCAAGACTTCAGCTATCTTCTCGGCTGAAACAAGTAATTGGCCTTCTTGCGGAATAACGTAGATGGTGGTTTCGTTATTGTTCAAGCTGACGGTCAGTTCGCCCGGTTCCCCAAGTGGCAACGGGTTATCTGGATTGTTTTGTGGTTCCCTTGACCAGATATTCCAAAATTCTGTCTGCTGCTGGTTGATGATTTGGTTTTGGGGTGCTTCCCAATCATCGTCATCATCGTCATCGTCTTCACTGAATTTTTGGTAATACTCATGTTTTTCGTCGTCGTCATCATGACCATCATCAGCGATTGCATTTGTACCAAGAGATAACAATGTTAGCACGATACCAAGCATGATCATGACCCTTTTCCAATATTTGTTCAAATTAAATCCCTCCTTGGTTCATTTACAAGCAGTTTAATCGTCTAATCTGAAAAAAATCTGAAATCGTTAGGGTAAAATAAAAAAATAGAATGTTTTAAGGAGAATTTTAATGGAACCAATTAGTGATCATTTAAAAAATGATTTAGCCATTTTGTTTGTTGGCTTTAATCCCAGCATCCGCTCGGGTGAACTGGGCCATCATTATGCCAACCCAAACAATCGTTTTTGGCGGATTTTATTTGAAGCAGGGTTAACACCGCGGAAATATGAGGCCGCTGAAGATACGAAGCTTTTAGAAATTGGATATGGTTTTACTAATATTGTGGCAAGACCGACGAAGGCAGCGGATGAAATTACGAAGGAAGAGTATAGGGAGGGGAGGGAGGTTTTAAGGCACAAAATCGAGCACTATCAGCCTAAGGTGGTTTGTTTCGTGGGGAAGGGTGTCTACCAGCAATACAGCGGCCGCAAACTGGTTCCATGGGGGAAGCAGAACGAGCCAGTTGTCCCAGGGGTAATCGATTTTGTCGCACCGTCATCAAGCGGGCTAGTTCGGATGAAATTGCAGGAAATGGTTGAGATCTATTCGCGGTTGGGGGAGCTAATATAGGGAAATAGCTATTTCCTAAATAATCACGAAAGGATGAAGGACAAACCGGGAGAGTTTAAGAAAGATAAGTCCTTCATAAGCGTGATGAAGGACAAACCGGGGGATTTTAAGAAAGATAAGTCCTTCATTAGGGGGATGAAGGACAAACCGGGGGAATTTATGAAAGATAAGTCCTTCATCCTTATGTTTATTTAGATTCAAATTTTTCACGGTAGTGTACTAGAGCAAGCAAAGGGAAAATATACCGATAGCCGTGATAATGAATATAAAATCCACCCGCCATCCCTTGTCCCTTTGGATAATCAGTCGTCCAGTCATCATTCTTAAGCGCTCCTGCTATATAGTTAATCCCCTTTTCAATCTCCGGCGACGGTTTTTCTGAAACGGTAATCAGAGCATCAATGGCCCAGGCAGTATGTGTTAAAGTGCTTGCCTTCAGAGGAGCATACGATTTTTTACTATCACTATGGCAAGATTCCCCCCAGCCTCCATCGTTGTTTTGAATCCTCCTCAACCAATCAACAGCTTTTTGGATAGAGGAGTGATCCGCCGCAACACCAACGGCCGACAGCCCCGTGATGGCTGCCCAGGTCCCGTAAATATAACAGATTCCCCATCGCCCGTACCAGGAACCGTCCTTTTCCTGATCTTTCAAAAGCCAATGAATTCCTCTTTTTATGGCGGTATGCTCAGTCGATAAATTGGTATAATGACCGAAGAATTCGAGCGTTCGGCCTGTTAAATCGGCACAGGAAGGATCAGCTAATAAAAACTCTGCTTTTTCAATCGGAAGAAACTGCAATAATTTAGAATTTGCCTTTCTTTCAAAGGCAGGCCAGCCGCCATCATCATTTTGCATCGACAGAACCCATGTGATCGCGCGCTCCCACGCTTGCAATTCAGTGGGGGCGATCCTCGATATAGACCTCAACGCAGCGGTCGTGTCATCCACATCCGGGAGAATCGTATTCACAGCAGAGAAACCCCATCCGCCTGGCATCGTTTTCGGATTATGAATCACCCAGTCTCCAAACTTATGATGCTGCCGTTCGAGCAGGTAGCGATTCGCCTTGACAACCATCGGATCATTAGGTACCACCCCAGCTGTTTGCAAACCAAAGCCGATTAACGCCGTGTTCCACAGGTTGGCTGTTGTATATTGCATATGGGGTAAGTCCTTAATTTCACATTTCATCGACTTTATCCCTTCAATAGCTTTTGTTATAACGGGATCCGTTTTTTCATATCCGAGCGATAAAAGCGCAAAAATCATTAAAAAGGTACAGCTGTAATAGCTATAGAATGTTCCGTCCGGTTCAATCCGGTCTAGCATATACTTTTTGGCCCGATCAATGGCTAACTTATGGAGCTGTTCTGGTAATCCTAGTAAATTTGTAACCCCGTCTTCGATAAAAGAAAACAACGAACGGTATTCGTCGGAACGTGACCATTGATCAACCTCATTCCGATGTAAGTGTAAATGTGACAGGTCCGGACTGTGATCCGTTTTCATCGTAAATTTTTTATCGGCAATGATCATAATGGGGGCAAGATTGGCCCTGCCAAATACTGAAAATGAATAAAAGTTTATTGGAAAATGTAATGGCAGGAGAACGACTTCAATAGGCAGCGGAGAAGTAGAGGGCCATTTATACTGTCCGGTTAAAGAAAGCATCACCTTTGTATACATGCCAACTTCCTCTAAACCGCCATTTGCTAAGATAAATTTTTTTGCAGCCCGCATGGGGGTATCTTCTTTCTGATAGTAACCCGAATATAACAACGCATAATAGGCCTCAACTGTTGCCGCCAGGTTCCCGGTTCCCTCATCATAAAAAAGTTTCCAGGCACCATTTTGCCCTTGTCTGCTTAAAATCCTCTTCGTCAGTCCTTGAATTAATTCCTCATCATTTATTTCCAATGTCCGTAATAAAATGATCATATAGGCATCTGTGGATATTCCTGTTTCAAATGGATAGTCCCATGAGCCGTCGGGAGATTGATCTTTTCGAAGCATTCCTATGATCCAATCGATGCCAGCCTTCACAGCAGTCATATTCACATTCATTCCTCTCCCATAAACTATTCTCATCTATACATATTCTCATTAGGGCAGGAGAATTCATAAGGGAGGTAATGTGCCATTTTTTTTATGCGAAATCGAGTGAAAACGCCGCTCCAAAGTATAACGGAAGAACTAAAGAAAAAAAGTAAAAAGTCTCCATCAGCCATCCAATTAACAAAAGGTGAAGAAATGCTGCTTGAGAGGGTTAGAAGCAAAACAAGGGAACATAATCTTAACAATGTAACAAGAACTAAGGCATATCTTGACTTTTACCTCCATCATTCGGAAATTCAATGGGCCTTTCTCGGGCATATGGTATCAAGAAACGGCGGCTGGAATATGACTGATTTAAAGGGTGAATTTCTTACAAGACTAATGACAAAAAAAGATC
Source organism: Bacillus sp. MM2020_4 (assembly GCF_011250555.1). GTDB lineage: Bacteria > Bacillota > Bacilli > Bacillales > Cytobacillaceae > Neobacillus. The sequence continues at coordinate 6,087 of NZ_JAANMZ010000029.1, read as the reverse complement.
GGAATTTATTTTTTCATTTTTTGGAGCGTGGCAACTGGCTTATTTTTCAAGACGTTTATCCGCAATTTTTGCTTTATGAGGAAAGTATCCGGCAACGAAAACCACTGTTTCACTTATTTACTGCTTTAAATATTTCAACCTTTATGGAAACGATTTGGCAGCAGTTTTGGCAAAATCAAGACACTTATATCCATACCATTGCGATGGTCATCAATGAACAGAGCTACCTCGAAAATCGAGTGGTACAAAATCCACAGTACCAAAAAGAGGTCATAAACAAATTTGAGTTTATGCTCCAAGACTGGCTTTCTTTTAACCATATCCTTTTTCCATATGGGAAAAACCAGCTTAGCGGACAAACACTCCACCAGTTTGAATCACTCCATGAGCGGATTTTACTGGGAAAACGACTGTATACGATTCTTTTTAAAAACAAGGAAATACACCAACAGGTGCTTGAGTGGGCGAAAAGCACGCCGCATACGGGGTCGAGAAAGGATTACTGGCCGAATATCTTCAATAATGTTAATGAAGGAATGCCTGGTTTTCCCTATCAGCTTCGCTTAAAAACCTGCCAGCTTAGGAAAGGAGCACGAAAGATTTATAGTCCAACCCTCGAAAATGCCTGGAAAAATGTTAGCCAGGATGTAGCGGAAAAAGGGGATTGGTTTGAAGATTGGCAAGTTGTCGATTATTTAACAGAAGACGATGAAATGATTGATGGGGAGATAAAATATGAATACTGTAAAACACTTGAACGGCTCGAGCTTGCAACCCTGGCAAAAAAAGCGATTACCTTTTAAGTATCTTGCAAGTATCGTGCTTGCTTCCTTGCTTGGAACCTATTTAGATCTATACTTTGTCGGTAAAGAACTCTACCAGTTCCCGAAGAGGCCATTTCCTGAGATATTCTCGATCAATATTTCGTTTACCTTAATAGGCCTTCCGATACTCGTGCTGGTCTTTTTACGCGCTATTTCGCAGGTAAATAAATGGGGGAAGGGGGGAATCATTCTTTTTGCCAGCTTGTTGATGCCGATTTTTGAAAAATTATTAGAAGTATTGGGGTTGTTTGTCCATGCTGATAGGTGGCATCATATGTATACATTTTTTGGGTATTTGCTGTTCTTAACCATTATTACACTGTTTTTTGACAGGGGGGGGGAGCAAAATAGTTAAACCAAAAAGCCGGGGCAATAGCCCCGGCTTCCGTGATGCCACAAAAGTGACAACAGAGGACCCCTTCCGTCCGTACAGTGGTTAAGTGTCCCGCAACAAGCGAATGTGCGGAAGGGGTATCTCTATTATATCACAATGATGCGGGGAATATGATTCGTTAAAGGAAGTTTTTGAGGTGTCTAAACTTTCTTTTCTTTAGAGAAAAGTGTATGATAAAAATGATTTTTACATAAAGGAGTGTTTTCAAGTGGCGAAAAAAGGATACATATTAATGGAGAACGGCGAGAAAATTGAGTTTGATTTATTTCCAAATGAAGCACCGGGAACTGTAGAGAATTTTGAAACATTGATTAAAAAAGGTTTCTACGATGGATTAACCTTCCACCGTGTTATTCCTGGTTTTGTAAGCCAAGGGGGCTGCCCTGAAGGCCGTGGAACTGGTGGACCTGGATACACAATCAAATGTGAGACGGAAGGGAACCCACACAAACATATCCCTGGTGCATTATCAATGGCACATGCGGGTAAAGACACAGGTGGAAGCCAGTTCTTTATCGTCCACGAATCACAACCGCACCTAAACGGTGTTCATACCGTCTTTGGTCAAGTTACTTCCGGACTTGAAGCAGCAAAAGCAATGAGAAATGGCGACAAAATGGTCGAGGTTAAGGTATTTGACGAAGAATAGTAAAATCAGGGAGAGCTAATGAATAGCTCTCCCTTTGTGTAGAATCAAACTAAATGAATACGGGCAAGTTAATTTCACACTTTACTATTGGAGGTAAATATGAAAAAGTTTGCCCTAGTCCTCTCCACATTTTTATTATTACCACTCCAAACAAATGCCGCGGAGGATAAAAAGGAAACCAAAGAACTGAAGGCCGCTATTATCATTGATGATTTTGGCGGCGGTACTGGAGGAGTCCGGGATTTTTTAGAAGGAAATATTCCGATCACAGCCGCAGTTATGCCTTTTACGCAGAATTCCAAAGCACATGCTGAATGGGCACATCAAAATGGTTTCGAAGTCATGATACATTTACCAATGGAACCGAAAAAAGGCAAAAAGTCATGGCTTGGGCCCAAGCCGATAACTGTTGATCTCCCTCCAAAAGAAGTAAGGAAACGAGTAGAAGAGGCAATTAAAAGTGTTCCCTATGCTGTTGGACTTAATAATCACATGGGCTCACGTGCAGTTGATGATGAAAAAATCGTCAGGGTGATCGTAGAGGTGGCTAAGGAAAGGGGACTTTATATCGTTGATAGTGGGACAAGTCCGGAAAGTAAATTCCCCGAATTAGCATTGGAAATGGGAGTCCCATTGTTAAAAAGAGATGTATTTTTAGACGACATCGCTTCCTCAGCATATACCAGAAAACAAATGTCCAGACTAGCAAGGATAGCAGAATTTATGGGTCAAGGAATTGCCATTGGTCATGTAGGAGTAACTGGAAAGGTTTGTTCGGTAGGCGTTTTTCAATCAATGGATGAATTTCAAAAACGAAAGATTAAAATTGTCCCGGTTTCAAAGCTACTTGCTGAAAAATTGATTGAAAAACAACTGGTTCTATGAGAAAAAGGCAGTAAAGGCTGTCTTATTTTATGATTTAAACGGATTACTTCCCCTTATAGTCCCAAACTGGTAAAATGTCTCCTATCCATACATATAAAAATAGTAACGAGCAAGGGGGAAGGCAGTAAAATGAAACTAGTTTCTTGGAATGTAAATGGCCTTAGGGCTTGTGTGAAAAAAGGATTCTTAGATTATTTTCAGGATGTTGACGCAGATATCTTCTGTGTGCAGGAAACAAAATTGCAAGAGGGTCAAATTAGTCTTGAGCTTGATGGATATCACCAATACTGGAACTATGCGATAAAGAAGGGCTACTCCGGTACGGCTGTATTTACCAAGAAGGAGCCGCTTTCTGTTCGATATGGGGTAGGAACCGATGAGAGTGAAGAGGAAGGCCGAATTCTTACCTTAGAGTTTGACCAGTTTTTTTTGGTGAATGTCTATACCCCTAATTCACAAAGAGATTTAGCTAGAATCGGTTATCGACTTGAATGGGAGAATCGAATTCTGGAACACTTGCAGGAATTAGATAAACTAAAGCCTGTTATTTTTTGCGGGGATTTAAATGTTGCCCATCAAGAGATAGACCTAAGGAATGCAAAAACCAATGTGGGGAACTCTGGATTTACAGATGAGGAACGGGGAAAGATGACAGACTTACTTTCTGCGGGATTTGTGGATAGCTATCGCCACTTTTATCCAAATCAAGAGGGTGCCTATACATGGTGGTCTTATATGATGAAGGTCCGTGAACGGAATATCGGCTGGCGGATTGATTATTTTATCGTGTCTGAAGCATTACGTGAGAACCTACTATCTGCTGATATTCATTGCAATGTGATGGGCAGTGACCATTGCCCGATCGTGCTTGAAGTTAAATAAACTGGCTTGATAACTTTTTCTTATTGAAATTCATAAATTACCTGTCATTTTCTTTATAACCTTAGTGCAATACAATGATGGTATAAAGGAATTTCGGGGGGATGAAACATGGATTTTAAAAAGGATGTACAAAAGCAATTCGGAAAAAGTGCTGATTCATATGTAACCAGTACCATTCATAAAGATGGAAAAGACTTGGGGAAGCTCTTGGAAATGGCCTCGATTAATGGGGAAGAAAAGCTGCTGGATATTGCAACCGGTGGCGGTCATACTGCAAATGCCTTTGCACCGTATGTAAAAAAGGTAACCGCTGTTGATTTAACACCTGAAATTTTAGCTGTTGCGGAAAAGTTTATTAAAGGGAACGGGCATCAAAATGTTGAGTTTGTTCATGGGGATGCGGAGAATCTCCCATTTTCTAATGAAGCATTTGATATGGTAACCTGCAGGATTGCCCCGCATCATTTTCCTAATGTAGAAAGGTTCATTGAAGAAGTACATCGTGTTCTTAAACCCGATGGTCAATTTTTACTCGACGATAATGTCGTTCCAGAAGAAGATCATTTCGATCAATTTTATAATACAATCGAAAAATGGCGGGATTATAGTCATTTCCGCGCCTGGAAGAAAAGTGAGTGGCTTCGCATGCTAGAACTAGCCGGTTTTGAAATTTTTGAATGGCATCGTTTCGAAAAGACCTTCCGTTTTGATCCATGGGGTAATCGGATGAATCTATCACAAGACGAAAAGGAAAAATTAGCGGAATATATGAAAGGAGCCTCTGAGAAAATCAAAAATAAATTTAGAGTTGTTTTCGAGGCGGATCAAGTGAATTCTTTTCAGGGAGAGGCTGTTGTTTTAAAAGCAATCAAACGGTAAAAAAAACAGATTGCCATTTGAGGGGATTCTCATATGGCAATCTGTTTTTTATGGTTATTAAATATCGTTTAGGGCAGTCCCATATTCATCGAACTCTGCTATTTTGTCATTTTGACTAGAATTATCTACCTGCTCTTGTTCCAAAGGAGTAACAAAATCATCCTCTTCTTTTTTCCGTGAATACATGCTCACTGTAGCAGCAACTCCTTTCAAAAATGTTTTACTACAGTAGCTTTTCCTAGAAAAAAATGTTCTAAACCTTTTAATCTCTCCGAAATTTACCCATTACTTCTATTGCCCTTGTAATATGGACAAATGCCGCGGAGTCATGTTTCTTAATCGTTTCTTTCGTTTCCGCTAATTCATATTTTGTTATAACGGTTGTTAAAACTTTTTTGGGGTGATGGGAATAAACCCCCTCGGCATCGGTCATCGTAATTCCACGCGGATGCAATTGAAGTAAGGCTTCACTTACTTCCCTCCATTTTTCTGTCACGATGGTTACTGTTAACTTCATGTGGTTCGTATGAACCGTATCAACGGCCTTTCCGGAAGCAAATATCGCAAAAAGAGTATAAAGTGTCTTATCAACCCCAAATACGAGAGCGGAAACTAGGACAATTGAATAATTTAAGCAAGTGATAATAAAGCCAACAGACATATCCTTTTTCTTGGCTAAAATTAAACTAATAATATCCACTCCTCCGGCTGATGCACCCACACGGATATTTGCCCCAACACTCAATCCGAATAGAACACCGCCAAACACACTTGATAGCAAAATGTCATCGTTAAAGGCGGTGACAGGAATAATCTTCATTGAAACGGATAGGAGGATCACAGAATAAACGGTTAAAAACATAAATTTTTTCCCTAAATAATAATAACCCACGATAAATAATGGAAGATTAATAGCAAGGATGATCCAACCGGTATTTATAGGTAAATAATTATGTAAGATGATCGCTACCCCGGCAATTCCTCCGGTTAATACTTGATGAGGAATAAGAAAGGTATTGAGTGCGTAAGCCATAACGATAGAAAAAAAAGTTACTGCAATAGTTTGTATAACAGTTTGTTTCACTTTCATGCACCTCGATTGTTCCATTGATGGTTGAAAAGTCAAGTATCCATGTAGAGTGTATAAGGAAAAAAAGAGATTGACCAGCGAAATGTTTGTGACGCTTAGAAAAGGTAAGGAAGGTAGGTTTATAATGCTTATAAAGATTTTAAATTACATGATTGACGAACGAATAAAAAGATAGTATGATAGTCAATGTCGCTGTTGAGATATTAGTTTTAGTTCACTAAAACAATTAAACAATATAGTTGACATCGAAAAAATGTTATGTTACTATAATAAATGTTGCTAGATTAGTAGACAGAATATTATAAAATACAGTTTTGTTCTTTGAAAACTAAACAAACAAAAACGTCAACAAACAATTTTTTTAGTTTCAATATATATGAAACTATGCCAACGTAACAAATGAGCTAATCAACTTTCTTGGAGAGTTTGATCCTGGCTCAGGACGAACGCTGGCGGCGTGCCTAATACATGCAAGTCGAGCGGA
>NZ_JAANMZ010000028.1 GCF_011250555.1 Bacillus sp. MM2020_4 | reverse complement strand
ACCCGTCCGCCGCTAACCAATGGGAGCAAGCTCCCAAAGATTCGCTCGACTTGCATGTATTAGGCACGCCGCCAGCGTTCGTCCTGAGCCAGGATCAAACTCTCCAAGAAAGTTGATTAGCTCATTTGTTACGTTGGCTTAGTTTCATATATATTGAAACTAAAAAATATTGTTTGTTGACGTTTTTGTTTGTTTAGTTTTCAAAGAACAATTACTCAATCGCTCAAAAGCGACTTAATCATCTTACCAAGTTATTAACTTAAAGTCAATAACTTTTTTAATTTCTTTTTTCTTTAAGTTACTGTCTCGCAGCAACAGATATTAATATACCACCAATAATGATAGTGTGCAATAGCTTTTTATGCTTTTTTTACGGATTAGTCAAAGTAAAAATATTCTAACTCCTCGATGATAGTCATAATAAAAAAAGCGCCGGAATTACCGGCACCTTTTAATAGTATCAGAATTTATATTCGGCTTTTAGAATTTCTAACTCCAAGGCCCTTGCGCTTTTCTTAATTAACGATGACGCATTAATGGGAATAACAACACGTCCCGAATGGATGGTGAATTAGTTAGCAGCATAACTAGACGGTCAATGCCGATTCCTAACCCGCCTGTTGGTGGCATACCATATTCTAATGCTTCAACGAAGTCCTCATCCATCATATGGGCTTCATCATTTCCTTGCTCGCGTTCTTTCAGCTGAGCTTCAAAACGCTCTCTTTGATCAATTGGATCATTTAGCTCTGTAAAGGCATTTGCATGCTCACGTGCAACAATAAATAACTCAAAGCGATCGGTGAAACGTGGATCCTCCGCATTTTTCTTAGCAAGTGGTGAAATTTCTACTGGATGCCCATAAATAAAGGTCGGTTGAATAAGTTTTTCCTCTACCTTTTGTTCAAAGAACTCATTAACAATATGGCCATAAAGCATATGATCATTTATTTCTACCCCATGTTCTTTTGCAAGCATGCGGGCTTCTTCAATATTCATCTCTTTCCAGAAGTCAACACCGGTATATTCCTTAATAGCATCAACCATATGGAGTCTTTTCCATTCCGGTTTAAGGTCTACTTCATACTCACCATATTGAATGGTTGTGGTTCCCACTACTTCTTCCGCGATGTGGGCAACTAAGTTTTCAGTAAGGCTCATGATATCACGATAATCTGCATATGCTTCGTATAGTTCAATCATTGTAAACTCAGGATTATGACGAGTAGATACACCCTCATTCCTAAATACACGGCCAATTTCATATACCTTTTCAAGACCACCCACAATCAATCGTTTCAAATGGAGCTCGATGGCGATCCGCATAAATAATGGCATATCCAACGCATTATGATGTGTAATAAATGGACGTGCTGATGCACCCCCAGCAATGGAATGCATCATTGGCGTTTCCACTTCTAAATAACCGTGATTATCTAAGTAACGGCGCATCGATTGAATAATGCGGCTTCTAGCTATAAAGGTTTCCTTACTCTCCTGACTCATGATTAAATCTAAATAACGTTGACGGTAGCGCTGTTCAACATCCTTTAAGCCGTGAAATTTATCGGGCAGCGGGCGAAGAGCTTTTGTTAGAAATACAAAGTTTGCTACTTTTATCGAGAACTCACCCGTTTTTGTTTTAAATAATGTTCCCTCAATCCCAACAATGTCACCTAGATCTGCAGAATTAAAAATATTATATTGCTCATCCCCTATGGCATCTTTTCTCACGTAGACTTGAATTTGTCCTGATAAGTCTTGGATATGGGCAAAACCAGCTTTTCCCTTTCCACGCTTGGTCATAATGCGGCCCGCAATTGAGACAGCAATATTTTTTTCCTCTAATTCTTCATTTTCCAATTCACCATACTGTTCGAATAATTCCTTTGAAGAATGAGTGCGATTGAATCTTGTACCAAAAGGATCTAATCCATTTTCACGCATGCTGTTCATTTTTTCACGCCTGACCAACAATTGATCATTTAATTCTTCCTGACTCATGACTAATTCAACTCCATTGCTCTTGTTTTTATGTAAATACTCACCGATTTTTTTACATACTTTATTATTTTACACAAACTTGACAGTTCAGACATCAAAAAAGTATTTATATAGAATAAAAACTGCCAGTTATTCTACTGGCAGCACTTAATAACAACGTAATTATAGAAAATGAACCTGGGAAAGTCAAACTAGCCAACAATTGCTTCGTTTTGTTCCATTTCCTCAGCCTCTACAGCCAATCCAGTTAACAATGTAACGAGATCTTCTCTCGTCTGACATTCATTAATTGCATTTCGGACCCGTCCATTGCCGCGAACACCTTTTAAATACCATGCCGCATGCTTACGCATCTCACGGACGGCGATGTACTCACTTTTCAAAGCAATCAAACGATCAAGATGAAGGATACAAACATCCATTTTTTCACGAACAGACGGCTCTGCCATTAACTTCCCGGTTTCTAAATATTGCACCGTACGGTATATCATCCACGGGTTCCCTAAAGCAGCTCTGCCAATCATAACCCCATCAACACCTGTTTCATCCAGCATTCTCTTCGCATCCTGCGGTGTCTGTACATCCCCGTTACCAATCAAAGGAATGGTAATGGACTGCTTCACTTCACGAATAATATCCCAATCAGCCTTTCCTTCATACATTTGCACACGGGTACGGCCATGTAGAGCAACTGCTTTTCCGCCCGCACGTTCAACAGCCTGGGCATTTTTTATAGCAAAAATATGGTCTTCATCCCAGCCCATCCGCATTTTGACCGTTACAGGCTTTTCAACCTCCGCAACAACCGCTGAGACCATTTCGTAGATTTTATTTGGATCTAGCAGCCATTTGGCTCCAGCATCACATTTGGTGATTTTCGGTACCGGGCAGCCCATATTGATATCAATGATATCGGCATTGGTATTTTGATCGACAAATTTAGCCGCTTCCACCAATGTTTCTTTTTCACCGCCAAAAATTTGCAAACTTAACGGTTTTTCCTGTTCATCGATATAGAGCATATTCATTGTTTTTTCATTTTTAAGAACAATACCTTTATCACTGACCATTTCAGCACAAACTAGACCTGCGCCAAACTCTTTTACCGTAAGGCGAAATGCAGAGTTACAGACTCCTGCCATCGGTGCCAGGACAACTGGATTCTTTATTTCGATATTACCAATTTTCAACATCCAACTATCTTCCTCCTAATCCAGCACCCGGGTAATCCATCGGGACCTGCACTTTTTAGTGCCCACTCTAGGCCATTCGCCGCTGACCTGGGCACTTGCACGTTTCTTTATTCTTTTGGCTTTAAATCTTCTATACTTATTCTCAAGGAGTGCGCGATTCTCTCAAGTAAATCGCCTGCCGGCAGACGATTCCCTCTTTCAATCTCTCCCAAAATTGATACCGATACACCTAATTCCCTCGAAAAGCCTTCCTGTGTATATCCCTTTAGCTTTCGATAGGCTCGAATACGTCTTCCCCATTTTTCCGCTTCCATATTCGGACTCCTTCTTTATCATGTAGTTCATTCAACAATATGTTAAGAGGTTTATCCACCCCTGGGATACTCTGATAGGGGTTTATTTCTGCTAGCGGTACCATGACAAACGACCGCTCTACCATTCTTGGATGTGGAACGGTAAGCTTCTCCGTTTCAATATTCTCTTGGTTAAAGGTAAGAATGTCAAGGTCTATTGTCCTTGGACCCCACCTTATTTCCCTCTTTCTTCCAAGCTCCAATTCTGTCTTAAGGCAAAATTCTAGCAACTCCAGGGCACTTAAGTCCGTCATAATCTCAATTACCATATTTAAAAATAAATCCTGATCTTCATAACCGACAGGATCTGTTTCGTAAACAGAGGAATAATTTGCTAGTTTAATTTCAGAATGATTTGTTAAACAGTTAATCGCACTCGTTATATTATCATAACGGTTTCCGATATTTGAACCAAGGGCAATAAATGCTCTATTTTCCACTTTTATCTACTCCTTGTGATTTCTACTGCCACAGACTGGTAATGACCTGGAATTGGCGGATCCGGCTTTATCACCTTAACGGTAACATCGTATATAAGGGAAAATCGCTTTAAAAGAGTTGCAGCCATATTCTCAGCAACAGCCTCCACTAATTTATAGGGCTTGCCTTCCATAATCTCTTTGCAAACTTCATATAGTTCACCGTAATTAACAGAGTATTCGAGTTCATCCGTTTCTCCTGCCTTTTTCAAATCAACAGAAACGGCTAAATCAACAGCAAATCTTTGGCCAAGTTTAGTTTCCTCCGGGAAAACACCATGATAGCCATAAAACTCCATCCGATTAACATAGATTTTATCCAATCCTGACACCCTTTCCCATCATCGCATCCATCATTTTCGCCATTCGGCTTATTTCCTTCACATCATGAACCCTGACAAGCTGACATCCCTTTTGAATACCATAGCATACCGTTGCACCTGTACCTTCCAGTCTTTCATGGACAGGGAGATCTAACGCTTCGCCAATCATCCTTTTCCGGGAGGTTGCTAAAAGTACAGGATAGCCAAGCATGACGAGCTTATCTAAGTTTTGCATCATCAACAGGTTTTCTTGATAGTCCTTTGCAAAGCCAATCCCAGGATCAAGGATAATTTTCTCATCCTTCACACCTGTATTTTTCACCATTGTGATGCTTTCGTAAAGGTCATTGATTACATCTCGCATGAAAACCTGATAATTTCGGTCACGTCGGTTATGCATTAAGATAATTGGCACACTATATTCAGCCGCCACTTTTCCCATTTGCTCGTCTGCCTTTGCACCCCATACATCATTGATGATATGGGCACCTGCCTCAATAGCCTGCTTTGCCACCTCTGCTTTATACGTATCAATCGATATAGGAATCTGCACATGTTCAGAAATGGCTTTTATCACGGGGATTACCCGTTCTAGCTCTTCCTCCAAAGAAACTGCCGCAAAGCCCGGGCGTGTGGATTCACCGCCAACATCAATGATATCCGCTCCATTCGCTTCCATTTCCTTCGCGTGTTCAATGGCACGTTCGATTCCATTAAATTTACCTCCGTCCGAAAAGGAATCCGGGGTGGCATTTAATATTCCCATAACCATGGTTTTTTTCGAATAGTCCAAGGTATATGGGCCGCACTGAATTTGTTCTTGAGCTGTTATCATTCCATATCTCCCTACACTCATTTTTTCACTTCTTTTATCATACAGGAAAAATGGAATGGTTTACAAAAAAATAAGGTATCGGCTTTCGCCAACACCCCTATGTTTCTTATTCAACATCATATTGGTATAGTGCAGTACTTAGATACCGTTCTCCGTTATCTGGAATAATCGCGAGCACCTTTTTACCTTTTCCTAACTCACTCGCCACCTTTAAGGCTGCGGAAATGGCTGCTCCTGAAGAAATCCCGCCAAGAATACCCTCTTCCCTTGCCGCACGGCGAGATGCCTCAAATGCCTCTTCTGTCGTAATTTGAATCACTTCATCATAAATACTTGTATCTAATGTACCCGGAATAAATCCTGCACCAAGTCCTTGCAGCTTATGTGGACCAGGTTTGCCGCCTGAAAGGATCGCTGAATCCTTTGGCTCTACTGCATAAATCTTCACTTCCGGGAACTTTTCACGTAAGAGACTACCAGCACCGGAAATGGTTCCGCCAGTTCCAATCCCTGAAACAAATGCATCAAGCGTATCCATTTGCTCCGCAATTTCCCTGCCTGTCGTTCTCCTATGAACCTCTGGATTGGCCTCGTTTTCAAATTGCTGCGGCAAATAATATCCATGCTCTTTCACAAGCTCTTCTGCCTTTGCAATTGCACCTTTCATCCCCTCAGGACCTGGTGTTAGCACAAGCTCTGCTCCATATGCTTTAAGCAGGTTTCTTCTTTCCAAACTCATCGTCTCAGGCATAACAAAGACTGCTTTATACCCCTTCGCTGCGGCAATCATCGCGAGTCCAATTCCTGTATTACCGCTTGTCGGCTCAATAATCGTATCGACACCTGGCTTAATTAGTCCCTTTTCCTCCGCTGCTTCGATCATCGCTAAGGCAATCCGATCCTTTACGCTGCTGCCAGGATTAAAATATTCAAGCTTCAAATAGACATCTGCACTATTTTCATCAACTAATCTGTTTAACTTCACAATCGGTGTTTGGCCGACTAATTCGGAAACTGAATTTGCTACACGAACCATAATGGCACCCCTATTCCGAGTATTTTTATTGGATATATAGAATTTACCAGTTTTATACTGGTTTTGTCAACCGTTTTACACGGGGTTTTTCAAAATTTTTCGTAAATTAAAACACAGGTATGATCCTGTGTTTTAATTTGACTATTTATCACTGCCGTAAAACCATTCCACCTTTGCCTCATCCCAAAAGGGTGCTGCTGTAGCCGGCGATTTCATCTGCTCTAGGGCAATTTGCCTGCGAATTTGTTCTTTCACATCATTATACGTATATTTTTTTCCCTTCAATTTTCCTTCAAGCCTTACAAGTGCATACCCTTCCTTAACCTTCAGCGGTTTACTGTACGCACCTTTCTTTAGCTTTTTAGCCGTTTCTATATAGGAACGCGGATACCGCTCATCATCACCGCTAATATAACCGATATCGCCGCCTTCATTTGCGGAAAACTCCTCAATGGACCGTTCCATTGCTAATGCGGAAAAGCTTGACCCATTTGCCAGTTCTTTTGCGGCCTTTACAGCTTCCTTCTTTGTTTTCACGATTATTTGTGATAAATGATAGGCATCCGGAACATTAAATAGGGTTTTATTTTTATCATAATAGCCTTTTAATTCTTTCTCCGAAACCTTTACGTCCTTTGTTAACAGTTCTTCTAAAAGGAGCGTGTTTCGAATTTGTTCTTTCCACTTCTTTTCATTTTGAATGTTTTTAGACCCGAAAGAATTATTAGTGGACTGCAGCATGCTAAATTCCCGCTCAACATCTTGATCAGATACTTTTATTTTGTAAGTCGCCGCCATTTCCACCACGACCTTATGATCAATCATTTCCTTTAAAACGTCTTTTCCATATCTCGCTTCCAGTTCATTCAGCCATTCTTGTCTTGAAATTGATTTTTTCCCCACGGTTGCCACTGTCTCATCATTACTTGCCGCACCGCCGACCTCATTTGCCCTGGTGAGGAAAAAGGCCACCGTTAAGCAATTAAGCATAATGAGGCCTGCAATAACCATCCAAAGCTGCTTCTTTCCCAAGCTTTTCCCCTCACGATAACAGTTATTTAGCTTCTTTTTTAAGTTCCTCTAGTTCTTCCTTAGTAAATAGATATTTTTCATTGCAAAAATGGCAGTGGGCCTCGGCCTGTCCATCTTCTTCAATCATAGCATTAATTTCAGCTGCACCTAGCCCTACAATGGCATTTGCAAAACGCTCTTTAGAGCAATTGCATTGGAAACTTACCTCCATTGTTTCTAACACCTTTACTTGTTCTTTTCCAAATAATTCTTCTAAAATCTGCTCAGGTGTCAAACCTCGTTCAATTAAAACAGAAATCGGCTCAATTGTTTTTAACCGTTCTTCGAGTTTTTCAATAATTGACTCTGGCGTCCCTGGCATTAATTGAAAAATAAACCCGCCTGCAGCCAAAATGGAGTCATCCGGGTTAACCAAAACACCAACTCCAACCGAAGAAGGTACCTGCTCAGATGTTGCGAAATAATAGGTAAAGTCCTCACCTAATTCACCGGATACAAGTGGAACCTGGCCGGAAAAAAAGTCACGCAACCCGATGTCCTTCACAACTGCAAGCATCCCGTCTGTACCGACCGCGCGGCGGACATCAAGCTTACCATTCTCTGTCGATTCAAAGTCAACCTCAGGATTGGTCACATACCCTCGAACCTCACCTTTGGCATTACTATCAACCACAATGGGACCAATCGGGCCTCCTCCATTAATTTTTATCGTCAGTTTATCTTCACCTTTAAGCATCGCGCCCATCATGAGCCCTGCGGTCATCGTGCGGCCAAGCGCTGCCGATGCAGTCCGCCATGTTTGGTGACGCCGCTGCGCCTCACTAACCGTCTCAGTCGTGCGAACGGCATATGCGCGTACATTTCCATCATAGGCAAGTGCCTTAACTAAATAATCCTTCATTGTAAAACTCCCTTCTTGCTGTTTCAAATCGTCTAGCTGCAGCGCCTAGAGGCCGCTTTTCTAATTATGTTATCCCATATTTCGCTTATAGATAAGCTGCAGACCTTTTAATGTTAAATATGGATCAACTACATCGATTACGGTTGATTCCTTAGCAATTAATGGGGCAAGGCCGCCTGTCGCAATCACGGTTGGTTTCTTCCCGCTTTGCTCCGTCATCCGTTTGACAATGCCCTCCACTTGTCCCACATATCCGTAGACAATGCCCGCTTGCATCGCAGCAACAGTATTTTTACCGATGACCCCTTCTGGGCGGGCAATTTCTATTCGCGGTAATTTCGCCGCCCGTGAATAAAGTGCCTCTGTGGAGATCCCAACCCCCGGAGCAATTGCCCCCCCCATATATTGGCGTTCCTCATTCACATAACAATAAGTAGTTGCTGTTCCAAAATCAACAATAATCAGAGGACTTCCGTACTCATGGATGGCCGCAACAGCATTAACAATTCGGTCAGCCCCCACTTCTCTGGGATTTTCATATTTAATATTGAGTCCTGTTTTTATCCCTGGTCCAACAACAAGCGGCTTAAGATGAAAGTATTTTTGACACATTCTCTCCAAAGCAAACATGATGGGCGGAACAACTGAGGAAATGATAATTCCATCAATATCTGAAAAGGACAATCCTGAATGATCAAATAATGCTTTGATATTCATCCCAAATTCATCTTCTGTACGATTCCGATTTGTTTCAATCCGCCAATGATACTTAAGTTCATCCTCCTGATAAACACCTAAGACAACATTTGTATTCCCTACATCAAATACGAAAATCAAATCTATCACTCGCTTTATCAATTTTTCTTTTTTTACTTCCCAACATCATACCATAAATAGTATTTGTGTAAAAAAAAAAGAGCGCTTCATAGGAAGCGCCCTAGTTAAATTATTTGTAATCAATCTCATCCGAAGGTTTATCTAAAAAGGATTCTTCCTTTTTCTCGCCTTCATCCTTCTTGGTATTGATGTTTACCTTCACATCATCTGATTTTTTCGGTCCGATCTTCACAGCATCTAAGTGAACCGCTGGATCCGGCATATGACCATGCTCAACCAAATATTTGATTTGTTCCGCAACGAGCGTTTCAACCTCAAGAAGTGTAGTCGCAATTAAATTTAACTTATCGCGATTTTCAGTAAGGATTTTTCTAGCTCTCTCGTAACATTCTTTAATAATGGTTTGAATTTCCAAGTCAATTTCATAGGCAATTGCATCAGAGTAATTTTGCTCATTATGAAGGTCACGGCCTAAGAAAACTTGACCGCCTTGCGGTTGACCGAACTGTAACGGTCCAAGCTTATCACTCATCCCGTATTCTGTTACCATTTTACGAGCAATGCCTGTAGCACGTTGGAAGTCGTTATGTGCACCCGTACTTACTTCGCCAAATACGATTTCCTCGGCGACACGGCCGCCTAACAAGCCAACAATTTTATCAAGCAATTCCGGCTTTGTCATAAAGTAACGGTCTTCCCTAGGAAGCATGACCGCATAACCACCAGCTTGACCACGTGGAACGATGGTAACTTTATGAACCATATCAGCTTCATCAAGTACTAAGCCAATCACCGTATGGCCACCCTCGTGGAAAGCAACAATTCTGCGTTCCTTCTCGGAAATAACTCTGCTCTTCTTGGCAGGACCGGCAATAACACGGTCTGTCGCTTCATCAATATCTTCCATATCGATTTTCTTCTTACTGCTTCTCGCCGCTACCAGCGCCGCTTCATTCAATAAGTTTTCTAAATCCGCACCAGAAAAACCAGGTGTACGCATCGCTATGTTTTTCAAGTTTACTGACTCATCTAATGGTTTATTGCGTGCATGAACTTTTAGTACAGCCTCACGTCCAACTACATCTGGGCGGTCAACGGTAATTTGACGATCAAAACGTCCCGGACGTAATAATGCAGGATCAAGAATATCAGCACGGTTTGTTGCCGCAATGATAATAATTCCCTCATTTGCACCAAAGCCATCCATTTCAACGAGCAATTGATTCAAGGTTTGCTCACGCTCATCGTGTCCACCGCCTAAACCGGCACCACGCTGGCGTCCAACCGCATCAATTTCATCGATAAAAATGATACAAGGAGCATTTTTCTTAGCATTTTCAAATAAGTCACGAACACGGGAGGCACCGACCCCGACAAACATTTCAACAAAATCCGAACCACTAATGGAGAAGAACGGTACGCCTGCTTCACCGGCAGTTGCTCGCGCTAACAATGTTTTACCGGTTCCTGGAGGTCCTACAAGCAAAACACCTTTGGGAATACGGGCCCCAAGTTCAGCAAATTTACGCGGATCTTTTAAAAACTCAACAACCTCAACTAATTCAGCCTTTTCCTCATCAGCACCCGCTACATCTCTAAAACGAACCTTTTTCTTATCATCATTATAAAGCTTCGCCTTCGATTTACCAAAGTTCATGACACGGCTGCCGCCGCCTTGCGCTTGGTTTAATAAGAAGAAAAATAAGATAAAGATGATCACAAACGGAATGATCGAAGTAAAGAAGGTTACCCAGCCACTAGTTTCTTTTGCTGGCATTACCTCCACTTTTGTATCTGCTGCCTTATCAATACGATCAAGAATCTTTTCGCTGTTTGGAACATAGGTGATGAACTTTTTATCCTTTGCTTCTAGCTCACCGCGAACCTCAAAGACTCCTCGTTCAGGCTGCATTGAAAACTTTTTGACCTCACCTTTTTCTAATTGGGTCACAAACGTATCATATGAAATATGATCTGTAGGCTCATTGCTTCCATTAAAGAAACTAACCACGCCAATAATGACTAAAAATATCAATAAATAAAAGATGGTATTACGGAAAATCCGATTCATCTCTTACCTCCTCCCGCGGGTAAAAACTATAATAAATAGTATCATAGAAAAACTTACTAATTCAAGGAATAGCTCTCATTAGCAAGGGGTAAAAAACCAAAATGAAGGCCTTCTTAGGCAGGAATATAATTATAGATTATTGCTATAAACTTCCGGTTTTAGCACACCAATATATGGAAGGTTGCGATATTTTTCAATATAATCCAACCCATAACCGACAACAAATTCATCTGGAACAATAAATCCTACATAATCTGCCTTGATCGCACTTTTTCTGCCGGTTGGCTTATCAAGTAAAGTGACGATCTTAATTGATTTTGCTTTACGATAACGGAATAAATCCACTAAGTAACTAAGAGTTAAACCACTATCAATAATGTCTTCAATTATTAATATGTCCCTTCCTTCAACAGAAGTATCTAAATCCTTTAAAATTTTCACCTCTCCAGAAGAAACTAAACCTGTTCCATAGCTAGAAACATCCATAAAGTCCATTTCAAGATAACAATCCATCCGTTTTAATAAATCAGCCATAAAAGGCATTGCTCCTTTTAAAACCCCAATAGCAAGCGGAAAGCGATCTTTATACTCTTCTGTTAACCCTGCCGCTAACACCTTTATTTTCTCTTGAATTTCCTCTTCTGAAACTAACACCTTTTCAATATCCTGATTCATCATAAATTGTGCCTCCTAGAAGATCATTACTAATTACTAATGATATGTGAGTTGTATATATTGTTTTGCTGCGTAATCTATACCTTCTATCGAAGATTTTTTTAAATTTGGAAGCCAAATAATAAAACCTTCTTTATCCGTAACCACAGGCCAACTATCTCGATCCTGTACCCGAACCTTTTGATCAATAAAAATAGTCTTTAACTTTTTCGTCCCTTGTATTCCCTTTACTGTCATTCGATCGCCTTTTTCCCTCGTACGGATAAAAATGGGCCACTTAATAAGATCTGCATTAAAAAGGGCTATATTCTCCTTTGCGGCTGGTATTTCCCCTTCTATATAGTCTATTCTAATACTTCGACCATTTGGCAGTTTAATCATCCCAGGCTCATGTAGTTCATAAGCATATGGTTCTGCTGTCACTTGCTGAAATTGGAAAGATAACTGTAAATAAGAGCGAATGACCTTCATTCCATTTGGTAAATCCAGTTTTACTGATGGTTCATGATGGTGTATTAAGAAAAATACTTGATCGATATGTATAGCAGAAAGAGAAGCAGGCTTTTCTTTGTAAAGATAGTTTAATATTAGTTGAATCCCTCTCCTTTGTAAAGGTAAAGGCATTTCAAGAAACCCTTGTATGTCAATAGTAATATGGTCCTCTTCCTTTTTTGCCAGAACTGAATTCAGCCGTTTGACCGTTAATTCCTGTAAAAATGCTTCATCACTCTGCAGTTCTTCACTGAATCGCTGAAATTGCTCATGGGCATGACTGTTTTCTCCTTTTAAAAAAGGCAGAACTTGTTTACGAAAACGATTCCTACTATAAACGCCTTTCTCATTACTCGGGTCTATCCTCGGTGTCAGCTGGTGTTGTTTACAATAATCTTGGAGCTCAACCTTTGTTACACATAAGAAAGGGCGGAAAATAGTACCATGATGAAAGGGTCGGGAAAACGGAATTCCGGCTCTTGCCTTCCCAGTGCTGCCCCTCGTTAGCCGCATAAGTATGGTCTCCATCTGATCATCACCATGGTGACCCAACGCTAAATAGGGGTGTTCATATTTTTCCATCATTTTTAAGTAAAAATCATATCTTACTTCTCTTGCTGCAATTTGCGAACTCTTTCCCGTTGCCTTCATGATTTTTGTCACATCAATTCGCGCCATTTCAAAAGGAACCCCATGCAGTTCACAAAAGCTTTTTACAAACATGGCATCTTGGTAGGATTCCTCTCCACGAAACATATGGTCTACATGGGCGACAACAATAGACAGGTTTCCTTTTTCCTTTTCCTTCAATAAGTAATGAAGCAGTGCTAAAGAATCAGGCCCCCCTGAGACACCTACAATGACCTTTTTGTTTTCAAGTTTGAACGAGTGGCGGTTAAGGAAGGCCTCAACCTTTGATTCCAACATATGATCGCACTCTTTCTAATACAAAGTTTTAACAATAGCTTACCACTAATCATTATTAACTATCAAAACATAGGTGCTACAAACCAAGTTGAAATTTTTCCATTTTATGAATGAAACGTCATTCTAAAATGTTACTCCTTTATTTACGGACAAAGGACCAATTGGTTTCAAATATTAAGGTAAATTATTAAATGTATACCATGCATATAAAATGCCCAGGACAACGACTATAAATAAAAACTCCAGCCATCCGCTTTTTTTCTTTTTTCGTCGATAGGCACGCCTTGAAGGCGCTTGACTGCCCTGGGTAGTATTCCTTAGTGTTTGGGCTGAAGTATGCCTAGCGGCTGCAGGTGTACGCAACGGGGGAGCAGGAGCGTTTTGCTCCACTAGACTGTCAAATAAATCAGCCCGCATTTGCTTAGCACTTTTGTAATGCCCTTGCAACGCTTTTACGATTACGTTTTCAAACTTCAATAGTTCCGGCTTTTGCCTTACTGCCTCTCGGAGCTGAGAAATACCCCCAGTTGTTTTAGTCAATCGTTTTGGATAGGCAGTGTTAATCATGATCATTGCAACGGCAAATAAATCATAGGATGGCTCTGCTTTTCTAGAGCCTAACCCCCAATACCCCCGGTCATAAAACTCCGTGAATTCCTTAATTGCTCTACCTCGAATAGTCGTGCCTCCCACATCTATACATCTTATTTTCGGGGGCGGTCCGGTAACAATTAGATTCTCTGGTTTTAAATCACCAAATACCCAGCCATTTTCATGAAGCTGATCCAAATCATTAAGCAGCTGCAAAAATAACACACTTGTCCACGATTTCCCTTTCTCCTGCAAAAAGGAGAGGAAGTCAGGGCCTTGAATATATTCCATGACGTAAAAGGATACTCGGCCGCGAGGTGATAACCAATCATCAACATCAAGTAAAGAAGGCCCGAGGGCTCCGGGCCCCTGGACCTTTGCAAAGGATTTCAACACATTCACCTCAGAGGTGATGGACATACCGTTATCACTCATTTTTAAGGCTACACGAGTGTCTTTGTGTTTTGCAAGGTAGACCACCCCGTTTGCACCAAATCCTAACTCTTTTATAATGGTATAGTTTTGTGAATGCCATTTCCCAGAAATGATGGTTCCCGGACTAACCTTACATTGATTCTTCAAAGTATGATTCATCATCACGTGAAAGCAGGCTCCTTAGTGATTGTTTTTGATTGAAGGCGGTTAACGCCGTCCGTAATGCCGGGCCAGTCGGTGTAATCCCTCCTGTTGACAGTTGGGAAAATACACTCGTCAAAACTTGCAGCTTCGGTGTCCAATCCAGCAATTTTTCGACATCATTCTTTTTCCCGGGAAATACATAAACGGAAAATTGATTTTCGCCTGTTCGAGCATTCAGGCTTAGGGACAGGTCGAGAAGTGCCTCTTTTACGGTTGGCAGCTTTTGTTTCATGCTTGCGCTTGTATCGACAAGAATCAACACTTCCAATTCGACAGTTTCTCCTAATTCATCAACAACCTCCATAACCTCGCCGCGTTTATCTGGCGGCAAGTCCTCCATCGTTTGCGAGCGACCTAATATTTGTTGTAATTGGGAATTCACCACACCTTGAATGGTTTGGTTCATCGCTTTACGGGTGACCATTTGCACGGTTTGAGAAAGTGCCTCAGCATAAACAATCTGACTGACACCACCGCCTGACATCGCAATGCCATCGATTTCAGTCATTCCCTTTTCATCAATCACATCCTTTTCGATGACACCGATTACATTCACAGTTATTCCTTGTTCCTTCGCGAGTGCCGCCATGGCAATCGGATCTTCTCCTTGGTTCGAGCAACCATCGGTAATCAATAATATTTGCCGGATCTTCCCTGTATACATAACCTTCTCCCTCCACGAAACGTATTTGTACCATTTTCGACGGGAACAGGGTGATTTATACATATTTTAATCGAGGAGAGAGTAAAATAATCGATTAGACTTAGGCTTGTTTTTTATAAACGGGAATCGATGCCCATTTCGGTGTATTATGTTTGATTCTTGCCACCGTCACCGTCATATCATCTTCTATTAATCCCGATCTTGACCTGATTACATCCTCCATAATTAAATCAGCTACCGCTTGCGGATCATCTGTCTCCAATTCCTGTACTTTTCGTTTCATCCATAGATCATAATTTTCTACATGTTTCGGACCCTCGAATACCCCGTCGCTCATCATGATTAATAAATCACCTGCTTTTAATTGTTCGCTAACGACATCAACCTCAAATTCCTGTAGGATCCCTATTGGCAAATTGCTCGCTTGGATTTTAATAACTTTATTTCCCCTTTTGATAAAACTAGGTGTGGAGCCAATCTTCAAAAATTTCGCTGAAGCATTTTTCAAATCGATCATTGCCAAATCTAACGTAGAAAAAACCTCGTCGGTTGTCCGCAATGATAGAATCGAATTAATCGATTTAATTGCTGTCTTTTCTTCAATCCCGGATTGGAGGATTTTTTGCAAAAGCTGCAGGGTTTCATTACTTTCATAATGAGCTCTCTCCCCGTTGCCCATGCCATCACTAATGGCAATGGCATACTTTCCAAGCCCCAGCTCAATGGTGGAATAACTATCACCTGATATTAACCCGCCATCCTTAGCGGCATGGGCTACCCCTGTTTCCACTGTAAAGGCCTTCGACGATCTAAAGGTGACATGACAGAAGCCGCTAGGGTTTGTCGCACACTCCTCCTTGTTTACGATAATCGTTTCACCAAGAATATCGGACAACATCGGTGCAATCAGTTTTTCACACTCTCCATGGCCATTACAAAATGGGACTGCCATTTCAATATCAATATTCCCTTGTTCAAGACTGTAGATCTCAACCTGTTCGATATGGATCCCAAACTCTTGAATCGCCTCCATGATTTGTTCTTCTTGCTTATGATGATTTTCCCTTTCCCGTTGAATTTCCTTTGCGAAGTTTTCCATTACTTCAGAAACACCAAGTAATTGGTCAGCCACCAGTTTGCGGCTTTCCCGTACTTGTTTTTTTAATTTTAAATTGGCCTGAAAAAAGGTTAATTCTTGGCCGATGGTTTCATAGACCTTCTTGGAACGGGAGCAATGCTTTTCCCATTCCCTTGACAGCCTCGGAGAAACATTCCCCGCGTTTTGATCCATTTCGTGAATAATTTCCTCCATATAAGCATAGGTTGTATTAAAATTCTTTGCCCAGCATTGTTCTTTTTTAAAGCATGTCTGGCATGTCTTTTCCGTGACATTGCTCATGAAGAAATCCATTTCTCTGTCCTGTTCATCATCCTCTGACAATATTTCCATTTGTGAGAAACTCTGTGAAAGGGCATGGAAGACACCTGAAAACTGTGAAACCCGTTGTGCAGTCACATCGCGCATTTTACGCATATACTTTTGTTGCTCTGCTGTGTATTCCGGTGTCCCAGGGATATATTTTGCTAATCTTGAAGTAAACGCTTGTGGTGTTAAGAGGAATAAAAGAACAGCGGCACTGGATTCCATAACCGTCTTTAGGATAGAACTGCCGCCCTCACCATACATTCCGATGAGCAGGGTAGCAATAAATAAGCCGATGGAGACACCTATTTTTTTCCCTTCCTTCAACAAGCCTCCTAGCACACCCGAAAAGGCTAAAAGACTCATATGATAGAAGCTTGATACACTTGCGAGACTAAATATTAAGCCCGTCACGACACCAACAGTAGAGCCAACGGTTGCGCCGGCAATAAACGAAAAGACCAAAACTAAATATCTCGACATGATATGTTCAACCGACATATCGTACACCTTCCAGCCAATTGTTCCGGATAAAATGGAGGCCAGCATGATGATCAAGCAAACGATTTCTTCCGTTTTTAACAATTGCCGGCGTTTATTCAAAGTTAACAACGGAATACTCTGTAAAAAAATAAGTGTTAAGATAAACGCAAGGCTTGCCTGCACACCCACCATCATGACATCATATAGCGTTAATTGTTTCGTTATAATGAAGGCTTCGGCAAATTTCCCTACTCCAAGAATAATGCCGACAAAAAAAGGCAGTGATCGCATTTCATTTGTCAGCCACTTTTGACTGATGCGAAATATAATCAAAAAGACAATGGTGACGCTGAAGGTGAAAGCGGCATTGGATAATGAAACCGTTGCGGCCCCCACAATCAGTCCAATCAGGGCAAGCGGTGCCCGATCTCTTTTAATTAAATAAACAGAAGCAAAGAAAGGAAGACTGAACGGGGTGAGCTTCGCCAAAATTAAGGCTCGTCCAAGCAAAAATCCCACTAATAATAAGAGATAACCCTTTTTGATAAAAAAGGATTCAAGCGCGAATTGAATTTTCCTAAAGAATCTTCCCGGATCCCATTTAGATGAATGAAGGCTGACTTCTCCGACCGGCTCTATAAAACTCACGTTTGTCTTTTCCATTAAATCACTCTCCCTATACTTTCATCGTTGCCCACTATTATAAAATTAATAGACTTAAAAGTTTGTCAAAATAGTGAACAAGATAAAATAATCGTTCGACGCAATTCAACTAAAATTACCCAAACAACATAATCATGTCGTATAAAGGAATAATACAAAAAGCGCAAGCGCCCTGGTCAGCGGCGTATGGCCTGGAGCGCTCCAACTGAGATAAAGGAAACACGAAGAGCGTCAGCGATTCGATGTTGACTTATCGTAGGGCGGAGAGCGAAGGACACTAGCCGCTAGGGTGCTGGAGCTGGATTCAGATAACTATTCCAAGTTATCCATACTAGTATGAATCTATAATTTCCTTGACAATAAAAAAGACAAGTCGCTTTTGACTTGTCTTTTACTATATCTGTAAGGTGAAAACCTGCATTATTCAATTAAACAGCAGCAAGCTACCCCCGCTTAGCTCCTCTTCCTCCACGCTTGGATTCCGTGTGCCGCTTCAGGGAAGATAAACGATCCTCACTGTCTTTTAGGAACTTTGACATCTTTGACTCGAAGGTTTCCCCTTTGTTGTTGTTACGATCGTTTGACCGGCCTTGACGAGGACGTTGCGAATGTGAATGTTGTCTTCTTTCAGGTTCGGGTCTATCCTTTGCCTTTTTAATCGATAAACCAATTTTTCCGTCCTTCTCAACATTGATGACTTTTACCTCAACCTGATCGCCAACCTTTAGGTGATCATTGATGTCCTTCACATAGTTATCAGCAACCTCACTAATGTGAACGAGTCCTGTTGAGCCATCTGGCAGCTCCACAAACGCACCGAAATTTGTAATCCCTGTTACCTTTCCTTGTAACTTGCTGCCTACTTCAATTGACATAAAAAGAACGTTCCTCCTTAAAAGTATAAAAATCAAGATTACTCTATATTATACAAAACAGAAAAATTCAGTGTCAATAACACGCGACAATGGGTCAATTTTCTTTCTTTTCATCAGGAAGGTTAAAGATTGTTTCATTTGGTTCCGAGAAAAAGTACTCTTTTCTAGCCAGCTTCCCAATGTAATCATCATCATTCAATTTAATAATGTCCTCTTTCAGAACTTCTTGCTGCTTCTTTAATTCAGAAAGTTCATGGTCAGACTTCTTCTTTTGGGCAACTTTTTCCTGGAGTTTTGCGGTCTGGGAAATATAGCTGGAAATCATCAGATACGATAGTAAGCTAGCAAAAACAAAAAATAAGGATAATCGCCTTAGTAATAGTTTTCTTTTTCTAGCAGAGGCAATTTCAGCATATTCTTTTTGCTCAACATAGGTTGTCTGGATTTTTGACACATTTTTTTTTCGATCTGCGCCCACTTCCCTTCCCTCCTCACTCTTTTCTACTTTTCCATTTATCTATCCACTTACTACTATAATTCCTTATTTTTTCAAAAATTCCTGCCGTTTTATTATATAACTTCTCGACGGAATTTTTAATACCTTTCGGCATAAATTTCCAAAATAATGACACAATTGTTTTTAATGGCACATAAATGATCTTCAATACCAATAATACAAGCTTAAAAACAAATTTGACAAGGGTTAATAGTCCCCTGCCAAGTGCAAGAATGATCGTAATCACAAGTTGAATAAGACCCACGACAGGTTTATAGATCAAGAGCTGGAAGGTTTTCTTCAAAAACGTCACGATGGAGATAACTGTTTGAATCACGATCTCTAATAAACGTAGATAAAACCCTTTAAACAAGCTCTGGTAGGCCGCAAACCCGCAAACAAGGGCAATAAAGATATAAAATCGCAATTCCCCATTATTCACTAAGAATAACGTATAAAAAACAATCAAAGCCTGAATGATCCAAAATAAGATATCATTAAGGAAAACAATCCAAGCTCGTTGTTTTGGTCGTTTTAAAAACCGCTGGTACGTATCAAACATAGCGCCAAATAACGACCCCATGCCAACCATTGAAAGCATTGTTAAAAATTGCGTCGAAAGGGTCATCGAAATAACTTGCTAAAGAAACCTTTAGCTTTCTCCCCATGCTGCTCATCTAAGTAGACTAAATCAAATATCTTACCTTTAATGGAGACAATCCCTTTTTCAACATCAAGGTTTTTCATTGTTAAGTTTTGTCCCTTTATCGCTAAGAACCCCATTGACGTTTCCAATAAAAATTCTTCATTATCAAAGCTTTCTACTTGCTTGACACCGGTAATATCGAGAAGCTTTCTTCCTCTCATAATGACATCATGATCCGGCACACTACTCTTCGTCGGCTGGTTATCATAATATTGGCTCACTCTACATCCCCCACAATCATTTGTACAACCTTTGGTAAAATGTATGTGCAGGGCAGTAAAAATAGAACAGCTTTAGTCGTTTGAGCCAAGTCTCTCTTCAGTTAAAATCGTATACATCTCCGCCGCTTCATCTTTGCGTGATGTTTCCTGAATCCGATCTATTCTTGCCGTCACCTTGCGATTTCCAAGACGAATGGTTAATTCATCACCGACCTTAACAGTTGTGCTGGCTTTTGCCTCTTTCCCGTTAACCTCAATTCTACCTTGGTCAGAAACTTCTTTTGCCAACGTTCTTCTTTTAATTAATCTTGATACTTTTAAAAACTTATCTAAACGCATATTGCCAATCCTCCTATTTTACAGTATCAGAATGTATATCATGGGGCTTTGAGAAATGCCCAGCTCTAACGCCCGCTGAACAGGGCGTTTGCGCTTTTCTTATAATCCTTTACCCTTTGCCTTGTCCCAATAGTGGTCAAGCTCCTCAAGTGTATGCTCCTCAAACGATCTGCCACTTCTCTTTACGCTTTCCTCCACGTATTGAAACCTACGGATAAACTTTTCGTTTGTTTCAAATAAGGCTTCCTCCGGATGAATCTTTAAAAACCTGGCGACATTGACAAAGGCAAATACCAAATCTCCAAATTCCTTTTTAGCAAGCAGTAGACCTTCCGCCGTACCGTCTAATTCTGCCACAAATTCATCGAGCTCTTCTTTCACTTTCGCCAAGGCAGGGGTAATTTCCTGCCAATCAAAGCCAACCTTTGCCGCTAACTTTTGCAGCTCATACGCCCGTAGTAAATTGGGCTGTACTTTTGAGACACCCGCAAGCATGGATGTAGTTGGTTCCACTCCGCCCTTTTCCTGTTGCTTTATTTCCTGCCAGTTCTGCACTACTTCTTCCGCACTTTCTGCCTTCCCTGTACCAAACACATGCGGATGGCGGCGGATCATTTTCGCTGACAATACCTCAATAATGTCATCAATGGAAAAATAGCCATCATCCTCGCCAATTTGTGCATGGAGCATCACCTGCAGCAGCACATCCCCTAGTTCTTCTATTAAATGGTCAATATCGCCGTCATTAATAGCCTCGATAACCTCATAGGTTTCTTCTATTAAATATTTCTTTAATGATTCATGTGTTTGTTCCTTATCCCACGGACAGCCATTTGGTCCTCGCAAAACAGAAATAATCTCCCTTAACTTAGAGAAATTCTTCAATAGGATTTGTTCTTCCTTAACCGGCGGGATATAAACAGTGGTTAGGTTGTTAATCGAGACATTCCGATCCAACTCATACAATGGTACTTTTTCGATGACCTCTTGATTACTTCCGGCTGCTGTTACAATATAGATCTCGTAATCATCAGGTAACTTTTCCATTAAGGTTAACTTTACGTTGGATGCCACAAATTGATCGTACACCTGGCTAATAAAGATATGCTGCTCGATTTGCAGCTGGCTTGACAGAAGCGACGTCCCGTCCAGTAGTTGGAACCCCTCAATAGGGTCTATTTTTAAGGCAGAGAATAGTGGATCAATAAAACTTTGCCCTCCGCCAATGATTACCTCAACCCCTTCTTTTGGCGCATACTCCAAAAGAAGTTGTACCGTACGCTCGGCCACAAGCGGGTGTCCCGGAACAGCATAAATAATCGCCTCACTTTTTGCCTTTTGCAACAGTGTCTGGGCAATTTCCTCATAAACCGCCTCAAACTGTTCGTGTTTCACGTAAACAGTATCAAAGGAAATATACATCAGCCCTTCCTTTTCTAAATCCGCCACCACCGGATGCTCTTTTGTTCGTAAAAATAAGCCACCGCCTGCATGAAGTAATTTTTTATAAACACCAACTGGCAACTGCTCCAAGTCTCCAGCTCCTAAGCCCACTATTTCAATTCTTTTTTCCATTTGATTATCTCCTATCCTTTCGTGCTAGTAGATGTATTAATTTACTTCCGAACGGGAATAAGGCCAATTCTTCCTCACGAAAGACGTTTCCGCGAATGATCACCAATAAAAAGAGCAGGCCGCCAAGTCCCACAGCACTTATAGCTTGCATAGCAGCACCTAAACGATGCCATACGAAGAGGTTCACCACATAATCTGTCACAACTATAAAACCTTTTAAGAACAGAACCAGCAAAACGGCTGCCATCAGAACAATTCTGATAAAACGCCAATCGAAAAGCGGTCGTATAGTCATTTTTCTAAATTTAAGGAACAACAAGCACGAGACCAAACCTAATGAAAGCAGGGATGAAATAGCAGCACCCATGGTTCCATATAACGGAATAAAGATACTATTTAAACTATATTTTAGTGGAAAAGAGACTACCACAGCAAATGCCGGAAATAGTAGGCTGCCAAGTCCCTGCATGATGGCAATCACTGTTGAGATGATCGAGGTGAAAAGAATGACAAACCCGAGTACTCCCAGTACAGATGACCCCAATTGGTTTTCAAATAGCATGGTATTCGTTTGCTCGATAATGGCCCATAAACCAGCAGATGCACCTAACCCGATCACCGTACTAACTTTAAGCGCCAATTGGACCTTATCATGCAGTTCATCCGACTTTTCCGCCAAGCGTGCCCGGCTAATAAGCGGCACAAGGGTTAACGCCATGGAGGTAGCCGCAACAGTTCCTAACTGAATTAACGGCTGGCCGCGATCAAAGATCCCCTTCATGCTTTTCGCCAGATCCGCTTCCATGCCACCAGCAACAAGTAAAGGATAGAGCGTTAAGGAATCTGCTAATTGAATAAATATCATCAGCATCCCGCTTAAACAAATCATCAGCCCTTGGAAAATCAAAGCCTTTACAATCCCTTTGACCTCCGTCCAGCTATTTTGAGACATTCTCTGTTCCGGTTTGATCTCTTTCCATTCTTTACGAATCAATAAAAACATAAACAAAATAACGGCGGCTACAATACTCCCGGTAATGGAGCCAAACATTGCCCCGCCACCCACTAAATAAAGGGAATAGCCCTTTTGCATAAGAAGACACGATAGGAACAATATTGTCAGCACCCGAATCGATTGTTCACCAACCTGAGAGAGAGCTGTAGGAACCATATTTCCAATCCCTTGATAATATCCCCTTAATATCGAAACAAGCGGAAAGGTTAAAAACACAATTGAAACAACCCTTAAAAGAATAGCTAACTGGGGGTCATTCATCCAGTTGGCTATTCCTTTTGCACCGATATAGAGCACTAAAAAACAAATAATGCCAACTACTTGTAAAAAAACAAAGGCCACCAGTAGAAGTAGTCGCGATTTTGAATCGTTGCCTGTTTCCCTTTGTTCTGCATAAAGTTTGGAGATGACAACAGGAAATCCTGTTGTCGCCAAGACGATTGCCATCCCATAAAACGGGTACACCTGTTGATAAATGTAAAAGCCAATATCGCCGACAATATTTTGAAAAGGAATCCTGTAAAAGGCACTTAAAATTTTAGTCAAGATCGCAGCGATTGTTAAAATAAAAGCCCCTTTAAATAGGGATTTTGATTGATTCATTGTATTCATTGCTTCACCTACTAATTGAACTAAGAAGGTAATTATAGCACATTGTGGTAATTGACAATTAAAAAAACCAGGCAAATACCTGGTTCTCATACCTTACATTCTTATTATAAATCATTAATGACAATATAACTTGCCTTTATAGGGCCATGTACGCCAACGACAAGGTTCAGCTCAATATCAGCCGAGTTACTTGGACCGGTAATAAAATTGATGCAGGAGGCAACGTGTCCGGTCTCTTCGTAAATTTCCCGCATCTTCACTGCTGCCTGAGTCATTCTCGGAACAAGAGTGCTTTTCGGAATCAACATTATCGATGTTGCCGGTAAGAAGCTGACCGTTCTGCCCTTATTTTTATTACTAAAAAGGACCACTGTACCCGATTCAGCAAGGGTTATTTCACTGATTGTGATGCCGACATTCGCCTTTTCTGCATGATGAATGTTCTCTTCACCTAAGGTATAGTCCCACTCAAACATATCGATCTTTTGCGTCGGCCATTTTTGTTTAAATAGGGAATCTAGCCCCCACTCAGAGAACCTGTCATCTTTCCACGTCACAACTGGGCCGCCGCCATAGTCAAGGACCACATCATTTACGACAGCTGACAAATCTTTTAAGTCAGTTGTAAACATCTTTGTATGGATCTTTTTGCAATGTTCCTCAAAGACAGCTAAAAGATCATCCTGTGTTGCATCCTTTAATACTTCATATTGTGGCTGAAACTTCCAGTTCGGCTTTTCTATTGGAGTCGAAATTCGCGGCCGGTTCAGACGGCTGGCAAGTTGATTTAAAAATTGATCTTGGTTTTGGATGGTGCCGTTCATGTTTAGTTGTCTCCTTTCTCGCGATGTTTAAACCAATCTCTGAATCTCTCTTTATTTGGAGCAGGGAATTCCCGTATATCCGTCCAAGCCTTAAGTGGCCCCGGCCCTTTGGAGATTTTATCGCCCGACGTAAATGGCGTCATGGCAGCAGGAGCAATTTTTGAACCAAATTTATACAAAGCAGGTGAAGAAGCGCCAAGCCCAAATGCCTTCATTAATAGTTTTTCAGAAACAGGTGCTTTCCCTTCCTTTTCAACAATGTTTACCCGGTGTTGATGAAGCAAATTATGCAATGGGATTTTCACTGGACAGACTTCCGTACATGCACCACAAAGGGTAGAGGCATATGGAAGCTCTTTATATTCATCATATCCCCCTAGTAATGGTGAAAGAACCGCACCTACCGGCCCTGGATAGATGGAGCCGTAGGAATGACCGCCAATATGACGATAAACAGGGCATACATTAATACAGGCCCCGCAGCGGATACATTGAAGGATGGATTGGAACTCGCTTCCCAGAATTTCTGATCTGCCGTTATCAACAATGACAAGGTGAAATTCCTCCGGGCCGTCCACATCCAATTCTTCACGCGGACCAGTTAAAACGGTAATATAACTGGTTAGCTTCTGTCCAACCGCACTGCGCGTCAACATACTAACAAGGACTTCCATTTCCTCAAAAGTAGGAACAATTCGTTCCATTCCCATAACAGTGATTTGTGTTTTTGGCAATGCCGTGACTAAGTCAGCATTTCCTTCGTTCGTCACTAAGCTAAAGGAACCCGTTTCAGCCACTGCAAAATTACAGCCAGTAATCCCAATATCGGC
Source organism: Bacillus sp. MM2020_4 (assembly GCF_011250555.1). GTDB lineage: Bacteria > Bacillota > Bacilli > Bacillales > Cytobacillaceae > Neobacillus. The sequence continues at coordinate 33,750 of NZ_JAANMZ010000028.1, read as the reverse complement.
TTCAAGGAATTTTTCACGCAACGTCACACGTGCTTGGTAGGCAAGCTCCTCGGGTTTTGACGTTTTCGTATAACCAAGTTTTTTCGCAAAGACATCACGAATTTGTTCTTTGTTTTTATGAAGTGCAGGTACCACAATATGTGATGGCGGATCATGCTCATCGAGTTGGAGAATATATTCCCCGAGATCCGTCTCGACTACCTCGCATCCTTCTTCTTCCAGCATCCCATTTAAGCTGATTTCCTCTGTTACCATTGATTTCGCCTTAACGACCTTTTTGGCGTTTTTCCGCTGTACAACACCTCTAATATAATCATTGGCCTCTTCCTTCGTTTGCGCAAAAAAGACATGGCCGCCGCGCGCAGCAATGTTTTCGCTTAACTGCTCCAAATAATAATCGAGGTGCTCAAGCACATGCTGGCGGATTTCCTCGCCATGATTGCGCCAATCCTCCCAATTATCTAATTCATCAGTTGTGACAACTTTTCGTTTAATCCCCATACCATCTTGGGCACCGGCGACAGCACCACGCATAAATTGATCATGAATGCCATGATCAACACGATCTTTAAACTTTTCCGTACTAATCTTCATTGCCATTTGAATTTCCCCCCAGTCTATAAAAAGCAGTGACCCATTAGTGGCTATTTAATACTTCAGCAATATGCATGACTTTTACCTGTTTGCCTACCCTTTCCATTCGGCCGCCAATATTCATTAAGCAGGCACCATCGGCTCCGATCAGGTACTCAGCCCCTGTCTCTTCGACATGACGAACCTTTTCATCGACCATTTGCTCTGATATTTGAGCGTTTTTTACGGAGAAGGTTCCACCAAAGCCACAGCACTGTTCTTTACCTGGTAATTCTGTGAACTTCAATCCTTTCACATTTTTTAATAGAATCATTGGCGGTTCTTTTACCCCTAATAATCGTGTCATGTGACAAGAAGTATGGTAGGTAGCCGTTCCCTCTAAAGTAGCGCCAACATCTTCAATTTTTAAAACCTCCACGATAAATTGCGTCAGTTCGTAAGTCTTTTCCGCTAATTGTTTTGCCTTTGGCTCCCAGACAGGATCTCCTGCAAAAATATGAGGATATTCGTGAAACATAAACGCACATGAGCCGGATGGTGAAACAACGTATTCGGCATGATTAAACGTTTCAATCATTCTCTTCATCGCTTCTTTTGATTCCTTGACATAACCGCTATTATAAGCTGGCTGGCCGCAGCATACTTGAGACTCTGGGAATTCAACCTCACACCCAAGTCTTTCAAGTAGTTCAACTGTCGCCCTTCCTACATTGCTCTGGAACATATCGACGATACATGTTGCAAAAAGAGAAACCTTCATTTTTTTCTCCCTCTCTCACTTTTTTAAAATTTTCAAACATAGCAAACTGGTAAACTGGTCATCCGATGACCTAACAATGTTAATATTCTATATTCTACATCAAAAATCACAAGAGGAGAAAGGGTTTTCATCAAAAAAGATGATTTTCCACCTTGTTAAGGGATAGAAAAAGAGCTCTCAATGTGTGAGAACTCCCTTTCTATCCTATTTCTCATGATTAAACATCGACGTATGCTGGAAATATTCTTTCAGGATCTTATCCACATTTCCAAGATGAATCAGCATCCTATTTCGCGCTTCAGTTTCATCTTGATTCTTAATTGCCTCATATATCGCCAAATGCTCATGATATAACCGCTCTAATGTTGTTTGTTTTGAAAATAACCATACCCTGCGTGTTTCTCGCATGGTCTCCACCATTAAATCGGAAACATGATTCATTAAACTCGCCAGCAACTGATTTTGTGCGGCATCAGCTAGTGCCAGGTGAAACTGTAAATCGGCTTTTTCACCTAGTTCTTCATTCCCTTTTGCCCCATTCATTGCCTCAAGTGCAGCCTCCATCATAGCTAGATGCTGTTCCGTTCTTCGTTTGGCGGCGGCTGCTGCTGTCCCGCTTTCAATAATCTTTCGTACCTCTACTAACTCAGCAATATCTTCCTTATTCATTAAAATGGCTGTTGACAGTGGGAAAGTAATTTGGTCTTTTTCAAATTCCTTCACAAAGGTTCCTTCCCCTTGCTTCATTTCTATTAGTCCCATTGCACGCAATGACGTTAATGCCTCACGAATCGCAGAACGTCCTACCTGAAAGTTTTCAGCGAGTTGTTGAACAGAGTCTATTTTTTCACCCGGTTTTAGCTTTCCTGCCCGAATCATCTCATAGATCGCTTCGGCAACCTCTTCATAAATCTTTTTCGGTTTGATCTTTTTGTATTCCATTCACTGAGCCCCTTTAACAATACGTCAGGTTATCGTAAATCTAATTATACCCTTTTTCAAAAAATTATCGAGAAAATGAATTGGTCATTTAAAAGCTAAACATAAATTACGGAAAAATATAAATTTTCTATTGTAATTTTATTTTAATATCCATATAATTCATCTTATCACCTTGGTAAACATCCAATCATCTGATGACCTAGTCACCAACATTTGTAAGCGATTACTCCATTAAAGGAGAACGAACAATGAATCAGGGGAAGATTCAACAAACAAATCTATTTGGGAGGAAATTTGCGAATGACATTTACTCAAAACTTTACCGCAGTTGGGAACAATCTTGGACTTACCGCAATTGTTGCACTAATACCCATCCTTTACTTTTTTTGGGCATTAGCTATAAAAAGAATGAAGGGGCATATTGCTGGTCTTACAACATTAATCCTTGCTATTATTATTGCCGTTATTGCCTATAAAGTACCGGCTGGAATGGCCGTCATGTCGGCAACACAGGGGGCTGTATATGGAGTTTTACCGATTGGCTGGATCATTATTGCCTCAGTTTTTTTATACAAGCTGACTGTAAAATCAGGGCAATTTGATATCATTCGTCACTCTGTGTTATCTATTACGGAGGACCGTCGATTACAAGCATTATTGGTAGCGTTCTCTTTTGGGGCCTTTTTGGAAGGGGCTGCAGGATTTGGTGCGCCGGTAGCTATTTCAGCCGCATTATTAGTTGGATTAGGATTTAACCCGCTTTATGCTGCCGGTATATGCCTGATTGCCAATACCGCACCGGTTGCTTTTGGCGCCATTGGTGCACCTGTTATTGCAATGGAAGGGCCTTCGGGGATTCCGGCAACTGAAATTTCAAAAATGATCGGCCGTCAGCTGCCATTTTTATCTGTATTTATTCCCTTTTACCTTGTTTTCATTATGGCTGGTTTCAAAAAAACGATGGAAGTTTTGCCTGCCGTTCTGGTATCAGGTATTTCCTTTGCCGTTACACAGTATTTATCATCAAACTTTTTAGGACCAGAGCTTCCCGATATTTTATCATCATTAGTATCTTTAGTCGCCCTGGCTATATTCCTAAATTTCTGGAAGCCGAAAACCATTTTCCGCTTTTCTGCCGAACAAGAACTTGCAGCAACTGCTGCCGTCAAAAATAACACATCAAAAGAAGTACATTACACAGGCGGACAAATATTTAAAGCATGGTCACCCTTTGTTCTGCTAACGGCAACGATCACACTTTGGGGAATTCCTGCCATTAAACTTGCTTTAGGCGGTCACTATCAAGGGGCTAATGCCATCCTAAAAGCCGTTAATTCAGTCGGACATGTCTTAACCTTTATACCTGAGGTTCCATTGGTCCATAACAAAGTATTTAGTAAAGCAGGTGCCGAGCCAATCGCGGCATTTTATAAGGTTGAGCTTTTAGCGGCTGCTGGTACAGCCATTTTAATCGCAGCCATCATCACAAAGTTTATTGTAAAAATGTCTTGGAAAACATGGGTTGTAACGTTTAGCGAAACATTGAACGAAGTGAAATTCCCACTCATGACCATCGCCTCAGTGGTGGGTTTTGCCTATGTCATCAACGTGGCCGGAATGAGTACGACGCTTGGACTAGCCCTAGCTAAAACAGGATCAACCTTTTTCCCATTCTTCTCACCTTTCCTTGGCTGGCTAGGAGTATTTGTAACAGGATCCGATACTTCAGCAAATGTTTTGTTCGCCAACTTACAAAAGGTCACAGCGGAATCAATTGGTATGAATCCAATCCTAGCACTTGCAGCAAACTCTTCAGGTGGTGTTACCGGTAAAATGATTTCGCCGCAATCAATTGCTGTTGCCTGTGCCGCAGTTGGGCTAGTCGGAAAAGAATCAGAGCTCTTTCGTTTTACAATAAAACACAGCATTTTCTTAGTTATTATAGTTGGAGTCATCGTTTGGCTGCAAAACACTGTCCTAACTTTTATGATTCCGTAAAATTTGAATGTCTTACTTAGGCTCAGTCCTTTTCTGGATAGAGCCCTTTTTATTCGGGAAACTTTTCCTATTGCCGATAAAAATGGGCTATAATTTAAGTAGCATAACTAAAATTCGCAAAAAACAATTGGAGGGAAACGTATGTATCCAAATATTTTAAGACATCCCGGACCTACCCCAATCCCTAAGAAAGTGCTGCAAGCAATGAATCAGGATATGATCAGTCATCGCAGCGAGGAATTCGTCCATTTATATCAAGAAACCACAAATCGTGTGAAACCTATTTTCGGTACGAAACAGGATATTCTGCTGTTGCCGTCAGGTGGTACGGCTGCATTGGAAGCCGCAGCGGTCAACACGGTTTCTCGAGGAGAAGAAGTTGTGGTCATCACAGTTGGCGCCTTTGGCGACTATTTTGTCTCTATTTGTGAGAAATATGGTTTCCATGTACATAAGCTTGAAAAGACTTGGGGCGAGGCATGTAGTGAGGAGGATCTTACTGAGTTTCTTAAACCTTTATCAAACATTAAGGCAGTCTTTGCCACCTATAACGAAACATCAACGGGGATTTTAAACCCTATCGATAAATTAGCACATGTCGTCCATACTTGTTCGGATGCACTATTTATTGTTGATGGAGTCAGTTGTATTGGCGGTGCACCTGCTGAAATGGATCAATGGGGGATTGATATTTTAGTAACCGGGTCACAAAAAGCGATGATGCTTCCACCTGGACTTGCCCTGTTGAGCATTAGTGAAAAGGCATGGAAAGTAATCGAGGAAAATCAGACAGCATCTTATTATTTGAATTTACTTAGTTATCGTGATTGGGCCGTGAAGGGTATGACACCTAACACCCCTGCTGTTTCCCTCATTTACGGGCTTTCTGCGGTATGCGATTTAATTGATGCGGAAGGTGGTTTTTCGCAAACGGTTGCAAGACATGAGCTTATGAAAGACATGGTTCGTGCGGCAATGAAGTCCCTTTCTATCGGGTTGTTGACGAGTGACGAGTACGCTTCCCCAACGATTACGGCTATACGTACACCTGAGGGATTGGATCTTTCTTCATTTATTGGCCATTTAAAGCAAAAATATCACCTTGATTTTGCTGGCGGGCTAGGGTCCTTGCAAGGAAAGCTGTTCCGATTTGGCCATATGGGTTACTGTTTTCCTAGCGACATCCTTGAAGCTGTTTCACTCATGGAGGCAGGCCTACAAGACTTCTCCTATTCCTTTGAACCAGGAGCCGGAGTGAGCGCTGCACAGAACGTATTTCTGACAGCCCACCGGAAATAACATAAAAAAGGACAGCCTCGGCTGCCTTTTTTCATGTTAATTATGACTCCATCTGTCTTGCCAGGAAACCTGCAGCTGTTTCAACTGCCTTTTGTTCTACTTCTCCAAGTGTACCTTCTCTAGAAAAAATAATAACGGCACCAATAGGGTCACCATTGGCAATAATCGGTCCAATAGTATAGGAGGATACGGTTTCATCATTACCATCAGCTAGTGCAATATCGCCTTGCTGTGTTTGGATCACCGAGTTCCGCTCTTCCATTGTTTTTTCCACTAAATCACTGATATTCTTATTTAAGTAATCTTTTTTAGAACTACCAGCAAGAGCAATATAAGTATCTCTATCACAGATTAAAACAGGGTTACCGAGGCTATCAAATAGGGCTTCTGCATATTCTTTGGCAAAATCGCTTAATTCGCTGATTGGTGAATACTTCTTTAAAATGACTTCCCCGTCTCGATCCACAAAAATCTCTAACGGGTCCCCTTCACGAATACGCAAGGTTCTGCGTATTTCTTTGGGAATGACGACACGACCCAAATCATCGATTCGACGAACTATTCCAGTTGCTTTCATCCAATGTTGCCTCACTTTCATCTGATGATTTTTCAACTTGGTAATCAGAAAAGCGGAAGCGCCTTGACCAGGGGCGTGAGTCTAGACGAGCAGGCGAGAAGGCTGTTCTTTAGCCTTCTTGACTGATTGGCTTAGACCTCAGAGCCCCTAGGCGCTGCAGCTAGACCGTTATCTTTTTAAGATAATAATCCTCATTTACCAACTTTGAACTTAGTATCTTTCATCTGGAAAGTTCTATACACAATCGAATTATTTTTTATTACTTAACAGGGTTTTCCCGTTCCCGTTTAGCTAGCGGAATACCTTTCACCATCTCTCTGACAATGTGAAGCCATTGTGCAGTATCATATTCTTTTGTTTTGATCACAATTTTTAATTTGGTGCCTTCCATCCCTGGATTTACATTACGGCCAAATTTACTGCCAATATGGAATATTTTTGCGCCATCAATGGTGTTAGTAACCTGATCATTGATAAAAATGGTCACCTCTTGTTTCGCTTGTTTAATTTGGTCGACTCCATTTTCAAGAGCATACACTTTTATTTCAGCAATTTGGAAAAGGTAGTCCACCTCTGCTGGATATTCACCAAAGCGGTCATGCATCTCTTCCTGGAGTTCCTCCATTTCCTCAATGGATTCAAGCCCCCTAAACCGCTTATACATCTCAATCTTTTGATGGCCATCTTTAATGTACGTATCCGGAATATACGCATCAATTTCCAAGTCAATTTCAACTGATTTCTTTACTTCTGCACCGAGTTCTCCCCTTCTGGCTTCAATTGCCTCTTTTAGCATTTGCGAATAAAGATCAAAACCGACTGAGTCAATAAAACCATGCTGTTGGGCACCCAATAAATTTCCAGCGCCGCGAATCGATAAATCACGCATCGCAATTTTAAAGCCGGAACCTAACTCCGTAAACTCTTTAATGGCCTGGAGGCGTTTTTCCGCCACCTCTGTTAACACCTTATCCTTACGATAGGTAAAATACGCATAGGCGACGCGATTGGATCTTCCAACACGGCCGCGGAGCTGATAAAGCTGGGAAAGTCCCATACGGTCGGCATCAAAAACGATCAAGGTATTCACATTCGGTATATCCACACCAGTTTCAATAATGGTCGTGCTGACAAGAACATCAAATTCACCAGCAAGGAAGCTAATCATGACAGATTCCAATTCATTTTCCGTCATCTGCCCATGGGCACAGGTAACCCGTGCATCAGGGACTAGCATCGATATTTCCTCAGCTTTCCGTTCAATATCTTCAACCCTGTTATATAAAAAGTAGACTTGTCCGTCGCGGGCTAGCTCCCGTTCAATCGCTTCCCGCACTAACGAGCCATTATATTCCATGACATAGGTCTGCACCGGGAACCGATTCTCTGGCGGTGTTTCAATAACGGATAAATCTCTGACACCAAGCATCGACATATGGAGTGTCCTTGGGATGGGCGTTGCCGTTAAGGTTAATACATCGACATTCGTCTTTAACTTCTTAATCTTTTCTTTATGGGTAACCCCAAATCGTTGCTCTTCATCAATAATTAACAGTCCTAAATCACGATAGACAATATCCTTTGAGAGCAGACGGTGGGTACCGACCACAATGTCGACCGTCCCCGCTTTTAAACCCTTCATGGTTTCCGTCTGCTGCTTCTTCGAGCGGAAACGGCTTAATAACCCAATATTAATCGGATAATCCTGAAAGCGCTCCCTTAATGTTTCAAAATGCTGTTGTGCCAAAATAGTCGTCGGCACGAGAAAGGCTACTTGCTTCCCATCAGCAATCGCCTTAAAGGCGGCGCGAATCGCAACCTCTGTTTTGCCATAACCGACATCACCGCACAAGAGACGATCCATTGGGCGTGCTCTTTCCATATCCCTTTTGATTTCAACGATAGAACGAAGCTGGTCTTCTGTTTCCTGGTAGGCAAAGGATGTTTCAAATTCCCGCTGCATATCACCGTCCGGTGAAAACCCGTAGCCTACAGCCGCTTCACGTTCTGCATATAATTTAATTAAATCGTCGGCAATATCCTGGACAGAGGATTCAACCTTTTTCTTAACTTTCTTCCAATCACTGCCGCCCAGCTTGTATACTTTGGGCTCTTTCCCTTCCGAACCAACATATTTCTGGACAAGGTCGATTTGTTCCACTGGAACATACAGCTTATCTGTTCCCTGGTAGCGGATGTGCAGGTAATCCTTATGAACCCCGTTAATGACAAGGGTTTCAATTCCAAGATATTTCCCAATCCCGTGATTGACGTGAACTACATAATCGCCAATCTTAAGTTCAGAATAACTCTTAATCCGTTCTGCATTCGATAATTTTTGCCGGCTTTTAGATTTCTTCACCCGTTTATTAAATAATTCTTCTTCCGTGATAATGGCCATTTTCTGGATAGAAAGTTCAAACCCTGATTGCAGGTTTCCTTTCATAATCTGAATTCTGCCAGGTAAAATCTGTTGGCCATCTTTAACGATAGTGGCATCAATTTCATAGTCTTCGAGCACACGCTCTAACTTTTTAACCCGCTCTTCGTCCTGGCCTAAAAAGACAACTGAATAATTCCCCTTTTTCCATCTGTCAACTTCTGCTTTTAATAGATGCATTTGCCCATGGAAATTTTGCATTTGCTTACAGGAAATATTAATGATATTTTGCGGGCTCGTATTGGCTACATGACGTAAGAATAAGGACATATAAAGAATAGGGAATTCCTTTTTCTGCAGCATCGCTTGTAAGTCATGGGAAATATGTAAATCATGGATGATTTGTCCCTCACCAAGTAACCCTGTATACCACTCGGCTTCCTCTTTCACAAGGGAATCATTCATCTCTTGAACCCGGCTGATTTCATCAATAAACACAAGACCATTCCGTGGAAGGTAGTCTAGTAAACTAGCAGGTTGGTCGTATGCGAGTGATAAGTATTTATAGACTTGGTCAGGTTTTTGCCCATGCTTTAACTGTTCAAGATCATGGCTGATATTCTGGTTGAGCTGTATTTTCGCTTTATCGTCTTTTAACTTCTTTAAGCTATGCGCTAATCCAGTTTCAAGCTTTGAAATCATTCGGCTATAATCCTCTGCCTCTAACAGAATTTCTGTTGCGGGCCCAATCAACACTTCCTTGATTTTTCCTTTGGAGCGTTGATCATCAAGAGAGAAATAACGGATTGAGTCGATTTCTGTATCAAATAGCTCTATCCGTAGCGGATCTGCCTCCGTAAGCGGATAAATATCAATGATCCCGCCTCTGACACTGAATTCCCCTGGCGTGGTCACCATTTCAACACGGACATAACCCATTTTAACAAAGGTATGGAGCGATTTATCAATATCGATATCCTGGCCAACTGCTAACTTCAGCTGATAAGAGTTCCATAAGGACTTCGGAGGAATGATTTTCTTTAAGCCGGCAATTGGGACAATTATAATTCCTTGATCTGACCTGCTCCAATGATTTAAGGCCTCTATTCTTTGCGCTTTTAATTCCGGACTCGCAATGCTAAGCTCAGCCGCGATTACCTCATTGGCAGGAAAAAGAAATACTTCCCTCTCACTTAATAGATTGACAATATCATCATAGAGTTTTTGCGCTTGTAATAGATTATGGGTAACAAGCATGATTGGCCGTTTCATCTGCTCGTAAATACAAGCGGTCAGTACCGTTCTTGACGATCCAGATAAACCGGCTGCAAGCTGTTCCTTTAATCCTCCCTCAATCCCGGCAATCATCGAGTGAATATCTTCCTGATGCAGGAATAATGACTTTAAACCGTTCAAGGTTTCTCCCCCCTTCTTATTTCATATTACTAGCATTTATATAGTAAAAATAATAAATAGAAAAACGCTTTGGAGGGCTTCCAAAGCTGGTTAGTGAATAAGGAAATCGTATTGATGGTAATCTGGGTTCCGCTCTAATGCCTCTTGGCAGTCCTCGCAAATGGCTGTAATATGAATATCACCAGATGCGTCATAAGCAACCATTTCCTGTCTTTCTTGATCCGTTAATTTATGAAGACCAAGGGTTTCTGAGTGTACCGATGCTTTATCAATGGAACCAAGTTTTGTACCACAATGACGACAATGGTAATGGATGGTCACACGGGTCCCTCCCTAATCTACGATTCCTTCATAGTATTAACCTGATAGGAGGAACTTATTCACCTAGTTTAGGCTAACATAGCCCTGCATTCTACTTTCCACAGTTTTGCTTTATTGTATGAAAGAAAGACTTGTATCATGAACAATTACTGATTATATTCATTCATGACTTGCAAAAACGGTTTTTCAAGCCAGGACGCACAGGCATCCGCACTTCTTTTCACGGCTTCCTTTGTAAATGGCATTTCATCGGGGCGGAAACGCCCAAGAACGTAGTCAGGTACACTCATTCCTGTTTTAGGACGGTCAATGCCGATTCGAATACGGTTAAATTCCTGCGTACCAAGATGGGCAACAGTAGACTTAATTCCATTGTGGCCGCCAGGGCTCCCTTTTTGCCGAAGCCGTATCTTCCCGACTGGCAGATCAAGATCATCATAAATGATTACTAAATCCTCTAACTCTATTTGATAGTAATCCATGACCGCTCTGATTGATTCTCCCGACAAATTCATATAGGTTAATGGTTTTAAAAGTAATATCTTTTCCCCATTATAAGTACCAATCCCATACATACCTTTAAATTTTGATTGATTTAACGGGATCGAAAATAGATTAGCCAAGGCATCAATGACTTCAAAGCCGATATTATGTCTTGTTTGTTCATACTGCTTCCCAGGATTACCTAAACCAACAATACATTTCATGGGTCCCACCTCTTTCGGTTCAGCAAACCTGTTAAAAATTTTTCGAAACATCGCTATTCTCCCATTATATAATAATTCTTTTGATTATGCGTTAAAAGACGTAACCATTTAAGGTTACGTCTTTTCTCTTATTCAGCTTTAGGCGGGAGTCGTTTCTCTACCTTCTTCTTGATCTGGATGCCCGCCGTCCTGTTGCTCGCCAGCATTAATTTCCTCTTCCTGTCTTGGAGGTAGGATAGAGGCGATCACTTCATCATCCTCATGGTTGATCGTAAAGGCACCGGCAGATGGAATATCACCAGCCAAAACGGTTTCTCCTACCTGCAGATTCGTTATATCTACTTCAATTTGCGCCGGAATATTGTCAGGAGTAGACGTAATCGATAATTGGTGAACAGGCTGCTGTAGGACACCACCATCTTTTACACCTACTGCCTCTCCAACAAGGACAAGCTTGACTTCAACATTAATCTTTGAAGATTTATCCACGGCTAGAAAATCTACATGGAGAATTCCTTTTTTAAAAGCATCCTCTTGATAGTCGGTTAACACCACATCATGCTTGCTGCCATCCACATCAAGGGAAATGACTCCATTCCTGCCAACCGTTCGAAGTGTTTTTGTTAAATCTGCCGAGCTCACATATACCGGTTTACTCTCAAACCTAGCACCGTAAATAATGGCGGGGATGCTTCCAGCCTCCCTGATTTTCCTTAGAGCAGAAGACTTGAGTTCCTTCCGTTCCTTTGCTTGTAAAACAGTACTCATATGTTTCGTCACCTTCCTACTTTAGTATCTATTTAAAATACCCCAAAACAGGAAGGACTAAACATGTTTATTTTCCAACGCTACCGCTTTTTATATCAATCAAACAGTGTACTTACAGACTGCTCTTCGTGGACACGAATGATTGCTTCACCAAGTAATGGAGCGACAGATAGATTGACAATTTTTCCTCTTCTTTTCTCTTCTGGAAGAGAAATCGAGTTGGTAACAACTAATTCTTTTATTTTCGAGTTTTCAATACGTTCAATCGCTGGACCTGATAATACTGGATGTGTACAGCACGCATACACCTCGGCAGCCCCATTCTCTACTAAAGCATTGGCAGCAAGAGTGATTGTTCCTGCTGTATCAATGATGTCATCAATCAAGATCGCTACTTTCCCTTCAATATTACCAACAATATTCATCACTTCAGCCACATTCGGTCTTGGACGGCGTTTATCGATAATGGCAATGGGTGCTTTTAAACGCTCTGCCATTTTTCGTGCTCTTGTTACCCCGCCATGGTCTGGGGAAACAATGACAATGTCACCAAGCAATTCCTTGTTTTTAAAGTACTCTGATAAAATTGGTACACCCATAAGATGATCAATTGGAATATCAAAGAATCCTTGAATTTGCGGTGCATGGAGATCCAAACAAATAACACGGGTTGCACCGGCAGTCTCTAACAGGTTTGCCACAAGTTTAGCTGTAATCGGTTCACGAGCTCGTGCTTTACGATCCTGACGTGCATAGCCATAGTATGGCATAACAATATTGATTGTCTTTGCTGAAGCACGCTTTAAAGCATCAATCATGATTAATAATTCCATAATATTATCATTTACAGGTAAACTAGTTGATTGAATAACATAGACATCACAACCACGGATACTTTCTTCAATATTAATTTGGATTTCTCCATCACTAAACTTTGAGACTGAACATTTTCCGAGTTCCACACCAATAACCTTAGCGATTTCTTGTGCAAGGGGCAGATTTGAATTTAAACTAAACACCTTTAAATTTGGATCTAAATATTGATTTGACATGATGGGCCTCCCATTATCATTGCTATTTCTTAAGATTAAGCTTTTGAACGTAGTTTTCTTTATTTACCTGTCGTGCTCGTGCAATGGACAACGCATCACCTGGAACATTCTTTGTGATGGTAGATCCAGCTGCCACATAGGCACCTTTACCAATTGTAACAGGGGCAACAAGGTTAGAATTACAGCCAATAAAGACCCCATCTTCAATTTTTGTTAAAAACTTATTTTTACCGTCATAATTCACGGTTATCGAACCACAGCCGATGTTGACATCACTACCCACCTCGGCATCCCCGATATAGCTAAGATGCGAGGCCTTGCTTCCTTTTCCAAAAACAGCTTTCTTAATTTCGACGAAGTTTCCGATTTTTACCTCATCACTTATATTGGAATCAGGACGAATATGGGCAAAGGGACCAATGTTAACATGGGAACCAATTGAGCTTTTATGTGCAGCCGATTGGCGAATAACCGTTTCATTGCCAATTTCGCATGCATCAATTTCTGAATTTGGGCCAATATGACATTCTGTTCCAATGGTTGTCCTGCCTTTTATAATCGTTCCTGGATAGATAACAGTATCCTGTCCGATTTCAACAGCTGTTTCTATATATGTGTTAGCAGGATCAATAATGGTAACCCCATTACGCATATGAGTTTCATTCGTCCGTTTACGCATAATTCGCTCGGCTTCCGCTAAAGCAACACGATCGTTTACACCCAAAGTTTCTTCGAATTCATCTGTTTGGAAGGCTGTGACCACTTCTCCCTGGTTTTTCAGGATTTCGATGACATCTGGTAAATAGTATTCGCCTTGAACATTGTCATTGGAGACCTGCCGTAATGCTTCGAATAAGGCACGGTTATCAAAACAATACGTTCCTGTATTGATTTCATTTATCCCCCGTTCCGCTTCTGTTGCATCCTTGTGCTCAACGATCTTTTCAACAAGACCGTTTCCATTACGAATGATTCTGCCGTATCCTGTTGGGTCTTCGATTCTTGCTGTGAGGATTGTGGCTTTTGCAGCTGACAGCTCATGATGTTTAAAAAGAGACTCCATTGTCTCGGCTTTAATTAATGGAGTGTCACCGCAGACAACAATAGTTATACCGTCTTTTCCATCCAGAATTGCTTGGGCCTGCATCACGGCATGGGCAGTTCCCAATTGCTCTTCCTGCAAGGCATAGTGGCTGGCATTTCCTAATTGTGCTTGCACCTTTTCAGCTCCATGGCCAATAATGGTCACCATTTCCTGAACGCATAGCTTTGTGACTTGATCAACAACATGTTGTACCATCGGTTTGCCGCATACTGGGTGTAATACTTTATACAGCTTTGATTTCATCCGCGTTCCTTGCCCTGCGGCCAAAATCACAGCATAACGATTAGACATGGACAGTCCTCCAATTTACCTTTTTATCCATTAAAAATATTAACGTAAATGGGCTCGCTTTTCAAGAAGTGTAAGGAAAGTGTCTAATTTTGTAATATTAAGTTTATTAGGGGGAATGATGTAGGGGATAGTGGGAGTTTCTTAAGACAATAAAAAGAGCCTTACTCAGAAGAAAGGCCCTAGTTGTAAAAATCCTTAGGAAGCTCCGGCTTCTTCAAATTCTACTTCCATTTCACCTAAACGGTGGTACTCAGCCAAAACCGCTTCTTGGATTTTACCGCGTGTTCCCGAATTGATTGGATGCGCAATGTCACGAAATTCTCCATCTGGAGTACGTTTACTTGGCATAGCTACAAATAAACCGTTATTTCCGTCGATAACACGAATATCATGAACAACAAATTCATTGTCCAACGTGATAGATGCAATCGCTCTCATTCGACCGTCCGTGTTAACCCGGCGTAATCTTACGTCAGTTACTTCCATGTGCTCACACCCTTTTTGTTAAAATAAAATGCTAGTTAATAAAATTCAACAATAAATTCTGAATTCCTTCTTAAATTTTAAAATTCTTTTGAAAAATTAGGGCAAAATAGTGAACTTTTGTAAGAAATGGGCATTTATATATATGATAGGCTGGGAGTAAGACAAAAAAAAACGCTCGTTTACTTTACGAGCGCAACAACTTCAATTTCAACTAAGGCATCCTTTGGCAGACGAGCAACCTCTACACAGGAACGAGCTGGTTTATGTGTGGAGAAATACTCACCATACACTTCATTTACCGCAGCAAATTCATCCATATTTTTAATAAAGACGGTGGCCTTTACAACGGTTTCAAGCGATGCACCAGCTTCATTTAATACTGCCTGTAAATTACGAAAAACCTGATGGGTTTGCTCTTTTATATCACCCGTTACCATTATCCCCTCAGCCGTTAATGGAATTTGACCGGAACTATAAAACAGATTATTCACAACAATTCCTTGTGAGTAAGGCCCGATAGCTGCGGGTGCTTCATTAGTTTGAACTACTTTCATGTTAACCCCTCCATATATTAAAATAGTTTCCCTCATGTACACTAATCTTTTTTTCCTTTTCATCAACATTAGATAATTGGACGAGGGATAAATATTCATCCACTAACCGTTCTTGAATTTTTTCGGCCTCAACTAATACAGCAATGCCCGCTAGATGGGAATTAAACTCTTCAAGCATGCTAATCATCCCCATGACGGTCCCGCCAGCCTTCATAAAGTCGTCGACAATGAGGACACGCGAATCCTGCTTCATGCTTCTTTTTGAAAGCACCATCGTTTGGATTCTTTTAGCAGACCCGGAAACATAATTAATGCTTACGGTTGGACCTTCTGTTACCTTACTATCCCGACGGACAATCACGACCGGGGCATTTAACTGACTAGCGACTGCATAGGCAAGGGGGATCCCTTTCGTCGCCACCGTCATAACTACATCAATTTTAGCGTCGGCATAGGCTGAGGCAATAATGCGGCCTGCCTTTTGCACCACCTGCGGATTTCCCAAAATATCAGTTAAGTATAAATAGCCTCCAGGTAATAGTCGTTCCGAATCTCCAATTAAATGACATAATTCATTTATAAACGGCTCCACTTCTTCGCGGCTTACCTTTACGAAAAATTTAACTCCACCGGCAGCCCCTGGTACTGTTTGCAGCGTCCCGATTCCTCTTTGCTCAAACGTCTCTTTGATAATCGCCAGATCTTCACTAATAGAAGACTTAGCAGACGAATATCGGTCGGCAAAAAAGGTGAGCGGTACAAGCTGACGTGGATGATCCAGTAAATAATTTGTCATATCTATCAAACGTTCGCTGCGGCGAAATTTCATAATAAACCCCCAAAAACCGAATATTCTTAGTTAAGAATATCATTATTGTACGCCCTTAATCAAGTGAGTGCCGTTCTCCAAGCATGCGAACGGCGAAAACCTGATCACAGAAACCCCTTAATCCATTATAGATTCGGTGCATTCTTGAATCATGCTGAACAATTCCAAACACGGTGGGTCCGCTTCCGCTCATTAAAACAGCATCAGCACCAAAGCGCTTCATTTGCTCCTTTATTTGAGCCACTTCTGGGTGTAGATGTAAGGTTACATCCTCAAGAACGTTTCCAACCTTGCTGCATACCTCTTGATAATCATGATTGTGGATTGCCTCAATCATGCCGCCAATTTCAGGGTGCTTCGTTTCATTTACATCAAGCCGGCGATAAACCTCGGCTGTTGATACGCCAATGAAGGGCTTTGCAAGGATCACCCAGCAGGTAGGTGGTGCAGGTAACTCGGTGATTAGTTCCCCTCTTCCTGTTGCTAATGCCGTTCCTCCATAAACACAAAAGGAAACATCCGACCCAATCTCACTCCCAAGCTCCGCTAATTCATCCAGGGTTAAACCAAGGTCCCAAAGCCTATTCAGGCCCCTTAACGTTGCAGCAGCATCACTGCTGCCCCCAGCTAGTCCAGCAGCAACCGGAATGGTCTTTTCAATTGTGATTAGTACACCTTTTTTCACATCAAATCGATCCTTCAACAACTGCGCTGCTTGAAAGGCAAGGTTCCGCTGGTCATCTGGAACATATCGATTATGGGAAAGAATATGTATTTTATCTTGATTTAATAAAGTTAATTCTACTCGATCTGCTAAATCAATGGTGGTCATAATCATTTCCACCTCATGATAACCATCGGAGCGTTTATGTAACACATCTAATGCTAAGTTTATTTTAGCCGGTGCTTTGACTAACAACTTCACTACTTCCACCTACTTCTGTATAATCCATTCCGAAATCCACATTTTGTCCTATTTTACCACAAAATGATAAATGTAAGACGTGAGATATGATAAATCTTGTCAAATAAAATATTTTATCATGACTTTTTTATAGAAAACAGACACAAAAAAAGAAAAAAAGACCGGCACAGGACATTTTGCCTCCTGGTACCGGCCTTGCTGTGGTTAAGATTTGTTTAAACAAAAAAGCGAAAGGCACCTGCAGCTAGAGTTAAGACTTCGGTCCCCGATGAATCAGCTGTTCTTGAGCAAGCTCAACGGCCCGTTTCACCATGTTTCCCGCATCCCTTGCCTTGATGCCGCCCCATCCCTCTTTTTGAACGACATCATAAAACCCAAGTTCTTTTGCAAGTTCCTCTTTAAAGCCTTCGGACATAATTCCTTTTCTTCTGCCCATCTAAACAACCCCTTTCGTACCACAGTGTTCTTAGTATGGGGTAATCGTGGATTTTCATGATAACCAAATGATTCTGTAAACAGCAAAAAGCAGCAAACCTTTGTTTACTGCCATCCATTGCTTATATTCTAGCTTAAAGCTACATGTCCTGCTGCATCATCGTAGAAAGTAATTTGTACTGTTTCTGTTAACACATCCGCATAGCTGTAAGAAACACGCTCGAATGAATTTTCGTCTTGATCTAATTCAATAACAAAAACAGATGGGTAAGTTTCAGCTAAAACACCAGAACGTTCAATTGTTTTCCTGCGTCCTCCGTTTGCTTTTAGCAGTAATCTTTTCCCTAAATTTGTGTCAAGAGCCTTTTTGATATCGGCTAAGGTTTTCGGCATTCAATCCACCTCACTGTGTAAAGTGTAACACACTGACATAGTTTTTGTCAAACAAAAATATAAATTATATCAGTCCGACAAAAAGTTTGTCAATAATTTTTATTCTACTTTTTCTTCTAATTTTCAACATTTCTTAGCCTTACCTTGTTAGTGGCAGAATATGTATCGTATCAAAAAAAATAAGCCGACCGAAAATGCGCAGGCTTATTCTTCTTCATCTTGTACTGGCTTGTAAGGCATTCCTGTTCGTAACACACCTCTTGTTTCAATGCCTCCAAGGCCCTTCTCCCCTGTTAATGTATTCCTTAGTACATCCCAAACGTTAATTCTTTCCATAAACGGGGTAAAGCTTATTTTTGCGACAATATAGACTGGGTCTAGTGCATGAATATTGATCCTTGAAGGAGAACTGGCGAAATTTGCCCCTGCATGAATGAGTGATTCAAAATGGGATTGGCAGGCCCCGGCAAAGATGACCAGTTGATCTAAATGAGGAATTTTCTTTCGTGCCTCTCTGACGGTAAGAACGAAATGTTTAGAATGACGGTACGCATTAATATCCGTCATCTTCCCCTTTGCCTTTGAATAGGCATCATGCCCGGTAATGACAAGAATATCCGGACGATAGAGGTCAATCAATCCAGCAATTTTATCCGGCATCTCCTTTTCGTTGCAATGAATTCCTAAAACCGGTATCCCGATTTTTTCATATAATGTCATACATTTCTTCAAATAGGCCGGGTCACCATCTAAATGGAGCACCCTCCCTGGGATTTGAAAGTAGTTGCTCGGTTTTACATAGCCGCCCGTTGCTTCATATTCCTGTCTGGATTTTAACAAATCAACATCCTGGGTAAAGAGCCGCAACGATTGTTCTTCTAGTGTTCTATACTCTTGGCTTAGTTTTACCCGTTCATGTTGGTTCACTACCACCAAATCAGTGTAAGGTGCATCAGCAACAAGTCGAAAATCCTCCCCATAAAGAATAGCAAATTTCTTGTTATTAATTTGCCGCATATCGATCACACGAAAGAGAAGGTCACAATTATATGATTTTCTTCCGACAATATCATTTATTTTAATTCCCACTGCCGTCACTCCCATAAGACCAGCAAATGAGGCCTTTTGTTTAGGATTTCCCTCATAGGCTATGCAAACAGAGGTGTCCATGTGAATAAAAAAAGCTCCATTGCCTTGTTCGGTGCTGGAGAAAGACAAAAAATAGACCCTAAAAAGGGGTCTAATGGAAATGTGGATATAGTTCGTCAGCTAACCGGCCAAATTCCTCTAGAGAAAGGGTCTCGCCTCTTCTGGAAGGTTCGACTCCACTCGCATCTAAGGCGGCAAGGATTTCCTCTTTCTTTTGTTTCCCATTAGGAAGCTGACTTGTTAGGTTGTTGAGTATCGTTTTTCTCCGTTGCGCAAAGGAGGATCTTGTCACTTGAAAAAAGAATGCCTCATCTTTAACCGACACAGCTGGCCGCTCACGCTTGGTCAGCCTAATGACGGCTGAATCAACATTTGGCTGAGGGACAAAGACGGTCTTAGGGACAATCATTACCGTTTCAGCTTCAGTGTAGTATTGGATGGCAATCGAAAGCGAGCCATAGTCTTTTGTACCAGGCTTGGCTGAAATCCGGTCAGCAACCTCTTTTTGCAGCATACAAACAATCCCGCGAATCGGTAGGTGGTCCTCAAGCAACTTCATGATGATGGGCGTTGTCACATAATAGGGTAGATTTGCCACAACCATGACATCATCCATTCCTGTAAATTCTTCATCCATCACCACTTGAACGTCTGCCTCTAGTACATCTTTATGAATAATCTTCACATTTTCATAGGGTGACAGCGTATCCTGCAAGATTGGTAATAATCTTTGATCAATTTCAAACGCAACAACCTTCTTACTTGTGCGGGCAAGCTGCTCGGTTAGAGCACCTATTCCCGGGCCGATTTCTATTGCTCCGGCATTCTCATCAAGATTAGCGAAGCTTACGATTTTTTTTAATATATTCGTATCAATCAAGAAATTTTGACCAAGGCTTTTTTTGAAAGAAAACCCATATTTTTCGAGAATGGCCCTTGTTCGTACAGGGGTAGCGATGTCTTTATTCATTGTGTTCCTCCTGGCATACAGCGCCTAGTGCTTCTGCAAATTCCTGTTTGCTGATTTGAAACATCATTAAACGCTTATGTAATTGTTTTCCGTTTGTATAACCAATTTTTAAAAATTCCCCCAACAGGATTCTTCTTTCCTTTGCCCCGTCACCACCGATGAGGCCAGCTGTGAGTAAATCCTCCTGCGTAATTTCCTCTGATATGTTTTCATGCATGATTTGAGCATCCTTTAAGGCTTCTCTTATCGCATCTGGACTGGCATGCTCCACGCCAAGACCCCTGCCGTTTTTAGCAATAGCCGCCTCTTTTGTTAGAAAAGCGTGCTTACAGCCTGGAACTGCTGCAGCAATCGTCTTCCTAATCTTTTCACCCGGATAGTCAGGATCGGTAAAAATAATGACGCCTCGTGTTTCTAAGGCTCGCCTTACGCTTTCAATGGTACTCTGATTAACTGCAGAGCCGTTCGTCTCAATCGTGTCTGCATTCACTGATCGTTTAATCGCTGTCGTATCATCTTTTCCCTCTACGACGATTATTTCTTTAATCTTCATATTAAAACTGAAATCCTCCGTAATAAAAGTAGTAAAAAATGAAAAATAACTGAAACATTTTTGTAATGTCCATCGTCTATATTATTAAATGAATTCATACAATGTAAAGAAAAGCGGAAGCGCCCTGTTCAGCGGCGTATGGCCTGGAGCGCTCCAACTGAGATAAAGGAAACACGATGAGCCGGAGGCGAATCGATGTTGACTTATCGTAGGGCGGAGGGCGAAGGACACTAGCCGCTAGGGTGCTGGAGCTGGACAATTCTCAAAGCCGAGATTTATACCTTCTTATTTTTAAAGAAAAACAAATGATGTTTCGATAGTAAGTATAAAGAAAATCTTAAAAAAAGCAAAATGCAGAGGAAATATCCCTCTGCACTTACATGAATTATTGCAAGATTTTTATCTTTACTTTCTTCCGTCCCCAGCGGTATGCTTCCGCATTGGAAGGCATCAATAAATCAATGATATACCCTTTAATCGCTCCGCCTGTGTCGGCAGCTACAGCATAGCCATAGCCTTCCACATACACCTTTGTTCCAAGAGGGATCACTCTTGGGTCAACCGCTATGACTTTCATATTCGGATTTGAGCGGAGATTAAGACCCGTTGCCGTATGACCAGAACAACCGTTGCAATACGCTGTATAGGCAGTTGCCGTGACGTAAAACTCTGTTCCTGTTTCCTCTGCACCACGTGAAACCTGCATCGCTAATTCCTTCGTTCCGACAGCCACAACTTTATCTTGTTTTGCCGTAATACTTTGCTCATTGAGCAATTTTCTTGATATTTCCTTGCCATTTTCAAGCATGACTTCATATTCTTTAGATACCCTGCCATGCTTGCCGGGGGTGACAATTTTCTCTTTCCCTTTTTCTAAACTTTCATCCTTTTTTGTTACCACGGCAAATTGAACTGGTTCTTCCACTACATCGGTGACTTTTTCTACGCGAATGACGTTAACAACACCATTCTCTGGAACGGCTTCTGTTAATGATGGTTCAACTCGGTCTAATTCATTTAGTTTGATGCCCTGCTGTGTTAAAAAGTCAGCGACCGTAGCCGAAGTGGTCCACACTTGTTGCTCCTTGCCTCCGTCCACATATGTAAGATGAAATGCGGGATCTATTTCAATATTCATCTTATTTTTGATTGCCGTTTGTGGTCTTGGTGTAATTTCATCCTGTTCCTTTAATACAATTTTCTGCTCCTTTAAAAGCTCAGCCACTGTTCCGGCTGTCGTCCAGATCGTTTTTTTCTCGTTGTTCTTTACAATGTGAACCTTGTTTGCCTGCTTCCAAACAACTTTAAGGTGATCCTTCACCTTCGTATCTGCCTTTGGAGACAAGTGATCTTGTGAGCGGATGGGCACATCCAGATCATCTAATAGTTCCTTGATGGTATCTGCATGCGTTTTTACGACCTCAGGCTTGCCATTAAGTGTAATCGCCACTGTGTTCTTTGATCCTTCAAATAAAAGAACGCCTAGAGCTGTTAGCAAAACTACAAAACTAGCAAAAGCAATGGTCAATGCCCTTCTGCTCAAAGACTCGGAAACCAGGTTTTTCATGTGTTTGAATACGATGAAAAACGCCTCCTTTTCTAGAGAGAGATTTAGTACCATGCTGTCGGCTGTCAATCCTTGCATACCCTGTAAAGGTATTTCTAATTATGCACAAACCTAGAAATTTTGCAAAGAAAAACTTATCGACATGGTTATCCTATGTTGAAAAGGAGACGTGTAGAACTTTTTGTTATCTGAAAAGATTTGGACAAGCTTCTTGTGTCTTCGACAAAATCCTTTAGCAGTTTATGGCGAAACATTTTTTAGCATTTCGTGTCGTTGCCTCCGCTACTTCCGCAAATGTCAATCCTTTTATTTCGGCAATTTCCTCAGCAACTAATTTTACATACCCGGGTTCATTTCGTTTTCCACGGTATGGGTGGGGGGCTAAGTACGGGCAATCCGTTTCAATTAACAGTTTATCTAATGGAATTTCTGCCGCTACTTCCTTTGGCTTTTTTGCATTTTTAAAGGTAACAGGGCCGCCAAGAGAAATATAAAAGTTCATCTCCACACATTTCCTTGCTATTTCAGGGCTGCCGCTAAAGCAATGCATAATGCCGCCTACCTCCGCCGCCCCCTCGTCCTCTAAGATTTCCATGATATCTGCTGTTGCCTCACGGTTATGAATCACAATTGGTAGCTTTACTTTTTTAGCCAGTCTGATTTGTCTGCGGAAAACCTCCTTTTGGATTTCTTTTGGAGACTTGTCCCAATGATAATCCAGGCCCATTTCACCGATGGCCACTACCTTTGGATGTGATGCGAGTTCCTCAATCCATACTAAATCTTCATCCGTCATATCAATGGCATCAACTGGATGCCAGCCAACACAGGCATAAATAAACGCATATTTTTCCGTAAGCTCCATCGCTCTTTGGATCGTGGGACGATCAAATCCAACGACAACCATATTGGCAACACCTTCATTTTGTGCCCTTAAAATGACCTCTTCTAAATCTTCGTTAAATTGTTCATCGTTTAAATGGACATGTGTGTCGAATAACATATGATGATCAAACCCTCATTTCTATTTTTTTCTTTAAATTGTGCATGTACTGCCTTCTAATGTCAAAATTCAAACAAAAAAAGGGAAATACCACGTAATTTGTTTCACGTGGAACAATGAAAAGTGGAAGCACCTTGCCCAGGGGCGCCGGAACTAGACACCTCTCAAAGGAAAAAGCGTCTTATTTAGACGCTTTTTAAAAAATTATTTTACCTTCGAACCGTTTGGCAATGTTTGATCAACAGTTGCTACGGAGAGCTGACCGTCCTTTGATCCCGCTAAGATCATTCCTTGTGACAATTCACCACGTAATTTAACTGGCTTTAAATTAGTAATACAAATAACCTTCCGGCCGACCAGTTCTTCCGGTTTATAATACTGGGCAATTCCCGATACAACTTGGCGCTTTTCGTAACCAAGATCAAGTTGCAGCTTTAGCAGCTTATCCGTCTTTTTAACCGGCTCTGCCTGAATAACCTCAGCTACCCGCAAATCAATTTTCATGAAATCATCAATAGCAATTTCATCGATTTCCTCTGGTTTTTCTTCATTCTTTTCTTCTACAACGGGTGCTGACCCCTGCATTTTTTCTTTGATGAATGCCACTTCGTCAGCAATTTCAAGTCTTGGGAATAGCGGTGCATCCTTTTCTACCATTATTCCACTTGAAATCACACCAAAGCGTTCAAGACTATCCCATGTTTTAAGGTTCTCATCCTGTATGCCCAGTTGTTTAAAAATCCCGTTAGGTGTACGGGTTAAAAACGGCTGTAAAAGGATAGCAGTTTGACGCAATGATTCTGCCAAATGAACCATAACACTTGCAAGTTCCCCTTTACGTTCCTCATCTTTAGCCAAGGCCCACGGTTTTGTTTCATCAATATATTTATTTGTTCGGCTGACCAATTGCCAAATGGAAGTAAGCGCCACTGAAAATTCCATTTTTTCCATGGCTTCTTCGTATTTTACAACAGTTTCACGATTGATTTGAAGGAGTGACTCATCAAATTCACCGACAGAACCTACATAGTCCGGAATCACGCCATTAAAATATTTTTCGATCATCGCAACTGTTCGATTTAACAAGTTTCCAAGATCGTTGGCTAAGTCAAAATTAATTCTTTCGACAAAGCCCTCCGGTGTAAATACGCCATCTGCTCCAAAAGGTACTTCCCGTAATAAATAATAACGGAGCGCATCGAGACCATAGCGGTCGATCAAGGTGACAGGATCTACGACATTCCCTTTTGATTTGGACATTTTCCCATCCTTCATCAGCAGCCAGCCATGAGCAAACACTTTTTTAGGAAGTGGTACATCCAATGCCATCAACATAATTGGCCAATAGATCGTATGGAAACGGACAATTTCCTTGCCTACAAGGTGCACATCTGCCGGCCAGTAATTTAAATATTTATCTTCATTTTCGGTTCCATAGCCAAGCGCCGTTATATAATTTGAAAGGGCATCAATCCAAACATAGATAACATGCTTCGGATCTCCAGGGACTTTAATGCCCCAATCAAACGTTGTTCTAGATACCGCTAAATCTTCCAAGCCAGGCTTGATAAAATTATTAATCATTTCATTTTTTCGCGATTCCGGCTGGATGAAGTCAGGGTTTTCCTCATAGTACTTTAATAGACGATCAACATATTTACTCATTCTAAAAAAGTAGGATTCTTCTTTTACCTTTTCAACCGGACGGCCACAATCCGGACACTTTCCATCTACTAACTGACGGTCTGTAAAAAAGGATTCACACGGCGTACAATACCAGCCTTCATACTGGTCAAGGTAAATATCCCCCTGCTCAAGCAGTCTTGCAAAAATCTTCTCTACCGCTTGTTTATGTCTCTCATCCGTAGTCCGGATAAAATCATCATAAGAAATATCAAGCTTATTCCAAAGTTCTTTAATACCGGCAACAATTTCATCAACATACTGCTGCGGAGTAATTCCCTTCTCTTCCGCTTTACGCTGAATCTTTTGTCCGTGCTCATCTGTTCCCGTTAAATACATAACGTCAAAACCGCGCATCCGCTTATAACGAGCCATAGCATCACCGGCAACGGTGGTGTAAGCATGACCAATATGTAAATTTCCACTTGGATAGTAAATCGGTGTTGTCAGATAAAATGTCCTTAATTTTTCCGCCATTTCTTTTCCCTCCAATAGGCAAGCCCCATTCAAACATTATTGCCTCTTTTTGCTGCTTCTATCATCAAAATATACCGAAAAATGAACTTTTGTGCAAGAAAGTGTCTTTAGCGTATTTCCAATTTCTATAAATTTCTTCCTAATACACCCATAAAGAGGAAGGAACCATCGAAGTCTATAAGGGACAAAGGTGCTGAATGTAGAATTTTGTCGAATTTTCCCCAAAATGCTGTTGCTGAAAATTCATTCTACAATAGTATTATTATACTAGTTTGATTGGCTCAGCATTAGGGTAAACCCTATTAAATCAGCAAACGCTTATTGGTAATATTTTCTTGTTATTTTTCAAAATAAAATAATTAACGAATATGGGAAGTACTGGTATTATAAATTTATAAGAAATTTGTCGAATAATGACGAATGAAAAAAATAGATTACTAATATGTGTGTATACGAGAGGAGATCAAATTATGAAGTCTACAGGTATTGTTCGTAAAGTTGATGAATTAGGTCGTGTGGTTATTCCGATTGAATTAAGACGTACTCTTGGAATTGCTGAAAAGGACGCTCTTGAAATCTATGTGGATGATGAGCGCATCATCTTAAAAAAATATAAGCCAAACATGACTTGCCAAGTAACTGGTGAAGTTTCTGACGATAATTTGTCACTTGCCGGCGGTAAATTAATTTTAAGCCGCGAAGGTGCAGAACAATTAATTGAAGAAATTCAAAAGAATTTTGAACTAGCGAAATAATAACAAACTCCAGCACTGATCATGTGCTGGAGTTTTTTTAGTTATTGTCTATATGATACGCTTGATAAACTTCCCGCTTACTTAACCCGCGGTCCTTTGCAGTTTGTTTGATCGCATCTTTCGATGATAAGCATTTTACCGATATGTAGTGGTTGATGTGTTCCTCAAGTGACAGCTGCTGCCACCAGGTATTGCTGTCCTCTTCTGCCGGTACATCAGACCCTTCAATAAGAATACAAAATTCCCCGCGGATTTCATCCTTTTGCGCCCAAGCAATAACTTCCTCCAGGGTTCCGCGAATAAACTCTTCATATTTTTTGGTTAATTCTCTGCAAATTGCTATTTTTCTGTTACCGAGGATTTCCAGCATAATCGATAAGGTTTCTTTTAATCGATGCGGAGATTCATAAAAGATAAGCGTCGCCATTTGCTTTTTCAAAACTTCCAATTCCGCTCGTTTGTCTTTCTTACTGCGATTAAGAAATCCATAAAAATAAAAAGGCTGGCAGGAGATTCCCGAGGCAATTAAGGCTGTGAGTGCCGCATTTGCACCCGGTAATGGGACAACTGTCATTTTTTCACTAATCGCTTCCATCACAAGCTCATAGCCGGGATCAGAAATCGCAGGCATGCCAGCGTCACTAACAACAGCCACCTTTTGGCCTTCCTTCACTTTTTGAATCAGTTTCTCCCCACTTGATTCCTTATTATGCTCATGATAGCTAACAACAGGGGTATCAATCTCGAAATAATTGCAGAGTTTTTTTGTATTTCTTGTATCTTCAGCAGCAATTACATCTGCCTCTTTTAAGATTCTTATTGCTCGAAAGCTCATATCTTCAAGGTTCCCAATGGGAGTTGGAACTAAATAAAGAATTCCTTTATGCTCCTCATTTTCAAAACTTTTCTGCTGCCACATGATATCCACCCATTTCTTCCATTAAAAACTCTATTTTCTGCTTACGAGATAACTTTTTAAAATAATATTCCGCACTCATCGCATCACTTTTATTGTCATACCCTTTATAAAAGGTAAGCGCTACAGGACCCCTGCTACGTGTGTATTTCGCCCCTTTCCCCTTATTATGAAGCATAATGCGGCGTTCAAGATTATTTGTATAACCCGCGTAAAGACTCCCGTCCCTGCATGTTACCACATAAAAAAAGTGTTCACTCTTCTCCATATAAAATCCCTCTGATTTCAGGTGTATATTCATCTGCATCATTATAAACAATGAGTGGTGGCAGGATTTTTAAATCTGGACTGCCGTCCTTTATTGCTTCAACTAAAACCGTGTTGCTTTCCTTACCTAGCTTTGGATAAACAAACTGAATCCGCTTTGGTTCGAGCCTGTACTGCCTCATCAATGTAATGATATCGATAAGCCGGCCCGGGCGATGGACAAAGGCCACTTTTCCACCCTGCCGCACCAATTGACTTGAAGCCTTAATCGTATCCTCAAGTGTACACAGGATTTCGTGGCGCGCGATAGCCAGATGTTCATTAGGATTGATTTCGTCCCTTGAAGGAGTCGTAAAATAGGGTGGATTACAAGTAACCACATCGAACTTGCCAAAGCCTAATTGTTTGGACATCTCTTTAATATCACCGTGAATCATCTGTAACTGCTGTTGAAGCCCGTTATATTCAATACTTCGGATTGCCATATCATATAAACGCTCTTGTATTTCAACGCCAATTATAGTCCCTCTTGTGCGGGCGCTTAAAAATAAGGGAATTACCCCATTACCGCTGCAGAGATCAATTAAATTCCCCTTTTGAATGGGTACGTATACAAACCGGGCCAATAATACAGCATCGAGTGAAAAGGAAAAAACGGATGGGCTTTGAATAATCCTCAAATCCTCGGCAAGCAAATAATCGAGTCGTTCATCATCTTTCAAATTTACCACTAAAACCATCCTATTCTAATATGAAAATAAGGGCTGATTTTATCAGCCCCTTTAGGTTATTTCTTATTAAGAAAAGAAAGGCAGAATAAACAGTCTCCTTCCTTTCGCAAACTTCCAAAATGAAGATTACAAATATGAAACCCTTCATGATAAAGACGGGCAAGGTTGTCGTACCCTTCTCCAATATCAAAGAGCTTTTCCCCTGGAGAAGCCTCCTGATGGGCAGGGCCCCCTTCGGCTTTTTTATTCTCTGTTTTTTTCTTTTCTTCTTTAATTGATACATCTAAACGGCGTCTCAGATGTTCATTTTCCAGCTTTAAATAATGATTCTCTTCGAGTATTTCAGCTAAATGCTGCTTTAATTCTCCGAGTTTTTGGTAAAGATGGCCAATTTGCGTTTCCATATTACTCACTGATTCAAATATTTCCTTTTTATCCACGGCGCACACCTCTTAATCTGTGGACTGTATAGAAAAGGCACCTTCTTTAATAATTTCTTCCAAGGTATACTCCAGAACTCGGTCTTGTTCCTTAAGTTCCACTTGAAGTACCCGCTCTAATATATTTAGTCCTACCACTTTTCCTGCACCCTGCGGTGTTTCAATGATTTCCCCTAAATCAGGCAAAGCTTCTTTTGCGGCTTCATATTCATCATTTTCATATTTTAAGCAGCACATCAATCTGCCACATAAACCGGATATTTTTGTAGGATTTAATGAAAGGTTTTGATCCTTCGCCATTTTAATAGAGACAGGATCGAAATCACCTAAGAAGGTTGAACAACATAGCATTCGGCCGCATGGGCCAATACCACCAAGCATCTTCGCTTCATCACGGACGCCAATCTGGCGTAATTCAATGCGTGTCCGAAAAATAGCTGCTAAATCTTTGACCAACTCACGGAAATCAACTCTTCCATCAGCAGTAAAGTAGAAGATAATCTTATTTCGATCAAATGTATATTCAACATCCACTAGCTTCATATCCAGCTGATGTTCATTCACCTTTTCATTACAAACCTCATATGCCTCTTGGGCTGCCTGCTTATTTTCTTCGACAATCATGCGATCCTTCTGGTCAGCAATTCTAACCACCTTTTTTAATGGAAGAACCACATCATGCTCCTCTACCTGTTTACAGGCGATAACTGCCCTCCCGTATTCAACGCCGCGGACCGTTTCAACAATCACAAAGTCATCCTTTTCGATTGAGAGGTCTCCAGGATCAAAATAATAGATTTTCCCCGCTTTTTTAAAGCGAACTCCTACAACATCATACAAATGAAGATCCCTCCTGAATTTTTAACACAAGCTGTTCCATCATCAGCTGAGGATTCATATTTGCCTGCAGCTTCCTTTTTGCATCAAGAATAGCTGACATTTGATCCGATAAGCGCCGTCCAGATGTTTGCAAGGCAAATTGTTTTAACCGCTCTCTTTCTTCTATGAAAACAATTTGCTCCTGCTTATCTAATTGTATATAAAGTAAATCCTTAAAAATAAGAAGTAAAAGGTCTAAACCACGTTGAATCTGTTCTTTATCCTTAAAGTGCAGAAACCAATCACCCTGGAGTGTTACCATTGCCTCAAGGGGGTTTTTTCTCAACACCTCATATAATTTTACCACTATTTTTTGGGCTTGTGCAAACCATTCATCGACATTTAATTTGAGGGCCTCATCCAGATTATTCGTTAACTGTGCCAGCAGTGGTGCCTTAGCCGGTTCAACGCCATTTTCTTGTAGCTGTTTCACCATTACCTGGGGAGCTAACGGACGAAATGCCAATACTTGGCATCTAGAAAGTATGGTTGGCAATATTTGCTGCAGTTGTTCTGTTAATAGGAAGGCAACTGTCCCAGGACTTGGTTCCTCCAAAAACTTTAGCAAACTATTTGATGCACTCACACTCATTTTATCTGCATGGACTATGACATACACTTTTCTTGAGGATTCGACACCCTTTTTGGAAAACTCCGCTTGTAGATTTCTAATTTGGTCAACCTTAATCGATAACCCATCAGGTTCAACGATATGAACATCAGGATGATTTCCATTATTGATGCGTCGGCAATTAGTACATGACTCACACGGTTTATAGCCTGCAAGTAACGACTCGCAAAAAAGTGCTTTTGTCAGTAATAGACTAACTTCCTTTTTCCCTGTCCCTCTTATGCCTTCAAAAAGGTACGCATGGGCCACTCTATTTTTCAGTAAGCTGTTTTTTAACATTTTCAATACTGTCCACTGCAGCTCTTCTAGTTGATCCCATGTTTTTACCATGTTCCTCACTCACCATCTATAGGAATATCAGCAATACTAAAAATGCATATATTGCTCAATTGGTAAGACAAATACTGTTGCTCCGCCCACTTCGACTTCAACCGGATATGGGACATACGAGTCAGCATTACCACCCATTGGTGAAACAGGGGCTACAAGCTGATCTCTCGACTTACAGTTTTCCTTAATAATTTGGAGAGCCCGGTCAACCCGGATATCTTCAGTTCCAATCATAAACGTGGTGTTTCCCGACTTCAAAAATCCACCTGTACTAGCTAATTTGGTCGCTCTAAAATTATAATCGACTAACGCTTTAGATAAACGATTGCTATCCTGGTCTTGAACAACGGCAATAATGAGTTTCATTTGAAAACACCCTCTCCCTTTTGTTTGTACAACTCTATCTTTATTATAACAGGTTATTGTACGGCATACCTTTTTAAACAGAGCAAAATTAAAAAGGGCCTTAGATGGAAGGCCTTTTTTCTGCTAATTTCCCTTCTACTAGCTGCAGCGTTTTTTGATAGACCTCCTCAACAGTTCCTGAGGCATCAATCCGAACAATTCTATTAGGGAAGCGCTCCATTAATAAATGGTATCCTTCTCTTACCTTTTGGTGGAAATCAAGATCCTCTAAATCCAGCCGATTAATTTCTCTTCCTTTATTTCTATTAATCCGCTTCAGACCTAACTCGGGGTCAATGTCGAAATAGATGGTCAGCTCAGGCATTAAGTCTTCAATGGCAAATTGATTAATTGTCAATACCTCATCCATTCCTAAACCGCGTGCATAGCCTTGATAGGCTAATGAACTATCCACAAACCGGTCACATAGAACTACTTTACCCGCGTCTAATGCAGGTTTTACCTTTTCTATTAAATGCTGCCTCCGTGCAGCCGCGTAAAGCAGCGCTTCCGTTCGCGGATCCATTGCCGTATTTCCTTTATCTAAAATAACTCGGCGGATTTGCTCCGCTATTTCAATACCGCCTGGCTCCCTAGTTACTAAAGCGTCCGAAAACTGTTTTGCCACCATAGTAAGAATGGTTGTTTTTCCCGCACCATCCGGGCCCTCAAATGTAATAAATGTTCCGTTGCTCATGTAACTAAAACCTCCAAAATGTTTTCACTTACGTTGTCTTTAAAATCTTTATATTCCCCTGTTTTACGTCGAAGCTACCTTGAAACCTCGCTCCGGATTGTAACAGCCATTTTAGTTGATTAAGTTTTTCATTCGTAATTCTCTCTCCCCTTAAAAGCAATGGAACCCCTGGTGGGTAGGGGATAATCATCTCCGCACAAATACATCGGGCTGCTTCCCCAATAGATACCATTTCCTCTGCTAAATCCTCCATTTCACCATAAGGAACCGCGAGTTGGGAAATCTTTTGACCATCCATAATGAGTTCATCTATAACCTTATAATTAGACAAACCTTGAAGAGCTGTCTCTATTTTGTTTGCTGCCTCTGCCAACGGAAAATGCTGTCCATCCTTTACTAACGGGAGAATAAACAACACATTATATGGATCGGCTAATTCAGTATAAATACCAGCATCTTCAAATCTTCTTTGAAGATCAAATCCATTTAGCTCACACCTAGTCTGAATAGTAATTTTCAAAAAGTCACCGTGACTGTTTGGAAAGTCTAATACTTTTATTGCCGGAATTTTGGCTAGCGCCTCTTTAAAGTGCCTAATTTCGGCCAGCAAAAAGGATAAATCCGTTTGTTCATATGTACCTAGGTAATGTCTGGCTATGTCCAAGGAAGCCATAATGGGATATGATGGGCTGCTGGACTGGAGCATTCCAAGATACTCCTTAACCTTTTCCATTCTTATCAAATTGCCATTCACATGTAAAAAAGAACCCATTGTCATGGCTGGGAGTGTCTTATGTGCCGATTGCACGATAATGTCAGCACCTAACTGAACAGCAGACGGCGGGAAAGGCTCCCCGACTATTAAATGTGCCCCATGTGCCTCATCAACCAATACCGGAATCTGATGAAGATGGCACAAATCAATAATTCCTTGTAGATCATAGGTCATTCCATAGTAGTTCGGATACGTTAAAATGATTGCTTTGGCATTCGGGTAAAGATTCATTGCTTGTTTAACCGTCTCTACACTAACACCCGCAGCTATCTTCCATTCCTGATCATAGTCCGGTTCAAGAAAAACAGGTCTTGCCTTCACCAGTCTAAGAGCATTTAAGACGGACTTATGGCAATTTCTTTGGACAAGGACCTGTGCCCCTTCTGTGCAGACTGCCAAAATCATCGCGAGATTACCTACGGTTGATCCATTCACAAGGAAAAAACTTTCCTTTGTTTGATAAAGCTTAGCCAGAAGCGTCTCCGCTTCTAAAATTGCCCCTTCAGGGGAATGCAGGTCATCTAACCCTGTTAGCTCCGTTGCATCAATTTGTAATATTTGTTCAAAAAGGCGACAATCATCTGATTGATTGATACGGCCATATTTATGTCCGGGGACATGGAAAGAAATAGGCT
The DNA here is from genome assembly GCF_011250555.1 of Bacillus sp. MM2020_4. Lineage (GTDB taxonomy): Bacteria > Bacillota > Bacilli > Bacillales > Cytobacillaceae > Neobacillus. The sequence goes on along the minus strand of NZ_JAANMZ010000028.1, from coordinate 1,055 downwards.
TCTTTTTTACATGCTCCACCAATGCTTCGTATAAAGGTTTCTTCGATTGAGTTTTCATGGTTTATCTTCCTTCTAAGAGTCTCATCTATTTTAGCAAAAAACGATAGCCTTTCCTATTTTTTGGTGAAAACTTCTAAAGTGCCCCATTCCAACTTTTACAACAAAATTTACCGAAAGAGCCAACCTAACATAATAAAGGCGGTGTGAGCAGAGCTAGACTTAACTTAACTTTCTAGTGAAACCTGTATATTCCAAATACACAGGATATTTTGATTCGCTTTTGCGGCGCTCCGCCCCTTTTCCAAAAAAAATAAAGCCCAAAAGGACTTGTTAGGAAAAAATTTCAGGATTTGTTATTTTTCTAAGCTGCTTTAAAAAGTATTTATATTTTGGGTCATTTGTATCTGTTTGAATTAAATCATTTTCACATTCTGTACAAATAAAAGACGTATATAGATGTATGCCTTTTGGTTTTAGATTTTCACAAATAACGCATGTCTCTACATACTGTTTATGTGCTAAAAATGAACTCAATTCCTCCACCTCCATACACCCATTCTGTCCCTCTTCACTCATTTGTATACAATTTTTTGAATTATCTTGCCCCGGGCATCCCTTATTATAATATGTCGTACGTAGCAATTGGGTGTATGTCTATTCGTGTTTTCTTTCAAAACACTTCGTACTTTTTTACCGAAACCCTCACTTTTATAAAAAAAAGAAAGAGGACAATCTGTAAAAGATTGTCCTCTTCGTGTGCCTGGCAACGTCCTACTCTCACAGGGGCGCATGCCCCAACTACCATCGGCGCTGAGAAGCTTAACTTCCGTGTTCGGTATGGGAACGGGTGTGACCTTCTCGCCATAATTACCAGACTAATTTAATTGAGAGATCGTTCTCTCAAAACTAGATAATGCAGAAGAAGTTTGTAAAAACGAATAATCAAATGGTTAAGTCCTCGAACGATTAGTATCAGTCAGCTCCACATGTCGCCACGCTTCCACCTCTGACCTATCAACCTGATCATCTTTCAGGGTTCTTACTAGCTTGCGCTA